>JBEKDG010000073.1:0-18388 GCA_050014475.1 Terriglobales bacterium | reverse complement strand
CCAGCCCCGCCCAGTGCGACAATATGGAACTGATTGGGGCAGTGTAGAGCTGTGCCCGTCAACCAAGACGGCCCTCGAAGCTGCCCCAAACCCATTTTCAGCGCGCTTTGACAACCTAAGTCCTTATTCCGGAATATTTTCCATATAAGTCCTTTGCGCTCTAGATTTTGGCGGAGTTAGGCCACCTAACCCTATGATTCCAAAAGACCGGGGGGAGGGGGGTACTGGTAAACACGGGTTAATACCTTCGGAGTAAACAGGCAAGGAATAAGGGAAAAAAGAGGCGCTGGAAGCGAGCCGCTCTGGCTGCTGAAAAACTCGATGTGGCGCTTGATTTCTTGCAAACGCAGTGATCGCAGACGCACTGATCGAACAAGTGCCGGCGGAAGCGGGCTCGCGTTATATTGGATAGCGAGCCCGTGAAACGCATCCTCCATCAATTCTTGTTGTGTATTCCACTTCTCTTTCTCCTGTTGTTGTCAGCGTGCAATCGGGGCCGCGGGCGCGTGCTCGAGATCGCCTACGTCTCCGGCGTCCAGGCTAACCTGCGCGACCACGTGGCTGCAGTGTATGAGAAAACCGGAGTGGTGAAGAACGGCGAGCGCGTGGAAGTGCTCGACCGTGACCGCCGCTTCGTCAAAGTGCGCACCGCAACGGGTGTGACGGGATGGATGGAACAGCGATATCTCGTCAGTCAGGAAGTCTTCGATCGGATCCAGAAGTTGACCGCGGACAACCAGAACGATCCCGTGCAGGCGCAAGGCATCACGCGCAACGACACGAACTTGCACGTTGAACCGGGACGCGATACCGAACATCTCTACCAGATTTCTTCCGGCGAGAAGCTGTCGTTGTTGAAGCGCGGCACAGCCGAAAAGCCAGGCGCGGTTGCGCCGCCGTCGCGCTCCACCACGGCGGGCAGCAATCAGCAGGACAAGAAACAGCCTGTACCGGTGATCGAGGATTGGTGGCTGGTGCGCGACTCCCACAACCGTGTCGGCTGGGTGCTCGCCCGCATGATTGATCTCGACGTCCCGCTCGACGTCGCGCAATACGCGGAAGGCCAGCGTATTGTCGCATTCTTCGTGCTGAATCAGGTTCAGGATGCGGACAAGAAGGTCGGGCAGTACTTGACCGTCCTCACCGAACCCAAGGATGGCCTGCCGTTTGACTTCAACCAGATTCGCGTCTTCACCTGGAATGTGAAGCGTCATCGCTATGAGACGGCCTATCGCGAGCGCATGGAAGGCGTCCTGCCGGTGACCGTTTCACAAGAAAACTTCGATAAGGAAGGCCTGTTGCCCGTATTCACCATTCGTGTGGAAGACGACAACGGCAACGTGACCGAGCGCAAATACAAGCTCAACACGCCGATTGTGCGTCGAGTGTATAGGCCGGGAGAACAGCCGGTGCGGACGGTGAGGAAACCCAAGCGCAAGCGGTAAACGAGAACCTTTAACCGCAGAGTACGCTGAGCGCGCAGAGGTTTTTTGGATTTTCTTTCCTCCGCGATCTCTGCGTCCTCTGCGGTTAAATCAACTGTAGAAATCCGCAATGCTCTCGACCACACACCGGATCTCGGCCGCGGTCAACTCCGGGAACATCGGCAAGGCCAGCACTTCCCTGGCGGCCTGTTCGGAGACCGGCATGTCTCCTGCCTTCAGTCCGAGGTAGGAAAAGACGGGCTGCAAGTGCAGCGGCAGCGGGTAGTAGATCTCCGACCCAATTTTTCGTTCCGCGAGGAATTTGCGCAACTCGTCTCGCCGCTGGGCGCGAATCACATACTGATGGAACACATGTTTGGCTTGCGGACTCCGCGCCAGCAAGCGCACCGGCGCGAGTTGGTTCGAAGTCTGGCTGGAAGTCAGCCCGGAAGTCAGCCCGGCGCCGGCCAACAACTGGTCATAGGTCGCGGCGTGCTGCTGCCGGTTCCGGTTCCAGTCCGCGATGTGTGGAAGCTTCACGCGCAGTACCGCTGCCTGAATGGCGTCCATGCGCCCGTTCCAGCCAAATTCGTCGTGGTAGTAGCGCCGGGGGCTGCCATGGTTGCGGAGTTGCCGCATGTGCTCGGCCATCCGCGGACAGGTAGTGGTGACGATGCCCGCGTCTCCGTAGGCGCTCAGGTTCTTGGTGGGATAGAAACTGAAGGCGGCGGTTACACCGAGCGCGCCCGCGCCGCGCCCGCTCCACTCGGCGCCAATCGCCTGGGCGGCGTCCTCCACAATTGCGACTCCGAATTCCTGCGCGATGCGGTCGAAGCGATCCATGTCGGCGCACTGTCCGTAAAGATGCACGGGAAGAATCGCGCAAAGATTTTCGGGTCGTTTTGTGCGGAGTTGCCGACCACGCAGGTGCCGACCAACGAGCGCCGCATCGAGATTCAGCGTGCCGGGATCGACGTCCACGAAGACCGGCGTTGCGCCCGCCCGCACAATGGCGCTGGCCGAGGCAAAGAAGCTGAATGCCGTGGTGATGACCGAGTCTCCGGGCCTTACGCCCGCGGCGACGAGCGCCAGCCAGAGAGCCTCCGTTCCTGACGCGCAGCCGACGGCGGAGGCCGCTCCCGTCAGCGCGGCAATCTCACGCTCGAGCGCCTCGACCTCCGGACCGAGAATGAAACTTTGCGAATCGCACACACGAGCGATGGCGGCCAGCACTTCTTCGCGGATGCCATCGTACTGGCGGCGCAAGTCAAGCAGAGGAACGGACTTGGGCGCGGTGTTTCGTGTCGTCGTTTGTGGCGTTTTGCGTGGAGATGAGAGACTGGGGTTCACAACAACAAGATTCTAGCAGGCGCGGTCGGTGCGCAACCTTTAAGATATAGCCGCGATCTAGCGGAGCGGCATTATCTTCGGCAGGGCCGGGGCAGCATGGCGACGGACGTCCCGCCCGTTCAATTTCTTCTCGTCTTTCTTCTCCCCCGCGCCCTCGGGATTATCCAGATACCGCCGCCAGAGTTCCAACTCAGCGCGCAGCCGGTCGAGATCGAGCTCGGGAAACGAGCCGTCCGCGCCGTTGAGATTGCGCATGGCACGCTCCAGAACCGAGCGCGCACCCACATGGTTGCCTTTGGACTCGTGATGAAAAGCGACCGCCAGCTGAACCATGCCTTGGATATGCAGACGCAGATGCCGACGCGAGGGCCGGTCGCGGGGCAGAGAGCGCCAGACGTCTTCGAGAACCTCATGAGCGCCGAAAAAGTGGGCGTGGTTGAAAGATCGACGCCTCTGTTGAAGTCGCCGTGGTTGGGCGGCATGTTCATAGCGGGCTGGCTCCGACCGATTGCGTCGCTCTGACTGACAATCTACATGTTTTCATAGATTAATCGATGGTGCGTATCCAAAAAAATGTAGAGCCCTTGGATGCGAAGTCTATGTCATTGAAAAACATGATCGTTATTTGATTCGCTTTTGGAATACAGATTGCAATTAAGCGCTGGTTATCTTGTAAGACTTTTCCTGGGGTTGTGTGCCGATGTCAGGCCAATCAACGTAACTCGATTAACTGCATTTAGATTTCCAGATTCAGACAGGAGAAATCAAATGGAATCTACTTTCCGTTATACATGGACACGCTTTCTGCTTGTCCTTGCGGTTCTGGCGCTATTGACGGGAACCGTATGGGCGCAAGGTTCAGGAGAGATTGCGGGTCTGGTCACAGATCCGACCGGCGCCGTGATCTCGGGGGCGACAGTGACGCTCATGAACAGCGCCACTGGTGAAAAGCGCACGACCGTTACAAGTTCAACCGGAAACTACCGGTTCCCAGCGCTGCCGGTCGTCGGCACCTATGCTGTTCAGGTCTCGCCCAAGGGCTTCAAGAGCACGAAGATTGAAGGGATCGTGGTCAGCGTCGGCGTCACCGCTACAGCAGACTTGAAACTGGAGCTGGGCGCGGCCAGCGAGCAAGTTACCGTCGAGGCTAGCGCAGAGACCGTCCAGACTACCGACTCGGCCGTCTCGCAGTTGGTGGATCGCAACATCTGGCAGAACATGCCTTTGGAAGTACGCAACCAGAACTCCTTCATTGAGTTGGTGGCGGGTGCAGTTCCGCAGAACAACACGGGCAATAACCGCGGCGCGGCGGTCAACGGTACCCGTGAAGGCGCTGGCAGCTATCTCATGGAGGGCGCTGACAATAATGAACAAGGCCAAGCCGGGCGCGGGCAGATTTCGAACTACGATCAGGGCGGCGCTGCTACGAGCATTTCGCCCGATGCTATCCAAGAATACCGCGTCATCACCAATAGCTACTCAGCCGAATACGGCAAGGGTGGCGGCTTCATCACCGACACCGTTTTGAAGGGCGGTACCAATCAATGGCACGGATCGGCGTTCGAGTACAACCGTATTCAGGCGCTGACGGCAAATGATTGGGAATCGAATGCCAGCCAGACGAAGGACCACTTGGTGCGTAACCAGTTCGGCGGCTCCATCGGCGGCCCGATCATAAAGGACAAGACTTTTTTCTACGGCACTGCGGAGATTCACCGCGTGCGCCAGTCTGTCCCGCTGACGACAAAAGGTACCACGCAGCAGTTCCTGGATTTCGTGAATAACGGTGGGCTTGCTGCCTGGGCGGAGAGCAATGCTCCGGTTTATCAAAACAATTCGAATCCAGGCCTGTGTTGGTCATACACCGGTGCTGCTTGTCCCGGACTGTTTACTTCGGCTGGAGTTCCGGGCGCGACAAGCTTGGGCCCGGTCTTCAATGCCTTGCGAGCTGTCTCACCATATCCCGTCGCGACCAACGCATCCACGTTTTCTTCTGCGGGTGCTGGCTTCTGGACGGCCGGTTTGAACTACTTCGATTCCACCGGGGCGCCAGTTCCTGTCTACGGACAAGTCACGGTGGCAGATCCGGAGGCGGAGAACGAAGAGCGCTTTAGCGTGAAAGTAGATCACCGCTTCAGCGATAAGGACTCGGTCAACGCGGTACTAGCCTTTCAGCAGGCCCTCTATACCGACACGTACGGAGGCGGATACAATGCGCTTGGTCCGGCGTACACGCAAGACGGACGCGGGCAAACCTGGGTGGCCAGCTGGAACCACACGTTTACGCCAACCATTCTCAATACCTTCAAGGCCGGCTTTCTAAGGCATCGCGTTAACTTCCCGGCCGATCCGAAGGCCTTGGGCACGCCGGCGTACTACACGATCGACGGTATGGGGGTGGACCTTGGTTATTATTCTGGTCTTCCGCAGTTCTTCACGGACAACCAGTTCCAGTATCTTGACAGCCTGTCGTTCGTGAAGGGCAAGCACAACTTCAAGGTGGGAGGCGAGTACCGCCGGACGCGTAATGGGTCGACGTTCTTCAACGACAAGTACAGCAGCGTCCTTCCATGGGGCGTGGAAGACACGGTAACCGACCTGGCTTTCAGTGACATATTTAACCATTACCTTGGTGGTACTCAATATGGTGGCGCGTACTTGATGTCTGCGTCCATCAATCCAACGACCGGGCAGTCGCCGGACTACTACCGCGGCTATCGGGCGAACGAAGTCGCTTTCTATGTGCAAGATGACTGGCGCGTCAGCAGCCGCTTGACCATGAACCTCGGACTGCGTTGGGAGTACTTCGGGCCTCCGCACAACTTCCAACCCAACATCGATTCGAACCTTTACTTCGGGTCGACGGCCACGCCGGTGCCGACCTTCGTGGGTAGTTCCTCATGCGGTGGGACAAATCAGCCGAGATGTTCCACGAACCCGTTCTTCCCGACCACCAGCCCGTTCTACGCGTCAGTGTCGACGGCTGTGTTCCAGATGCGCAATGCTTCCATCTGGAACAAGGACACGAACAATTTTGGCCCACGCGTCGGGTTTGCCTATGACGTAACTGGTCACCAGAAATTGATCATGCGCGCTGGTTTCGGCATCATGTATGACCGCATCTACAACAACGTGTTCGAGAACATCCGCTTCAATCCGCCCCTTTTCTCGGACAACCAAATTGGACCGACTTTCAATGGGGTGCCCGCGGGACCGATTTCGAGCCCGGGGCTGCTGACTTATCCATTCACTTCACTGTCGCTCTACAACAATCCGATATACAGTCCAAAACCGAATCCGCGTCACATGGATCAGAACATGGCAACCCCCTACTATGAGCAGGCCCACCTCGGTTTCCAGTGGGAATTTCTCAAGGGATACGTATTCCAGCCGGAATATGTCGGAACCTTCGGCCACAAGCTGATTGGGCTAAGTGACATCAACACGTTTGACGGACGAACTTCGGCTACTCCGGCAGTGAGCGGTGCTGCTGCGGTCTGCAAAAGCACCGCCGTCCCTAACGGTTTGGCGTGCTCGAAAAGCCAGCGCATCAACGACAAGATTGGGGCGGACAACTACCGCAGCAATGGCTACTCTTCGAACTACCATGCTCTGCAAATGACGGTTCGAAAAACGTACTCGAATGGGCTTGGTCTCAACGTCAACTACACCTACTCCAAGGCGCTTGATACGATGAGCGACCTGTTCAACAACCGTGCCGGTGCCCACCCGACGGATAACATGAACATCCACTATGACTACGGTCCAGCGGACTTCAACTCGACCCAACGCGTGGTCGGCACTGTCAGCTATGACTTGCCGTTTATGAAAGGGAACCGGTGGATCGGGGGCTGGGGAGTGAACACGATTGTTTCCTGGCAAACCGGCCACCCCGCGTCGCCGCATTCTGGTGCCAGTAGCTACGACTTGAACAAGGATGGTTACTACACCGATCGGTTAGTGCCAGTCGGGACCCCGAGCAGCACGATTCTCAGTAGCAGCCCGGGTAACGGCTACTTCAATGCAGATAAGTGGGTCCTGTACGATCCGCAGGGTCTCAACAATGGCCACGGGAGCTGCCCGTTGACGGTCAATGGCGGCTACTGGTGCGATGTTCCAATCGGACGTAACAGCCTCATCGGTCCGGCGCTCACGAACGTTGACTTTGATATCAGCAAGAAATTCAAAATCAACGAGCGTGCAGGAGTGACGTTCCAGGCGAACTTCTTCGACCTGTTCAACCACCCGAACTGGAGCAACCCCGACGTCAACATCCAGGACTATGGGTCGACGTTTGGCAAGTCGCTGTCGACGCTTGGGGATTCGGGAGGGCATCGCGTTGTCCAGTTGGCGTTGCGTTTAGATTTCTGAGCGCAACAAGACTGGAACAAAACCTGGGGCCGGCCGAAAGGCCGGCCTTTTTGGTCTGGAGTCAGGAGCCGCCGGTCTCTGGGAGAAGCTGGAATGCCGAGCACACCCAGTGCGTCCTGTGAAGACGGCGCTGTTCCAATGTTTGAAACGAAAGCTGTGCCGTGCGTTTGTGCTACGCTTTGGCTGGAGTGAACGAAGGGTAGTGCTTCGCCCGAAGGCAGCGCCGCCTGACTAAGAGCTCCGTTCGATGAAGTTAATGCTCAAGGTGGTGATTTCGGCGTTCCTGGTAAGCACGCAGCTGCTGGCGACCAGGGTTCCCTCCCGCTCTCCGCGACCGAATGTCATTCTCGTCACAATCGATACAGTGAGAGCAGATCACGTCGGGTGCTACGGGGCAACTGAAGTGCTGACACCGACCTTGGATGCTTTGGCTGGCGATGGGATTGTCTTTGAACGGGCGATCGCACAGGTGCCGCTTACGTTCCCTTCCCACGCATCGATCATGACTGGGCGCTACCCTTTCCAGAACGGGGCCCAGGACTTTACGAGTCCGCCGTTAGACTCTCGCTTTCGGACCATCGCCCAAGCCCTGCGGGAACACGGCTACTCGACGGGTGCGGTTGTGAGTTCGTTTGCCCTCGATCACAGCTGGGGGCTCGCCCGCGGTTTTGATTTTTATGACGACGAATTTTCGCAGGCATCTTACAACAAGCGAGAGCTAGGCCTGGTCGAACGCAAGGCTGGGGAGAGTGTCGAGCATGCATTGAGTTGGTTACAAAAGACTCACAGACGGCCATTTTTTCTCTGGTTGCACCTGTACGATCCCCACAGCCCCTACAATCCCCCGGAGCCGTTCCAGAGCAAATACGCGGGCCATCTCTATGACGGCGAAATTGCGTACGCCGATCATGAACTTGGCCACCTCATCCACTGGCTGAAGCAATCTCAGTTGTATGGGCGGACTCTCATCGTTGTGGTCAGCGATCACGGGGAGTCCTTGGGCGATCACGGGGAGAAGGAACACGGATTCTTCCTCTACAATTCAACGCTGCGCGTTCCACTCATTATCAAGCCTCCGGAAGGGGCGGGGTACAAGCCTGGGCGGCATCAAAATGTGGTTGAGATCTCGGCAATATCGTCGACGATACTGCGCATCGCGGGACTTGCCGACCCTATGGCGAAGATGGCTCTGCCGCTGGCAGGTGGTGCGGGCGATTCGCGAGGGGCATACAGCGAGACTTTTTATCCTTTCAATTCGTTCGGTTGGAGCCCTTTACACTCCCTGCAGAGTGGACGATTCCACTTCATCGATGCACCGACCGCAGAACTCTACGATGTGCTAGCGGATCCCGAGGAAAAGAACAATCTCGCTCCGATGCAAGGTGCGACGGTAGCTGTCTTGAGACAGAAACTGGAGGCCGTTTTGCAGGCGGATTCATACAAGGCTGTGCCGGGAACAGCATCGACGCTTTCACCGGAGGCGCAGCAAAAGCTGCGATCACTGGGGTATTTTTCCTATCGCTCACCAGTTCCGCAGACGGCGTTGTTGGCGGGATTGGCAGATCCAAAAACAAAGTTATCGGAGTTCAATACTCTTCTGGAGGCGCAAGACGCGGTCCATGCCGGAGATTTCGCTCGCGGGCGTATTCTGCTGAACGCAATCCGTGAAAAAGATCCTCGCATGTATATTGTCCCCTTCTACCTGGGAGAGGCGGCGCTGGCCCAGCAGGAGTGGGACGAAGCGTCTGCCGAGCTCAAGAATTGCCTCCAGCTCAGCCCGGAGTTTGAGCAGGCGATGACCGGATTGGCACGTTCTCTGATGTTTCAGGGCAAGACCGACGAAGCGAGAGAATGGGCACAGAAGGCGCTGGCTCTAAATCCGCAAAGCTACCAGGCGTTGTACGAATTGGGCTTCCTCGAATCCAAGCGGGATCGCAAGCGTGCCATCGCTTACTACAGGAATGCAACCGCAATCCAGCCTAGTTTCGCTGCTCTGCTAAGGGACTTGGGGATGCTGGAACTGCAAGAAGGAAGCTTTGCGGAAAGCGCAAAGCATCTTGAGAAAGCCGTCGCGTTGGGGCTCGATGATCCTGCGATTCTAAATTCGTTAGGCATTGCTTACGGGCGAACACAACGCCTGGACAAATCCGTAGAAGCCTACAAGAAAGCCCTGGCGCTGAAACCGGATGCGGCCGAGGTTCATCTGAATTTGGCGATCGCATACGACCGCTTGCACCGTCCGAATCAGGCAAAAGTAGAATACGATAAGGCATGCAAGTTTAGTGCTCCCTACTGCCACTGATTAGCATGACGCGGAGACCTGCTTTTAGTAAATTACGTGTCCGCCCTTGCTTCGTTCCCGTTTCGCGTCATCATTTCGCCCCACGCGTTCGTAGGCCTGGGCGAGGGCGGCGTGTGCGGGGGCGAAGGCTGGCAGGCGTCCGGTGGCGATTTCGAGGTGGACGATGGCGGTTTTGAAGTCACCGGTTTTCAGCAGGGTTGCGCCGATTTCGTAGTGCGCCCAGGCGGAGTCGGGCTGGAGTTCGATCGCTTTGTGCAGATGCTTGACCGCCTCGGCGTATTGCCCTTTCCGGGCCAGCGCCGCACCGAGCGTGTACTGCGCCAGATAGAGGTTGGGATCGGCGGAGACGACGCGATCGAGTGCGGCAATGGCGCGGGCGATCGCGAGGTCTGGCTTCGACTGGTCGCGATCCAATGCTGCTTCGATCACCTTGTTGGCGGTCGCTATTTTGTCCTTGGGGTCGGTTCCGGCAACCGCGGCGGCGGAACCCGACGACTTTTGCAGTCCAACGTATCCGAGCGACGCCAGTTTCTGCATCTCGGAAGAGCTCAACTCCGCGGAAGACTTGCCGGCCTCGCCGCTGAAATGGCGATCAAAGTTATCGAGCTGCGCCGCCATCGTATCGAGCGTGGCTTTCGAACTCTGGGCCAGGTTGTGAGCGGCTCCCGGGTCGGTGGTTAAGTCGTAGAGTTCAGGCTTGGGGGCGCGGATGTAGAGATACTTGCCGGCGCGCCAGGATTCTAGCGGGCTCCAGCCGAATCCGCGCTGGGGCAGATCGCTGCGGGAGTACACGGGCTGATCACCACCGCTGCCGCCACTGGCCTTCGCGATGCGTAACAGCGACTGTCCCTGCATCTGCGAGGGAACCGGGATCGCGGCGATTTCAAGCAAGGTAGGAGCGATGTCCACGAGTCTTACCTTGGCGGCGACTCGCTTGGCGGCAGGATGGGCTTCCGGGAGTCTTACTACGAGTGGGACGTGGATGGTCTCGTCGTAGAGGAAGATGCCGTGGGTTTCTTCGCCGTGGGCGCCGAGGCTCTCACCGTGGCTGGCTACGATGACAATGGCGGTGGCGGAGTCGAGTTTCTGCTGGTGCAGGATGGCTAGAAGTTTGCCGATGGCCGCATCGGCCGCCTTGATGCCGGCGTCGTAGGACGCAGCGGCCGGGCGCGGATCGATGTGAATCCAAAGAAAAAATGGGGCCTGCGGGTTGCGGGTTAGCCATGCTGCGGCACTGGTGACTACCTGATCGGGGCGGCGCTGGGTCAGTGAAGAACGCTGGCCGCCGTTCGCTGCCGAGCTACTCCACCCCGTCAAGCCAACACCGGGCTTGACGGGGGCCCCGGTTCGCTCGGCTTGGACGGGCGAGGCGCCCGTCCCTATACTGGCCCGGCGAAAGCCTGCGTCGTATGTCTGGAAGCCGCGGTCGAAGCCTTGTGCCAGGCCGTTCGACGGATCGAGATCAATGGAGCCAACAAACGCGGCCGTCCGATAGGCTTGCGTCTTCAGCAGTTCCGGGAGGTAAGGCAGGGATGGCGATAGCGTACCGCCAATCGCGTTCATGCCGGTGCTTTGAGGGTAGGCTCCGGAAAGAATGGTCGCGTGCGAAACCACGCTGGCCGGCGCTTGGGCGTAGGCATGCTCGAAGACGATGCTTTCCCCGGCAAGACGATCGAGATTGGGCGTAAGCGCAGCCTTGGCGCCGAGGAAGCCCATGCGGTCGGCGCGGGTGGAGTCGAGGGTGATCAGCACCAGGTTGGGTTTCGGTGCGGCTGCGGCGAAAGAGAAACTAAGAAAGATCAGACTCACGCCGGCAACGAGTTTTCGAATCATGACAGTAAGTGTAAAGGCCGCGCCGCCATTGATCAAAACCTGTAGTGGGCTAATTCTGTGTTGCCTAGCAAATAAGCTGCGAGCTGCGGGCATCCGGTTTG
This sequence comes from Terriglobales bacterium, assembly GCA_050014475.1. Classification (GTDB taxonomy): domain Bacteria; phylum Acidobacteriota; class Terriglobia; order Terriglobales; family Acidobacteriaceae; genus Acidiflorens. Next base: position 7,007 of record JBEKDG010000073.1, on the reverse strand, counting down.
CTCGAAGCTCGCGGCTCAGCAACACGGAATTAGACCACTACCTCAAAACCCCCAGTCTTGACGTCCACGCAACCCCGCGTACAATCTATGTACCTGCTCCTCGGGATCTCCTCTAGTGGTGACGTCTTGAACACCACCCATCGGTAGCCGGGAAGGCTCGATGCCGCCTCCGTGAAGCTGGACCATATTTGCAGATCATACTTGCAGTGACCGTGCCCTTCAGAAAACGTCTTCGGCTGGTGTGCCTGCTGGCCTTATGCGCCGCGGGTTTGAGCCTGCTTCTCTCCTGCCAGCACGCGCGGGGCGGAGCGGTTGGGTCGAGGAAGCTGATCATTCTGGGCATTGACGGGCTCGACCCGGACCTGCTCACGAAGTTCATGGCGGAGGGCAAGATGCCAAACTTCGCCCGGCTGGCCGCGCAGGGGTCGTTCCGGCGTTTGACGACGAGCATCCCGCCGCAAAGCCCGGTGGCGTGGTCGAACTTGATTACGGGAATGAATGCCGGCGGGCACGGAATCTTTGATTTCATCCATCGAGATCCGAAAACTTTTCAGCTTTATTTTTCCACGTCGAAGGTCGAAGGGCCCAAGCATAGTTTTCATCTCGGGAGTTGGGTGATCCCGCTCGGCAGCGGCTCGGCGGAACAGTTGCGGCACGGCAAGGCCTTCTGGGAGATTCTGGACGAACAAGGCGTGCCCAATTATGTTTACCGCATCCCGGCAAATTTCCCGCCGATCGCGGCGAAAGGGAAGACGCTTTCCGGCATGGGCACGCCCGATCTGCGCGGCACGTATGGCACGTTTACCTTCTACACCGATGATCCGACAGCAGCGGTGGGAGCCGTCGAGGGCGGGGAAGTGGTGCAGGTCGAAGTGAAGAACAATCGCGTCGCGACCAATCTCATTGGGCCGGACAACACGTTTCGCAAGAACTCGCCTCCCGCTACCGAGCCTTTCACGGTTGACGTGGATCCGCTGGAACCGGTCGCGCGCATCGGCGTGCAGGACCAGCAGTTCGTTCTGAAGGAAGGCGAATGGAGTGGATGGGTTTCGGTGGAATTTCAGCTGATGCCGGTGATTGGCAATGTGAAGGGGATCTGCCGCTTTTATCTCAAGCAGACGCATCCACGGTTTCAACTTTACGTATCGCCAATCAATATTGACCCGGCAGATCCCGCTCTGCCCATCTCTACGCCATCGAGTTACTCGAGCGATCTGGCGAAACAAATCGGCGAATTCCACACGCAAGGCATTGCCGAAGACACGAAGGCGCTCACCGCCGGCGTGCTCGACGATAAAGAGTATCTGGAACAGGCGCACACCGTGCTCGCCGAACATCGGCGCGCGTTCGATGCCGAGTTTCCAAAATTTCACCAGGGACTGTTCTTCTTTTATTTCTCGAGCCTCGATCTGAACGGGCACATGCTGTGGCGGCTGACTGATCCCCAGCATCCTGCGTACAATCCCGCGCTCGCTGCTCAGTATGGGACGGCGCTGGAGGAGTTTTACGAGCAGATTGACCAGGTGCTCGGCGAAGTGATGCCGAAGGTCGATGACAATACGACGCTGCTGGTGCTTTCGGACCACGGGTTTGCTTCCTACCGGCACTCGTTCAATCTGAATACGTGGTTGTTGAACAATGGCTACATCACGCGGAAGGAAGGCGCCAGCGGGGATGCGAGCGAGCCCTTCTCCGATGTGGATTGGAGCCGTACGCGCGCGTACGGGTTGGGGTTGAACGGACTTTATCTGAACATGCGCGGACGCGAGCGTGAGGGCATTGTCGAAAGTGGCGCTCAGGCGGACGCGCTGCTGCAGGAAATCCGGCAGAAGCTTTTGGAGGTCCGCGATCCGAAGGATGGTTCTCAGGTGATTACGCGAATCGATCTGGCAAGCGAGGCCTACCAGGGGCCATACGCGCGCACGGGTCCGGATGCACTCGTTGGCTACAACCGCGGATATCGCGCGGGATGGAAAACGATTCTGGGCGCGTTCCCGGCGGACGTGCTTGAGGACAACACGAATGCGTGGAGCGGCGATCATTGCATGGACTTCACGAAGGTGCCGGGAGTGCTGTTGAGCAACCGCAAGATTGAAGCGCAGACTCCGGCGCTGACTGATATCGCACCCACGATTCTGTCGGAATTCGGAATCGCGAAAACGAAGGATATGATGGGGCAGTCGGTGTTTCAGCCGCGTTAGGCGTGAAGTTCCCGCATGGAGCGATGCATGGCGATACTTTTTAGAATTGTCATCCTGAGCGAAGCGAAGGACCTGTGCATTCCACAGTCCACTGCATAGGTCCTTCGCTTCGCTCAGGATGACAGCGTGGATTTATGCCACAAACTTGCGGGATACGGCGCTAGGCGATGGGCGTACAAACGGGGAGAGATCATGTTTGGTTCACACAAAGTGAAGATCGAAGGCGAGCTGCTGGAGAAGGTCAAGCAGTGTTCGGATGCCGCGGGATACGAATCGATCGACGAATTCGTCATCCACATGCTGGAAAAAGAAACCAAGAAAATCCTGCCGGACGAGAGCAGCACGTCGAAGGAAGAGATTCAAAAGCGGCTGCGCGGATTAGGGTACATCGAGTAGCTTGACTGTTCTCTCAAAACCGATGGCGATCGACGGTCATGCCGTGGTAATCGCGACGTTCAATCTCTTTCTGCTGACGAGTCCGCTGGCGATTGTGGTTATCGTGTCGCTGGTCGTTGGATTACTGATGGTGGTCCTGTTCGGCTACACATCGGACCAGAAAGCAATCGGCATTGCGAAGGATCAACTGAAGGCTCATTTGCTGGCTGTGCGCCTCTATCGCGATCAGATTCCGGTGGTGATGGGCTCGTACGGCAAGATCCTGCGCGGTACAGGGCGTTACCTGAAACTCGCATTCAAGCCGCTGCTGTACGTCATCATTCCGATTACTTTGCTGATGGTGCAGATCGATCGTTATCTGGGCCAAAACCCGCTTCCCGTGAACGCGCCGTTTCTTCTGACGGTTCACCTAGCTGCAGCGTCGGCCGGACAGACGACCGCAAGCGACGTGCTGAATGACGTGGCGCTCGACCTCCCGCCCGAAATCTCGATGACCGCGCCTCCGGTGCACATTCCGGCAGAAAATGAGATTGTCTGGCGACTGGCCGGCTCAAAAGAGGGAGAATATGAAGTGAAGATTGCCGCTGCCGGCCAGAGCGCTGAGAAGGCCGTTTGTGTGGGAAGTGACCTGCCGCGAATTTCGACTGTCCGCTTGCGCGGACAATTCTGGCAGCGTATGTTCTCGTCGGCCGAGTCGGCGCTGCCGGAGAATAGTCCGATCGAGTCCATTTCGATCAATTACCCGGATCGCAACATCGAGATCGCGGGCTATGGCATGAACTGGATTTGGCTGTTCTTCATCCTGTCGATGGTTGCAGGATTTATTTTCAAGGAACTCTTGGGGATTCAAATATGAAGAGACTGTGTGGGCAGCGTATCGCGTTGCGGGACGGGCGGGGGCGCCCGTCGCTCCATTGGTACTTATTCCTGCTGCTTGCGGTCGTACTGTTCCCAACGGCCAGTCATGCCTACGCCGGTCCGGGTGCGGGATTTGCCGTGCTGTCATCGTTTTGGGCGATCTTTGTTGCGTTCCTCTATTCGTTCTATGCGCTGATGACGTGGCCAATCCGCCAGTTGTTCCGTTTTCTCCGGCGGCGAAACGCATACGGAAAGGCGACGTTTGAACGAGCGGTGATTTTGGGATTCGACGGGATGGATCCGGATCTCGCCGATCGATTTATGGAAGAAGGCAGGCTGCCGAACCTGGCGAAGCTGCGGGAAAAAGGAACCTTCAGCAAGCTGCGCACGACGTTTCCGGCGATTTCTCCGGTGGCATGGTCAACGTTCATGACCGGGGTGAACCCGGGCAAACACAACATCTACGACTTTCTGGCGCGCGATACCAGCAACTATCTTCCGTTTCTTTCGTCGGCTGAAATCAAGGGGCCGAAGCGGCACATCAAGATCGGAAAATATTCCATTCCATTCGGCAAAACGGAAATCAAGGCGATGCGCAAGGGCACGCCGTTCTGGCACTGGCTGGGCAATGCGGGAATTTTCAGTTCCGTGATTCGCGTTCCCGTCACGTTCCCGCCGGAAAAGTTTCAGGGCGTGCTGCTTTCCGGGATGTGTGTGCCCGATCTGAAGGGCAGCCAGGGCACGTTTTGCCTGTGTACGACCCGCGCTTCCAGCGACAAGTTTCGCGAAGGCGGCGTGCGCGTACCCATCGAGCGCAAGAACGGTGTTTGCCGTTCGTATATTCCGGGGCCCGACAGCCCGCTGGCGGAGAAAGCTGGCACCGAACTGCGGGTGAATTTCGAAATTCGGCCGGAGCTAGGATCGAAGCAGGCGCGCTTTGTGGTTGGTTCGGAAAAGTTCACGTTGAAAGTCGGAGAATACTCCGAGTGGATTCCGGCCGAATTCAAGGCGGGAATGGGTTTCACGGCGCACGGCATCTGCCGCTTCTATCTCAAGGAACTTTCGCCCGAGGTTGAAGTCTATGTCACGCCGGTAAACATCGATCCGGGACATCCCGACTTGCCCATCTCGCACCCGGTTACGTATTCGATTTACCTGGCCAAGCTCTTCGGGCCGTATGCCACGCTCGGCTTGGCGGAAGACACGTGGGCGCTCAACGAGCACGTGCTCGATGACGATGCCTTCCTGGCGCAGGCTTACGGCAATCACGAAGATCGCGAGCGGATGCTCTTTGATGCGCTGGAGAAAACGAAGCAGGGGCTTTGCACGTGTGTTTTCGATACGACCGACCGCGTGCAGCACATGTTCTGGCGCTATCTGGAAGAAGATCATCCGGCGGCGCGCGATGTGCCGCACAGCCAGCATCCGCCGGTGATTCAGGATCTGTACGAGCGCATGGATGGCCTCATCGGGCGCGTGATGGAAAAGATTGATGACGACACGCTGCTGATGGTGATCTCCGATCATGGATTCAAGTCGTTTGCGCGCTGCATGAACGTGAATGCGTGGCTGCATCAGAATGGATATCTGGCGCTGAAAGATGGCAAGACCGAGAGCGGCGACTGGTTCGAGGACGTGGATTGGTCGCGCACTCGCGCTTACACCATGGGCCTCAACGGACTTTATCTGAATATCAAAGGCCGCGAGAAACAGGGAATTGTGGATCCGGGCGAAACCGAGGCGTTGAAAGACGAGCTGCAAAAAAAGCTGAATGGGCTGGTCGATCCGGCCTCTGGCGCTATTGGCGTCACCGGCGTGTTTATCACGGACGCGTTTTATCGTGGGCCGTATACGGAGAACGCGCCCGATCTGCTGGTCGGCTACGGAGCCGGCTATCGCGCCTCGTGGGACTCGGTGATGGGCAAAGTTACCGGGCAGGTTTTCGAGGACAATACCAAGGCGTGGAGCGGCGACCACTGCATCGACCCACGGCTCGTTCCTGGAGTTCTGTTTTCGAGCCACAAGTTCATCGAAGACAAGCCCGCGATTGTGGATGTGGCGCCTACGATTTTGAAATTGTTTGGCCTCGCGCTACCCGCGCATTTCGACGGCAAGGCTTGGACGCTGGCGGCGAAAGCTCATTGACGGGGTTCTGAGTGTAAACGCCTGTTTGCAACAATGACCCTCTTAATGATTTCAGTGCAAGTGCTCGGCTGGCTGGAACATTTCCATCCACACCCCATGCGTGACTTCCGGGGGTAGCAGAAAACTCGGGCCATAGAAGCCTTTGTAAATTTCCAGCTTGCTTCCCATGCGGGACTCAGCCAATTGGCGGGCCTTGCCCAAATCGGCCACTTCGATGCTGAGGCCGATTATTCCTTCGTCATGATCGGATAGATACTTTGTAAGCAGGCCGTTCTTGTCGCTCGACCCCAGAAGCACTAGCACTCCCTGACCAGCCTTCACTTCCCGACCGTGGGCACTGAGAAACTTCGCCTCGCGGGATTCACCGACCTCGAGGCCAGCATCGCGAAGCGTTTGTAATTGTGCTTCCGCGTCGTGCACAGCAAACCATACCGCGTGAATGCCCAGAGCCGTGTTGGGATGATCCATCCGCCCCTCAGCGCGGGCTTTGTCCCTCCAATTGGTGGAAAGGTATTCGACCAAGAAAAAGGGTATGTTGAATCCTTTTTTGTTCGCTGCGGGCTTGTCAGCGGTGCTCACGTCATACCACATCGGGGGAGGCGGCGTGGTCTCACCCTCCTTCATGATGCTGCCGGGGTCTGGGCCCGTCACATCGAAGTTGTGGGTTTTCAGGTAGTCTGCCGCAGCTTTGGCAGACGAAACGTCGATGCCAAGAAACATAGCGCCTTCGTGCTTCGTCACGAACTCAGCGACCTCGGAGGCGTCGCTGTGTGCGATAGGCGTGCCTCCGCTGACCGAGAGCAGTTCCAGATAGCTGTTATTTTGGAGACTGACGCTGCAATTGGAAAGGCCTCCGGGAAAGTGGCCTCCCTTGCTGACCTTGAAACCAAGCTGTTCGTAGTCGTGTTGGGTTTGGGCGAGGTCACGAACTCCAATACCGACGTGATCGATGCCCCACCCTTGCCCGATAAGAGTCTGGGCGGGCGTTTGGACATTGTTCGCGTTCGGGGTAGACGCAGGTCTGGTCTCAGCAGATAGAGGCAAGGTCGCCAGAAGTAGCAACGCCGCAAGATGAACGTGAATCCCCATATGCCCTCCGTTTGGTTCCTCGGCCTTGTAAACGACGCCCATACCGCCGCCCCCGAGCCTTTCGACGATGCGGTAGCGCGAGATGGTCTGCCCGATCATTAGGGGCAAATTCTACGTAGCTGAAACCGGCAAGTCAATGAAAGCCGTGGAGTTGGCACTGTCTGAAAAGGATGGTTGTCGATAAATCCCGATTACGCTCATCCTATGAAAGAGGATGTCAAGAAAAAAATACTTCCCCCTCCCCTCCGGGGAGACGTGGATGTGGTGACTTGCATCCAGCCCCACCTCATTCTTAGAGGGGTGATTGGTTTTGTCGCT
>JBEKDG010000072.1:0-19590 GCA_050014475.1 Terriglobales bacterium | reverse complement strand
CGCCCGCTGCATTCTCAATCACTTTCACCCGTTGGAACTCTTTCTGACTCATCGTCACCATCCTTACAGGGTGACAAAGTCTCGTTGCAGTTAAAGGGTGACATTATCTTGGAGCAGCTACATCTGGCACTCCGTGTATTGGAAAGCCTGCACCCAAACTGATACACTGCCTCGCATGACGAAGCCTCGCGAAGTCATCGTTTATTCCCGCAAGGGATGTCATCTCTGCGAGATCGTCAAAGAGAGCATCGTCAAGCTCCACAAGCGGGGCGGCTTCACCTGGCGTGAAATCGACGTGGACTCCGACGCCGAAATCCGACGCCTCTATAACGACGAGGTCCCGGTAGTCTTCATCAACGGCCGCAAAGCCTTTAAGTACCGCATGGACGAGCAGGAATTCCTGCGCAAACTGAGCGCTTGACCGGGTTGTCCGCCCTCAGCCTATCTGAGACAGGAAGAACGGAACGCTCTGCCGGGCGCGACCGGAGGAAGAGGCTCGACTGTCAAAGGGGAAGCGCCGTTCACACTACAGTCAAGAGCGATCTGAAGCCGCTAAAAGGGGATCGGGCTGTGAGCACCCTCGCGCCAACTCCAGAATCAAAGCTTATACGCTGTGACCCATTGTCCAATGCTTTTGCTGACGAAGATGATCGCCACGGCAACCGCGACATGCTTCACTACTTCGGAAAGCGCACTGACGTTTCTCTGCCGGGCGAGTATGTAGCTCAGCGCGCTAAGCAGAGACAGTCCCCATACGATTCCGCCTACCGCGGCAGTGTGCCTATCGAACAGCAGCACCATCAGCACGAAGCTGAGACACACGACTAGCCTGGTTGCGAAATTGGCGAGTGTTCCCACAAAGGCTTCCCGCCGCTCTAGCCCTTCGGATTCCTGGTACAGGTGAACGCTCAACGAGTCGGTAAGGTTGTCGGCGACGGCCGCAATCAGAAGCGCGCTCACTTCCGCGGCCTTGGCGGCATTCGCCGCTTCCAGACCGGCCATGAGAGCCATGCTAGTCACGATCGCGGCTGTCCCACCGAAGCTGATTCTCGTTATCTTGAGCATTTTGGACACTTCGATAAACCGATTAGGATAAGACGTCTCATGTTCCATTGACAGTGACATTCGTCACCGTTGAAAACCGGGACGAGCATAATCCAGCAGTTCCCCGCCACCTGTACGATCGACTCGCTTCCGATACAATCACCCCGATGCTTCGCACGCAGCTTTACGCCGATCCCACCGGCCGCTTCGTCCACGACGTTGTCCTCCAGGGCTGCCAAAAGAATCCCGGCAAGACAGCCCTGATTGACACTTCCTGCGATCGCCGTTTCACTTTCGCCGAATATGGCAGCCTCGTCGAATCCCTTGCCCGTGGCCTCATCTCCGCCGGACTCGCTCCCGGAGAAGTGGTTGCCATCTTCCTCCCCAACTCCTGGGAATTCGCCATCACCTATCACGCAGCCACGCTGGCCGGAGGCATCCCCACACTCCTCAATCCCTCCTACCGCGAGCGCGAAATCCGCTATCAGCTGGGAAACTCCGGCGCCGATTTCCTCATCACCGACGCTCCGCTACTGGAAAACGTGAACCTCGCGGGACTTCCCGCACTGCGTCGCGTCTTCACCACGCGCGGCTTCACCACGCACAGCGAGCGCGCAGGCTGCGAAGACTTCGCGAGTCTGCTGCGGCCGACGTCCGCCAAATTCCCGGAAGCTCTGCAGAACTCGCAACAAACTTCGCAAGAAACTATCGCCGCCCTGCCCTACTCCAGCGGCACCACCGGACTGCCCAAGGGCGTCATGCTCTCGCACTACAACCTGGTCGCGAATGTCTATCAGATCCTGGGCCCGAATGCCGCGATTCTCACACCCGATGACGTGATGCTTTGCTTCCTGCCCCTCTACCACATCTACGGACTCACTGTGGCGCTGACTCTTTCCCTGACACTCGGTTCCACGCTGGTTCTGATGCCGCGCTTCGACGTGCAAAAGCTGTGCGCGCTTCTGACTCAGGAAGGCGTCACCATGATGCCCGTAGTCCCGCCAGCCATCAATGCGCTCTGCCAGGCCGCCGAAGCCGGCGTCTTCCCAAAGAATCACAAAGTCCGCTGGATCAAGTCCGGCGCCGCGCCGCTCGCTCCCGAACTCGCCCGCCGCCTGTACGACCTCACCGGCATCATCGTCGCCCAGGGATACGGCATGACCGAAGCTTCGCCCGTCACCCACGTCGGCTACATCGCTCCGCCTGAAATGTACCGCCCCGCCTCGATCGGTCAGCCGCTGGCCCTCACCGAGTGCCGCATTCTGGATCTGAACGGGAACGAGGTCGCCCCGGGCGAGCCCGGCGAACTCGTCATGCGCGGCCCGCAGATCATGCTTGGATACTGGAAGGAACCGCAAGCCACCACTGCCGTTCTTCGCGATGGCTGGTACTTCTCCGGCGACATTGTGCGCTCGGACGCCGACGGCTTCTACTACGTTCTCGACCGCAGCAAGGAAATGATCAAGTACAAAGGATTCCCCGTCGCCCCCGCCGAAGTCGAATCGCTCCTGCTCGAACATCCCGCCGTCCGCGACTGCGGCGTAGTCGCTAAACCCGACGTCGCTGCCGGAGAAATCCCCTGCGCCTTCGTCGTCCTCCGTGAAGGTTTTACGCCCGACGACGCGCTTGCCAAACAACTCCGCGACTTCGTTGCCGACCGCCTCGCCCACCACAAGCAGCCCCGCGAGGTTCACTTTGTGGAAGTCGTCCCAAGGACACCGTCGGGTAAGATCCTGCGTCGCGAGCTGCGCAAGGTTCTTTCCTGAACGCAATTGGCTTTGTGTACACGCAAAACTCGCACTGCGGCGCCGTACAGCTATTTTTTGCTCGTGTGGAGACGGGGCTCGGCATCGTCGACGCCCTGCGGTATGTCGGCTAGCGCAATCCAGAGGCTCCCCGTAACGCCAGGCTGCACAATCTGTCAGGGGGGAATGCTTGTCCTACTCCGTTCCGCCCCCTTCAAAGTGCTAAACTCGCTTCGCATGCGGACGGACATTCTGCCCCTTTGCGACCTGCACTACCGCACCATGGAGCCCGTACTAGCTCCCTACAACGCCGACTATTCCATCGAATTTTTCCGCTGCACCGACAAGTTTTGCCACCGCTGCTTCGGCGAGCGCATCGGCTACACCACGCCCAAGCGCGGAGACGCACCAGTCCTCACCCCCAACCAGCCCACGTGCGACCGCCACGGACGCCCCATGTTCATCATCAGCCTCGACCGCCAGCACAACCATGTGACCTACGCCTGCCCAGAATCCGATTGCGGCGAGCGGTTAGTGCGGGGCTGACTCATGTGGCGCGAACACTCCCTTCGACTTCGCTCAGGGCAGGCTCTGTCCGCGAAAGCGCACTTCTGCAATCCCTCTTACTTCCCCACCAGCCACGCGTACTGCGCGGCCGTCAGCGGCACCACGCTCAATCGTCCCTGCCGCACCAGTGGAGACTCCGCAAAAGCCGCTCGCGCCTTGATTTCCGCCAGCGTCTTCGCCTTCGCGATCGGCTTCCCAACTTTGATCTTCACCCGGGGATTCTTGGGATTGCTCGCATCCACCGCCACCACCGACGCCGTCCCCACCGCGCTCTTCTCGTCCCCGGTGTGGTAAATCAGCAACCGCTCCCCCGGCTTCATCCCGCGCAAGTGCTTCACCGCCGCTGGATTCGTCACCCCATCCCAGATCGTCGTCTTTTCCCGCTCAAGGTCCGTGAAGGAATACACGGTCGGCTCAGTTTTCAGAAGGTAATCCATGGGCAGGTATTGTAAACACAAAACCAAATTGCAGAAGAAAGAAATCAGATCACGAGGCAGGAAGAAGCGACGGCAGCAGGGACGCTCCCGCACACTTGTTTCCGTGACTAAATCCGAGCGAACGACTACCATGTCGGCGCAGTGATGAAGCCCGGCAACCATGCTTCCTGGAGGAACCGCTGTTTTCGTTGGCTTGGCGCCAGCCTCGCCTGGTTGTTGCTTGCTGGTATGACACTCTGGGCCACAGCCGCCCTGTACTTCGATCTTTCGTTCTCGCGCCTGCCTCTCTTGACTCCTATCCTTTATCTGGCTGTCATCGCAGCGATGGCATACGTGGCAAAACCGCGTTTGCTTAAAATGGCGGCCTGCCTCGCTGGCTTTCTCATCGTGTTGACCTGCTGGCTCTCGCTCAAGCCATCCAACAATCGCCCATGGCGGCCCGACGATTCTCAAACCCCGTGGGCGGAAATCGATGGTGACCGCGTCACCATCCATAATTTCCGCAACTGCAACTATCGTTCCGAAGGCGATTACACATGCGAGTGGCTCACAAAGACTGTCTTCCTTACTCAACTTCGGGGCATCGACTTGTTCGTTACTTACTGGGGTTCACCCTGGATCGCGCATCCGATCGTCAGCTTCCAGTTTGGCGACAATGACTACGTGGCTGCCTCGATTGAAATGCGTTATCAAGTCGGCCAGGGCTACTCCGCCATTCGCGGATTTTTTCGGCAATACGAACTTCTGTACGTGTTGGCGGATGAACGCGATCTCGTCCGCCTCCGCTCCAATTACCGCTCTGGTGAGGATGTTTACCTCTTCCACACCACCGCAGGTCCGCAGTGGTCACGCCTGCTCTTTCTGCAATACGTGCGCCAGGCGAACAAACTGCGCGAGCACCCAAAGTGGTTCAACGCTGCCAGCGACAATTGCACGACCAACATCTTTACGCAGATGGCCGCCACCGGTCAGCTTCCCGCCGGAAGCTCGCTTCATGACTGGTGGATTCTTCTGAATGGCCGAGGCCCGGAGATCCTCTACCGTCATGGAAACATCGCTGGCAATCTGCCTTTCCCGGAGCTGATGAAGCGAGCGTGCATTAATCCCGTCGCCCACACTGTCAATGACGCGCCGGATTTTTCGCGGCGCATTCGCCTGAATCGTCCCGGCTTCGACCTTCCGGACCCCATAACGAGGCATCGCAACGCCCGACAAACTGAGTCGCTGGTGGCCCGTAGTACTCCCAGGTAGCCGGTACAACTGCGCTACTCCAGCCGACGATCATGGCCCCAGGATCATCTTGTTACCGCGGACACTTTCCTTCCGCGCCGGTTTCGCCAAGAATAGAAGCTTCTCGTGACGGAAGCCTCCATCAACCCGGGCGGGATCACCATGGCCAAAGCCATCGAGCGCTACTTTAATTTGGCGCTTTATATGCTCGTGCTCAGTGGCTTCGGCGCTCTGGCTTCGACCGGAGGGCTGGATCTGCCGGCGGTGGTTGGGGTGGGGCTGGCGCTGGCGCTCCGCGGATACCAGCTTCTGACGCGGCGCGAGTTTGTTATCCCGGAACGCTGGACCACTTTCCTGACGCTGATTTACGTCTTCGTTTACTTCGCCGACTACTTCTTTGTTTCGCGCAGCTTTCTGGCAGCAAGCGTTCACCTTGTGCTCTTCTTAATCGTCGTCCGGCTATTCTCGTTGCAGCGGACGCGCGACCACTACATGCTCGCGGCACTTTCGTTTCTGATGGTGTTGGCGGCCGCTGTGCTCACTGTCGGCAGTATGTTCCTGCTTTCTTTTGCGGGCTTCCTGCTGGTTGCAGTCATCACGTTTGTGCTGATGGAGATGCGGCACTCGGTCGGCGCCGAGCAAGCCCATGCACAAGATCCGCGCGTTGCCGCGCCCAGCCGGCGCATGGCCTATGGGTTGCTGGCAATCGCTCCGGCGCTCATGCTGATGATCCTGGCCGGCAGTTTTCTGATCTTCTTCCTTCTTCCCCGCGTTTCGTCACGCTACCTGAGCGCTTACACTCCGACCAGCGATGTCTCCACTGGCTTCACGGATCGCGTGCAACTGGGCCGCATCGGACAAATTCAGCAGTCCAGTGCTGTCGTGATGCACATCGAGATCCAGAACGATCTGCAAGGCGGTTACGACTTGAAGTGGCGTGGGGTTGCGCTGAACAATTTTGACGGCAGAGTCTGGACGAATTCGTATGAGCAAACCCAGGTGCGACCGGCGGGAGATGGAAGCTATCGTCTGGCGCCTTTGGTGGACCCGCGTGGCGCATCGGTGGTCGCGAGCCGGTCCATTCGTTATCGCGTCCTGATGGAGCCGATTGGAACCAACGTTTTTTTTCTGGCTGAGCGGCCGCAGAGTCTTACGGGAAATTTCCGGCAGGTGAGTACGGACGCCGGGGGAGCTGTGTACGACCTCGATACCGAACACCCGATCAATCGGTACGAAGCCGAGTCGCAATTGGCTGAGATCGACAGCGACGAGCTTCGGCTGGCGGTGAACACCGCGCCCGGGGATATGGACGAGTACCTGAAACTTCCGCCGCTCGATGTTCGCATTTCGAAGTTGGCGGAGGAAATCACCGCGGCGGCTCCCAGTAACTATGACAAGGCAGTCGCGGTGGAGCGGTATCTATCAACGCACTTCGGATACACGCTGGAACTGCCCCGCAGTCTGCCGCGGGATCCACTGGCTAATTTCCTGTTCGAGAGGAAGCACGGTCACTGCGAGTATTTCGCCAGTTCGATGGCGGTGATGCTGCGCTCTTTGCGCATCCCGTCGCGAATTGTGACGGGGTTCCGCGGGGGTGAATTCAATGACCTCACCGGCCAGTATGTGGTGCGAGCCAGTGACGCCCATTCGTGGGTTGAGGCTTACTTCCCCGGATCCGGCTGGATCAGTTTTGATCCGACTCCGGCGGGAAGCCTGCCGACGCGGACCGGTTGGTCGAGGATGCAGCTCTATGTGGATGCGGCTGCATCTTTTTGGCGCGAATGGATTATCAACTACGATGTCAGCCACCAGCGCACTTTGGGGAAGGATGCGGCTTATAGCAGCCGGCATTTCTTTGACGAGGCTCGCCGCTGGATTGCGCGACAACATCGAGCCATGCTGAGGTCGGCACGGCGCGCGCACGATCACTTCACAAATTTTCCGGTGCGATGGTTGGGAGGGTTCATCGCGTTTACCGCGGTCCTGATTACGCTGGTGAATCTGCGGCGTCTGACCAGAGGGCTGCGTGAACGAAGTCTGCGGGCGCATCCGGAGCGTGCCCCGCGCGAATCCGCTGCACTTTGGTATGACCGGATGGTGGGCCGCATGGTACGGCTGGGCTGGCGCAAGTCGCCGTCGCAAACGCCGCTGGATTTCGTCGCGGCCATTCAGGAAGCGGCACTGCAAAAGAAGGTCGCCAGGTTTACGCGCGCTTACGAGTCTGCACGTTTCGGCAAATCGGTGGACGACGCCCAAAGCCTGCCCGAGCTTTTCCAGGACATCACTGTCGCGGAAACAAAGAATTCCACAGAAGCGCCAAACCACGCAGCCGCCAGCTAGCGTGGTGTCCCGCAAGTTTGTGGCATAAATCCACACTGTCATTCTGAGCGAAGCGAAGGACCTGCTTTCTTGTCAGTGCGAGAGACAGCAGGTCCTTCGCTTCGATCAGGATGACAACCCATACTTATGTCGCGAATTTACGGGACAGCACACTAGAAGCGGTGGACGACGCCGGCACCCACGTAGTAGTTGTGTTGACGGCTGTTCCCGGTAGTGACGTTCAGGGCGGGAACTCCGGAGTAGAAATCGCGCGCTTCGAACCGCGCGCCCCACCGATGCCATAGCCATGCATCCAATCCAGCTCCGAACTGGACTACGCCGGTATTGGTGCCGGTTGGCCCAGGGTTCGGATTTTCGTAAAGTGTAACCGGGGCTTCCCGGAAGCGACCGTACCCGCCACCGACGCTAACCCACGGGGTAACTGAGTCGCCGGAAAAAATGTTCAGACGCACGGATGGAGTCACAAACAGCGCCCCGATGTCCTTGGGAGTCGTTCCGAGGTGGTAGTTCACATCCATCCGCGGATAGATCGCTACGGGCAATTCCGCATACAGTCCGAAAATCGTATGACTCTTGAGCAGGCGCCCGTAATTGAACTCGACCATTTCCTCGCCGCCAAAGTGAATGGGCAACCCCGTACTCGGGACCGTCCGGGTGCTGACGAAAGCTCGCCCCGCCGTGATGGAAAAGTCATTTACTTGCGCCAAAGCGTTGGAAACAAGAAATAGAACTGGCACAACTAGAACTGAGAGGCGTTTAGCCGACATCTCTCCTCCGGAGTATTGAGGGATGTAGTTTTTGTTTCAATAAGACTAGCACGGGCCGCCCAGATCGGCGGAAAACATGAGGTACCCTCCTTGGTGCTCTGGTTCCGGCGTCCGGCGTCCGCGGACAGGGCAATGCCGGATGCTAGAATTGTGTAGATCTGTTTCCTGCTGATCGTTTCGCCGTGCCCGTAAAGAAAAGCATATCCGCGAGTTCGGGGCCGACTGCCCCGGCCAAGGTAGGTTTTGTAAGCCTCGGCTGCCCCAAGAACCTCGTCGATAGCGAGGTGATGATGGGCATGCTGGCCCAGGCTGGCGCCGCGCTTACTCCCGACGCGGAGGATGCCGACGTCATCGTGGTGAATACCTGCTCATTCATCGGCAGCGCGCAACAGGAATCCATCGATACGATCCTCGAAATGGCCCGCCACAAAACTAAGACAAAGACGGGCGGCAAGGCGAAGCGGCTGGTGGTTGCCGGTTGCCTAGTCGAGCGTTTTCACGATGAAATACGAAAGAACATTCCTGAAGTGGACGCGGTCGTCGGTACCGGCGAATTGGAGAAAATCCTGGCCGCTGCCGGAGTGGCGGAAACGCCGCGTACGTCGTCTCCTTTCAATATCCTGACCTCGCGGCCCGAGGGCGATCATCGCCGCGGACAGGGGCGCTTCGCGCGCGATTCCTGGGACGGAGCGGTCGCCGACCTGCCCAACTACCTTTACGACGACCACACGCCTCGCGTGCTAACCACGCCTGGATATTCGGCTTATATCAAGATCGCCGAGGGCTGCGATCATCCCTGCACCTTCTGCATCATTCCCCAGCTTCGGGGACAGTTCCGCTCGCGGCGTTTCGAATCCGTCATCGCGGAAGCTGAGCGGCTGGCGCAATCCGGCGTGCGCGAAATCACTCTCATCGGGCAGGACACCACCTGCTTCGGCGAGGACCTTGGACTGAAAGACGGCCTCGCCGTGCTGCTGGAAAAGCTCGCCGCTGTGGAAGGCCTGCTGTGGATTCGCTTCCTCTACGCTTATCCCAATAAGATCACGGGGCGACTGTTGGCGACGATTGCCGCCCACGACAACATTTGTTCGTACATTGATGTTCCCCTGCAGCACGCTTCGCCGACGGTTCTGAAGCGCATGAAGCGCGGGGGCGGCGCCGACCTGTTCTTGCGCTCACTCGAGAAGATGCGTCGTGTAATTCCCGGCGTCACTTTGCGGACTTCGTTCATTGTGGGCTTCCCGGGCGAAACCGAAAAAGAATTCGAGGAGCTTTGCGGCTTCGTGAAAGAAGCTGGGTTCGACTGGATGGGCGCCTTCGGCTACTCGGACCAGGAAGGCGCGGGCGCCTTCGATCGGGATAAGAAACTTTCCACGCGAGAGATCGAGGGCCGCCGCAAGTCGCTGATGTCGATCCAGAAGAAGATCAGCCGGGCAAAAAAGAAATCGCTGATCGGACGCGAATTCGATCTGCTGCTGGAAGGCACTTCGACCGAGTCCGACCTGCTGCTCGAAGGCCGCACGGCGATGCACGCGCCGGAGATTGACGGCAAAGTCTTCGTGAACGATTATCCCGAAGGGAACGAGCCGAAAGAGGGAGAGTTTTATCGCTGCCGCATCACGGCGGCTCACGATTACGACTTGGTGGCGGAAATCGTTTGAGGCCGGGGCTATGCGGTTGTTTTGGCAAACGATATTCGTATCGGAACATGCACATGAATGTGGGCATCACGTGGAAGAGCGGCCCTTCAGGGCCGCGTAGTCGCGCAAGATTCAGCGCGGGCTTTAGCCCCGGTGGTCGTGTCCCGCGACAGATTGAATTCTTACCCAGCCTTTTTGGGTGCTGGATTTAGGAATCATGAATTAGCATTGGCTTCATAAGCTGCGGAGGAAGAACGACCACCGGGGCTAAAGCCCGTCGATTTCGCGGGACTGACGCGGCCCTGAAGGGCCGCTCTTCCACGGTGTCCGAAGCCGGCAACCCGAACCTCAGCAATCCCCTTATGCCGCGCAAACGCCCCATCAAGCTCCGTTGCCCGATCTGCAAGAAGCCGACAAAGGCCGCCGACGCGGACTTCCCTTTTTGCAGCGAGCGCTGCCGCCTGATCGATCTCGGTAAGTGGGCCAGCGGCGCGTATGTGATTTCGTCGCCGGTTACCGATGCCGACGAAGCGATCCGAGAAGACAGCCTCGACGACCAGGACAGAGAGTGATGAATCACCCGCCCGAAGTTGCCAGTGCCCCCGGTGCTCCGCTGTGGGCCACAGTGGTCGCAACTTTCTTCGGCGCGGGACGCCTCAAACCCGGTCCCGGCACATGGGGATCGTTAGCCACGGTTATCGTGTGGGCATTGGTAATTTCGCGGATCCCGGTCGCGAGCCGCGCCTGGGCGACGATCATCGCAGCCGGGGCTGTGACCCTCATCGGAATTCCCGCCGCCACGCTAGTCGCACGCGCCTCCGGCTTGAAGGATCCGCAATTCGTCGTCATTGATGAAGTTGCGGGGCAACTGGTTACACTCATAGGCGTCCCGCTGGATTGGAAAACCTTTCTCGCGGGCCTTATACTCTTCCGTGTCTTCGATATTTTGAAGCCGTTTCCGATTCGGCGACTGGAGGGACTGCCCGAGGGCACCGGCATTGTGGTAGACGACCTGGGAGCGGGACTCTATGCGCTCGCCGTCATGCATCTCTTGTTGCACTTTGGACTTCTAACCAAGTAGCGCAGGTTCCCGCCGGAACAAATTCATGAGCATCTCTGACCGCCTGCTGGGAAAAAAGAACGTCAACGGCAAGCCGCACATCGAAGCGGTCGCGCCCAGTTTCGCTTTGCCCGGAGGCGAGGTTCGTATCATTGGAAAGGGGCTGCGTCCACCCGAGTTGCGTCGCCCGAGCGTACACTTCGGCGAGATCGAAGGCGCCGTGTTAATCAGTTCCGACGATTTCCTGGTGGCCCGAGTGCCCGAGGGAGCGGCTTCAGGGCCGGTCGTAGTGGGCACCAACGGGCACGTCAGCAATGCCCATTCCATTAAGGTTGCGGTCCCTGTTGCCGACAACCTTCATCCGGTAACCAATCCCGCGCTCGACCGCGAAGGCAACCTCTATGTGACATTCTCCGGATCGCGCGGGCAAAAAGTTCCGGTGTCGATTTTCAAGATCGACACGAACTACAACGTTAAGCCGTTTCTCAGCGACATGATGAACGCCACTGCGATTGCCTTCGACCGCGAAGGCCAGATGTACGTTTCTTCGCGGCATGACGAGGCCGTGTACCAAGTGGCACCGAACGGCACCGTGTCGACCTACGCCGAAGGCATGGGGATCGCGACCGGGATTGCCTTCGATGCCGCGGAGAATCTCTACGTCGGCGACCGCAGCGGAACCATTTTCAAGATCGCACGCGACCGGCAGATTTTTGTGTTTGCGACGCTGGAGCCGAGCGTTTCCGCCTATCACATCGCCTTCGGTCCTCACGGCGATATGTTCGTCACCAGCCCCAGCACTTCCAGCTTTGACTGCGTCTACAAAGTCGACCCACACGGAACCGTGTCCGTGTTCTACCGCGGTCTGGGACGTCCGCAGGGCCTGGCTCTTGATGTCGAGGGCAATGTCTATGTCGCCGCCTCTCTCGCTGGAAAACGCGGCATCGTGAAAATTACTCCCCAAGGCAAGGCCAACCTCGAAGTCTCCGGCCAGGGCTTGGTCGGACTGGCGTTCGCGCCCGGCAAGTCGGCCATCCTCGCCACCAACAGCGCCGTCCACCACATTTCCTGGAATATTCAGGGACTGCCGCTGCTGCCGGAGTGAGCGATCTGCAGTCCATCCCTCGCTTTTTTAGCCGCTGCCAACCTTGGCCGCACCGGCGTAAGGATAAGGGAACAGCTTTTCTTCGTGCTTGCGCAGTTCCTGTATCCAGTCCTGAATTCCCTGGTGGGCAATCGGAGACAAAGGGTAGAACTCAAATCCAGACTTGGCATCACTGCTGTGGCGGACAGTCGCCAGCATCTCGACCGGAGCGTCTGGCAATGGCAGCTCAATCACAACTGTTTCGCCCACCCGCGGCGCGCCACAGACCAGCGCCGACATTCCTCGCATACTGATATCGAGGCACATACCGCGAGTGACGAACGGTCCGAAACGCAAGAAGCGCTGCAGCGTGACTGGGGTGCTGTAAACATAGCGCGGTTCCCGCCGGCGGACCTGGTACTCCCGGGAACGGGCCAACGTCCCCCGGCTGTCGACATACATATCGCTCTCCTTCCGTGACCGGGACCACCCAGAATCAGGACCGCTACGATGGCAAGCCTCCGCCCCAGCCCCGTCCAGCCTGTAGGCTGGCGCGAATTACTCCCAGCAACTCCTCGTTGTCGGCCGGCTTCTGGAAAAAGGCGATGGCGCCCGATTCGAGGGTACGTTTTTCATTGGCCTCGGGATCGCGAGCCGTAAGCACGATCACCGGGATGTCCGAAAGCGCCGGATACTGTTGCAGGTTTTTCAGCACGGTAAATCCGTCGCCCGCCGGCAGCCCGAGATCGAGGATGATCAAGTGGGGGTGCTCCTTCTGCGCCATAGCGATGGCTGAATAACCGTCGCAAACATTCACGGTATCGAAGTTATTGGCCCGTAGACGCAAACTCAGGGCCTGTCTGAGATCGGGATCGTCATCCACGACCATAATCTTCGCTCGATTCATGGGCTGCCCCTCGCTGTTACTCTCAGTGCGCATTTTTGTGGTTCTCCTTTTCGACGAAGTTATGTTTGCTCCAAAGACCTTGCTGAATAATTTCGGTGACATAATCGGCAACCCCCCAGATCTGTTGTTCCAAGGTTCTCGGGTCGGCGGCGGGCGGGCCAGGAATTTTCTCGGCGGTCACGCGCAAAGTGCCGCTGGTCTTCAACTGAGGCAGCGCACCCACTTGGTCGCGGATGCGGTCCATCATGATGCTGACCCCTTCCATGTCGGTGGAGGCGACCACGAAAAACGTTTCGACGGCGCCGATGGTTTCCATGGGTGGAAGAACCAGGTCCCGATCCACGTAGATGCACCGGCGCAGGCGCTCCAGACACCGTTGGCAGGTTTCTTTCCAGCTTCCGCGCAGGGATGCGCACCGCGGAGTCAGTTCCACGCGGACCAGCACAATGGAATCACGCAAACGTCCCTGGTGAGTGATCGCCGGAAGCAATAGCTTGGCCAAGGAATAGAGCGGCAAGGTGAATGAGAACGTGCTGCCGCTTCCGGGTTGGCTTGCGACCCACATCCTCCCGCCGTGGAGAGTGACGATTTCTTTGGCAATGTAGAGCCCCAGACCGAGGCCGGTCCGGTTACCGTCCACCGCGTTGGGGTCCTGGTAGAGACGTTCAAAAACCTGCGGAAGCGACTCTTGAGGGATGCCACGGCCGCTGTCGCTGACCGAGAGATAGACGGCGGTCGGATCGGTCTCCACCATCGAGGCTTTCACGATCACCGACCCATCGGGTGGGGTGAACTTGATTCCGTTGTCGATAAGGTTGGCGAGGACTTCGAGAGTGCGGTCGGGATCCGCATAGACGAGGGGGATTGTCTGGTCCAACCCAACTTCGAGGCCGACGTGTTTTTCAGCGGCGCTGGGCCGCATCATCGCAACCGCCTGCTGAATCAGTTCGCCGATATCGATGCAGCGCGGTTCGATGCGCAGCTTGCCGCTATCCGCACGGGTGGCTTCGAGCAGGTCGCGGATCATGGCGTGCAACTGATTCACACTCTTGAGGACGGTCTTCAGGTGGTCAGTTTGGTCCGGCGCCAGGGGACCAGCCAACCCGTCCAAAAGGAGCGTGACGTACTGGTGAATGCAGGTCAGCGGTGTACGCAATTCGTGCGAAACGTGGGACAGAAACTGGTTCTTGAATTCAAGTTGCCGCTTGCGGGTGATATCCAGAGCGCGCAGCAGTCCCTGCCGTTCCACCGCATAGCGGATGGCACGCTCCAGTTGTTTGCTGGTGATGTCGCCTTTGACCAGGTAATCCTGAACGCCCTGGTGGACAGCTTTGATCGCCAGCGCCTCATCATCCTGACCCGAAAGGATCACCACCGGCACGTTCGGCGCCTTCTGCATGACCCGGCGAAAGGTTTCTGCGCCGTGGCTGTCGGGAAGGTTCAGGTCGAGCAGTACCAGCGAGGGTGTTTCCGCGTCTAGACAAGCGAGAGCGTCGGAGAGCCGGGGGACACAGTTGACATGGACCTCGGACTTACTTTCCACAAGGCGCAGGCGCACCAAGTCCGCGTCTCCGGGGTTGTCCTCAATCAGCAAAACATGCGCAGGTTCGTGTTCCATTATTTTTATTTTTCCTCTCGTGGCAGGCTCGCGGAGCCGAACCAGAATTCTTCAATCGATTGCACCGCCAAAAAATAGTCATTTAGATTTCCGGGCTTGCTGACATAGCAGTTGGCGCCCAGCCCGTAACTGCGCGCTATATCCAACATCGAGCGTGAGGTACTGAACACCACGACCGGGATGGTGCGCAGATCCGTGTCGGCTTTGACCTCCGCCAACACCGCTCTGCCGTCTTTCTTCGGCAGATTCAGATCCAGGATCAGCAAGTCGGGACGAACCGCATTCGCATACTGGCCTGTGCGATGCAGAAATGCCATGGCCTCCTCGCCATCCGGTACATTGCTGATGCAGCTTTGATGCCTGCCCCCGGCCAACGCCTCCCGCGCAAGACCAACGTCGGCCGGGTTGTCATCCACGAGAAGGACCTGAGGCAATTGTTTCATCGCCCGGGCTCCCCCCTTCTCATCGTGACGACCGGTAGGCAAAGTGAACTTGAAAGCGGAACCGCAGCCATCCTCAAACCTCACCCATACCCTTTCACCGAAATGTTCGGTGAACGCTAGCGGATCGCGTTGCGCCGCGCACGTCTCTACATGATCCCTACATGGACATAGCTATCGGCACCGCCCATACGGGCTTGAGACCCTAAAGACAACACATCTCTCGCAAGAGAACAGGTGGGGACCTTCTATCCGGCCATGTCCGTATAGACGTACTTGGGAAAGCACTGGAAACGACGCTTATGGAAAGGACGAACTTAAAACCGGATTTACGAAGCTGTCATCCCGCCGATCGGTCGAGGAGCACACCCCGGCTTCGCCGCGGAGGGGGACGAAGCTGGAAATCAGCCGCACTTCGGGGAGGAGCTGCTACTTTCTGTACACGGTGGGCTGCGGACCCTTCTCGAGCGTCTCGCGGTCCCAGATCATGCCTTCGCGGGTGTAGTTGGCGAGCTCGAAATCCTGGGTGAGTTCGAGCGCATCGGTAGGACAAGCATCTTCGCACAGGCCGCAGAACATGCAGCGGCTCAGGTCGTAGGTAAAGTTGGTGAGCTCCTTGCGGCGCGTCTTTTCATTGCGCTCGCTGGTGACCACGATCAGGTTTTCCGGACAAGCCAGAGCGCACAGGTCACAGGAAATGCAGAGAGTCTCGTCCGTGTCTGGGTTGACGTTCAGCCGCGGCGCGCCTCGGTAACGCTCGGCTACCTGCGGCCGCTCCAGCGGATACTGCTCAGTATAGATTTCCTTGGGATCCTGATATCGGAACGTCACGCCAAGTCCCTGGATCAGGTCCACCAAAAACACCTTCCGCAAGATGTCGGTGGCTGCCATAACCCGCTCAGGATAACATACTGACGGGATATAGGCCGGTGTGAGATGAATCACAGAAGACGGGGAACAGCACACTGGAGACGGAGCAGCACCGAAAAAACTTTAGCGGTACTCTCAGCGCTGCCTCGATCGTGGTTACGACGCTACGTGTTTGTTTGCCTGGCTCCGCTCTGCGCAGCAGAATCGCGGACAGTCCAATGGGAACGGAACTTCCCACACCAAGGGTAACCATTCACCCGCTAGAATGGACTGGTCAGTCTGTAGGTCCAGACTCTTATCTGAGCACTGGGAACCGAGAACTGAGAACTTGCTTTATGGCAACTCGCCACTGGTGACGAACAACTGCTCTCCGCTGACAAACTTTCCTCCGACGAGCTCTCTTCTGACGAACTTTGGATGGAGGAAGCCCTGCGCTGCGCCCAGCGCGCATTGGAGGCGGGCGAAGTACCGGTGGGAGCGGTGGTGGTGTGCGCAGCGCGCGTGGTGGGACGAGGATGGAATCGCAACCTCACCGACTGCGATCCCACCGCTCATGCTGAAATCGTGGCGCTGCGCGAGGCGGGACGAAACGTCGGTAACCACCGGCTCCTCGACTGCGCACTGTTTGCTACAATTGAGCCGTGCGCCATGTGCGCTGGAGCGGCCGTTCATGCCCGCGTCCGCCGTCTGGTGTACGGCGCCGATGACCCGAAGGCAGGCGCCATCCATTCGATTCTGCAGGTGGTGAATCACCCCAGTCTGAATCATCAGATGGACATCCGGGGCGGGGTGCTGGCCGGACGTTCGGCGGAGATGGTGCAAGAATTTTTCAGAAAGCGCCGTTAGTCGTTGGCTGTTTGCGACGAGCAGCTAAGAACCAGCAACTGGCAATCGGGTTAAGAGCTTTTACTGGCCACTGACAACTGTTGTTCGGAGAGGTGCGTGAGTGGTTGAAACGATCCGCCTCGAAAGCGGACATACCTTAACGGGTATCGTGGGTTCAAATCCCACCCTCTCCGCCATACTTTTTGTTTTGTACAACTTGGGATACAGTGATACCGTATGTGATACCGAAAGAGATAGCCCAAGTGAACAGATAAGTCAACCTCACCAAGAGAGTAAGAACCAACAACGGCCTTCGCTACTGCCCTGTCGTCCTCGCCGCTAATGGCCGGGTCAAGCCAGATTGCGTCCTCCTCGATGGAAAAGAAGAGCGGCACCCGGAGGGCGCGTACTATCTTGAGTGGCGCGAAGGAACGAAGCGTGTGCGCCGGTCGGTAGGCAAGAACGCGGCTGACGCCGGTGAAAGGCACCGTAAACAGGCAGAATTTAACGCCGTCAACAGTGGCGTCGCTGTGGTTTCTACGGATGCGAAGGACAGCCGCAGATCGCTCCCGGCAACCGCTACCGAGTACCTAGAGGAAGCACAGCTCAGGGTGAAGCCGAGGAGCTACGCAGCTTACAGCACCCCTCTGGGCTATTTTCAGGAGTGTTGCTCGAAGCCCTGCCTCGAAGACATCAACCGCAAAGATCTACTCAAGTTCTCAGCGTTCCTGCGCGACGAGAAGGAGCAAGCACCGCGCAGCGTGTACAACAAGTTCGAGATCATGATGACGTTCCTAAAGGCACAGGGGATTCGCGGCTTGGTGGGCAAGAACGATTGGCCGCGTTACACGGAAGAAGAACCGGAGATTTACGAGCAGGAAGAACTCGACCAATTCTTTGATGCGTGCAATGCCGTGGAGCGGCTCTGGTATGAATTCTTCCTGATGACGGGCGAGCGTGAACAGGAAGTCATGAACACGGAGTGGCCGGACATTAACCTCGCCGCATCCATCGTTCGCGTCAGCCACAAGCCAGACAGAGGCTGGACACCGAAGGCGTACAAGGAACGCGAGATTCCGATCCCTGCGAAGCTCGTGAAGAGCCTCAAGGCGTGGAAGGTGAAGGCTGACAAGAATTGCGGTCTGGTCTTCCCGACCGCTGGCTGCAAGCCGAAGCTCGACTTTCTTGACTGCCTGAAATCCGTGGCCGAACGTGCGAAGCTCGACCCAGAGAACTTCTGGCTCCACAAACTCCGAGCTACCTTCGCGACCCGGTGCCTGTGGGCAGGAGTCGATCTGCGCACCGTTCAACAATGGCTCGGCCATTCCGACATGGAGAGCACGATGCGCTACCTGAAGCCTTCG
The DNA here is from genome assembly GCA_050014475.1 of Terriglobales bacterium. Taxonomy (GTDB): domain Bacteria; phylum Acidobacteriota; class Terriglobia; order Terriglobales; family Acidobacteriaceae; genus Acidiflorens. The sequence goes on along the minus strand of JBEKDG010000072.1, from coordinate 1,652 downwards.
CGCAGCCAGCATGTGCGTGAGAAGGTGAACGAAATTTTCGCTTAGCGCCCTGCGCTTTCACCTTTGCCGGGTCCTCAGGGTGTGCGTCTTGCCATTCCACGGGCTAACTGATTTGTGACTGACTTGCGTGCACGTTAAGCAGTTGAAAAGCTGGCCAAGAGAGTGGGATTCGAATCCGCCTGCAAACGTAAACTGAAGGACTGGCAGCGCACAGGCAGCGATCTAAAGCATTGTAAGTGCATGAAAAACCAAGAGGCGGGTTTCAGAGGGTTTCAGAATCTCACAACCCGTCACCCACTATACGCAGGCTGGCCGTGATTTACGGCCTTCCCGCAAACCCGTCTTGTCCCAAGTTGTCCCAAAACACTAATTGGCTCGACCTGGAGTTGCCAGAAGCTGTCGGATTTTTGGGAACGGGAGACGAGGAAGTCTTTCTGCATCGGTTGGGGCGGACCAGCTCAGATCTATTCCGACACTGGAAGTCACCTTGGTCAGCTCAGTCGCGTTCACACCCGCGACAATGTGACAAAGATGGAATCCTGCACTGAGGCGCCTATGTCAGGCGCTATGCGGAAAACGATCCTGGCAACCTCCGTTCTGTCTCGACTCGCTGGGCGAGTGTGTGAATCGATGCGGAAACCGCGGAAGGCTTCTTGTATTACAGAATAAGACGTGGTATAGTTCCCGCATTATGAGCAACACAGAAAAAACCATCAGCTTCCGTACCGACGCCGAAAAGATTGATGCGCTCGATTCGCTTGCCGTGGCGCAGGACCGCCCCCGCAGCTATCTCATCAATGAGGCCATCACTAATTACATCGAGATGCATGCCTACCAGGACGCACTCGTGCGCAAGGGACTTGAAGATATGCGGAAAGGCCGCGTTGTCAGCCACGACGAGGTCATAAATCGGCTCAAGAGGGCTGGGCGCGCGCGCCGATGATTGAATGGACGGAACAGGCGACTCGGCACCTGGATCAGGCACACGACTACATCACTCTATCCAACAGCGAGGAGGTTGCCGCTCGGGTCACAATGCATATCGCCACTAGCGTTCAACGGCTCGCTACATTCCCCATGTCAGGGAGACCGGGCCGCGTCCGCGGCACCCGCGAGTTGGTCATTTCGAATACCGCCTTTGTCGTCGCTTATAGCATCGAGAAAGAACGCATCGTGATCCTCGCCATCTACCACGGCGCGCAGCGATGGCCGGAAGCGTTTTGAGCCCAGAGAAGCGGCAAGGCTCTGATGAAGACTGAGCTACAGCCGATTTGATGGGTGGTCTTGCCATAGTAAGCGTAGCCACATCTTGCGCAGCAAATGAGCCCTTGTAAGAGGTACCCAGGTCTGCGCCGTCCCAGGCGAGCCCGGCTCCGGTTCTCCTGTAGCTGTTCCTGTGTCGCTCGAAACAGTGCGCCGTCGACCAGTGCCGGAACTGGTACAAAAATCCAGTCCTTTGGGTCGGCTGCAACTGGTGCAGTGCTGCGCCGCGGTTCCGCCGGCCGACCGCGCGCCGCGCGCGGTCGGGCCTTCCGTCGTCGGTGAGGAGTTCGCCGTGTCGAAGGATGATATGGAGATGTTTGGTGTCCTCGATTTGGAGACGAGCTTCGAGGGATGCCGCTTCGCGATCGGAATCAGAAACGCGAACAACA
>JBEKDG010000071.1:0-18923 GCA_050014475.1 Terriglobales bacterium | reverse complement strand
GGCAGGCTGATCTCTTTCTGCATGAGGCTCTCGATGAAGAGGAGCAGGATCACGCCGCCATCCAGGATGGGAATCGGCAGCAGGTTCATGATGCCCAGGTTCAAGCTGATGGCGGCGGTGATGAGCAGCAGCGGAGTCCAGCCCTCCTCGCGGGCGGCCTGGCCAACGGCACTGCCGATTCCGATCGGACCATCGACCTGACGCATGGAGACTTTGTGCTGCGCCATCTTTTGCAGCAACTCCAGGATGAGGAAAGAGCTCTTCTTGTTGTCCGATAGCGAGCGTTGCAGCGCGTCCGAGAAATTGAGCTTCACAACTTTGGTGGGAACGCTGGCGACGCCGATCCGGTAGCGAAGTTCTTGCGAGGGCCCTCCGGGAGCGAGGGTCGGTTTCACCGTGAAGGTCAGTTTCTGGCCGTTGCGGAGAACCACAATTTCCAGCGGCTGATCCTTGGTGCGGTTCAACATTTGGATCAGCGCTTGCAGAGCGGGAATGTCCTGGCCATTCGCGGTCAAGATCTGGTCGCCGACCTTGAGACCAGCCCTCTCGGCGGGCATCCTGTGTTCGACGACGGTCAAAGTAATGCTGGGCTCCTTCGGCACCCAACCGATGTCTCCGTATTGATTGGGTCCGAAGGGCTCCGGAACCAGGACCTTCTCTACGACTTTGCCGTCGCGCTCGATGCCAAATTTCAACGGCTGATTCGGACTGAGCGCAGCCTTGACGTCCACTTGTTCCCAGTTCGGATTCTCGATGTCCTCGACCCGGACAATCTTGTCACCCTTCTGGATGCCTGCCTTTTCGGCGGGAGTGTCGGGATTCACCCATCCCACAACGGCCGGCTCATCGAGCACGGCGGGGTATTCGTAGTGCACCATGTACACGCCGGTAAGCAGGGCGATGGCCAGCATGATGTTCATGGCCGGTCCAGCCAAGGCTACGATGAAGCGCTGCCAGCGCGGGTGCGACAGAAACTCCCCCGGATCGCCGGTGCGGTCGTCCATGGGGTTTTCGCCCGACATCTTCACGTACCCGCCCAGCGGAATGGCGCTGATGCGATAGTCGGTTTCCCCTTTGGTGAAGCCCAGCAGGCGCTTGCCAAAGCCGATGGAAAACACTTCCACCCGAACGCCGAAATACTTGGCCGCGGCGTAGTGACCGAACTCGTGAATCAGGATCATGAATCCGAGGACGATCCCCATGACGAAGATGGTATGAAGGATGGACAGAAGCTGCGGCATAGTTCCTCAGATTACTCCATAATTCCGGTTACGAAATGGTCCTGATGGGCGATCCCTTTCGGCGGCGCTGCTTCACCATTTCTCTTGCCAAAAGGCGGGCCTCGGTATCCAGAGTCAGTACCTTCTTGATAGATTCCAAATGTCCGGCTGGCGTTGCAGTTATTACTTCTTCGATGATTTGCGGGATCTCTTCGAATCCGATTTGCTCCTCCAGAAACGCGGCTACCGCGACCTCGTCGGCGGCGTTCAGGGCGATGGTCTTTGCGCCTCCGGCCGCCGCCGCTTCGTAAGCCAAACCGAGACAAGGGAATTTAGCCATATCCGGGGGGCAGAAATCGAGATGCCGCAGGTCCATGACCGAGAAGCGCAACTCCGAAGGGATCCGATTCGGATACGTCAGCGCATACAAAATGGGCAGGCGCATGTCGGTCACAGAAAATTGAGCAAGTATGCTGCCATCCACGAATTCGACCATGGAGTGGATCGTAGACTGCGGATGCACAACGACTTGCACGCGCTCGGGCGGCACATTGAACAACCGGCAGGCCTCGATCACCTCGAACCCCTTATTCATCAATGTGGCCGAGTCGATGGTGATCCTTTTTCCCATTTTCCAGGTGGGATGATTGAGCGCCTGTTCCACCGTAATTGAAGCAAATTCCGACTTGGGGGTATTCAGAAACGGACCGCCGGAAGCGGTCAGCCAGATGCGCTCGACCTCGTTGGCATCCCCGTCCATGCGGCCGCCGCGCAGGCACTGGTGGACGGCGTTATGTTCGCTGTCGATCGGCAGCAGCGGCTTGCCCTGCTTCCGCGCCTCGGCCGTGATCAACTCGCCCGCCACCACCAGGCATTCTTTGTTGGCCAGTCCGACGGTCTTGCCCGCGCGCACCGCTTCGTAAGTCGCCTCCAGGCCGGAGACGCCCACAATCGCGCTGACCACAAAATCCACCTCGGGATGGGTCGCCACCCGAACCGTGCCCGCCGCGCCGTCAACGACCTCAATCTCGCCTAAGCCTGCGTGCCGCAGCTTGGCCTGGAGTGCATGCGCGGCGGCTTCGTCCGCCAGCGACACCACTCGCGGCTTCCATCGCACCGCTTGCTCAAAGGCAAGTTCAGCATTGTTGCCGGCCGCCAACGTGGCGACCTGAAAGCGGTCGGGATAGCTCTCGACCACACTCAAAGTGCTGCGGCCGATCGAGCCCGTCGAACCCAGGATGGCGATGCGTTTCATGCGGGAGTCGAGACTTCTATTGTACGGGATGGGGCGCAGTTCGAACCTTAACCACAGTCGCACATGCCGCTGTGCGGCACCCAGAAAATATGAAAATCCGGAATTTGCGCCTACTGAATCCAGAGCATTTAGCCGTATTTTAAGGGCAGGGTGCACAGGGGTGCACAGAGGGAAGACTCAGCGGTTTTCCCTGTGATCCCCTGTGTCCTCTGTGGTTAAGGTGTTTTACTGCATCAGCCGCCAAGCCCCATACGCCCACACCACCGGCACCGCAAACAGCATGGCGTCGATGCGATCGAGCATGCCTCCGTGGCCGGGCAGAATCGTGCCGGAATCTTTCACTCCGGCGCCGCGCTTGATGAGGGACTCGACCAGATCGCCCAACTGGGCCGCGATGTTGACCACCGCCGACAGCAGAATGATGGGCCACAGTTGCGGCTGCTCCAAGCCGAACATGCCATCGCGGCGTTCGATCAGGCCGGCCCGCAGCAGAGCGGAACTGATTCCGGGTGCGTGCTGAAACCACAGCGTGCCGATGATCACGCTGGCCAGGATCGACGCCACCGCGCCTTCCCAGGTCTTCTTCGGGCTGATCTCCGGCGACATGCGGTGCCGCCCCAGCGACTTGCCCACGAAGTAAGCGAAGATATCGCCCGCCCACACGGCGAGCAGCGTGTAGATCGTCCAGATCGCTCCCGCCGGCTGCTGCCGGATCGCGACCAGCAGCGCCATCGGAATCGCAATATACGCGAAGGCAAACACCGAAGCGGCGGCCGCCGGATAGCCGCTGGCCAAGTCGGCGCGCGTCATTCTCATGGCCACGGTCAGAAACACAAAAGGTGCGAGCGCCGCCGCCAGTGCCATCCCGTAGAGCATGGCCGTGGTCTCAACCAGAGGCGTGCGATTGGTGGAAGCGACAATCACAAATACAAAGAAGATCGCGACGAAGGCATACGTCGTCGGCCCCAGCGGCTGGACTCCATAGTGCATCACCAGCTTCAAGAACTCGGCGATAGCCAGCACGGCCACCGCTCCGGCCACAAGGGCCAGCACATAAAGCGGCGCCTTCAGCACCAGCAGCAGAACCAGGGGAATTAAAACGACGGCGGTTGCGACGCGCTTGATCATGGGATCACGCTTCGCCTATCGCGAATCCAGAGTTGCTTTGATCGCCGGCAGCTGCCGAGCTGCGCTCGGCTTGGACGGGCGAGGGCGCCCGTCCCCACACGAGCAGTCCCCACACGAGCAGTGCCCATCAACGCTTCGCCTCAGCGTGGGCCCGGAGCGCCGTATGCTGCGGAGCATGCCCGTCCGGCCCCAGCCCGCCGTAGCGGCGGTCGCGCTTCTGATATTCTTCGATCCCCTCGAGCAATTGAACGCCGCGGAAATCAGGCCACAACGTCGGCGTCACATAGATCTCCGCGTAGGCAAGCTGCCAGAGCAGAAAGTTACTCAGCCGCATCTCGCCGCTGGTGCGAATTACCAAGTCCGGATCCGGCAGCCCCCGGGTGTAGAGATGATCGCTAATCGCCTGCTCATCGACTCGCATGTGATCGAGCCCGCCATTGCGAGCCGCAGCCTCCGCCAGCGAGCGAAACGCGTCGACGATCTCGCTGCGCGCGCTGTAATTCAGCGCCAGCGTCAGCAGCATCCCGGTATTCTTCGATGTGGCGTCGCTCGCTTCCGCCATCTCGCGCTGCACCGAATCCGGCAACTCATGCTTGCGCCCGATGTATTGCAAACGGATATTGTTTTCGGTGAAGGCCTTAATTTCCGCTTTGAGATAGCGGCACAGAAGGCGCATCAGGAAATCCACTTCCGTCTTCGGACGCTTCTTCCAGTTTTCCTCGGAGAAGGCGTAGAGCGTCAACGCCGGAATTCCGATGTGCGCCGCGGTTTCGACCGTCGAACGCACGGCGGTGACGCCGGCGCGATGTCCCGCGACGCGCGGCATGTGCCGGCGCCGGGCCCAACGCCCGTTTCCGTCCATGATGATGGCGATATGCTGGGGAAGACGCGCCGAATCGAGCCGCAGGTAAACGTCGGTTTCCTTGCGGTCCATCCCAGCCGGAACCGTGTGTCGCAAGCGGAACTCTCCGAATCGAAGCTAACACACGAAATCCAATGTGTGCAATGCGATGGGAGGGCTGGTACTGTCCTAATTTTAAGCCTCAACCCGCCGAGGGGGGTGAAATTCGAAGAGCTACTGGTATCCCGACGCATCTGTGGCATAATTCTCCTCGGACGCGGCTCGCAATACGCGACTACAAAAGTTCATAAGCTCCGGCTGGCACCGGGGCTTTTCCTTTTTTGATGAATCACACCCGTCAAGGGGACTTCCAGATGGCAATGAAATTTCTGAAAATGCTAAGCAAGCCCGCCGCGTGGGCAAGCGGATGGTCAAGCGCAGTCCTTTGCTTTAGTGCAGCTACTGGCTATTGGTTAGCCGAGGAGCGTGGGAGAGCGATCTGCTGGGCTGCACTTGGTGCGATCGAAGTGGCGGCTATTGTCTTGTAAAACCGACGCGATTCGGCGGATCAGGCGCGGCTCACACCATACGCATCCAAAACATCCCGCAGAGTGACGATGCCTTCCAGTTTGTGCACATCCGCGCGGTTCACCACGGGCAGGATTTCAATCTGGTTTGTCCCCATGCGCTCGAGCGCCAAATCCAGCCCCTGGTCGGCGTGGACGTGGGGAAAAACCAGCGCATCCACCAACTCGCCGGGCTTCTTATCCGCACCTTCGGCCAGCTCGCGCTCCAGCCGCGCAAGGTTGATCACGCCAACCACGCCTCGTCGATCCGTTAGCAGCCACGTCCGGAACTCACTCGATCGCACCTTTTCCAGCGCTTCCCGAACCATGATCTCGGCAGGCAGCAACTGACTCGCAGCCTGCATGACTCTCACTACCTGACGCCGACCATGTCGCTGGCGCGTCTCCGCCTTCGGCAGATGTATGCCATCCTGCACCGCCAGCGCTTCGTAGATGGGCTCGTGCTGCAATCGTGAAGCAATGAAAAGGCTCACCAGATTCGCAATCATCAGCGGGACGATCACCGCATAGTCCTGCGTCATCTCGAAGATCATCAGCACCGATGTCATGGGAGCGCGCACGACGCCCGCAAACACCGCGCCCATCCCGACCAGCGCGTAGGCGCCCGGCGTCGCAGTGTAGGCGGGCAACAAATGATGCGCCACGGTCCCTACGGTGCCTCCCAACATGGCGCCGATGAACAAGGATGGGCCGAAGATGCCGCCCGCGTTGCCCGAAGCGTAACTGCCGGTGACAGCGACAAGTTTCAGAACCACCAGCAGCGCCATCAGATTGAACGCCATCCTTCCGTTCAAGGCGTCGCCGACAAATCCATAACCTACGCCCAGCACCTGCGGCACAAACCAACCCATCACGCCGACCAGCAACCCGCCCGCCAGCGGTTGAAACCAGACCGTCTTCTGCGGGAACCGCAGGAAGCGCGCCCGCATACCCAACAAGAGCTTCGTGAAGGCCGCCGAAACCACGCCGCCGGCCACGCCGAGCACCGCATAGACCGCAAACTCCGCCGGATGCACCAGTTGATATTGCGGAACCTTGAAGAGAGGGTGATTTCCGAGAACTACGCGCAGGACCATCCACGCAGTCGCCGAGGCCAGCACCACCGCGCCCATCACCGGGGCGTGGAGATCGCCCACAATCTCCTCGAGCGAAAACACCACCGCTGCCAGAGGCGTATTAAACGCGGCTGCAATGGCCGCCGCCGCTCCCACCGGAATCAGCTTCTTCACTTGCTCGGTGCGTAATCCAAGGAGGCGTCCAAGCACGGAACCAATGCCCGCACCCACTTGAACCGAAGGCCCTTCGCGCCCCAGCGGGATACCGCTGGCCAGCGTTGCCGACGTGCAGAAAAACTTGCCCAGCACGGTGCGCAGCGTGATGCGCCCTTCGCGCGCGAACAATGCAGCCTTCGTCTGCGGCACGCCGCTGCCGCGCGCGTCGGGAAAGTAGCGATACAGCAGGTAACCGATGCCGAGCGAGCCCACGACCGGAAACAGCAGACGCCGCCACGGAGCACCACCCACCGGATAGAGCCGCATCCCCATGCGTTCCGTCAGCAGGATGAATGCGACGACCGCCAAACCAGTCAATGCGCCGATCACCAGCGCCAAAACCAGAAAGACCTGGCTCTCGCGTTGCCGCAGTTCGGCCACGCGAGGTAATAACCAGGTTCTCCACCAACTCGTGCTCGTCGTCTGGACGGTCTCAGTCATCGTTCGGGGATTTCTTCTTAAAAGAATATCGCACTGGATAGGCCCTTACTGGATTGGCCCTTAAGTGTTGGCAGAGAAGAGAACGCGGGGCACCCGCGTTTTCTTTCACCCCAGCAGCGAATAATTCCCGCTTGCGTCTTCGGTCTCCACCATCTCTTTCAGCTCGGGATAGTTTTTTACCAGCGTCTCCGGGGCGCGCACTTTCCTTCCGTCCAGCAGGTGCCTCAACTCCAGCGCATTCACAGCGGCCTTTGCCTGAAAGTGATTGTTCGCAATCACGAACGTTGACTCGGCCCGGTGCGCGATGATCTCGACTTTCTCTTTCCACTTTTCAAGTTCCGCGGGCTTGTAGAGGTAGTTGTAACGGTCGTCGCGGTTGTCGCTGTCGAACCACTGCTCGTAGTTGCGGCCGTGCAGGCGGACGTATCCGACGCCCGACGTGACATGCTCGGTCGGCCCGAGCGAACGTCCCAGCAGCGGCTGATCGATGTTGCAGAAACCGACGTTGTGGCGCATGAATTCGGCGATCGTCTCTGGATTATTCCAGCTCTCGTGCCGCACTTCGACCACGCGCGGATACTCGATGAACTGCCGCAGCAACTGCTCCAGGTATTCGCGATTCAGGCTGGTGTTCTTGAACGAGACGGGGAATTGGATGAGCAGCGCGCCCAGCTTGCCTTCCGCGGCCAGCGAGTCCAGACCCTCGCGGGCAAGGCGTTCGTCCTGCTCATTCGGCCGGATGCTGGCCGCCGAAGTTGGTTCCATCACCGCCAGTGGAGAATGCGTGAACGACCGGTGCAGCTTCGCGGTGAAAAGAAAATTCGGATTGACCGCCGCTGCCTTCCGCGACCACAGACGCCCCAGTTCCGGACGTATGTGTCCATAAAACGAGGTGTTGATTTCGATGACGTCGAAGAATCGCGCCAGAAATTCGACCGGATGCACCTTCTTCCGCGTCACTTCCGGCGGATACAGAATCCCGTCCCAGTCTTTGTACGACCAGCCAGCAGTCCCGATGCGGATTCGCTGAGCATGTTCCATACGGGCGGGCCAGATGCTCGCAGGTTAGCACAGAGCTCGTGTGGCGCGGACACTCCTGTCCGCGTAAGCTGCGAGCATATGGGAATCATAAGTAAATAAATAAACGCAATTGAGAAGAGTCAGTAGAGAAGAATGGCGACCCAGTACGTCCCGGTCGGATACGCCGCATTGCGCGCATAGCAGGCGCCGACCGCAAACTGGCGGACGCCCGGATCGCGCAGCAGTTGCAACGCGGCTTGCGGCAAGACTTCCGGACGGCTCTGCGTGTAGGCGATAATTTTTCGATTGTCGTAGGCGGTCGCGAGCAGATGCGCGTTCAGACGGTCTTCTCTTGCCAGCGAGCAGGCGGCCTCGTCAAGTTTTGGCGGCGTGAGTTGGACAAGCTCCGGAAGCCCCGCCTGTTGCCGCATCTCATCGACAGCTTGGCCCACTAATTTTCCGCTCTGCTGCGCGGAGTACGACGGCACCTCGCGCGCGAAATCCTGCACCACGTACAGCCGGCCTTTGCTCCAGATGGCGGCGACGCCCGCGACATTGAATCCGCGATCGAGCAGGTTCTCGCGATGCGGGGCCGAGCGCATCAGCACTTCATTCGCGCCCGGAGCGCAGGTCGCGTAGGCGAGATTCTCGCCGGCGCGATCGATTTTCAACGCACCGTTCAACGTTCCATTCAGCGGGCTGACCAGTGCGATTCTTTGCAGCAAGGAGGGCTCACCAGACAACTGATGCTCCAGACGCTCGCTCTCAACCATCCGCCGGGCGTGCGCTCGCGCCGCTTCGCTCAGACTCTCTTCCATGCGCAACGGCGGCACTCCGGCGAGTTCACGGCTCTTGTTGGCCGATGCCAACAGTTCGTTCTCGGCGGCGGAGTCCTCACCAGAGGATGTTCCGGCCGCCGAGTTCGAGTGGGGGTTGGGCTGCTTGTTGCTAACGTCGTTGCGAACATCGACTGCTTGCGAAGTTGTTTCTGCCGCGCAGGGTCCGGGATTTACCGCCAGCATCGCGAATGAAACGGCCAGGGCCCGGAGCATAATTGTTGTGGTTGGCGCCTCGGCGCGGGGATCGCCGGTAAAGTTCCGCTTTCCATCTCTCACGCTAACCTCTAGAATTCAGCTCAGCCACTTACCATGGAGACCTTACTGCTGGTTACCGTGCTCGTCGGAACCCTTGTCCTGCTTGGGTTCTCGGCTGTTCTGCTGCGCCGCGTTTCGGCTGCCGCGCAAGTGGATGTAAAAGCGGAAGTTGCAGGTCAGCTCGAAAGGCTTGGTACTAGCCTCGGCCAGAAGTTCAGTGCCGCCACTGCCGACATGGCCAGTAGGCTGGAGCAGCTGGAGGCCAGCCATGGATAGCCTTTCGATACCGGCCCTGGCAATTATTTCCGCGGTGCTGGGGGGCGTTGTCACGTGGTTGGTTTTGCGAACCAGGTCCGCCGTGCTGCGGGAGCAAGTATCGACTCTGGGGCAGACGCTAACTGCTGTCCGAGAAGAACTCAGAACGGCGAACTCCAATAATTCAGACCTTAGGGCTGAAGTCGCAGGACTCAATTCCACGCTGCAAGAAGAGCGCAAGACGGGTGCGGAAAAGCTCCAACTCCTAAACTCTGCGTCGGCGGAACTACGCCCAGCTTTCCAAGCTTTGGCTGCTGACGCCCTAAAGAGCAACAACGAGTCCTTTTTGGAGCTGGCAAGGACGCGCCTGGAGAAGTATCAAGCCGAGGCGAAGGGAGATTTGGAAGCCCGCCAGAAGGCCGTGGAAGGCCTGGTATCGCCGATCAAGGAATCTCTAACTAAGGTTGACGCCCAAATCCAGCAGATCGAGAAGGAGCGCAGCCACGCCTACGGAACTCTTACCGAGCAAGTCCGTTCCTTGATTTCCACGCAGGAGCAACTGCGCAGCGAGACCGGAAACCTGGTGAAGGCTCTGCGCACACCCACGGTCCGTGGCCGCTGGGGAGAGATCCAACTGAGGCGGGTTGTCGAGATTGCAGGGATGCTGAACTACTGCGATTTCGAGGAACAAGCGTCCGTTAACACAAGCGACGGCCGGTTGCGTCCGGACCTGGTGGTGAAGCTGCCTGCGGGAAAGAATATCGTCGTTGACGCCAAAACACCGCTGCAAGCCTACCTGGATGCGGTGGAAGCAACCGATGATGAAGTCCGGAAAGCAAAATTGCTCGAACACGCTCAGCAGGTTCGAGGACACATGGCCAAGCTCGGCTCGAAATCCTATTTCGACCAGTTTCAGCCTGCTCCCGAATTCGTAGTCATGTTTCTGCCCGGAGAAACCTTCTTCAGCGCCGCACTCGAACAGGATCCAGGCTTAATCGAGCATGGAGTGAATCAGGGCGTAATCCCTGCCTCGCCGACAACCCTCATTGCGCTCCTCAAGGCGGTTGCCTATGGATGGACGCAAGAGAAAATCGCAGAAAGTGCACAGCAGATCAGTGAACTCGGCAAAGAACTGTATGAGCGATTGCGCGTCTTCGCGGACCATCTCGATGCCGTAGGGAGGAGCTTGGATCGGGCGGTACAGTCTTACAACAAGGCAGTCGGTTCGCTGGAGAGCCGGGTCCTGGTGTCCGCGCGGCGTTTCTCTGAACTGGGAGCGGCGAGCGCGGCGGAAATGCCGGAACCGGTCCAGATCGAGACCGCTACCCGCACCCTGGCGCTGCTGTGCGCTGAGGCGGAAGATCACGCGACAGAGGAGCATTCCGAGGAAGATTCACGCCGGTGAGTGTATCCGAGATCCCAAGGCGCAGAAATCGTTCGACTTCTTCCAGAACCAGTTTGAAAACGTCGGGAAGAATCTGAACAAGGCGCAGGAAGCATTCGAGACCGCGCAGCGGCACCTGAAAAGCTATCGGGGAGAAGTTTCCGCGCTCAGCGGGCAAGAGCAGTTGGAGTTGGAGTCAGGCGACAAGCCGGTGCCGCTGATCGACAAAGCCAGCGCGTAATCTCCCTGTCGCAAAACGGCCACCCGGCTACGCGATTTCGCGGGGAGAGTCCCGGCTCGATTCTAATTGCGCAACGGGTGCGGTCGCGACGGGCGAGGACGCCTGTCTTCCCGCAATCGCTACTTGATGTAGTAGCCGGAGACTCTCCACTTCCCATCTTTGTCGAGCAGGGGAGTGACCGTCTCCACCGCCGATTGCTTGTGCTCGAAGCTGCTCTCGTACTGAATCACCACATACTCGCCATCCGGCGCGCCCGGCAGCGTTTTAGTGTAAGTAGCGCTCTTGAGCTTGCGCGACAGCATCTTGCCCAACGGATCGCGGCTTCCCCGCAGCGCGCCTTGCCACTGCTCCCTGGTGACAGCAGCCTTGAAAATCTGCGAGGCCTCCTGCCAACTGTCCGCATATTTCCCGGAGTCGATCAAGGCCAGCCACGTGTCCGAGGACTGCTGCGCAAGTTGTTCAGCCTTCTGCTGCGCTTGGACTGCCGAGCAAATACCCAGCAGCAACGTGAGCAGCAAGCAGGCCGACACGAACTCGGATTCAATTTGGCTGAGTCTGACGATCATTAGAGTTCTCCTTTGCGTAATTCTAATCTGTTCCGCCGCTGCATCAACAGGGGCCGGGCAGCGCCCGGCTGGGCGGACGAGGGCGTCCGCCCCTACGTAGTTCTTGCCAGGCTCCGCGCTTTCGGTCGGCCTGGCGATCAGTTTGTCGACGACCGCGGCTTGGTTGTATTCCTGATCGGCTGCGGCTTTTACGTTCATGGCTTTCGCTTCGTGACCCTGGATGCGGGTTCCGCGAAAGCCGTAAACAATCGGCGCTTCATGTGGTCCTGCCTTGCGATATAAGCGGGCCAGCATGCTCATGAGGAACAAAGTCGCCAGAACAACCAGTCCCGCGATGACCCAGATTTCAATTCTATGCCGAGATACATATCGCCTCCTGAAAAATCATTGCCGGGTGCCCGCAGCCCCTAAAGGGGCGTCTGAGTTCGAAAACTTCCGGCGTCGCTAACGCGATGCCCTGATACGAAACGCGAGTGTTTCCGCGGACTGTCTAAGCACGCGTCAAAACGCCCGTCACCAGATCCAGATCGCGCCCGATGCGTTCCGGATCGTTGTGCCCGAGAAAGGCTTCGCCGTTTGCTGAAAAATGCGGACTTTTTCGACAGCCTCTTCCAACGCGCGTCCAAAGAAAAAAGCCTCCGCCGGGGCGGAGGCTTGAAGGGAGAGGTTTATGCCTTGAATCGGAAAAAGCGGGTTTGTTTAGTTCACATACAAATACACCTGCTGGCTGTGCGACGCTCCGGTTCCGGCAGAGCCGACGATCGTGATGGCGTATCTTCCAGCCGCCGTGCCGACGGCGGTGGTAGTGCTGGTGCTGGATGATCCACAGCCCGACTGCAGCAGGATCACGCCCGCGATCACGCCCAGGACAACTCCGACCAGCCAGCCCCGACGCTTGCGAACAGCGCCGATACCCAGTCCGACCAGGCTCAAGCCTCCGATGGGCAGCCAGGCGGCGTAGAACGAGCCGCGGCGGAGCAGGCTGCCGGTGGTCACGGGGCGGGCCACGGTAGCGATGCTCAGGGTCGTGGTTCCGCAAGCGCTTCCCGAAAGAGTGACCGTGGTGGGGTTGAAGGTGGGCGTGGTTGCGGTCACCATCGAAGGCGAGGTGGTTTGGCCCGGCGTGATGGTGGCGCTATACCCGTATTGCGTGCTCGTGGGACAAAAGCTGACCTGGATCGAGGCGGGGTTGCCAGCAGTAATCTGCTGATACGCGGGCGAGGCGCCGATCGCGAAGTCCACGACGGGCACCGTCTGCGAGTAGGATGATTGCGTGGCACCGTTGTTCGCGCTGGCGCTGCCCGAGACATTGATTTGCGGGAGGCTGGGCGTAACGGTAGCGGACGGGGTCACGTCCACTTCCACTGCTCCGACGGCGCCCACAGTAAGTGTTGGAATAGAGCAGGCGATGGTCGCTCCTTGGACCGCAGTGCAGTTTCCCGTGCCGCTGGTGACTTTGGCGGTGGCGCTTGACGCCAGCCCGGTGGTAGGCACTACGGCGTAGAAGGTCACGAAGGACGCGTTGTCGGGTCCGGTGTTGGTGATGTCAAAAGTAAACGCAACTTGAGTTCCGGCCGCGACCGGGTAGGGCGATGGACTGGTACTGGCAGCTGTCACGGTGAGTGTGCTGGCGGCGCCAATCTTGCTCACGAAGGCATCCTGCGAGCCCCCGTTCAACTGTGGCTGGTAGGCAGTTGAAGTAACCGGAAAATTCGGGGACAGGGTGTTGCCGGCGACGTACGTGGCGTTGTAGGTATCGAGTGCGATTCCGGTGCCCTGATCCAACTGGCTGCCACCCAGATAGGTCAGGTAATCGCCGGCGCCCCGTCCCGACAATGTGGTTCCAATCAGCGCGACGAAGGCGTCCCCCTGACCGCCGTATGTCTGGAGGGCATCGGTGGTTAAGAGCAGGTCCGGGGAGGCGGTCGAGCCCACCACGTGGGCGGCCTGCACGGAATCCACCTTAATGTCCTGGCCACTGTCCGGGCCGGAGCCGCCCAAATAGGTGAAGTAGGTCAGCGGATACACCGACCCGCTTAGGTTGCCGATCTTGGCGATGAAGGCGTCGCCGTTCCCGCCATAACCGGTGGTCTGGAAGCCACTGCAACTGCAAACCCAATCGGCCGAGTTGGTCGAGCCTGTGATGTAGGCGTTGCTGGAGGAGTCCACGGCGATGGCGAGGCCGACATCGGAACCACTACCGCCCAGATAGGTGGAGTAGACCGGATTGGAGCCGGGATAGTTAGGGTTGATCTTGGCGACGAAAGCGTCGGTGTTGGTCGTCGGGTTGTTCGAGTTGCAAGCGGTGGTCTTACTGGCTTCGTTGAGGCAGGACTGCTGCGCATCGAAGAGGGGAAACTTTGGCTCGCCGTTCGGTCCGTTCACCTGAAGCATGTTGGTCGTGCCGGTGATGTACATGTTGACGTTGGTCGAGGTGGGGTCCACGGCAATGCCGCCGCCAACCGCCGTTGCGCCAACTGGATATCCGCCACCGAAGTAGGTGGAGTAGAGCATGCTCTGGAAACCGCTGCCGTTTGTGTTGATCTGGCTGGCGAAAAACTGGGGGTTCCCGGGAGAGTTCGACGCCGTCTGATAGCCGTTGGGGTTCGCGGGGAAGCCGTCGCTGGCGGCGTTGCTGGAAGTGGTGTCGCCGGTGACGTAGGCGTTGCGATTGGTGGCGTCGATGGCCAGCCCGGTGACATTATCGGTTCCATTGCCGGCAAGATAGGTGGAATAGGCGAGATTGTAAACGAGGGATTGGGTGGGGCTCACGTTGCTGATCTTGCTGAGGAATCCGTGGGTGCCGGGAAATCCGTTGTTCGCTTGCACGATTGCTGCCGTCTGGAACGCATTGCTTGTGGTAGGAAAGTCGGTAGAAGTGGTCGTGCCGGCAACGTAGATGCTGAAGGCCGAATCGACCGCGACTCCTGCCAGGCTGTCAACTCCCGAGCCGCCAAGATAGGTCGCGTAAACCAGCTGCTGAGTGTCGGAGTACAGCGGCGGCTGCAGAGTCGTGTTGATCACCGCGATGAAGATGTTCTGCGCGCCCGCCAGGGTTAACTGGTACGGTGGGTTGTTCGGGTTGTTCGCCTTGGCGATGTTGGTCGGAAAGTCCGTCGAGTTGGTCGAGCCCGCGACATAAATCAAGCCGCCGGAATCGACCGCCACTTTCACCAGACCCTCGGTGCCGCTGCCGCCGAGGAAGGTGGAATAGCTCAGGGTCGGGTCGATGACGAGTTCGCGGCTGTGGTCGTAGTCTCCGATGGTGAAGCCAATTTTGTTGCCGGCGAGCTGGCGGAAACTTCCCGTGATCGCTTTCTCGGAATTGCCGGACGCATTTCCCGACTCGGGCGCGGCGGGCTGATAGATGCGTGGCGCGTGGAAGCGGACGTCTCCGTTGGCGGTTGCGAGGATGAGATCGCCGGAATCGCCCGAGTCAATGCGCGCGGAAGCGCCGTTGAAGCTCAGCGCAATCTGGCTCGGCTCGGCACCCGGCGCGACGCGGAAGTCGTATTCGAGCTGTCCCTGATTGCCGTAGTAAACCAAGTCGACGCCGGGATAAACCGCCTGATACTGCACGCGGGCAAACTGCGGAATGTCACGACGCCACTTGGAAGGATCGTTGCCAATAAAGTAGTTGCTCTTCCCCGGCAGAGGCGAAGCGCCGGAAACGCGAGCCGAAGCGTTCGCCCCGTCAAGCCGCATGCGGATCACCGCACTGGAAGCACGCTGAGAGCTGACAGCTGACAGCTGAGAGCTGAGTGCGGAATGCTGAGTGCCGGCGGCTCGGTGCAATTCCAGCACCGCTTCGTCGGCGGTCAGAAACAGGCTGTAGCCGGCGCCGCGCGCGAGGAACTTGACCTGAGGAGCGGTCTGACCCTGGTTCGGCTCGAAGAACAGCGGTAGCGACAGCGACTTCGAAGAAAGCGCCTTATGGGCGGCAGATCTTTGCTCGGCAGATCCTGGCCCGCTGGCTTTGGCGGCATGTACTGCGGTTGCAAAATAAAACACGACGCCCGCGGTGGCGAGCACTGCCACCGCCAGAAATGCAGCTTTCATCCAATTTCCTGTCTTTTTTCCTGTCTTTTTCTCTGAAACCGAACGTCTCACCGAACCTCCTACCGACACAGGGTAATTCCAATTCACGAAGCTCCTCCGATTTCCCAATTTCGTGGGGTGAGAACAAGAATGGCACACAAACACCGCTGCCGCTCGACGCCCTTAGGAAGCGGATGCGTACCTGTCACCAGAACACTGGGATTGAACCAAACAAATACTTTTACATTCAACAGATACGCTGTCAAGCCGGGCAGACACGATGGGCCGCATAGTGAGAAGCCGAAAGAGGGGCAAATGGTTGCAAAGAAAAAGGTCTCAGGTCCAACTCCAGGTCCCAGGTGTCAGGTCTTAGGTCTTAGGTCTTAGGAAAAGCGTCAGTGATGAAACCACGACCTTGAGTCTGAGACCTAAGACCTGCCACCTGACACCTGACACCTGAGACCTGCCCCCTAAGACCTGCCACCTGACTTTTTCAACTCCTCGATCTCCCGCTTCAGGCGCGAGTAGCGCCGCACGATCGTCCCCAAATAGGCGATGTGGATGATCCAGGTGACGGCGTAGGCTGCAAAAAGGTATCCGCTTCCGCTCATCGCACACCTCTGCGGGGGTCCAACAGCGATTCCAGGGCATGGGCCTGGTCGACGTCGCGCTGCAGCTTTTCCAATCGATAGCGCGACCAGCAAACCAGAAAAGCAAAGCAGGAAAAGGCCAGCCAGTTGATAAGCAGCACGTGCAGCATGCGGGGATCGATGGAACCGCCTCCGCCCATGACCGGCTGCGGGTGCTGGGTGCGGAAGAACCAGATCGAGAAGTACACGAACGGCACGCACAGCGCGCCCAGAACCGCTAGTGCGGCCGCCAGCGCGGGCGTCTGTCCGCTGGAAGAGAAGCGGCGCAGGAAAAGATAGCTTACATAGATGAGCCACAGCACCAGGGTCGAAGTCAGGCGCATGTCCCACGTCCACCAGATGCCCCAGACCGGACGCGCCCAGATCGGGCCCGTGACCAGCACGATGGTGCAGAACACGACGCCGACTTCAGCACTCACCAGCGCGACGATATCGGCAGCAGGCCGGCGCTTAATCAGATAGAGAACCGAAGCTCCGAAATTGACGAAGAAGAGGATGAACGCAGTCCAAGCCGAGGGTACGTGATAGTAGAAAATCCGCTGCACGTCGCCCATGGTCTGTTCGGTGGGCGCACCGACCAAGGCCATGTAAAGCGCGTAGCTCAGCAGGATCGCGGTCAGGATACCGAGGATCGGGAAGGCTTTTTTCATTCTGCGTTCAACACCGTTTCAAACAGGAGCAGACACACCGTAGTAAACACCAGATCGTAGCTCGCAAGCAACACGATCCAGAAGCGCGCGCCTTCACCGTTCAGTATGGCGGTGGTAGATTGCACCATGGCGAGGAGAGCCGGGATCGAGATTGGGAACAGCAGCAGCGGCAGCATGATCTCGCGGCTGCGCGTCCGCAGGGACATGGCGGCGAAGAAAGTTCCGTTCACGACCAGGGCCCAGGTTCCAAGCGCCGCAACCAGCAGCAGTTGCCATACCGGGCCCAGCGCCCGCAGCCGGTAAAACACGACGAAAAGCGGCGTCATGAGCGCTTCCAGCACGCTGACGAAAATAAAATTGCCCAGTGTCTTTGCTATGAACAGCGAGTTCGCTGGAGCGGGCGATACCCGGTAGGCGTCGAGCACCTGGTTGCGAATCTCTCGCGCCCAGGTTTGGTTGAGCGCCACCACCGCCGCGAACAGGAACGCTACCCAGATCAGGCCGCCCGCGATCTGGCGCGATTCTTCGGCGCTCGGATCGAACGAAAAACTGAACACGACCACCACCAGCAGAGAGAAAAACAGCATGGAGTTGATGGCGTCCTTCGACCTCCACTCCAACCGAAGGTCTTTGAGCAGCGTGGCGCGGGTGATGCCGGTGGGCGCGCTCATCGTGCGCTCTCCGGCCGTTTCAGTTCTCGCGTGCGCCCGACAATTTTGCCGGATTCCATCCAGACGAACTCGTCGGCCGCGCCCTCGAGCAACGAGGCCTGGTGCGTGACGATGAATAGAGTTTTGCCCTGATCGCGGGTACGGACCAGCAGGCGCACCATTTCCGTTGCGGAATGAAGGTCCACGTTCGAGAAGGGCTCATCGAGCAGCAGGATTCGAGGATCGTTCAGAAGCGCGCGCGCCAAAGACATTCGCTGCCGCATGCCTTGCGAATACTGGCCGACGGGGCGGTCGAGATCGGGATCAAGACCGACCGAGCGGATGACCTGCGCGCAGCGCGTGCTGCTGGCGATTCCGTACAGCCGGGCAAAGTATTCCAGGTTCTCCATCCCGCTCATCTCGTCATAGAGCAGGGAAGGATGCGCCATGTAACCCACGTACTGGCAGATGTCGTGAAACTTGTTGGTCCCGAGGATTAAGATCTCGCCGCTCGACGGCTGGTTGAGTCCCGCCAGAGTGCGCAGCAATGTAGTTTTGCCGGCGCCGTTATCGCCGAGAATGGCGTAGAGTTTCCCGCCGGAAAATTCCGCGGTGACGCCGCGCAGAGCGGCAAAACGGCCAAACTGTTTGATCAGGTTCGAGACGGTGACGACGGGGACGGGCGCGGCTTCAGTCAATGGGTTGAAGGTTAATTCGACATCCCGCTCGAACCGGAATTCTGGTTCTGCGACATGCTCTTGCCGGGCTCAGCCGCCGGAGTGGCTGCGGGTTGACCGGGCTGCGGCGCGTACTTCGACGCGCATTTTGCCTGCAATTGCTTGGCGTGGAAAACGCGGTCACGTCCGAAACTGCCATCGGCCAAAGCTTGCGAGTCGTCCTTAAAAGTGTCGGGCGGAGCTTCGGTCCCGGTATACGAAACCGGCAGCGTCAGGTCATTTTCCTTCAACATGAAGTCCACGCGGGTTCCGGAGCGCTTGATCGAGCCCGGCACCACGTTTCCGGCCACTCGCAGACGCTTGGAGTAAGCCTCGTTCCCCATGCCGTTCAATTCTTTGATGGTGACGTAGTAGCTCTTGCTGTCCTGCACGCCGGTGTAGGCAAGATAGCCGAGGGAAAGCAAAATCAACACGGTCACCGAACCAAATTTCAGATACTTGCTTGCTTCACTCGACATGGAAACCTCACCCCTGTGTAAAAACTGTACGCGCTGCTCGGGTGTGGGTCAAGATGCACGAGTTCGCGGACAAGAGTGTCCGCGCCACACGCTCATCTCACTCCATTTACAATTTACAATCCATTCAGCGGCACATACGAACCCACAAAGGCAGGCCTGATTCCAATGATCCATCCCTGGCACGACGTAACGCCCGGCAGCAAGCTGCCGCAGGAGTTCAACACCGTCATCGAGATTCCCTTCGGCTCGAGCGTGAAATACGAACTGGACAAGACCAGCGGCCTGATCAAGCTCGACCGCATCTTGTACTCGGCGGTTTACTATCCCGCAAACTATGGCTTCGTTCCGCAGACCCTGGCCGAAGACGACGACCCGCTCGATGTGCTGGTGCTGTGCCAGGAAACCGTGGTTCCGCTGACCATTATCCACGCGCGCGC
>JBEKDG010000070.1:0-19202 GCA_050014475.1 Terriglobales bacterium | reverse complement strand
AGAGCCTGGAGCCGGAGAATGAACCGTGATCGGGTCACTATCGACTGGCGGTTTACCCGCAGAAAGGCACGCCAGAAGTTCGGCTACAAAAGAAACCACATCACGCGGTCAGAGACCTAGTGTTCTTCAAGATCGCGAAAGTAGTTGCGAAAGGATTCCTTGGATGCGGTCCGGCGAGCTGAGCACGTCCTCGACCACGTTCTTTTGTGCCCGGTTAAGATGCGGATGCCGGTCGGCAACGGCGATGGCCTGCGGACGCGAAAGAACCGGCTCCACATCGTTTTGTCCCTCACGCATCTGGCGGACAATTTCACGTTCCGCTTCGATGGTTTTGGCGGTCGTGAACTGACGGCCCGGAACGGTCGTGCTGAGTGGCCGCTCGACGATTTGAAATTCCCCGGAAGCCAAGCGGGCGTCAAGATGGGCGCGGACCTGGGCAAGGGTGATCTCGCCCATGCCGCGACGGAGCCCGTCGCGGATCAGCGCACGTTCATCCACAACCGCCTCGCGCTCGAAGTTTTTGTCGCGGGAAAAGGTGAGAGATTCTCGAACACGGTCAAAGGAGTTGACGAGCTTCTCCCGATGTTGAGACTCCTGATGTTGAGACCGTTCACGCGCTGCGCGTACAACCGTCTCGGCTTGGTGTCCAAAGTCTGCCGCCAGCTTGCGGTGTGCGGCCATCACCTCTGGCGGCGAATGAATCTCCTTGCGGTCCCGCGTCGAGTGCGCAGCGATCTCGGCAGCTTCCTTTCCGGAACGGCCTGTGCGTTCGAGGTACTTGCGAATCTGTTGGCTGCGTGGACTCGATGCATCGAGGTATTCCTGCGTGTAGCCCTTGATCTCCGGGGCGCCACTTCGGCCAACGGTGATCTCGTATCCAAGTTGGCGCAGTCGGTAGGTCAACTCGGATTGATAGATGGCCGTGGCAAATTGCTGCGAGGCGAAGAGGCTCTGCGGCTGGATGGCGCGAGGCTGGCCGCTGTCGCGCTCGGTGACGTTGAAAACGACCGCGAGTGTGTGCAGTTGCGGCGCGACATAGCCATCGACCGGGCGAGCGGTATCGTGCTCAAACTTGGCGGCGATGAACCTGCCCGTAGTTTCCGGCGGATGATTGCCGCCGATGCGGGCTTGCGTGTAGTGTTCGATCTGGTCGAGGGCAACGCGGACGCTCTCCTGGTGCGCTGCGCGGACACGCTCATCGCCGCCGACAAGCGCGGTGAGCGAGACAGATTTGGGTGCGGAAAAAGTCGCATCCCACCCGGCTCGGTGCTCCATCGTCTTGATCGTCTTGCCGTTGGCATCCTGATATTCATACGACGCTCGTTGTCGCACAAGCTGCTCGCCAGACTGTGGATGCTGGCCCTGGCTGAGTTTCGCGAAGTCCTCGGCAGAGACCATCCCGGCAAGACCGAACTGCCCGGCGAGGCGGCCTTGCCATTCGCCCGCGATGACGCCGCGTTGCGACCAGTAGTTCTGCTCCTTGGCGGTGAACTCCTTCTGGTGGTAGGTCTGTGCCTGGCCTGCGGAAAGTGGCTTTGAAATCGTCAGCATGGCTCAAATCCTCGGACCAATTGTGGGTTCCGCTTTGCGCTCTTCTTGAGCCTCATCGGCGGGCGTCGTCACAGCACTTTGCCTACTCTGTCCATCGGTTATGGGCTTCGATTCGGTGCGTGTCCGAGATTCTGAATGCGCCTCGCTCTTTGGAGCTTCTGGTTGCTCCAGGCGCGGTTCCCGCACGATGTAGTCGTCCTCCAGGCGCTCGATGAACTTCGGCTTCGACGGAGGAATCTCCAGCACCGGGAAGGAGAACCGCGCTACGTAGTTGTGGCTCGAGGGATTTTTCGCGCCCAGCTCTTCCATGCCATGCAAGAAGCATAGCAGCCGGTGATTGGTTATCAAGCACTTAGTAGCCGGAACATCGGGCAGAAACGGGGTATTCGGCGCTATTTCCGGCCAATTTCCGGCCAAACTGAATGCTACAACAAACGAGCTGCATGGGGGTTCAGCAGCGCTGCATTAGTATCACGAGCGGATGACGCGGGCTTCCCAGGAACGCAACTTTCGGGCAACTTCGCGTGGAGTCGTTCAGCACACTGTGGGCTCACGTGCGCAATCTGGTGAGCCGGGCTCACTGCCGCCTAATTGCTTTGCGTTGTATACCAAATTGCAACTGATGCAAATCCCCGACGATGTAAACAATGTTGCCACCGTTTTCTTTGGCCTTTTTGTATTCCTTTGACTGAATCGGCTTCGTTAGGTTTTGTATCCATTCGTATATTTCGTTTTTCTCTAGTCCGCCCCCGGTGCGTTGCGCGAGTTCTTTATGGTATGCAAGCGCATTTTCCGCACAACAATCCCTAAAACGCTCTCCTGCTTTTTCCTCGGCCTCAGCATGTGCCTTTAACCACTTGGAGTCTTTGTCACCGACTCCCACCAACGCACCAAGCCAATTGCCGCCCTTAATATCGTCTAGCTTTTTCAGGTCGGCCATGTAGTCGTCTTCGATGGATTCGGCATTCGCTACAAGTGGCTTTCCCCATTCCAGAAGTTGGTCGTCACTGCATTCTTGCAGCGCGTCTCCACGACAGGGTTTTGGTGTCTGCGGTGCAGATGGGCTTGGGAGTGCTTGCGGTGGCGGCTGCTGCATCACAACTTGAGGCTTAACCTTGTCTGCGACCGCTGCCGCGATCTCATCCTTCAATTTGAGTGCGTCTATCTTTATGCTCTCTAGATTGGGGTCGCATCAACAGTTTGTTTATTTGCCCTTGGAGGTCAAGCAGCTTGTCTCCGTTAATTCTTTCGGATGCGCCCAACTCTGCCTGAGCCTGTTGAGCGTGCTGTTCTGCCTCAGAGGTTCGCCTGCTGCGCACACCCTCCGCCCGACCGTATCGGTACTGAGAAAGCGCTGCGATCACGATGCCGAGAAGGCACAGCGTCCAAAACCAGCCCTGGGCCTTACGCCTAGCATTTGTATCGGGAATGTTCCCAGCGGCCAAATGCCCGCCGTATGCAGCCAGTGCAAAGGGGACAATGGCCAGTACCACCACACTCAGCCCGAAGTCTATCCAGTTCACGACTGCGATTATTCATCGCAACCATTGGCGAATGCAACGCGAATATTCTGGACTGCTTTTCGGGGGAACGCCCAAGGATATCCACAGCTTGTTGCGGCACTCGCGGCTAGCGACCACCACTGACGTTTACATGCAGGAGATTCCCGAGAGCGTGAAGGCGACAGTGGAGGCCATCAACAGGGAACTGAGGCTGAAGCCACAGACGGCAGAAGCTTCTTGAAATTTCCGGCCAATTTCCGGCCAAGGGCGACCAGTTCGAAGCGCCGGCGCAGCTCAATTGGCCGACATGGGCTTTCTTCTATCTGAAGTCGGCGACGATGCTCGTGGCTCACGGCTGTTACGTTATCCCCTTCCTGATTTCAAAGTTAGCCTCGTGAGCGCGACCGGGCTTACAACTCCGGAGGCTGGCCCACGCCTTCGCGAGAAGCGCGAAAAGGGAGGGGCACCGGCCTGAAGCAAGAGGGGGCATACCGTGCCAACATCGAAGGACACCCTCGAAGAACGCCTATCCCGATACAGGCAGATCAAAATCAGCGTGATCGGGAGGAAGTCCGGGCGGACAATCTCTATCCCCGTCTGGTTCGCCTTAGAGGGCGACAAGCTCCACCTTCTACCCGTGAAGGGCTCGGACACGCAGTGGTACAGGAACGTGCTCAAGAACCCGTCGATTCGGATTGATGCGCGAGGCGTGGAGGCAGAGTTTCGGGCCATTCCCCTGACGGATGTTAAGGCTGTGAAGTCGGTGGTCGAGAAGTTCCGCGACAAGTACGGGGCGAAGGACGTAAAGAAGTACTATTCGAAATTCGATGTGGCGGTTTTGGCTCAACTGACCTGAACTGGATTGCCACTGGGCGTTGACCTTCCCCTCGCCCACACCTAACATGTGTACCCAGTGTCCACGCCGTCCCACCGCAAGAAACTCCGATTCGTCAAAGTTCAGCCTGACTACGACAGTCTCCGCTCCGACCCGCGCTACGCCGACCTGCTGCGCAGGATGGGATTGCCGCAGTGAGGACTGACTCTGTTCCCAGCACTCCGAACCATCCTGGTGGCCAGACACACATCTGGCCCACATTTGGTTTGACGGGAATTGTCGGGCACCTAATCCCATGAATTGGGTTCGTCAGAAGACGACAAGCAGCTACACGGCAGTGATCATGAATCCACGGCAGGCGTTCGACATTCTGCTGAACATCCCAGAGCCACGGCGCACTCTGGTTCTTACAGACGCGGCGACAGCTCTGCGAGTATCGGAGATTCTCGGTCTGATGTGGATGGATCTGGACTTTGCAGATCAGGTGATCGAAGTGAAGCGCGCGTACGTCTGGGCCCAGTTCAAAGTGCCCAAGTCAAAGGCCTCGAAGGCACCCGTACCCATGCACCCGGTGCTCGCCGGTTTTCTGCTGGCGTGGAGGGAGAGAACTCCTTATGCGAAGGATGACGATTACGTCTTCCCGAGCTTCCGGCTTAAGGGCAAGAAGCCGTTGTCGGCTTCAATCATGGTGCGGAAGTATCTGCGCCCTGCTGCCATCAAGGCCGGCGTCATCAAAGAAGACGAGCGAGTTCGCTTCGGCTTCCACAACTTCCGGCATTCGCTGGCTTCTTCTCTGGTGAAGCTGAAGTGTGATCCGAAGACGGTACAGGGCATTCTGCGTCACGAAGACGTCAGGACGACAATGCAACTGTATGCGCAGTCCGACCAAGAATCGAAGCTCGAAGCACAGGGCAAGTTCTTGGCACTACTGCTGGGAGACAAGGCTCACCTGCTCAGGGAGACGGTTCAGTGACGTATCTTGGGCTGAACCTTGGACTGAAGAAAGCGGGCGAAAGCGCCCAAGTCCTTTGGAATGATGGTGGCCAGGGACGGAGTTGAACCGCCGACGCCAGCCTTTTCAGGGCTGCGCTCTACCACCTGAGCTACCTGGCCACTTCCTCTCCGCACAGCTCTGCCCACAAAACGACTGGCGGCCAATTTGGCCGTGCACCGTGCGCTCTCACTGGGCGGGATGCCGCGAAGCAAAACAGCCGATGCGCTGGGACCGTGCGGAACCTTCGAATTATAACAACGGTGTGCCGTTCGCTCAAAATGGGTGCCGGCGATTTTCGCTGTGCCTTTTCTTGCTCGTGTTTTTCTCGCGTACTCTCCTACAGCTTTCTCACGAAGAGAGATGGCCGCTCGGTACGCCATTCATGATCGTCAGCGCACAGCGATTTGCGCCAAACCAGTACGGGATCTCGCGATAATCGCTCACGTCAAACACCGCCAGGTCGGCGTCTTTTCCCGGTTCCACGCTGCCCTTGCGGCCGGCCAACCGCAGCGCCCAGGCTCCGTTGATCGTCGCCGCCGCAATTGCCTCCGCGGGTGACATCTTCATGTGCGTGCAGGCCAGCGACATCGCCATCGGCATGCTGAGCGTTGGGGAAGAGCCCGGGTTGTAGTCCGTGGCCAGCGCGACCGCCACACCAGATGCAATGAACCGGCGCGCATCGGGATACTTCGATAAGCCGAGAAAATAATTTGCCCCCGGGACGAAAGTTGCAATCGTGTCACTCTGGGCGAGGGCCGGCAGGTCGGCATCGTTCACGTGGTCCATGTGGTCGAGCGATGCTGGCTGGTATCGAAGAATTGGCTCGAGCCGCGTTTCGCTGAGTTGCCCCATATGTGCGCGGACGGCGAGACCGTGTTCCTCCGCAGCCGTGAAAATCCGCGCGGCCTCCCCGGTGCTGAAGGCTCCACGATCGCAGAACACATCCACGAACTGGGCGAGTTTGCGCTTCGCGACTGCCGGCATCATTTCGTTGCAGACGAGGTCAACATATTCATGGGAACGTCCGCGATACTCGGGCGGAACCACGTGCGCGCCGAGAAAAGTGGGGACCACGGTCCCCTGCCACTCGCGCGCGGCCGCGCGGATGGCTTCGAGCGACTTCAATTCAGATTCCGGGTTGAGACCGTAGCCGGACTTGGCCTCGACGGTTGTGGTTCCGTGACGAGCCATGTCTGCCAGCGCTGCGAAAAGTTTTTGTGTCAGAGTGGTTTTGCTGGCGTTCCGCACGCCGTCGATGCTGGAGCGGATTCCTCCGCCAGCCTCGGCGATCTCTTCGTAGTTGGCGCCAGAAATCCGCTTCTCAAAATCCACCAGCCTCGGCTGCGTGAATACCGGATGAGTATGGGAATCGACGAAACCGGGCAAGACCACGCGTCCGACGCAGTCGATTTCCGTGACATTCTTGCGATTTTTCCTGAGCCACGGGTCGCGAAGAGCGTCTTTCGTGGTGCCCACCGAGACGATCTTCCCGGCAAGGCAGAGCACGGCAGCGGATTCGACGATACCCAGATCTGAGAGTGCGGGACCTCGCCGTGGTCCGGAAGCCGCTGAACGCATCGTCAGAAGCTGGCGGATGTTGAGCAACAGCAGTGGCTTGGACTTCACGCAATCACCATACCGCATTCACCATGTGGACGTTGTAATTTCAAATGAGAAATCCGCAGCAGTGAAAGCTGCCGAGCTGGCGCTCAGCCTGGACGGGCGAGGGCGCCCGTCCGTACACGAGCTGTCCCGCCGCACTTCGCGAACGACCAACGACGAACGACTAACGACTTCCCATCGGCACCCTCACGCCTGTCTTCTTCGCGAACTCCTTCGCCTCGTCATATCCCGCGTCCACGTGCCGAATTACGCCCATGCCCGGATCGGTTGTCAGCACGCGCTCGATGCGCTTGGCCATCATGTCGGTGCCGTCGGCGACCGTGACCTGCCCGGCATGCAGCGAGTAGCCAATGCCCACGCCGCCGCCGTTGTGGATCGAAACCCATGACGCTCCCGCCGCCGTATTCACCAGCGCATTCAGCAGCGGCCAGTCGGCCACGGCGTCCGAGCCGTCTTTCATGCTCTCGGTTTCGCGAAACGGAGAAGCCACCGACCCGCAATCCAGGTGATCGCGTCCAATCACAATGGGAGCTTTGATCTTGCCTTTCTTGACGAGCTCATTGATGGCCAGCCCGAACCGCACGCGCTCACCGTAACCAAGCCAGCAGATGCGCGCCGGGAGTCCTTGAAACTTGATCCGCTTGCGGGCAAGTTCGATCCAGCGACGCAGGCTGCGATTCTCTGGAAAAAGTTCGAGCACGAGATCATCGGTTACGGCGATGTCCGAAGCTTCGCCCGAAAGCGCCGCCCAACGGAACGGCCCGCGCCCTTCGCAAAACAGCGGACGGATATAGGCGGGAACGAACCCCGGAAAATCGTAAGCATTCTTCACGCCGCGCTGGAAGGCAAACGTACGAATATTGTTGCCGTAGTCGAAAGTGACTGCGCCCATCTTCTGCAGACGCAGCATGCCTTCCACGTGCTTCGCCATGGCGTCGAGCGACCGCTCCTGATAAGTCTGCGGATCGCGCTTGCGCAGTTCCAGCGCCGCTTCGAACGTCATGCCGTTGGGCACATATCCGTTCAGCGGATCGTGCGCCGAGGTCTGATCGGTGAGAATGTCCGGCACCACGCCGCGTTCGGCGAGTTCCGGAATGATGTCCGCGCAATTGCCGACCAGCCCGACCGAAATGTTTTCCTTTTTGCGGACCGCATTTTTCAGAATGCGCAGCGCCTCATCGAGTGTGGTCACAAGGAAGTCGCAGTAGCCGGTCTTAATGCGCTTCTTGATCCGTTCGGGATCGACGTCAATCCCCAGGAACGCCGCGCCGGTCATGGTAGCCGCCAGCGGTTGCGCGCCACCCATCCCGCCCATGCCGCCGGAGACGATCAGCTTCCCGCTAAGATCGCCGCCGAAATGTTTGTCGCCCGCCGCGTTGAACGTCTCGTAGGTGCCCTGCACAATCCCCTGCGAGCCGATGTAGATCCACGACCCGGCCGTCATCTGCCCATACATCATCAGCCCGGCGCGCTCCAGTTCGTTGAACTTCTCCCAGTTGGAAAAATGCCCGACCAGATTCGAGTTCGCGATGAGCACGCGCGGAGCATACTCGTGCGTCTTGAAAACGCCCACCGGCTTCCCCGACTGCACCAGCAGCGTCTCGTCGTTCTCAAGATTCTTCAGCGACTGGACGATGGCGTGGTAGCAATCCCAGTTGCGAGCCGCCTTGCCCGTGCCGCCATAAACGACTAAATCCTGAGGCCGCTCGGCAACTTCCTCGTCAAGATTGTTCATGAGCATGCGCATAGCTGCTTCCTGCTGCCAACCCTTGCAGGAAAGCGTAGTGCCGCGGGGGGCGCGGATGCGGGCGTAAGAGGACGTCGGTGATACGGTGTCAACGGGCATGTGGGATATCGTAGTTCTTCGGTTGCGGAATCATCAATCGGCAGCGAACCAGCTCCGCGATCCGGTGCCGACCCATGCCGCTGGTTGCTGCTTTGGGGTACCCCCCCCTTTTTTTACTAGATACCTCATTCTAAAGGGTTTGTTCTACATAATACAAAACAAAGGAGTTAAGGGCTGACCGAACTTACGGGCCTTTAGAATCAAGGAGCTACGGTTTCTAAGTCGCGCAAAATCCAGATTTCAAATAACTTAGCTCAGATAGCCTGCTGTCACGCTGGACTGTGGCCTATCTTTAAATTATAGGCCCTGATGTCAACTGATTAATGTAGGTGTCCCGCATTGCTGGGACGCCGCGGGAATTACACATCGGCCCTGGGACGTTGCCGAACTTCTGGCGTAGAATTGGAGCGAGAGGACATTCCAATCCTGTTGCTGCCACTTTAGTGGAACGGCTGGCACCGTTTCATTGAAGGTTAAACGCGGCACAATTGGAGTGGACATGAATCGGGCGGAAGGCTAAAAGCTTCGATGCTGGACTGGGCAAAGGCGATTCATCAAGCAGTAGGAATCGAATCACCACGCCTGTTCATCCTCATTTTTGCCTGTCTTGGTTTCTTTCTGTTTGGTTCAGTGGCGTGGATCATAGACCACGGCTATCGCGTTAAGCTAAGAGAGGAACATGCAGCACTATCGGTGAATCCTGCCCCATCCGTTGCCGCTACGTCGTCGGCTACCGAAAAGGTTAAACCGCTGAATGCAACCCCTACCCAAAGGCCCAAAAAGAAGACCTCACCTCGTCCGCAAATTGGTAACGACAATACGCTGGTGAATGTTCCAATTCCGCCAAGTATGGGGGATGGAAACACGTTTGTCGGCCCGACGGATGCTAACGGGAATACGATTTACAACAAAGGCGGAACTGCCATCGGAAAAGACGCGTGCGCTGATTCCAGTTCTGTAGCGATAGGCGCTGGTGCCAATGCTGGATCGTGTCCCGCGCATGGAAAGCAACCAGACCATCCAATCGGTCAAATCACACCCGATCCTCAAGAAAAGCAAAAGCCGAATTAGTCGCGGCGTCCCAGCAACGGAGAATTAGGACACTACCTCAGTTATCAGCGACCTTCACTCCCACTCAATCGTCCCCGGCGGCTTCGATGTAATGTCATACACTACCCGATTCACGCCGCGGACTTCATTCACAATCCGATTCGAAATCGTCTTCAGCACTTCGTACGGCAGCGGCACCCAATCAGCGGTCATGCCGTCTTCCGAATGCACGGCGCGGACGGCGCAGGTGTATGCATACGTCCGCTGGTCGCCCATCACGCCCACCGACATCACCGGCAAGAGCACGGCAAACGACTGCCAGATTTTCTGGTACAGCCCAGCCTTCTTGATCTCTCCCACCACGATCTCATCGCACTCGCGGAGCAAGTCGGCGCGTTCTTTCGTTACTTCGCCCAAGATGCGTACCGCCAGGCCCGGCCCGGGAAACGGCTGCCGCTGCAAAATGTCCTCGGGCATGCCGAGATCGCGCCCAATCCGCCGCACCTCATCTTTAAACAAATCTTTCAGCGGCTCAATGAGCTTGAGCTTCATCGTTTCGGGCAACCCGCCCACGTTGTGATGCGACTTGATGACCTGCGAAGGGCCGCGCACCGAGCGCGATTCGATCACGTCGGGATAGAGCGTCCCCTGCACCAGCCACTCGACTTCGCCTTCCTCTTTCAGGATGCGATGCGCTTCGGCGTCGAAGACCTCGATGAACTCGTTGCCGATGATCTTGCGCTTCGTCTCCGGATCGGTCACTCCCGCCAACTTCTGCATGAAGCGCTCGGTGGCATCGACCGCAACCAGGTGCAGGCCAAGATTGTCACGCAGATTTTTCTGAACTTTCTCGAACTCGTTTTTGCGCAGCACGCCATTGTTGACGAACACGCACGTCAGCCGTGACTTGCCCGAAGCATCCCGCATGGCGCGATCCACCAGCACCGCCGCGACGGAAGAATCCACCCCGCCGGAAAGCGCGCAGATCGCGCGCCCGTTGCCGACCTGCTGTTTCACCTGGGCCACGGTCGCATCAATAAAATGCTGCGGCGTCCACGAAGGCTTCGCTCCACAGATGCCAAGCGCGAAGTTGCGCAGGATGTCGGAGCCGAGCGGCGTGTGGTGCACCTCGGGATGGAATTGCACCGCCCACATCTTTCGTTCAGCGTTTTCGATGGCGGCAACCGCATGGGGAGTTTTCGCCGTCAGCCGGAAACCGGGAGGCAACTCTTCGGCCGAGTCGCCATGCGACATCCAGACGGCGATTTCGTGCGGCAGTCCCTGAAAAAGTTGCGAATCGGCTTGCTGGATCTCCACTTGCGCGTGCCCATACTCGCGTTTCGCGGCGGGGCGCACTTTCCCGCCCAGCGCGTACACCATGAACTGCAATCCGTAGCAGATGCCAAGCACGGGGATGCCGAGATCGAAAACACTCTTGTCGGCCAGCGGCGCGTCTTTGTCGTACACCGACGACGGCCCGCCCGACAGAATAATCCCCATCGGAGAGTAGCTGCGAATTTCTTCCAGGCTGGCGTTGAACGGCAGGACGACCGAGAAAATCTTCTGTTCGCGGATGCGGCGCGCAATCAGTTGCGAATACTGCGCCCCGAAGTCGAGGACAACGATGGATTGGGTTTCCACGGATGAGTGTCTCAGATTGATGCCTCGGTTGCAACAAATCGGGTCGTCGGGTGATCGGGCCATCGGGTGATCCGTCTGTTTTCGATGGCCCGATGATCCGATGATGAGATGACCCGATCTTGCCCGACAGTTACTTGACCACGATATTCACAAGCTTTCCTGGCACCACGATCTTCTTCACGATCTGCTTGCCTGCGATTGCCGCCTGCACTTTTGCGTCCGCTAGTGCAGCTTGCTCGACCTGATCGTTGGTCGCGCCCGCCGGCACCACCACCAAGCCGCGCAGCTTCCCGTTAACCTGCACGGGAATCTCGATCTCATCCTCCGCCGCCAGCGCCGGATCGTACTTCGGCCATGGAGCTTTCAGCAGATTGCTCTTTTCGCCAGCCATCTCCCACAATTCGTGCGCCAGATAAGGCGCCATGGGCGCGAGCAGCAGTGCGATGTTGCGCTGCACGTCCGCGATCAACGAAGCCGGGATTCCACCAGCGGCGCGCGTCTCCTCGGCGCCATAAATCTCGTTCACCAGTTCCATGATGGCCGCAATGCAAGTGTTAAAGTGCCAGCGCCCCTGGAAATCGTCGCTAACCCGCTTGATCGTCTGGTGCAGTTTGCGCTGAATCCCGCGAGCCGGGGGTGACAACGACTCACCCTGTAGAGACGGGGCTTGCCCCGTCTCAGACGCGGGAGACGCGGCAAGCCGCGTCTCTACGGGATTTCTGAGATAGAACCGGTACACGCGCCCCAGAAACCGCTGAATGCCTTCGATCCCCGAATCCTGCCAGTCCAGATCGCGATCCGGAGGCGCCGCGAACAAACTGTACAAACGTGCCGCATCCGCCCCGTAGCGCGCCACCATCTCATCCGGCGACACCACGTTGCCCAGGTTCTTCGACATCTTCGCGCCGTCTTTGATCACCATCCCCTGTGTGAACAATCGCGCGGCCGGTTCGTCGTTTTTCACCAGCCCCATGTCGCGCATGAACTTCGTCCAGAAGCGCGAATAAATAAGGTGGAGAATGGCATGTTCCACGCCGCCAATGTACTGATCAATCGGAAACCAATACGCGATCGTCGCGCTGTCGAACGGCGCCTTGTCATTCTGCGCGTCGGCGTAGCGGTAGAAGTACCACGACGAATCGACGAACGTATCCATGGTGTCGGTCTCGCGCCGCGCCGGGCCGCCACATTTCGGACAAGTCGTGTTCAGGAACTCCGGCACATTCATCAACGGCGATCCGCCCGACAGCGTGATCGGCACCTTGTCCGGCAAAATCACCGGCAGGTCTTTTTCCGCCACCGGCACTACGCCGTCTTTATCGCAATACACCATCGGAATCGGCGTGCCCCAATAGCGCTGCCGCGAGATGCCCCAATCCTTCAGCCGGAACGTAACCGTCGCCTTGCCAAAGCCTTTTTCTTCGGCGCGCGCCGACATCTTAGTAATCGCGTCCTCACAGCTCAGCCCGTTGAACTCGCCCGAGTTCACCAGAATCCCCTCCGTCGGCGTGAAGGGAAGCGGCGGCGCGGTCATCGTTTCTTCCTCATTCGTGCTTGCCGGCAAAATCACCAGCCGGATCTCCAGCTTGTACTTCTGGGCGAATTCATAATCGCGCTCATCGTGCGCCGGCACGCTCATGATGGCGCCCGTGCCGTAGTCCATCAGGATGTAATTCGCCACCCACACCGGCACCGCTTCTCCGTTATAAGGATTCTTCGCGTAGCGCCCGGTGAACACGCCATGCTTCTCGATCGCACCGATATCGCCCGCCTCTTTCGCCCGGCGCTGCTCGGCAATCAACTCTTCCACCCTGGCGCGCAGTTCCGCATCGCGGGCAATCATGTCCGCGACAATCGGATGCTCGGGCGCCAACTGCACCGAGGTCGCGCCATAGATCGTATCCACGCGAGTAGTGAACACTGTGATGGTCGATCCCGCCGGCCCCACCGTTCCGCCCAGGTCGAAGTCCACCAGCGTGCCTTCGCTGCGTCCGATCCAGTTCTCCTGCATGATGCGGACTTTTTCCGGCCAGCCTTGCAGCTTTTCAAGATCGCGCAGCAACTCGTCCGCGTACTTCGTGATCCGCAAAAACCACTGTTCCAGTTCGCGCTGCTCCACGGGAGTGTCCTCATGCCGCCAGCACATCCCGCCCACGACCTGCTCGTTCGCCAGCACGGTAGCGCACTGCGGACACCAGTTCACCCGGCTCTTCTTGCGATAGGCGAGTCCCGACTCGTAGAGCTTAAGAAAGAACCACTGATTCCAGCGGTAGTAATCCGGCAGGCAGGTCGTAACCTCGCGCGACCAGTCATAAGCGAACCCAAGGCGCTTCATCTGCACCTTCATGGCCGCGATATTCGAAAGCGTCCACTCCTTCGGCGGAGTGTTGTTCTTGATGGCGGCATTCTCCGCCGGCAGCCCGAACGAATCCCAGCCCATGGGATGAAGCACGTTGTAGCCGTTCATCCACATGTAGCGCGCCAGCGCATCGCCAATCGAATAGTTGCGCACGTGTCCCATGTGCAGCGCGCCCGAAGGGTAGGGAAGCATCTCCAAAACGTAATATTTCGGTTTCGTCGAGTGGGCCTCGGCGGCATAGAGCGACGGATCGCTCTGCCAGCGCTCAGCCCATTTCTGCTCAATGCGCTGCGCGTCGTAACGCTCATCGCGCGCGGTGGTGATAGGTTTGTCTTCCTGTGGCATAGATAAGGATAGTGCAGTAATGAGTAATCCTCAATTTTACAACGGGCAGACTGTCAAAGAGCTTAGCGCCAGTGGCGAAAGTGAAGAGCCCGCTCTTCATTTCTCAATTCACAAGATTTTGTCATCCTGAGCGAAGCGAAGGACCTGCTTTTCGCCCGCGTCACCCAATTCATGAAAGGGGTCGCTAGTGCGCGGCCCCGACGCGACTTTCACCACGGGCTCTCAGTACTTGTGTGAGATCAAATAGGATCCAAGCGACCAAGCGAACAACCACACGCCAGCTCGATGGCCTCACCGATACACATCCTTGCGATGCCCGACCCTGACCACGACCCGGTCAATGAGCGCAATGGCGATTTCTCGCCAAATGACCCGGGTCATGAAAGCGGCACGCGGTGTTCCGAGTATCATTTGTAGGGAAGGCCGCCGTGGATAAACCAAAGTGGTCACAGAGAGTGAAGTGGATGTTGCTGGGGACGGATAGTCTTCTGGTTGCTCCACACGCTCAGGCACGCGCTCTGAGGCTGCGAGTTCAGTGCTGGGGACGCGGAAATCATAACCGTGGTGATGCCTCTGACTCCGTTGGCTACATTGTTCGCCGCAAAGCGCATGGATATAGATAAGGGCTCTTTGCCAAAACGGATTGCGTTGCTGATACTCGCTGGCGTCTGGATTCTCGGCGGTTTTTCAATCTTTGGGCAAGCGAAAGGAGGGGCTATGTCTTTCCAGATTTCGAACACCGCTTTTTCCAACGGCGAAACGATTCCGAAGAAGTTCACATGCGACGGACCTGACGTTTCCCCGCCGCTGAGCTGGCAGGAGGCGCCCGCGGCGACACAGAGCTTTGCGCTCATCATGGACGATCCGGATGCGCCAGCAGGTACCTGGGTGCACTGGGTGTTATACAACCTCCCTGCCAACACGAGAGAACTGCCCGAGGGAATGGAAAAACAGGAACAGCTTGCCAGCGGAGCGCGGCAAGGACGCAACGACTTTCGCAAGATCGGCTATGGAGGTCCATGTCCCCCGCCGGGCAAGCCACACCGCTATTATTTCAAGCTGTATGCCCTCGACACAAAGCTCAACCTGAAGGCCGGAGCCACCAAACCAGACCTAGAACGTGCCATGAAGGGCCATATCCTGGGCGAAACGGAACTCATGGGGCGCTATGGCCGTTGAGTCGGCGGGCGGCGCACATCTCCGCGTGACCTGAACTCAAAACGTGCAGTCAACCTGCATCTCAGGGTGCCCCACGTTTGCCGGGTTTGCAAACAGCCTGCCCTGAGCGCCAGCCGAAGGGTGGGATCCGGCCCGAAGCCGCGAACCTTGCGGCACGCGCTCAAAGCCGAGGTAGCCGTTTCTGCTTTCGTCCATGGCAACCCGAAAGACCAGAGGCCCAGCCAGGACCCACGTCTCGAACATCTCGCGAGACGCGGGGCACCCGCTTTGCCTCACCCTTCTAGCTACCAGCTTCGGACATTGCCGCCTTTGGTTCTGAAGTTGAGTTCTCAATCAGCGCGATTTCCTGATCCGTAAGTCCGTAGAGTTGATAGACAAGCTGATCGATTTGGCGGTCGGTGGCCTCGATCTGACGCTGCATAATGCCCTTCTGCGCGGCAGACTTCGCGGCGGCAAGTTGCTTGTGCAGCCCGAGCATTGACTCGACCAGCATTGCCATGCGGCCATGGGCCGCCTTCTCGGACGTGCGCGAAAAGTCGATTGTTCGTATCGGAAGTGTTTCCACGTACTGTTTGGTGCAAGTGACCCAGCCTCCGCGGAAAATGTTGCTGATGGAGCGCAACCGCCAGAAAAGAAGTTTTGAGTTCACGAGCCCCAGCACATAGTTAGGAGAAAGTCCGCAGGATGGGCTTACCGTGATACTGAAACCGCCGCTTGCCATCAAACAGAATCCCCGCTGTGTTTCTGGCAAACGGCAATACAAGCCTTTGTTAGCTAATAGGGGAACAAAGAAGTGCGCCGAATCGTGGACATCAAGATTACGTGGAGCGCTGAATCCATACCAAGCCTTGAACTGCTTGCGCTCCTCAAGCTCTCTCTTGCGCTCAAACAGATAACTGTATGCCTTCGGGAAATCGCGTTTCATGACAGCTTCGGGTTTAAGCGTGTACCCCGAGGAAGAAACATCGTAGGGGAAAATAATCATCTCGCCGGAACCTGGGGCAAATCTATACCGCCCAAAGTCACTGGCATAAATCGGGATTCTCAGGATCTCGCGCTCGACGTCAACCAATTGCCCTTTCCGTGTGAATAACTTTCTCCCCCGTTGGCTGAGGACGAACACATCATCATTCCCCGAACTTGTACCGCGCGCGATCTTCGCTGGTAGCTGCCCCAAAGGAACCGACCTTTGGCAGATTGTCGCTGCAATTGATCTATCTTGCTTTCCTGCGAACGACCACGGTGCAGAGGTGATGCTTTCGCTCTCAACCGATGTGTTCTCCACATCTCCGGTTAACAGCGTGCTTGGCGAATCGACTCTCGCGTACATTCCCTCTAACACGGGTGAACGGGAAAGAAACAGAAGGCACGTGTAGTTGCTGGCGCCATCGAATACTTGGGCGTGTCCGAAATCCACGACTTTGCGAAGCGACCGCTCTTGACCGATGATGCCGCGCAAGGCAGCCCCATAGTCTGTTGCAAAAAATTTGCTGGGCAGGATGAAACCGAGTTGTCCCCTCGGGTTTAGGAGTTGCAACCCCTGCTCCACAAAGACAACGTAGATGTCATAGTTGCCCGTCCTACCGGCGCGAAATAACTCCTTGTAAATTTCGACTTCCAGTGGTGCCCATTCCTTCAGCGTCTGAATCCGAATGTAAGGCGGGTTGCCGATGATGCAGTCAAAGCCCCCGGCCTTCATCGCATCGGAGAAGCCTTGCTTCCAGTCGAATGGGTTGACTCGCTTCATTTCTTTAGGTTCGGGAAACATTTTGCCAGTGAAATAGTCCGAGCCGATCAGGGAATTCCCGCACTTGATGTTGGCTGCTAGATTAGGCAGCGCGCGGTCACCGAAGGCAAGCTGGCTTAGGGAAAGGCTCTGGTCGGTCTCGCCTTCCAGCACCTTTAATAGCAGAGAGAGCTTGGTCACTTCAACGGCCTGGGGGTCAATGTCCACGCCGAAGATATGCGTTGTGAGGATTCGTTTTCTTTCTTCAATCGTCAGCCGCCAGTGACCGTTGCGGGAGTCCTTGTAAACGGCCTTCTTAAAGTTCTCCGGCTTGTGTTCAGAGTACCAATTCAAGCAGTAGTCCAGAAGGCATCGGTATGCGCCCAACAGAAACGATCCACTTCCACAAGCCATGTCGAGGACGCGGAAAGGTGGCCGATCTTTGGAGCCAGCCAATTGTGCTGGACTCCGCCCTTCAATCTGCCGAGCGACAGTTTGCCTGACGATGTACTCAACGATGTAGGCCGGGGTGTAGTAGACGCCTCCGGCTTTGCGTACTTCGGGTTTCTCCTCAATCTTGGCCTGATGTCCGGCCGTGAGCCGAATCACCTTGCCCAAGAACCGCTCGTAAACGGTTCCAAGGATTTCGACTGGCATAACGCCAAACTGATAGGGCGAACCGTGAGCGAAGTAGAGGCTTTGCAGGATCGGTTTGAAGACCTTGTCGTCCACCGCCAGCTTCGGTGTGATCCGGTCAGGCTCCTCGGATACGCCGCTTTCCTTCTGGAAATGGAACAGCCCGGAGTTGTATTTCTGGTCGGCCCGTCGGGACAGGTCGTGCATGAAGCGGGAATAAATGTCGGCCCGTTCGCACAGCTTCAGAAGTTGCTCGTAAGGCTCCAACCCCCGGTCTTCCGCCATGCGAAGGAACACCACGCGGTCAATCGTCAGTTGGACGGCCGCGTTTAGGTCATCCAAAGATAGGTCTTTATTCCGAAGGGCGATGTTCCCGGCCAGCGCGAGCCGCCAGCCCTCCATTTCCTTCAGAAACTCCACGTCTACTTCAGACGTTCCGCGCTTTCGCTTGGACGCAGCGTATTGGTCAAATGCCCCCGACCATACGGCTTCGCGCGAAAACACGTCCCATAACTCGCGCCAACGGTCGGCGTATTCCTCGAAGTGGAAATACTGAATACGCGCATGGCTCGCCTTCTCGCTCGGGCGGGGCCGCATGGTGCAATCGTAAACGCCAAGTTCCTCAAAGTCGGTGAGGATGGACAACGCGAGTTTGGCGCTCCATCCGTACCGGCGAAGCTGGAAGGCGGGGGCAGGGTCCGCGCCGATGTTCACACCGCACTTCTTGGCCTCAGCGTAAAACTTCGGCAGGGAGCCGACGCGAAAGGTGTAATCCGGAGCTTTCTGTTGCCCTTCAACATCTAGACTGTCTTCGGGAATGACTTCCCTGTACTGGGGCGCAGTCATTGCCTTGTTGCCGACGTCCCAGCCTAGGGCTTCAAAGAGGGGGTCTATTAGCGATTGGCGGACGTGGGCTTCCTTGACGCCGGGTGCGAGAAACGCTTGGCGGTTGGTAGTGAAATACCGGCAGAGCTTCGTGACTTCTTCTTTGCCTTGGTCAAATGTCTTAGCCGGAGGTGCGTCCATGTGACGATGATTCTACCCGGTATTGCCCAAAATTAGGCTCGGGATTTTCAATCTCGATCCGACAATCTTGGTCCGCTTTGTTTGCCCTTCGCCCGACCGGACGCTAAACTTAATAGCTCGGGGTATTCACTATGCTCGTAGTCATGCAAGCGCAGGCCACAGAAGAGCAGGTCCGCGCCGTCTGCCAGAAAATCGAAGCGCTCGGATACCGCGCCCACTCCATGCCCGGCGCGCAACGCACCGCCATCGGCATCACCGGCAACCAGGGCGAGGTCGAATCCGGCGCGCTCGATGAAATGCCCGGAGTGCAGGAAGTCATCCGCGTCTCCAAGCCCTACAAGCTGGTCAGCCGCGACACCAAGCCCGACAACACAGTGATCAAGTTCCCCGGCTCCAGCGTTACCATCGGAGGCCCCGACCTCGCCATCATCGCCGGCCCCTGCGGCATTGAGAGCCGCGATCAGGCCTTCACCATCGCCGAGCGCGTGGCCCGTGCTGGAGCCCAGTTCTTCCGCGGCGGCGCATACAAACCTCGCACTTCTCCTTATTCTTTTCAGGGCCTGGGCGAAGAAGGACTGAAGATCATGGCCGAAATCCGCGACCGCTTCGGCCTGCTCATCGTGACCGAAGCTGTCGATTACGAATCGCTCGACCTGGTGGACAAATACGCCGATGTCATCCAGATCGGCGCCCGCAATATGCAGAACTTCTCTCTGCTCAAGCGCGCCGGACGCGCCCGCAAGCCCGTCCTGCTGAAGCGCGGCATTTCGGCGACGCTCGAAGAATTTCTCATGGCCGCCGAGTACATCATGAGCGAGGGCAACTACAACATCGTCCTGTGCGAGCGCGGAGTGCGCACCTTCGCCGATCACACCCGCAACACGCTCGA
>JBEKDG010000069.1:0-19305 GCA_050014475.1 Terriglobales bacterium | reverse complement strand
GATGCGGCCGAGGTCGCGGGTGAAAAGAACGAAAGTGAAAACCGCCGCGCCGATCAAGGCGTGGGAGACGACTTCTCCCAGAATGTAGCGGGTGAGGATGCGCATCCGCAAGGTTGGTTGACTCAATTGCGAGTCTAGCATGAGAGCGGGAGTGGTGGTGCTGGAGGGAGATGGAGGTGCTGGGTTTGCAATACCTAGCGCCGCTGTCGACTAAAGTGGCTGGTGGAGAGCCGGGCGTCCCCGCCCGGCTGGACGGGCGAGACGCCCGTCGCTCCACCGTATGGCTCATCACGCGGTCACGGTATCAGGTTTGCAATCCGGGCGTTGTTCATGGAGAATGCCCATTCGCGAGCGAAGCGGAATGGCGATTGTTTTGAGTGGAGGAAAGATGAATTTGCGTCGTGCAGTTGCATTCGCGTTGTGGTGGGCGATCCCGGTGCTGGCGTGGCCGCAGCCGCCGTCGGAAATGAAACCGGTGACCGACCAGCTGGCCGCTTCGATTTACAACGGGCCGTCGCTGGCAACTCTGGGGGAACTCACAGACGGCATCGGCGGGCGGTTGACGGCTTCGCCGGCCTATGTTCGCTCGACGGAATGGGCGGCGGCGAAATTTCGCAGCTACGGGATCGAGAATGTGCGGCTGGACCCGTTCACGATTCCAGCGGGCTGGCAGCGCGGGACGGCGAGCGGGGCGATGCTGGCGCCTTTGTCGCGTCCGCTGAACCTGGCATCGTTGGGGTGGGCCCCGTCAACGCCGGCGGGAGGAGTGCAAGGCACGGTAGTGATAGTCGCGGACGTGGCGCCGGACGCGTTGCAATCCCGGGAAGACGAACTGCGGGGGAAGATTGTTTTTCTGGATACGGCGAAGATCATGGCGGAAGGCTACGGGAAGGCTATGCCGAAGCTGGAGGCCGCGTGGCGCACATTTCAGAAGGCGGGCGTGCTGGCGGCGATCATGCCGGATCGCGAGAAGAATAACGTTTTGAATGCGCACGACGGTCTGTGGGGCGCGAAGTTGCTTCCGCTGCCGGCGGCCCAGGTCGGCATGGAAGATGCGAAGCTCATTCAGCGGGAACTGGAGCGCGGGCCGGTCACCATCCAACTGACGATCGAGAACAAGACGTCGGGAGCGACAACCGTCAACAACGTGGTGGCCGAGATTCGCGGCAGCGAGCGGCCTGACGAGTGGATCCTGATTGGCGCGCACCTGGACTCGTGGGACTTCGGCACGGGCGCGCAGGACAACGGTACGGGTGCGATCAGCGTCCTCGAAATCGGCCGCGCCCTCATGTTGCTGGGGAAAGCGCCGCGGCGCAGCATCCGCCTGGCGCTTTGGGGCGGAGAAGAACAGGGCCTGCTCGGATCGTATGCCTACACGCAAACGCACAAACGCGAGTTGGACAAGTGCGTGGCCGTTCTGAATACCGATAATGGCGCGGGGCATCCGAAGGGATGGAAAGTGGAAGGCCGCGAGGAT
The DNA here is from genome assembly GCA_050014475.1 of Terriglobales bacterium. Lineage (GTDB taxonomy): Bacteria > Acidobacteriota > Terriglobia > Terriglobales > Acidobacteriaceae > Acidiflorens. The sequence continues at coordinate 17,828 of JBEKDG010000069.1, read as the reverse complement.
CTGAAAAAGGCGATGCAGCCCTGGAGCGACGGCCTGCTGAAAGACCTGAACGGCGGCGATCTTTCGCTGGAGACAACGTACAACACCGACCACGGTCCGTTTGTGTTGCAGGGCATTCCGGCGCTGGATTTGTGGGTGGACATGTCGAAGTATGGGGAGATCCATCACAAATCGAGCGACACGCTCGACAAAGTCGATGTGCTGGACTTCAAGGCCGGGGAAGTGATTGTGGCCGTGACCGCCTACGCCATCGCACAAAGCGAAACGCCGATTGCTCCACACATCGATCACGCGGCGGTGGGAGAAATCCTAAAGAACGCGAAGTTAGAGGATATGTTGGAGAATGTGGGGGTGTGGAAACCCTGAGGGTAAGCTCTCAGCCAGCAACTGCACGTGAACGTCAGAGGCAGTACACGGTTGACGGGTTGACGAGTGCTGCGAATGCGTGTGAGTGACACCGCTCACGACAACTAATTTGTAATAGGCCATGCTTGACCTCACACACCTTCTGTCGCTGAGGTCAGGCCTGTCAGGTGTGCTACGCCATGGTCATTACTTCCGGATTGGCCGTGATGCGGGCGGAACATCCCAAGCGTACAATCTGGTCGTCCTAGAAACACGCAGTAAGGCTCTGGCTCCAATAGATTATGTCGCGAAAGGCTGTCCCGTTGTAATCCGGCCAGGGTGCACAGAGCCGAGTTCGTGGGAGGGTTCCCGCATCAGCTGCCAGCAGGTTTAGAATTAGGGAACGCCCGCGATCACAATCAACCCTCAACTCATGCACGTCAGAAATAAGAAAAAAGGAGAATCTCAATGCCACACGTGAATGTCGGTAAAGAAAACTCCAGTGACATCGAACTCTACTACGAAGATCATGGCTCGGGTGATGCGGTTGTCCTCATCCACGGATATCCACTGAACGGGGCCTCCTGGGAGAAGCAGATCCCGGCACTTCTGGCTACTGGTCACCGTGTCATCACCTATGACCGCAGAGGGTTCGGCAAGTCCAGCCAGCCAACAACAGGCTACAACTATGACACCTTCGCCGAGGACCTGCACAAGCTCGTGACACACCTCAAACTGCGTGATTTCGCGCTGGTCGGTTTCTCGATGGGTGGGGGCGAAGTGGCACGCTACTTGGGGAAGTACGGGTCGAAAGGTGTTAGCAAGGCGGTATTCATCGCGGCAGTCCCACCGTTCCTGCTGAAGACGCCGGACAATCCGGAGGGCGTGGACGGCACTGTCTTCGATGACATCCAGAAAGCCATTGTCGCAGATCGTTACGCGTTCTTCGCCGAGTTCTTCAAGAATTTCTACAACACGGACCTCTTGTTGGGTAAGCGCGTCAGCGAACAGGCCGTCCAGGCTAGCTGGAACATTGCCGCCGGCGCCTCAGCCACGGCGAGTCTTGCTTGTGTGCCAACCTGGCATGAAGATTTCCGCGAGGATCTCAAGCGCGTCGACGTACCCACGCTGGTCATTCAGGGCGATGCAGACCGGATTGTGCCGATTTCTGCATCGGCACTCCGAACCGCCAAGCTGATCAAGGAAGCCCGCCTGTTCGTGGTGAAGGATGGGCCGCACTGCATAACTTGGACACATGCGGACGAAGTGAATAGTGAGCTGGTGGACTTCCTGGGAAAAGGCATTGCGAAGCATGCAGCCTCAGCACCCAGGAAGGAAGCAGTTGCGTAAACAGACTATTCTTCAAATTGTTACTTCACCGGAGCGTGCCGTCTCGGAACGGCACCCAACCTATTACAACCGAACCCGCGGCTGCGGCTGATTCGCACTGCCCGTCTGCGGCTACACTTTTCTTAGAAACAGCGCTCCCAGTGGCGGCAGGGTCAGTCGCAGGGTATAGGGGCGGCCGTGGGTTTTTTCGGGGAGGGCCTCGGTGCCTCCCATGTTGCCGGAGCCGCTGCCGCCATATTCGCGGGCGTCGCTGTTGAGAATTTCTTTCCAGTAGCCGCCCATCGGCACGCCTACCATGTATCCCAGTCTGGGCACGGGCGTGAAATTGCACGCGATGAGGATCGGATTCTCGTCGGCCTTGCCTTTGCGCAGCAGCGAGATGACGCTGGCAGGCGCGTCGTTGCAGTCCACCCATTCAAAGCCCTTGGGATCGTTATCGAACCAGTGCAGCGGAGATTCGCTGCGATAGACGCGGTTGAGTTGCTCAACCCAGCTCATGAGCCCACGATGCAGCGGGTATTCCAGCACGTTCCAGTCGAGGCTGCGATCGTGCGACCACTCGCTAACCTGGCCGAACTCGCAGCCCATAAAGAGCAGTTTCTTGCCGGGCTGGGCGAACATGTAGGCCAAGAGCAGGCGCAGGTTGGCAAATCTCTGCCATTCGTCGCCGGGCATTTTGCCGATCAGAGAACCTTTTCCGTGCACGACCTCGTCGTGGCTCAGGGGCAGAACGAAATTTTCGTGGAACGAATAGAGCATGCGAAAGGTCAACTGGTTGTGGTGATACTGGCGATGGATGGGGTCGTTTTGGAAATAGCTGAGCGTGTCGTGCATCCAGCCCATGTCCCACTTCAAGCCGAACCCCAGACCGCCGAGATGGGTGGGCCGCGAAACCATGGCGTAGGCGGTGGACTCTTCGGCGAAGGTTTGAATGTCGGGGTGCTCTTTGTAGGCTTCGAGGTTGAAGCGGCGCAGGAAGTCGATGGCTTCCAGGTTCTCGCGTCCGCCGAACTGGTTGGGAATCCATTCGCCCGGATTGCGCGAGTAGTCGAGATAGAGCATGGAAGCGACGGCGTCAACGCGCAGGCCGTCAACATGATATTTGTCCAGCCAGAACATGGCGCTCGACATCAGGAAGCTGCGCACTTCGGTGCGGCCGTAATTGAAGATGTGCGTCTTCCAGTCGGGATGGAAGCCCTGGCGCGAGTCGGAGTGCTCGAACAGGTGGGTGCCGTCGAAGAAGGCGAGGCCGTGGCCGTCGGAGGGGAAGTGCGATGGGACCCAGTCGAGAATGACGGCGATGTTGTGCTGATGCAGGTAGTCCACAAAATACATGAAATCCTGCGGCGTGCCGTAACGCGACGTGGGAGCGAAGTAACCTGTGGTCTGATATCCCCAGGAGCCGTAGAAGGGATGCTCCATGATGGGGAGCAGTTCGACGTGGGTGAATCCCAGCTTATTCACGTGGTCGGCGAGGCGGGGCGCGATCTCGCGATAGGTGAGCGGACGGTTGTGCTCTTCGGGGATGCGCATCCAGGAGCCGAGGTGAACCTCGTAGATGGAGATGGGCGCGTGCAGCGAGTTGGCGGCGGCGCGTTTTTCAAGAAAGGCAGCGTCGTTCCAGGTGTAGTCGAGATCCCAGACCACGGAAGCGGTGCGCGGCGGCTTCTCCGCGAAAAGTCCCAGCGGGTCGGTTTTTTCAGTCTCGTGCCCGTGTCGGGTGGAGCCGATATGGAACTTGTACAACGTGCCCTTGCCGACTCCGGGGATAAAGCCTTCCCAGATTCCCGACGAGCCGCGAGGCTGGAGTGGATGGGATTGCGGGTTCCATCCATTGAAGCCGCCGATCACCGACACCTGGCGGGCGTTGGGAGCCCAGACGCTGAAGACGGTGCCCCTGGTTCCCTCGGATTCCACAAGGTGCGCGCCCATCTTCTCGTACATGCGATAGTGGCTGCCTTCGTTGAATAAATAAAAATCTTCGGCGGTCAGCAGGGAAACGTCGTAGCGGACCGGAGATGCTTCCTGCGTTGGAGGTGTGTTCGTCATGGTTTCGCTTCGGGTCTAGTGTATTCGAACACTGAGAAGGATAACGCGTTTGAGATCGAGTGTCGCTGCAGTCGGACTGGATCTCCAGCACTTACGCAACGACCAGCGACTAACGACGCTTTTCTTTCTGCGCTTCGCGCCTCTCCCGCGCCCAGCCCTCTTTCACGCTTTGTCGCGCACGCCCGAGCGCCAGCGCATCCGCCGGCACATCGTCCGTGATGCAGCTTGCTGCCGCGACGTAGGCGCCGCGTCCGATCTTTACCGGGGCCACCAGCGTCGCGTCGCTGCCGATGAACGCGCCATCTTCGATGACCGTCTTGTGCTTGTTCACGCCGTCGTAATTGCAGGTGATGGTCCCCGCGCCTATGTTCACGCCTTCACCGATTTCCGCGTCCCCCAGATAGCTGAGGTGATTCGCCTTCGAACCCTTGCCCAGTTTGATTTTCTTGGTCTCGACGAAGTTCCCCAGGTGAGCGCCTTCGCCCACCTCGCTGCCAGGGCGCAGATGAGAGTACGGTCCAAGCACAGCTCCCGCGCCCACGCGCGAGTCTTCCATGATCGTCCCCGGCTTCACCGTGACTCGCTCGCCAAGGACTGAATTCGCAATCACGCTGTAGGAGCGGATGCGGCAATCCGCGCCAATCTTCGTATGCCCCAGCAACTGGACGAAGGGCTCGATCACGGTGTCGGCGCCAACTTCCACGTCGCTGTCGATCACGCAGGTGTGGGGGTAAAAAATCGTGACGCCCGCCTCCAGCAGCTCGCGGCACTTCGCCAGTCGCAGCCGCGCATCCAGCATCATCATCTCACCGCGCGTGTTGCTGCCCAGCACTTCGCCCGCATTCGGGGTCTTGAGCGCGACCACTTTCTGGCGCGCCCGATGAAACACTCCCGCCATATCGGTGAGGTAGTACTCGCCGTGCGCGTTCGCGGTGGAAAGACGGTCGATGTGCTCGTACAAGGCGGGCGCGGCGAAGGCATAGAACCCGGAGTTGATCTCGCGGATTTTCTTTTGCCGCGGGGTCGCGGACTTTTCTTCGACGATCGCCTGCACCTCCGCTCGCGCGCCTTTGCGAATCACTCGCCCATATCCATAAGGATTGTCGAGATCGGCGCTGAGCACGGTCATGGCTGCTTTTTGAGCGGTGTGGAAGTCGCTGAGCTTGCGAATGGTTTCGGCGGTAATCAGCGGAGCGTCTCCGGAGAGCACGATGACCTGGTCGTAGCCATAGCCATTGCCCTTGCCCGAGAGCGCTGCGCGCGCCACCATGAGCGCGTGTCCGGTGCCACGCTGTTCGGCTTGCACCACGAAGTTCACGCCGGTGCCGGCAACCGCCTCGCGCACGCGGTCCGCCTCATGGCCAATGATCACGAAGATGTCCTGCGCGGGCACGACTTTTTCCGCCGTGGCAATCACATGCGCCAGGATCGGCTTGCCGCCGATTTCATGCAGAACCTTGGGATGCTTTGATTTGAGCCGCGTGCCCTTGCCCGCCGCCATGATCGCGATGGCGATACGCGGGGGTTGCGGATTTGATCGGGAAGATTTCGAGTTGGTCTTTGGCGCTTTTGCCATGCTCAGCCAATATACCGCGAACCCCACCCTAGAGACGCGGCTTGCCGCGTCTGAGATTGCCGACAACCTCGTTGCGACCGGGTGATTGTTGCTGCTGTCTATCCAAACTTGCTGGTGGAGAGCCGGGCGTCCCCGCCCGGCTGGACGGGCGAGACGCCCGTCCCTCCACAGTCTGTGAATCAACTGCGGATCGTCTGTCGATCCGGCGCTTGCGCTATCAGCGCCATCAGGTCGTGTGCGACGCGGTCGGTAGCGTGCCGCGCCACCGCGCCCTCCTCCAGATAATCTCCGAGCACCGGGCACACGCCCAGCGCCTCGATCGCTTCCAGATCTACCACGATCTGCGAAGCTCCCTCCAGGGCGTACTTGGCCTTCATCTCCGGCGATGCCGTCTTGCGATTTAGCAGGGTGTAGTCGAACAACCGGACGCCAGCGTGGCCATTGAGGGCGCGGATGTGATCCGCCGCCGTTAAACTAAGACTTTCATTGGCCTGCGTCATCAGGTTGCAGATAAATACCTTGACGGCAGGAGATTCCAGAATTGCCTCGGGGATTCCGCGCACCAGCAAGTTCGGAATCAGGCTGGTGAAGAGCGAACCGGGGCCGATGGTGATCAGGTCGGCGCCGGCGATAGCCTCCAGCGTCTGGGGAAGCGGCTCAACGTCGGAAGGCACCAGGCACAGTTCTCGAATCTTGCCTTTGCTCGCGGTGATCCGGGTTTCGCCGCGCACCCGCGTCCCGTCTTCCAATGACGCTTCCAGTTCCACGCTCGACATGGTTGCCGGATAGATGTGCCCGCGCGTGAGCAGAATTTCCGAAGAAAGCCGCACCGCCTCGGCAAAGTCTCCGGTGATCGAAGTGAGCGCCGCCAGAAAAAGATTTCCGAAGCTGTGGCCTTCCAGTCCCGATCCCTTCTGAAAGCGGTGCTGGAACAGTCTCGAGAGCAGGGCTTCGTCTTCGGAGAGGGCGACGATGCAATTGCGCACATCGCCCGGCGGAAGCATATTGAATTCTTTGCGCAGACGGCCGCTCGATCCGCCGTCGTCGCTTACCGTCACCACGCCACACAATTCGCGAATGGTTGGCTGACCGGAGATGGCCAGCGCCGGCGTCATGACATAACGCTTCAGCCCCTTCAGCAGCGTGGAGAGGCCCGTGCCGCCGCCGATTGCGACTACGCGTAGTTCGGGACCAGCCTTGCCGGTGTCGGATGTGTTCGTGCGCAACTGGGGGAGCATACCGCCTCAATGGCAGCTAGGGCCGCGACCGCGTGATGGTTACTGCTGTCGATCCAAGCTTGCTGGTGGAGGGCCGGGCGTCCCCGCCCGGCTGGACCCTTCGACTTCGCTCAGGGCAGGCTCGCGAGACGCCCGTCCCGCCACCGTATGACTCATCACGCGGTCACGGTGCTAGTACGCGCTCGCTTCTTCTTCCCGCGGCGCAGATTCTTCGGCGCCCGGATCCGGATAAAGCAGTTCGGTGAAGCGCGGATCTTCCGCCAGATTCTGGAAGTCGCCATCGTTCCGCGCCTGGAAGCGCAGCGAAGGTTTCGCCTGAATCGCCTCGTCAAGCGTCTTGAGCGATTCTTCGACGTGGCCGGTCAGGCAATGCAACGCGGCCAGCCCATAAAGAACGTATTCTGCCTTCGGATTCTGCTTCAAGAGCTTGTCGAGGTGCTCGCGCGCCGTCACATAGTCACCCGTGTTGATCAGCGACACCGCGTAGTCGTAATGCTCTTCCGTGGTTTTGAACTGCAACGTGGGCACTTCCAGATGCTTGTCGCAGGTGAAGATGTGCACCTGGGCCCGGTCAACCAGGGACTTGTTCGGTCCGCTCAGCACTTTCTGCAGGTGGCCTTTGGCCTTCTCGAACTTGTGCTCCTGCAACGCGCGCAGCCCGGACTCGTAGTTCTGCACCGCCTGTGTGTGTCGTGGATCTTCGGTCACTTGTTTCTTGGGGGTTACCTTCAGTGGCATCAAACCGCCTTCAGTTCAGAATTGAAAATCGAAAAGCTTGAAATTGCGCGCGCGCGCTCAATTGATGCTGGCCGCTGTCGCCAGATCGACCAGCTTCCAGTCGCCCTTGATGATTCCTGCGCGAATCTGCCGCGCCGTCTTGCCCTGCTTGTACATGGTGTAAGCGTAATAAAGTTCTTTGAGGCAGGTTCCGCACTGCGCACCGTGCGTGCCCGAAAAGCAGCTGTGCAGACTCTTGTGTCCCATGCCGCGGTCACAGTAGCAATAACACGGCTGCTGGTAGATGACCTTCGGAATTTCCGCCGCCAGTTCGTAGGCATGAATCTGATACGGAAACTGCGCGTTGTCTCCCCAGAGCTGATCTTTGGTCAGGATCGGCGGAAGCGCGCTGCCCGCGGCCGGAGGAGCGGCGTTGAAATGCGGAACTCCCTGATCGGCTTCGGACTGAAGCCAGGGCGCCGACACCACCGTGACCATCAAAAACAGCGCCGCCGACGCGAAAACCCGTGTACGCATGCCCGTCAACCTTAACCTCATATTTTACCTGAAGGCGCGGGATTGGCGAGTACCGGCCGGGTTATCGGTCGAGGTTCGGAGTCCCCGCACCGGGCGGGGAAGGCGGGTCATACCAAACAGAGCTCGACCACTTCCCGAACGCGTTTCATGAGAGTGTCGAGGTTTTTGGCCTGAGTATGGCAGCCCCGCAAGACAGGAACGGTGGCGACATAATAGCCGTCTTCATCTCGTTCGATGACAACCGTGAATTTTCGCTGAGCTTTCACGAGTTGATTTTAGCACGGGAAAAACAAGGCCCCGTCGGGGTTGTCCCGACGGGCCTGAACGCGGAGTCCACCTAAAGCCCAGAGCCTGCTTTACCCCAGCTTCTCAAAGAACAAACAGATCGTTTCAATCCCGCGATGGAAATTCGGAATGTGAAACTTCTCGTTCGGAGCATGCAGGTTGTCGTCGGGAAGCCCAAAGCCCATCATGACCGATGGAATCTTCAGCACGTCCTGGAAATCGGTCACAATCGGAATCGACCCGCCGGAGCGAATGAACACGGTCTCCTTCTTGAACGTGTCATGCAGCGCCTCGGTCGCCGCTTTGATGAACCGGTTGTCGGTGCCAACCACGCAGGCAGGTCCTTTGCTCCAGACTTTGATTTTTGTCTCGATCCCCTTGGGCGTGTGTTTCTTGACGAACGCCGTGTAGCGCTTCAGGATGTCGTCCGGATCCTGGTTCGGCACCATCCGCATGGAAACTTTTGCCGACGCCTTCGCCGGAATCACCGTCTTCGCCCCCTGAGTCACAAACCCACCCGGCATGCCGTGCACTTCGAGCGTCGGACGCGCCCAGGTCCGGTAGAGCACCGAATATCCCGGCTCGCCGGTCAGCACCTTGGAGCCGACTTCGGCTTTGCGATAGCGTTCTTCGTTGAAAGGCAGCCGCTTCCATGCCTTCAGCTCATCTTTGCTGGGCACTTTGACGTCCTTGTAAAAGCCCGGGATCAGTACCTTCCCCTTCGAATCTTTCAGCTTGCCGATGATCTCAATCAGCGCGAACAGCGGATTCGGCGCCGCGCCGCCATAGATGCCGGAGTGCAGATCGGTCTTCGCCCCGAACGCTTCAATCTCCGTGTACACCAGGCCACGCAGGCCGACGCACAGAGTAGGAAGGTCGGGCGCGAACAGTTCCGTATCGCAGACCAGCGCGAAATCCGCCTTCAACTTCGCCTTCTGTTTGCGGACGTACTCGGCAATCGATTCGCCGCCCACTTCTTCTTCGCCTTCAAAAATAATCTTGACGTTGATGGGCAGCTTGCCCCCATGCGCCTTCATCAGGGACTCGAGCGCCTTGACTTCCATCCAGAGCTGGCCTTTGTCGTCAACCGCGCCGCGCGCGTAAATGTTGTTGTTGCGCTCGGTTGGCTCAAACGGCGGCGTCTTCCATTCGTCCAGAGGATCGGGGGGCTGGACATCGTAGTGCGCATACATCAGGACGGTCGGCTTGCCATCGGCGTGCAGCCAGTCGGCGTAGAGCAAGGGATGTCCCTGGGTCGGGATAATCTCGACATTGTCCATCCCAATGCGGCGCAGGTCAGCGGCCACAAATTCTGCCGCCTTCAGCACATCGCTCTTGTGTTCATCGAGCGTGCTGATGCTGGGGATGCGGAGAAGAGTCTTCAGCTCGTCGAGAAAACGCGGCTGATTATTGCGGGCAAAATCGACTGCTGGGGAAGCCATAGTCTGTTGCCTTTCTGGCGCGCTGGGCGCGCTTACTAAGATGATCGCCGAAAACGGTTCAGTATATACCCAATCCTGGCAGGCGCTTGTGGTGAAGGGAAACGCGTGCACTCAATTGGCAAAGCGGCCAGCCGAGAATTTCGATATATCCATCCGCGGCCATCGCGTCCCAGCTCTTCACGCCTACATTTTAGGCGCAGGCGTCCGGCATAGAACCTGAAACGCAATTGACAGCAACCCGTATCTCACAAACAATAAGCTCTACAGTCCACTTCAACCGGAGACCAAACCCTTATGTCTGAAGGCGAACAACCGACCGTTTACCACCCCGAGCCGCAGAGCAATGTTGGCAAATGGATTCTCATCGTGCTGGCCGTTGCCTACGCCGGCGCATCGGCATTTTTCATTTACGACCAGCACGGCAAGCTCGAAAAGGTCACGCAAGATCAAACCGCCAGCCAAAAACAAATTGCCGATCTGACCAAGCGCATGCAGTCCGCCGAAGCCGATTCTGAAACTCTGGCCCATCAGTTGGGCATGACCAAGAAAGAATTGGCGGCGCGTACTGACGAGTTGCAGCGTGGGCAACAAGCCGCATCGGCGCGCATCGCGGCACAGGCGGCAGAAGAGAAGAAAGATGTGGGCGCCGTTGCCGGAGAAGTTGGATCGGTGAAGACCGACGTCGGCGGTGTGAAGACCGACGTGGCCGCCACCAAGGCATCGCTCGAGGCGACCATCGCGAAACTGCAGAACACCATCGGCGATCTCGGCGTGCAGAGCGGACTGATCGCCAACACGCGCGGCGATCTGGAAGCCCTCAAACACAAAGGCGACCGGCAGTACTACGAGTTCGCCTTATTGAAGGGAGCCAAGCCCCAGGCGTTCTCGACCGTGGCCTTGCAGCTCAAGAAGACCGATCCCAAGAAAGGCAAGTACACGCTGAACGTCACCGCCGACGATAAGACCATCGAGAAAAAAGACAAGAGCCAGAGCGAGCCGGTGCAGTTCTACACCGGACGCGATCACATGCTGTATGAACTCGTGGTCTGGACGGTGGACAAGAACAAGATCACCGGCTACCTGAGCACGCCGAAGAATGCGCCAATACCGGTCACCGCGACGCCGCAGTAGCGGCAACTGTAGTAATGAGGTCAGAGGTTAGAGGTCAGATTACAGAGGTTAAAACCCATCGTACAAACGGTGGTGGGCGATTCCGTGATTTCACCTCTGCAATCTGACCTCTAACCTCTGACCTTCCCATGCTGCCCGCGAACGCGCACACGCTCGTTGAAATCGCACTCCGCACCGGAGTCATCTACCTCCTCGTGCTGATCGGAATTCGCATCAGCGGCAAGAGGGAAGTCGGCCAGATGACTCCGTTCGATCTGGTGCTTCTCTTGCTGCTTTCGAATTCCGTGCAGAACGCCATGACCGGCCCCGACACTTCGCTGGCCGGAGGCGCGATCGCCGCCACTATGCTGCTCGTCCTGAATTTTTTGGTGGCCGAGGTTTCCGGCGGGAATCGCCGTTTCCGGAAATATATTCAGGGACAGCCCAGTCTGCTGGTGCACGACGGCGAAGTCATCGCAGCGCACATGGCCAAAGAGCATGTCAGCATGGATGAACTGGAACGGGCGCTGCGTGAGCACGGTGTCGGCACCTATAAAGAAGCGGCGCTCGCGGTGCTGGAAGTGGATGGCTCCATCAGCGTGCTGAAGTACGACGACATCGCGCCGACCGCCCCAACCCACCTCAACCGCCGGCGATTTCTGAAGAAGAACTGATCGACACAACTTTTCTTACTTGGGCTTTTCCATCCCGAGTGAACTGGACCCCCAGCGCGCCCGCTTTGGGTGTGAAACTTAGGTTACTTGCTCGCAGTTTCCACGCGCAGGAGACTAAAGGATGCACACGGGGCATCACGCTCTACATGACTGAGTGAATACCAAAGGAGAAATACCGCAATGAAAAAGTTCATCCCAATTGCATTACTGAGCATGGCGCTGGTGGGGTCAGCATTCGCACAAGCAGCAGACCCGATAGCTGTTCAACGTGCAGTCACGGCAGTGCCTGTCTTGCGGTCCATGATGAAAGACCCCGATTCGTTCCAGCTCGAAAGTGTCTACCAAACCAAAGGCCGCAATAAGAACCAGCGCAACGATTTCTTTCTTGGACAGTTTGACGTTTGCTTCGTGTACCGTGCTCACAACTCGTACGGTGCGTATAGTGGTTCGGAGGTTGCGTTGCAAATTTGGTCTGCGAAGAAAATGGAAAAGAACGGCCGAATTATTATCTTCGATCGCGGCGAACATTTAGGCACGTGCGCAGCCGATAATATTGCCGTAGACATCACAGCGGAAGTCAAGGCCGCGCTTGCACCGCCGCCAGCACCAGCACCGCCAGCGGACAGCGCAGAGGATAAAGCTAAGCACGCCCAGCAGTACGCAGATTGTCTCAAATTGGCGGTAGACAATCCGAAAGTAGTTTGCAAGCAGTAAGCGCACGACCAACTCAATCGAAGGGAAGAACCGCCGCAACCGCCATGATTACAGCATATTGCACGGGCTGCCACAGGGTAACAGGACACAAGCGCAGCATTGGAGTCGGAACATACATTGGCGGGGTCTGCACCCTTGGGGCTTCGATACTGGCTGTGCCGTTCTACCCGAAGCGGTGTGTGATCTGCGGCCTAACCAGTGCAGAGGCGCAACTACAGCCAACGGCGGCACCGAAGGATGACATTCCGCAGCGCCGTGAGATACGCGGGCTGTCTCGCCCCAGCAAATTCGTATTCTACAGCTTAGGCCGGGCAATCAGAGTCGTGCGCAATCTTTGGTAGTGGTGCAGCTTGAAATCCGCAGGGGTTGCGCCAGAGTCCGACCTGTGGGAAGCTGTCCGCATGACAAACAAAGCAGTGCCAGAATCGCCTTGCCCACAATGTGGCGCTAAGCCGGGGCAGCCATGTACGACCCCACCAGATTTACCACCGCTCAAATACATACATGCAGAAAGATTGGTCCCAGAGGCGGCAGGCGCGCGGATTTCAGCCAAGCCGCTGCCCGAGAAAGCCCAAGCAGTCTCGGACCAAGAAAGATCTGCCGCTGCCCGCAAGTAGACCTCTGTTTGGGCGCACCAAGGACAGGATAGTTCGCGGAGCCCGAAATCAATGAGTGAACCGTGCCGACTTACGCGATGGGTTCCCAAGACCGGTCAAATTACCGGCCAGCTCTTTACCTGCGGCAGGCCAGGGCGGTCGATGGGAGCAAAGAAGACGTTTTTCATCGGATGCTATACGCGTCGAATCAAGCTTTCTGGTAATACATCGGCGCTTGAGGCTCGGTTTCATCGTCAATCCAAATGCGTTCAGTCCACTTATCCTCAATGTCGTTTTCCACCCGAGTGATCGTGTGTACCTTGCGAAGATCTTCTTCGGTTGCGTCGAAAACCCTCGCGTATGCGGGTACGAGCACGACGCGACCACCAACCTGAAATTTCTGTTTCACCGCTCCTCCTCAAAAACTGGGACTGCAAATTTGTCTGCTATGCGGGCACCCAAACCCACTTCTCTGCCCAAGCTTTCGCATGAACGGGGGTTTTCATTTCCGACCCTTCTCCCCATCCTTTGCCCGCTTCTTTGGCAATTTCGGCTACCTTGCGTGGTCGCTCTCTACGGATGCGTCATCTTCTCCGGCTTGACGAGCTGATCAAATTCCTCACCCGTAAGATATCCCAGCTTCAACGCCGCCTCGCGCAGGCTCGAGTGCTCGACGTGCGCCGCGTGCGCAATCTGCGCCGCCTTGTCGTATCCCACTTTCGGAGCGAGCGCCGTGACCAGCATGAGCGAATTCTTCACGTACCAGTCCACTTTGGCGCGATCGACGGCAAGGCCCTTGACCATGTACTCCACGTAGCCGTGACAGGCGTCGGTGACCAGCGTGACCGAGTGCAGGAAGTTGTAGATCATCACCGGCTTAAACACGTTGAGCTCGAAGTTGCCCTGCGATCCGGCGAATCCCACCGCGGCTGTCGCTCCGTGCACTTGCGCGCAGACCATGGTCATCGCTTCGCATTGCGTGGGATTGACCTTGCCCGGCATAATGGACGATCCTGGCTCATTCTCCGGGATCGACAGCTCGCCGAGGCCGCACCGCGGACCGGAAGCCAGCCAGCGAATGTCGTTTGAGATCTTCATCAGCGACGCGGCCAGCGTTGCCATCGCGCCTTGCGCAAACACGATCTCATCGTGGGCGGAAAGCGCGGCGAACTTGTTGGGATGGGAGCGGAAGGGAAGTCCCGTCAGTCCGGCAATCTTCCTGGCGGCGCGCTCGGCAAATTCCGGATGCGCGTTCAGCCCCGTGCCCACCGCGGTCCCGCCGATCGCCAGATCGTAAAGGCCATCGAGTGCCTGCTCCAGCCGCTTGATATCGCGATCGAGCAGACTGGCCCAGCCGCCAAATTCCTGTCCAAAGGTCAACGGAACAGCATCCTGAAGATGGGTGCGGCCAATCTTCACCACGCCTTCAAATTCCTTCGCCTTGGCCGCGATCGCGTCGCGCACGGTCTTGATCGCCGGAATCAGCGCGTTCTTCATCCGCTCCGCCGCCGCAATGTGCATCGCCGCGGGAAACGTGTCGTTCGACGACTGCGACATGTTGACGTGATCGTTGGGATGCACCGGCTTCTTCGACCCCATTTCGCCACCCGAAATTTCGATAGCGCGATTCGAGATGACCTCATTCACGTTCATGTTGGTCTGCGTGCCGCTGCCGGTCTGCCAAATGCGCAGCGGGAACTGGTCATTCAGCTTGCCGGCGATGACTTCGTCGGCGGCTTCGACGATGAGCTTCGCTTTGTCGGCGGGGAGTTTGCCCAGGTCCTGATTCACCAGCGCACAGGCCTTCTTGAGCGTGCCAAACGCCCGAATCAGCTCCGGAGGCATGGTGTCGCGGCCAATCGCGAAATGCAGCAGCGAGCGCTCGGTCTGCGCTCCCCAGTAAACATTTGCCGGGACTTCGATCTTCCCCATGCTGTCGGATTCGGTGCGGGTCTTTATTTGGGACTGGGTGGCGGGTTCGGTAAGAGTAGTAGCCATGATGAAATCTCCTGTGCGTACGACCGAAGACCGGAGCGGGAGCAGCCAGGCCTTCGGCGGGTATGAGGAACCAATAATTATACGGCGGCATGAAAGGGCTTTTGCTCAAAATACGAGCGTCAGCGCCCGCTTGCAGAAAAGTATCCACTCGGATACAATAAAAAGATGTGAATACATTGCTTCGGTCGTCCGATTTCGATGCGTGGCTATCCCATCTGGCCGACCAAAAGGCAAAGGCCAGAATCCTGGCGCGCCTTGGTAGCGCGACATTTGGAAACTTCGGCGATTGCGAACCCGTCGGCGAAGGCGTTTCCGAGATGCGCGTTCATGCCGGAGCGGGATATCGCGTTTATTACACGCGAACGGGATCGACCGTCTATGTTTTGCTGGCTGGCGGCGTAAAGGCCTCCCAAACGAAAGACATTGCCAAAGCGAAGAAAATGGCTCGCGAACTCAAAAGGGCGAAACCATGAGGGCGAAATATGAAGAAAAAGAAAACAATTTACAAACCATTCGACGCAGCGGCCTATCTCGATAACGATGCGCTCATTGCGGAATATCTTTCGGCGGCTGCCGAAGACCCAAACCCCGAGGTATTCGTCGCCGCGCTCGGCGACGTGGCCAAAGCACGAGGCATGGCGCAGATCGCCAAAGACTCAGGACTGGGCAGGGAGAGCCTGTACAAAACCCTAAGTGCCGGCGCACACCCACGCTTCGAAACGATCAATTCCGTCCTGCACGCCCTCGGCGTGAAGTTCGCCGTCGTTGCTGAACACGAGAATTAAAACTAAGCCAACGCTTCACCAAGGTAATTTAGGCAAAGCCCATGGTGCGATCAGTTTGCCGCGTCCCACAATCAGCGTGAGACACGCGCCTCCATAATAAAGTCAGGCTTGAAGCGGTCACAATAAACTTCGATACCAAACTTCATAATTAACGCCACGGCAGAAACCGCCAGTGCCTTTATACCGATGCCGAGGTTCATAAGCATAAGGGCAACCGCCGTACCTAGGTACTTACGCTGTAGAACGAGGTTGAGTCCTCCGGAAAACCACGCTTTGTAAATGTCACTGTCGGGGTTACACAAGGAATTCCAAAGGACCCGTTTGAAAGACCGAAAGACGGCCCGGCCAAGTTCGGCCTTTTCCATTATCTGGGCCTCGCCTGGTAAATAAAGTATTTCTTTCCTCGTGAGGCCGCGCTTGGCCATTGTATCGACTTTCAAAAGAAACGCTATTGATTCAGGAGGAAGGGTTTTACCCATCTCGAAGAGTATCTCATCCTCATTCTTCGTGCGAACAAGGACGGCCGCGAGGTCTTGAATCTCCCCCGCATCCAGGCGCCCCGGTTGTTGCTCTACGAGCGCGCCCAGCAGACCTTCCTCCTCAAAGCGGGATACCACGTGCCGCAAGAAGCGTCGCCGACCAGATTCTGAGCGAATATTTCGACTCTTTAGTACCTCTGTAATAAGGGGCTCGGCTTTGGTAAGGTCCTTTTGGCGAAGATAGCAAATCGCGAGCAGTGCCGTGGCTTCTAAATGCAATCGGGTTCCCTTGGAGGCTTTTCCGCGAATCCCTACGAAACCGGGCATGGCGACATTCAGATGTCCCGCCTCCATCGCCGCTTCAAAAAGCCAGACCTTTGCTTGCATTAGGCGTGTTTCATGTCCAGTAGCACGGAGGATATTTTGAATATCGAGAGCGTGCTGGCTGGCGGATTCGTAGTCTCCCTTTATGGCAGCAGCCTGTAGTGAGGGTTCAAGGTGGTGCAACCTTTGCAACTGTTCTGGTGTGAGCCTCGGCGGCTTCATTGGGATAAGGGGATCAATCCTTTGAATATAGTAGCCCATTCAACGGTAAGGAGGGCTGGGCGTCTGGACCACGTTAATCGGGCCCACCCGACCCCTTCTTCCCCGCCCGAGCACGGATCTCCGCCCCCACTTCCTCGGAGTTGCCGAACACAACCTTGTAATGAAAGTGATCGGGGTCTATGTTCGCGAGGTCGAGGAACGAGTGCCAGACCTGGATCACTATCGTCCTCTTCCTTGCCTTCAGGATTTGGCAGAGTTCAGTGTTGGCCCAAGAGAGCTGGTCGATGAAAGTACCAAAACGACGGCCCGACCTCTTTGCGTAGGCGAGCGCCGTCTTTCCGTGGTCTGGGTCGTTGACGTTCCGGTCGCGACACTTCACCGCAACATCCAAGTCTCCCAGCTTTTCCTTCGTACTAAGAAAGCTTCCGAAGACCGCGACGGCGTCAATCGTCAGAATTTTATCCGGGTCCGAATTGTATTGTGCAGCCCTCTCCAATAATCCGGCCAGTGCGGCCTCAACTGCCTTGCGGCTTACCTTGCCAGCGGCTGAGGCCCGCATCAGTTCTTGTCCCTTGTCGGTAAGTTTGTACGCACCGTTCTGTGGTGGCTCGACATAACCTTGAGCAGCCAACTCCAATGCCAGAGCTATCGCAGATTTCTCATCTAAGGAAAGCTGGTCTTGCAGCCACTGCAGATCGAACGAGTCGTGGTGCCAACCCACGACGTGCCGGAAGAACCTACGCACTTCTTTGATCGGAATACGTGAAATAGTATCCGCACTCCGGATTTGCAACGTCATTGGGGTCTCCGTGACGGAGGGTGGGCGACTTTAACCGTGAAGTATAACGCGGGTTTGTCTTTGAGCATTGACCGAAATAATTGGGGGTGCGCCACTTCTCGCGCTTTTCGAGAAAGCTCGCCCTGAGCGATAGCCGAAGGGTGGCCTCCCGAACCGCCGACACCGTTCGACACCGCTTTACGCGGCCGGAGGTTGGATCTTCATCTTAAGCACTTCCCACTGATTCATCACATCCAGCGAGTGATCACCAACACAGACATTCCCACTCGCCATGCCTGAAAATGAAGATCCGATTGGCCAGGGCAGAAGTGTGCCCGTCTCCAGAGACGGATTTCGATGCCGCCCAGAAGCCATTGTCAGCGCTCCTTGACAACTTGAGGCGTTTGGCAGGCGTGAGCGAAGCGGGAGCCCGCCGCCGAAATCCTGAGCGGAAGCGAAGGACCTCGGAGTTTGTGACACCTGAGCGGTCGTCATCCGCTCCCGATCAAGACAAGAACGGGGCATTTCGCCGCTAAGTCCTTATTTTTGTATTACGTGAAAATAAGTCCTTATTCCTGAATTACGTAGCGGGAACCACTCGCTAACTCT
>JBEKDG010000068.1:0-19439 GCA_050014475.1 Terriglobales bacterium | reverse complement strand
AAGAACGGGGCATTTCGCCGCTAAGTCCTTATTTTTGTATTACGTGAAAATAAGTCCTTATTCCTGAATTACGTAGCGGGAACCACTCGCTAACTCTATGAGTCTAATAGAACGAGAAAAAAAGGGGGGGGTAGGGGGGTACCGCAGAAAGTGCGCTACTTCTAATGCTTTTCGAGAAAGCCTGCCCTGAGCGATAGCCGAAGGGTGGCCTGCCGAACCGCCGACACCGTTCGACTCCCCTTTACGCGGCCGGAGGCCGGATCTTCATCTTAGAGTTATTACTACTTTTCCTCGAGCGTGTCCTTCTTCCAGATACCGGATAGCCTCAGGCACTTCATTCAACCTGTAACGCTTGTCGATGACCGGCGTTACCTTTCCGGCCTCCATGAGGTCGCGCATGATGGTCAGGTCTCCCTCTTTGCTCAGTCTCGCCAGGAAGAATGCGACCAGCTTCTGGCTCACGAACCGTGACAACACACGCGCTGTGATCGAACGAGCCAGAGGACCGATCATCCACCGACCGCCCTCTCCTCCGACCGGAATGTATATCCCCTTGGGATTTAAGACGCGCCTGCATGCTAACAACGAATGGTTCCCAACGCAGTCGAAAAACAGGTCGTAACGTTGCCCACTTTTGGTGAAATCCTCTTGGGTGTAATCAATGACCCGATCTGCGCCGATGGATCGGACCATGTCCACATTCCTCGTACTGCATACGCCGGTCACATCCGCGCCGAACGATTTGGCGATCTGCACAGCGAACGTACCCACGCCTCCCGCCGCACCGTTAATCAAGACCCTCTGCCCCGGCTGAATCTGTCCCTTGTCGCCCAAGCCCCCGAGCCGAAGACCCTGCAATGCAGTGACTGCCGCGATAGGTACAGAAGCCGCTTGCTCAAACGTCACGTTATCCGGCTTCATAACCAATGCCGACTCGGAAGTACACGCATACTCGGCAAAGGCCCCACGGCACGCGCCGAACACCGCGTCGCCTGGTTTGAACTGAGTTACGTTCCTGCCAACCGCTTCCACCTGGCCGGCCACATCAACGCCCAGTCGTGTGACCTTTGGTTTGCGCAGCCCCGCCAGTATGCGAATGAAGTACGGCGTGCCTCTCATGAAGTGCCAGTCAGCCGGATTGACGGAAGCCGCGCGAATTCTTATCAAAACTTCATTGTCCCCAACGGTCGGCTTTTCAATCTCTTCACATTTGAGAACATCGGGTGAACCGTAGTTGTAGTAGACAACTGCTTTCATGTCGATATCCTTTTGTACCTGTTTTTGGCGGGTGGCCCACTTTAACGGGGAAGTATAACGCGGGTTTGTCTTTGAACTTCGACCGAAACAACTGGGGGTGCGCCACTTCTCGCGCTTTTCGAGAAGTGGCCTGCCGAACAGCCGACACCGTTCGAACTTTCGCGTGGGCTGGCCCTCGTCAGTGCGCGTGTAGTTCCTGGAGCACATGCTGACGGCAGACCTTGATTTTGCTCTCGTCTTTTCGGGCCTGTGCGAGATCATAGGCAAGCTGCATCCGTAGCCACGTTTCCGGCGTGCTGCCAAACGCCTTCGAGAGCCGGATCGCCATCTCGGGGCTGATCCCCGACTTGCCGTTGACGACGTTGTTGAGCGTTTGCCGGGTGACGCCGAGGACCTCCGCTCCGTCCGTGACGGAGAGGCCTAAGGGTTCAAGACACGCGGTTCGGATACTGCGTCCGGGGTGCGGCGGGTTTTTCATCGGCATGGTGTTTTGCTCCTTGCTTGTTGCTTGCCTAGTGGTAGTCGGTCAGTGCAACGTCAAACGCATCCGCGCCTTCAAAGCGGAAGATAATACGCCAGTTCGCCCGCACAGTAACTGACCAAATGCCTTTCAGGCCGCCTTTCAACGGGTGCAGGCGATAACCGGGAAGGTTCATGGCCTGCGGTGTCTCGGCTTCGTCGAGTCGGGCGAGAATGTCTTCAACAGTATCAACCAGGTCGGGGCGTATCCCGCTGCGGTCCCCGCGCTCATAAAGTCGTTTGAGGCCGCGATGCTTGAAGCTCCTAATCATTAGGGTACACCGTAAAGTGTACATTGTCACTTGTCAAGATTGCGTAGCAAGCCCCTGCCGACCGCCTCAGATCGACTTCACCGGGATGGCCATCACATCATCAACCAGCCCGACTTCCTTCTGCACGAACGGCTCAGCGTAGGTGACGCCGCCGAGCATGCCGTAGAAGCGAGCCATGGATTCAATCCGCGCCCGAATCTCTTTTTGCGCGGGAAAGATTCCGCTGCCGGCGTGCTGGTCGGTGAACTGAGACTTATAGGCCATTAGCGATTTGAGCCGAGTTTCGAACTGGCCGGTGATGTCCACGACAAACGTAGGCCGGACATCGTGGTACAAGCTAGCGTAAATAATCTTGAAAGGGCGATGAGGCGAAGCCGAATCGTGGGCGGGTTCACTGAGAGCTGACAACTGAGAGCTGACAGCTAACTTAGCCAGTCCCGCCAGAAAGCTGGCTTCGTATCCGAGCACAGACGCGGTGTAGTGGTCGGGATGGCGTCCCTGCCAGTAGGGAAGGATCAGCACCCGCGGACGCTGTTCGCGAATTACGCGGGCGACCTTCAAACGATTTTCCCAGGTATTTTCGACGCGGCCGTCGGGAATATCGAGGGCGTGGCGCCAGGAAACCTTCAGGATGCGTGCCGCCTCCGCCGCTTCGCGCGCGCGGTCTTCAATGTTGCCGCGCGTCCCCATTTCACCTTGGGTGAGGTCGAGAATGCCGGTGCGGTATCCGCGTTCGGCCATCTTGAGCAGAGTGCCGGCGCAGGTTTGCTCCACGTCGTCGCGGTGTGCGGCTAGGGCGAGAATGTCTAAGGGCATTTTGTAATTTGGTAATCGGGTAATTTTGTAATTTAAAAGCGAGAACGCAGCGGTTCGAAATTACCAAATTACCAAATTACAAGATTACAAGATTACAAAATTGCCTCACGCTGCTGGCTTCGTCGTCCGCCGATTCGCCAGCGCGAAGGCCAGGCCGAACATGAATAGCGCAAACAGCACCAACGTCAAAATGGACGCGGTCAGCGAAAATGCGCTGGGCGCTTCGGGATACATCAGCGTGCGCAGCGCCTCGACGCCGTAGGTCAGCGGATTGGCGTACATGAGCCAGCGAATCCATCCCGACGCGCCGGAAAGAGGGAAGAGCGCTCCCGAAAGCAGCCACAGCGGAATCAGAAATAAATTGATGATGGCGTGAAAGGCTTGCGTCGAATCCATGGGCCAGGCGATGGCGAAGCCGAGCGCGGTCAAGGCGAACGACACCAGGAACACGGTGAGGACGATGAGCCCGAATGAGGCGAGCGTCATGTGCACGCCGACGAGCGGGGCGAAGACCAGGAAAATCAATCCCTGGGCGGTGGCGAGGGTGGTGCCGCCCAAAACCTTTCCCAGAACAATGGCCGCGCGGGGCACCGGCGCCACCAGCACCGAAAGCAGGAAGCCTTCGTTGCGGTCTTCGATCACCGACATCATGGTAAAAATGGCGGTGAAGAGCACGATCATCACCAGCGTGCCGGGATAGAAATAGTTTAGATAATGCTGTTGCCCGGCGGCCTGTCCGGAACGAAATGAGGTTCCGAAACCGCTTCCGATGACGATCCAGAACAAGAGCGGAGAAGCGATGACGCCGACCACGCGCGCGCGCTGACGATAGAAGCGCACGACTTCGCGCCACCAGAGCGTGAAAGCGGGCAACAGGACTCCCGCGGATGCTGGAGCGGTTGCTGTTGCGGGAAAGGTCGCGGTGTAGGTTGACATTGGTTTTAGTTTAGCAGCGTTGGGGTTCGGAGTTGCGGTCCGTCCGAACCGCGCCCACTTCGTCGTCCTAGTCTTGTACCGTATAGATCCAAAGTTCGGCGCCATGGTCGGCGCGAGCCGGGACGGCAAGGTAGAAACGGTCAAATCCCTTCCTGCCCTTTCCGGAGTACCCGGCAGTGCGCGCGCCCAAGGCGGAAGGAACTTTGGCGAGAAGTTTGTAATGATCGGCATCCTCCTGCTGGAACACGCTGATGTATCCTTCTCCACCCGGGATATACACGCGCTTGCGGGCGGAGTCGAAATACAGATCGTCCGCATCTTGAACCGCCGGAAGCGCGGTAACCAAGCGGCCCGTGTTGGTGTCAAGCACAGCCAGTTGAGGCGGCGCCCGCGTGGCAACAAACAGCCTATGGCCGAGTTCATCGAGCGCCATTGGAAAATTGCTCTCGAAACTTACCGGCCACCGGGTGATCGAATGCGTGCTGCGATTGATGACTGCGATCTGCTTCAAGTCCGGCAGGTTCACATATATGTTTGGGCCTGACGCTGCCAACTGGAAAGATTCCGGATGCGCTCCCAACTTGAACTCGTCGTTGAGGCGCTTATTGGCCGCCGCATCGACCATCGCGATTGCGCCGCTCTTTTCATCCCCATATCCGACGTAAACTCGCTTCTCCGCCGCATCATAGCGAAGGTTATCAACATCATCCCCAAAGTCGATGGATGTAATCAAATCGAATGTAGATCCGTCGTAGATATAGAGCTTGCCCTGGTCGCTGCCTACAAATAGCGTATTCGTCTCCGGCGAATAGACCGCGCCTTGCGGGGCCGGCACTCCAGAAATAGTGTGAATCACTGTCTGCGCGCCGATGCCGATAATTTCTTCCGTATTGTTCCCGAGCGCGGAAACAAAAAGCCTATTGCCGGCGGGATCGAAACCGAAGTGATCAATCCGCCCTTTGACATTCGGCAGGGGGACGGCTCCCGTCAAAACCAGCGGCGCTGTACCCGAAGGAGGGGGATTGTTTTGGCCACACACTCGTATCGCGGATGCCGCCATCACGATCAGGACGAGGCTAAGACCACACGCTTTTCTCAATTCTCTTCTCCATTTCTATCTCCATCACGGAGAGTCTCACATTGGTTTCGCGTTCAGCGCTCGTCCATTTGGCCGAAAGAGTATGAAGAACGCTGCTCTGCGTCAGGAGGGTTTCTTCCTGGTTTTCTTCTTACCGGTCGCCGGGGCTGGTTCGGCGTCTTCGCTCCAGAAGCGGTGGCCGGTGCGGTGGATGAACACGTCTTCCAGGGTGGGCTTGCTCACGCTTAGCGATTGAATTTCTCCGGGGAAAGCCTCGACTACGTCGGGGACGAAGCGATGTCCGTTTTCGATTTCGAGGCGGACGTGGTTGTCCATGACGGTGGCATCGACTTGAAACTTGCTGCGAATGCGGTCGGCCAGGGACTGCGGGTCGCGCGCTTCGAGCAGAATTACGTCGCCGCCGATTTCGCGGGTGAGGGCTTCGGGCGTGCCTAGCGCTACCAGGTTGCCTTCATTCAGGATGGCGAGGCGGTCGCAGCGTTCGGCTTCTTCCATCAGGTGGGTGGTGACGATGACGGAGACTTGCTCCTGATCGCGGAGGATCTGGAGGTATTGCCAAAGGTCGCGCCGGGCGCCGGGATCGAGGCCGGTGGTGGGCTCGTCGAGGAGCAGAACCTCGGGATGGTGGAGCAGGCCTTTGGCGAGCTCGATGCGGCGCTGCATGCCTCCGGAAAAAGTTTCTACGCGATCGGCGCGGCGGTCGAGCAATCCGACGCGGGTGAGGATTTCGGTGATTCGTGTTTTGAGTTCGGGGCCGCGCAGGCCGTAGAGGTGTCCCTGATGCCAGAGGTTTTCGTAGGCGGTGAGTTTGGGGTCGACGCTCTGGGCCTGGAAGACGACGCCGATGTGGCGGCGCAGCGCTCCGGGCTGGCGAACGGCGTCGAAGCCGGCGATCATGGCGCTGCCTGAAGTAGGCACCATGAGCGTGGAAAGAATGCGGAAGAGAGTGGTCTTGCCGCTTCCGTTTGGGCCGAGGAGGCCGAAGAGTTCGGCGGGGCGAACGTCGAAGGAGACGCCGTTGAGCGCGGTGCGGTCCTGGTAACGATGGACGAGGTCGCGAACGGCAATGATGGCGACGGGCTGGCCTGCGGGCTGGGCAGGCTGAGCGGGGGGAGCGAAGTCGATGGCAGTTGAGTTCGGGGTCACAAGGTATTCTACGACGGGAACGAGGCGATTATCATCCCGGAGCTGATCGGGTGATCGGGTCATCGGGTGATCGAAGAACAAATCTTTGCTGGGTTTAGATGACCCGATGACCCGATCATCCGATCCAAAAAACACTTATGCGGCGACGGGCTTCTGATCGTGGCCGGGGACGCGCTCTTCGAAAGCAACCGGAACGTGGCGCCAGACCTGGATGGCTAGAACTACGGTGGTGGCGAGAAGCAGCGCTCCGACGGCCACGTGGACGACGGTCGAGATCACCATCGGCAGTTCGGGTTGCGCGGCGTCCCTTCCCCACATGACGCGGGTGATGAAGGCGAGAAAGCCGAGGCAGAGTTGCGCGACCATCAGGCCGAGCATGGCGATTGCGGGACGGCGGACGGCGCCCACTTGCGGGTAAACAGAGATAGCGCGAACGGCGGTCCAGGACAGGACGATGGCCACGACGGCGGCGTTGATGACGTGCGGCCACCAACTCAACCCATGGTGGCGGAACATGGCGCCGAGGATCAGTTGCACATAGAGCACAAAAATCGAGAGCACGGTCAGGGTGAAGAGAGCGGGGCGGCGCTGGTCGAGTTCGGTGCGCGGCTGCTCTTCGACCCAGCGACGGCCAGTGAAAACGGCGATCGCGACGGCGATGCAGAAAAAGGTCTGGGCCACGGCGGCGTGCGCGCTGGAGATGGGCGCGGGCAGAAAGAATAAGACGGTCAGTCCGCCGAGGATGCCTTGCGCGATCACGGTCGCTAGCGCGCCCAGGCCCAGAAGGCGCAACCAGCGGCGCTTTTCAACTTGCCAGGTCCAGACGGCCAGGATAATGGTGAGCAGTCCGATGAACTCCGCCACCATGCGATGGCTATGTTCGTACTTAATGCCGCCAACCATGAGAGGCATTTTGTAGAAGGAGCCGAACGACGTCGGCCAGTCGGGGACGGATAAACCGGCGTCATTGCTGGTGACGAGCGCTCCGGCGACGATGAGGACGAGGGTGGCGCAGGCGGTGAAGACGGCGAAGCGGTGCAGTCCGCGATGGTACGGAATTTCGATGCCCTTCAGGATAGCCCCCAAGGGAAAACCGGCGATACAGCGTCGCCCGGTATGTTTCCCGAAACGCATTAGTTTACCACCGCGGCAAGCCGTAACTCTATTCTTCTGGCGGCGGTTGTTGCCCCGCCGCGGCGGAACTCTGCGATTCCATCGCCTGGATGATGGCGTCGGCGAATTCCGAGGTGCCGGCGTTGCCGCCCACGTCCCGGGTTAGTTTGCTGCGGTCGCGGTAGACCTCGTCGATGGCGTTGCGGATCTTCAAGGCGGCGTCGTGCTCGCCGAGATGGCGCAGCATGAGCAGGGCGGATCGCAACACGGCGGTGGGATTGGCGATGTTCCTTCCGGCGATGTCGGGCGCGGAACCGTGTACAGCTTCAAAGATGGCGCACTCGTGGCCGAAATTCGCGCCCGGGACCAGGCCAAGCCCGCCGACCAATCCGGCGCACAGATCGGAAATAATGTCGCCGTAGAGATTTTCCAGCAGCAGCATGTCGTACTGGTAGGGGTTCATCACCAGCTGCATGCAGGTGTTGTCGACAATGTGCTCGCCGTAGGTGATCTCGGGGTACTCTTTCGAGATGTTGCGCGAGCAGCGCAGAAATAATCCATCGGACAACTTCATGATGTTGGCTTTGTGGATGCAATGAATTTTCTTGCGTTTGTTTTTGCGAGCATACTCAAAGGCGAAACGCGAGACGCGAGTGGAAGCCTTCTCGGTGATGATCTTGATGCTCTCGACCACTCCTGGAACCACTTCGTGTTCGATGCCGGAGTAAAGTCCTTCGGTATTTTCGCGCACGACGATCAGGTCCACGCCCGGATAGCGGGTGGGAATATGCGGCAGGTTGCGGATGGGCCGGAAGTTGGCGAAGAGCTCGAAGCGCCTGCGGAGTTCGACGTTGATGCTGGCAAAGCCGCCGCCGATGGGCGTGGTTACGGGACCTTTCAGTCCGACGCGGGTGCGCTCGATGGATTCGCTGAGTTCTTTGGGAATGTATTCCTTGTACTTCTCAAAGGCTTCGGCGCCGGCGGCGAAGCTTTCCCATTCGAATTTGACGCCGGTGGCTTCGAGCATGCGCACCGTGGCCTGGATGACTTCGGGGCCGATGCCGTCGCCCGGGATGAGGGTTACTTTGTGTGCCATAGATAATCAAACCTAGATCGGGTCATCGGATGATCGGGTCATCAAAAAACCTCTTAACAGATGTAGCCGCAGCAACCCGGTTTTCGATGGTCCGATCACCCGATGGCCCGATCACCCGATTTAACTTTGCCCTTTGGCTCGGGCGCGTCTTTGGCTTTCAGCAGGTCTTTCAGTTCCGCCATGAATTCCTGGACGTCTTTGAAGTCGAGGTAAACGGAGGCGAATCTTACATACGCGACTTTGTCGTAACGGCGCAGGCGGTTCATGATGAGCTCGCCGATTTCGCTGGTTTTGCGCTCGCGCTCGGCGGACTCGATGACGAAGGTCTCGGCTTCATTGACGATCTGCTCGAGCTTGCCGATCGGCACCGGGCGCTTCTCGCAGGCGCGCATGAGGCCGTTGAGAACTTTCTGGCGATCAAAACGTTCGCGGCGTCCGTCTTTTTTTACCACCATGTACGGGATTTCGTCGATGCGCTCGTAGGTGGTGAAGCGCTTTTCGCACTTCAGGCATTCGCGGCGGCGGCGGATGGAATCGGCTTCCTTGCTTTCGCGCGAATCCACGACTTTGTCGTTTTCAAACCCGCAAAAGGGGCATTTCATGAGTTTGGTTCGGCACAGGAGTGCCAGTAAATTGTAACAGGCAGGCGCAGTGGGCTCGAATCGGATGATCTGGCCATCGGGCCATCGGGTGATCGAAACCCGAGTTTCCAGCGGTTTTTTGATGGCCCGATCATCAGATGACCCGATCGACACAATTGACACGTTCCTGTTTCAGGGCGCGCTTTCGACCGCTGCGACGTCGTCGGCCTGCGCGGTCTCGGCGGAAAGCTTGCGCAGCGACAAACGTTCGTGATGGGAGAGCAAGAGTCCGACGGGAACGACGGCGACAAACGTTACCAGCCAGAGCATGATGCCGCAGCTGACCGTGAGCTCCTTGGGGACAATATCAAAGACGTGGTCGAGCGCGCTGATGGTCGCCAGTTGGGAGCCGCCGCCGACACCCGGCAACTGGACCATGGAGCCGATCATGCTGGCGCCCATGAGAAGAAGAACCTTGGTGGTGCTCATGGTATTCATGGGCGCGCCGTAGGCATGGGTCACTTCTTTGTAAGCCAAGGCGATGACCCACCACATCGCCACCGACACGGCGGACAATTGGAGGAATGCGAGTGGGCCGTGAATGGTATTGAGCCCGACCGTAAACTCGCGAATTTTTTGAGCGATGCGGTGGCCCAAATTTTCGGCGAGATGGGAAAAACGGCCTTCGACCCACTGGGCGATTCGGTTTCCGCGGTAAGAAGTCAGTACCGCTGCCGAGAGGAGTCCGAGTACGAGGGCGATCAGACCGTATCCCGTGAGATGAATCCAGTGCCTGACTTCCGGCGGGGCTAGGGCCGTAAAGGCGCGCAGCTTCGAGGGCAGAAAAATGGCCGCCACCAGCAGGACGGTAAAACCGCCAACGTCAAAAATGCGCTCCACGGCCCAGACCGCCACTTGCGAGGCGAAAGGCAGGTTCTCACGGCGGGCAATCAGATATGGACGAATCAATTCGCCAGGACGACCGAGCAAGGCGAGTCCGGTGAATCCGATCAAGGTGGGTGGGACTAATCCCAGGATGGACGCTTGCTTGCGCACGGGTCGAAGAAAGATTTTCCATCGAACCGCACGCAAGAAGTAGGCGAGGTAGATGAGCGCGACGCCGTGGAAAATGTGGCGCCAAGTCAGTCCGAATTGAAAGAGCCGCGCCCAGTCGAAGTTCCGCCATGTCCGAAATTGGAGGTAGACCAGCACCGCCAGCACCACGAAAGCAACCGCGAACGCTGCGTATTTGTTTTTGTTCATGTGGCGCGAAAGGCAGAGTAGCGCAGTTGTGACGAGCACGCCCCCGCAATGAAGGTAAATGAGAGATGAGGCAGGGTCAACGCTAGTACTGCGACCGCGCGATGATTCATGCGGTGGAGGGACGAGCGTCTCGCCCGTCCAGCCGGGCGGGGACGCCCGGCTCTCCACCGGCAAGCTTGGATCGATAGCAGTAACAATCACGCGGTCACGGTACCAGGATGGTCAACGCGGGGAGACGGTGGTGGCTGCGGGTTTCGGAGCGCGGTGGGCGTGGCTCGGGGTTTTGCTAGGTACTCGGGTGGAGACCCGTTTTTGTTTCGCTTCTTTTTCCTGGGCGATCTTCTTCGTGTTGTATTCGTGCACGATTCGGGCCACGTAAGCGCGGGTTTCGCGAAATGGCGGCACTCCCCGATACTGTTCGACGCGCTGCGGTCCTGCGTTGTAAGCAGCCAGCGCCTTGACGAGATCGAAGTTGTAGCGCTCCAGCAGTTCGCGCAGATAGCGGCTTCCGCCCTCGACGTTGGTTTGCGGATCGAAGGCATCGTTCACGCCCAGTTGGCTGGCGGTGGCGGGCATGAGCTGCATGAGCCCGCGGGCGCCTTTAGGGGAAACGGCGCGCACGTTGAATCCGCTTTCGGCGTGAATGACGCTGTTCACGAGATCGGGATCGAGATGATAGACGGCGCTGGCGGAGTTCACGATTTGATGCAGAGCGGGCGCGGATCCAGATTTAACAGGCCCAGATTTCGCGGGCGGGGCGGGGATGGAGGCGCGCGAATCCGCGGGCGCCGGCAAGGAGAGATCTTTTTCGTAGCCGGTGATTTCGTTGGTGGGCACGTCGGTGAAGCTGGAATCGTCGGCAGCGAGATAGAGGCGAGTCGTTGTTCCCATCACCAGGCGATGCTCGTGGCGGATGGAAAAGCCGTTGCTGAGGACTGCCAACTCGGCGGCAGTCGCGGGACGAGCGAATAGAGCTACGGCGACGGCACAGAAGAACACGGCGGCTTTCGCCACAATTCTCGCAGCCCGATTTTTACTAGTGCGGTTCATTTTACCCGCACCTGGGGTGGGACGGGCGAGGGCGCCCGTCGCTCCATCGCTGATGGTTTTCTTCGAATCATGGTCTTCGAATCATTACAAGCTGCCCATGATCGGTGGTTCGCCAGTCGTTCGTTCGCCAGTCACTGGTCCGCGAATCTGGTCAACGACCACCGGTTCGAGCGCTTTTCCATTTAGCACGTGCTCGATGGCCGCTGACACCCCGCTTTCGGCGTTCGAGCGGGTAAGCGTCCAGCCGCGACTGCGCAACTCTTCCGATGCATTCCCCATGATAAAAGAGTGGCCGGCGAAGGCAAGCATTTCAATGTCGTTATAGTTATCACCAATGGCCATGACCTGGTCGCGGGTAATGCGCCGGTAATTGACCCAGCGCTCGAGCGCGTGTCCCTTGGAACAGCCGGCATTGAGCACATCGACAATCGAAAGATCGCGGCCCGGGTACTCCGTACGCAAAACTGTGATGGGCAGGCCGCAGCTTGCGAGGACTTGCAATACCCGCTGCATGTCCGCGACCGGACCGCAAAACATGGCCTGCACCGGATCGGTGGTGAGCGCGTCCTCGATCGGAACCACGAACTGGATGTACTGCATGTTTTTTTCCAGCCAGCGCTGGATGCTGGCTTCCAGCTTGTCCAGGCGCTCGATCACGATGGTGCCCGAAGCATCGCCGTGAAGATCATTGCTGTCAAAAGTCAGAACGGTCTGACCACGAAATTCTTGCATCACGCCGACGAGTTCGCGGCAGGTCGGTTCGGGGAGCAGGTCGCGGTGGAACGTTTCTCCGGCGAGGGAGCGGGTGATGGCGCCGTTAGAACTGATCAACCAGAGATCAAATCCCAGTTGTTGGGCGATGGGCAGGGCAAAGGTGTGGCGCCGCCCGGTGACCAGGATGACCTCGATGCCTTGGGCGTGCACGCGTCGGAGGGTTGCGAGATCGGTTTCGGAAATCTGAAATTCCGGGTTGAGCAGGGTGCCGTCAATATCAATGGCGATGAGGCGGAGGGAAGCGGCGGGCACAAGTAATTCTAGCATTGGACGGAGGGCGGCGGTCGGCCTGTCGGCTTGACTGTGACTGACTGCGCCAAGAGGCGATTTATGCGATAAATTGTAACCATGAAACTTCGACTCCTTCTTCTGTTCCTGACCTTGTTTCCGATCTCGCTCCCAGCCCAATCCGCACCCGAAACGGGCAAGCCTTTCGTGGTCGAATACTATTACAAGGCCAAGTGGGGACATGCCGACGAGTTTCTGCGGCTGTTCAAGAAGAACCACTACCCGCTGCTGCAGAAGCAGGTGGGGATGGGCCGCATGCTCAAGGTCTGGATGGACCAGCCGCGCTACCACACGACCGAAGACGGGCGCTGGGATTATCGCGTGACCATCGTGTTCAAAAACTCGACGGCCGCAAATGAGCCGTTCGACGAAGACGCGCTGAAGAAGCAGCTTTGGCCCGACCAGGCCACGTACGCGAAGGAAGAGCAGCGGCGGTTTGAAATCCTCGACGGACATTGGGACTTGCCGATCAAGAACGTGGAGCTGGACGGAAAGTAAGAGGAGGTTTTCCTGAAGTCCGCGCTGGTGATCGTTGATGTTCAGGTTGGTCTGGTGAGGCTTATGCCGCCCGAACTGCGGGATCGTGTTTTATCGAATGTCACGGTTCTGCTGACCAAGGCGCGTACCTCCAGAATATCCGTTTTGTTCATCCAGCACGACGGTCCCAAGGGACATCCCCTCGAAGCGGAGACCTCGGCGTGGGCGATCCATCCTTCGGTTCTTCCGATGAGTGGAGATCCCGTCATCAGAAAGAAGGCATCGGACTCTTTCTTCGAGACGCGACTCGCAGAAGAACTTCGGGCTGGCAAAATTCGACATCTCATCATTGTGGGTGGCATGACCGAATACTGTGTCGATACGACTTGCCGCCGTGCGGTTACGCTTGGCTACGATGTGACGCTGGTAGCCGACGCGCATCTTACCCGCGATACTCCGGTGCTAACGGCCGCGCAGATCATTGCGCACCACAACCTCCTCCTCGACGGCTTTGCCGCGGGAACTCATTCCATCAAGGTCAAACCGACGGGCGAGATTTCCCTCTGAAACTCAGCGGCGCCCTTCGCGAACGCCACCCAATGCGTTGCAGACGCCATTGGAGTGGCTTTTCTGGGGATTCAGGCGCGCGCGTTTGCAAAAAGCTCACCGGATGCGAGAACATAAACGGTTTGCACACATCCCACAGTTCCTACAAGGAAGCAGCCAAAATATGGCGAAGCTGAAAAAGTCCCCCACGACAGTGAAGACAGCAGTGAAGAAGGTGGCTAGCGTCGAGGCTAAGTCCGTCGAGGTGAAGTCCTCAAGCCAGGCACACAGCGGCGCCGGGCAGAACTACGCGATTGAGCCGGCCAAGGGCAAGCTGGGCGTGATGATCCCGGGCATGGGCGCAGTCGCTACGACGTTTGTTGCGGGCGTCGAAGCGGTGCGCAAGGGAATCGCGCATCCCATTGGCTCGCTCACGCAGATGGGAACGATCCGTCTGGGAAAGCGCACCGACGGCCGCTCGCCGAAGATCAAGGAATTCGTTCCTCTGGCCGGGCTTGACGATCTGGTCTTCACCGGATGGGATATTTTCGAAGACAACATGTACGCGGCCGCCCGCAACGCCGGCGTGCTGGAGCGCGACCTGCTCGACAAAGTGAAGAAGCGCCTCAGCGCCATCACGCCGATGAAGGCTGTGTTCGATCACAATTACGTCAAGAAGATCGACGGGCCGAACGTGAAGCGGGGCAAGAACAAGCTGGACCTGGCCGAGCAGCTACGTCAGGACATCCGCGACTTCAAGAAGTCGAGCCGCGCCAGCCGTCTGATCACCATCTGGTGCGCCTCGACCGAGAGCTTCATTAAGCCCAAGGCGATTCATCAGAGTGTGAAGTCGCTCGAAAAGGCGATGCAAGAGAACGACAAAAACATCGCGCCCTCGATGGTCTATGCCTACGCCTCGCTCATGGAGGGCGTGCCCTTCGCGAACGGCGCGCCGAACCTGACCGTTGATATACCGGCGATGCACGAACTTTCGCGCGAGCGCGAGGTTCCTATCTGCGGCAAGGATTTCAAGACCGGGCAAACTTTGCTGAAGACCGTGTTGGCTCCCGCTTTCAAAGCGCGCCTGCTCGGGCTGAGCGGATGGTATTCGACCAACATCCTGGGCAATCGCGACGGCGAAGTGCTCGACGATCCCGGGTCGTTCAAGACCAAGGAAGAATCGAAACTCGGAGCGCTGGAGCACATTCTGCAGCCCGCCTTGTATCCCGAACTCTACGGCAATATTTTCCACAAAGTCCGCATCAACTATTACCCGCCGCGTGGTGACAACAAAGAGGGTTGGGATAACATCGATATCTTCGGATGGCTCGGCTATCCGATGCAGATCAAGGTGGACTTCCTGTGCCGCGACTCGATTCTTGCGGCGCCGATCGTGCTCGACCTGGTGCTCTTCCTCGACCTCGCGCAGCGCACGCCGGAGCTACGCCGCCTGGGGATTCAGGAATGGCTGAGTTTCTACTTCAAGTCGCCGATGACCGCGCCGGGGCTGTATCCGGAGCACGATCTGTTCATTCAGCTCATGAAGTTGAAGAACACGCTGCGGCATTTGAAGGGCGAAGAGCTGATTACGCATCTGGGGCTGGAGTACTACGACTAGTTCTGTGTGTGGCGCGGGCGCCCTCGCCCGCGTTTCTTCGCATCGGCGGGAAATCCGGGGCGGCCAATGGCCTGATAGTCGAGCGCATCGACTGACTCTGCATTGAGCCACTCGGCCGCTTGATTGATTCGCTCCAGGTCACCCCCACCATAGCACTCCCACGCTTCCGGCGGCTCAATTGGGGATTCGATATCGCCCACAATCCGGATTATGCCCTTCAACCGGCCGATGAAATCCCGCTTCGCGTCGTCCGCCGGAACCTGCTTGACAACCCTTTTTCGGCTCGTGCCGACGACCTGCGACTTGGGCCTAGATCTCACCTTTTTCACAATCTTCTTCATGGATAGATCATAGCAAGCATGGTGCTATCGAGATACGTATCATTGCATCCGCTGGCGTCCGAAAGGACGGGCGGGGACGCCCGGCGCTCCACGAGCTATTCATCCAACTTGTACGCTTTTTTTCTACCGGCGATTTAGCTCGCCGTCGATGTTCCGCTGCCAGCTCGCGATAGAATCTTTCGATGGCCGGTAAGAAGCACGAAGCTGGACACGACACACGCTACGTACAACTACAGAAGAACTACTGCTTCGCCTGCGGCAAGAACAACCCTGACGGCATGCGGCTGCGCTTCACCTACGACGAGGAGCGCGACTGTTTCGTCTGCCGATTCCGGCTGGGCAAACGCTACACCGGGCCGCCCGGGCACTGCCACGGCGGCATCATCGCGACCATCCTCGATGAAGCGATGGGCAAGGTGAACAAGCTGCGTCACGTGGTGGCGCTGACTTCCGAGATTACCGTGAATTACCTGAAGCCGGTGCCGCTGAAACAGCCGCTGCGCGTGGAATCGCGCGAGGTTAAGGTGAAGGGCCGGAAGCACATCAATATGGCGGAGATCCTGAACGAAAAAGGGGAAGTTCTGGCGCGCGGGCGGGGCTTGTTTATCGCGATCGATCCGCACCGCATGTTCGCGCGATTCGTGGACCGCTAGCAGGCGTAGCCGGTGGAGCGACGGGCGTCTCGCCCGTCCAGCCGGGCGGGGACGCCCGGCTCTCCATTAGCAAGCGATAGGGGTACCGCGAATCGCAAACGGGCTGTAAAATGAAGTGTGGGAGCGGGAAGCAGTTTGCAGCGCATGCTTTCGTTTCGGGCGTGCTTTGGCGCGCCGACGATTTCATCTTCATCCCTATCCTTCACGATTCAGGATCTTCACGATTTAAGATCTGACGATTTAAGATCGCTGACGATTCAGAAGAGAGTGGCCTATGTCGCAGAACAACGGACACAACAGCACCAGCCTTCGCTTGAAGACGGGTCTCGCCGAAATGCTCAAGGGCGGCGTGATCATGGACGTAACCGACGCGAAACAAGCGGAGATCGCGGAGAGAGCCGGGGCCGTCGCGGTAATGGCTCTGGAGCGCGTTCCGGCGCAGATTCGCGCCGAAGGCGGGGTGGCGCGCATGGCCTCGCCGAAAAAGATTCGCGAGATCATGGCGACCGTGTCGATCCCGGTCATGGCAAAGTGCCGCATCGGTCACTTTGCCGAGGCGCAGATCCTGCAGGAACTGGGCGTCGATTACATTGACGAGTCCGAAGTGCTCACGCCCGCCGACGAAGCGCATCACGTGGACAAGCACGCGTTTACCGTGCCGTTTGTCTGCGGTGCCCGCAACCTTGGCGAGGCTTTGCGGCGCATCGCCGAAGGTGCGGCCCTGATTCGTACCAAGGGCGAGGCTGGCACCGGAGACGTGGTGCATGCCGTCCGGCACATTCGCCAGATTGTGCAGGAGATGAAGATTCTGACCGTGCTCGGGGAAGAAGAACTCTATGCGAAAGCCAAGGAGCACCAGGCGCCCTACGAACTGGTGAAGATGGTGGCGCGTGACGGCAAGCTGCCGGTGCCGAATTTCTCCGCGGGCGGAATCGCGACTCCGGCGGATGCGTCGCTGGTAATGCAACTGGGAGCCGAAGCGGTATTCGTCGGATCGGGCATCTTCATGAAGAACTCGACCGAATTCGCCGACCCCGCCGAAGCCGAGAAGCGCGCGAAAGCGATTGTGCAGGCGGCAACGCACTTCAAGGACCCTAAAGTGTTACTTGAAGTCAGCGAGGATTTAGCTGGCGCTATGAAGGGGCTGGCTGTGTCCACGCTTGATGAGGCGCACCTGCTGCAGACGCGGGGCTGGTAAGCACCTATTGGTGTACGCGCGACAGGAGAAACCAAGGAAAGAAGCCCGAGCGCGCTTTGGGGTACGCGGGGCCTGACAACGCTAGTGGTTTCGCTGCGGGTTTTATTGCACCCGCTGCGGCGTCGGAGTTGGCATCTGGAATGGCATTATCATCTGCTGTTGTTGCCGAACAACCGCCGCGTCCGCATTTTCAAAAAGCTTGTACATGCCTGAGTTGCTCAGGATGATGTCGATACAGCTATAAAGGATTGTGACTGCATCGTGGAGACCGACTACCATCGTCCTCAGGTCTTTCACTTTGACGCCCTTCGCAAGTAGGTCAGGAATTTTTATAGCCCTTCCATGCGATTTGAAATTTTTGTGGTCGCCCAAGTAATCAGCAATTGTTTTCGCCTTGGCACTCGCGTCTTGTTCGCCTGCGAACATGTATTCCCGTACCCACGTTTCGACCAACTCACCGGACAATGTGATCGCGTGGTCACAGTCGATAATCAAGGAGGGACCCATTTGAGACAAAATGGGCATCCAACCAGCGAGCTTCGATGGGTCAGCGGCGATTTCGGCCTGAGCTTTTTGAAACAATTCCAGAATTGCTATAGCCGGTGAGGTTCCGTTTGCTGTACGCATCTGCGGATCAATTGGACCCAGTTCAGCGTCGGGAGCCATCAAGATTTCATTGCCTGACATCGCCAACATCGTTGCCGCACTTTTTGCAAAAGCGGGAACGATAAAGCGGATGTCGTCAAACTGTCTACGCAACATTTTGACCAACGCCTCAGTGGCGTCAGGATACCCGCCGGGGCTGTGGAGCAGAACGTCGAGTTTCTTGCCTTTAATAAACTGTGTGACGGCTTGAAAGCCTGTCATATCGCCCGGCTCAATCATTAGCATGGCCGGGTGGACCTGTTTCGAAACAGTGCAGGCAGTGGCATAGACAATCAAGGGGCGCGCTGTCAAGTCCTGTACAGCGGTTATCTTTGATCGCCTATATATGTCAACTTGACTTGCCTGTCCGGGCGTAGGAGGCCGCTGCTGGTCCTGAAGACCCTTCTGCATTATCTCGTCGAGAACTTTGCTCCAGATTGGCTTCGTCATCACCACCCACGCGGCCTAACGAATAACCGTTCCGTTCGCCGCGAACGATGTTGGAGGCTGAGAGTTCTGCAAAATAGTGAGGTAGTCGCTGTAGGACATATTGAGCACACGAATGCCCTCCGCAACGCCCGGGAACTGGTTGTCGATTGTCTTGAACAGTTCCGTGACCTCTTCTTCAAATTGCTTAGATTCTTCCATTTCAAAGCCTCGTTTCTGGGGAAGCTTTACTCATACCCATACCATCGACATGACTGACATTTTCTTTATGCCATTATCTCAAAGAAGCCAACTTCTGGGGCTCAGTTCTTATAAAACCTTGGGGATGCTTACTATACCCTAAAAGGCGGCTCTAGACATAGTGAACTGTAGATCAATTCCGTTTCGTGAAACAGGGCACTGTCCATATCGGCGCGGTGACCAACTTCAAGGCTAAGGGACGGGTTTGGTGGGGGGCTGGCCCACCCTTTCCCTCATCCTAGCTCCCGAGGGTGCCCCGTCCTTGTCGCGTTTTGTGCGACAGAGCCTGCCCTGAGCGAAGCCGAAGGGGCGGGGATTTTGACCTCCTATCCCCACCACGACTCCCATCTGTTCTCTCTTCCGCGCGGTCCACTGCGACTCAATTTCCACCACTCCTTCAACGCCTGAAACGTAGTGACGAAAACTGCTCCACGCCCAATCCTCCGGACTCCGCACCAGACCGCGCTTCACCGGATTACGGTGGATATAACGTAACTTCTCGACCCGCTTGGCCTCGCTCCAGACATGCTAGTCGTAATATGAAGTCGTAA
The DNA here is from genome assembly GCA_050014475.1 of Terriglobales bacterium. Classification (GTDB taxonomy): domain Bacteria; phylum Acidobacteriota; class Terriglobia; order Terriglobales; family Acidobacteriaceae; genus Acidiflorens. The sequence goes on along the minus strand of JBEKDG010000068.1, from coordinate 513 downwards.
TATCGCGGCTGCCACAACAGACCGCCCTCCGGCGAGCGCAAGCGCCGCGGGGGCTGGCCCACCCTTTCACTCATCTCAACTCCCGAGGGTGCCCCGTCCTTGTGTCTGCGTTTTTTGCAGACACAGGGCGGGGATTTTGACTTCCTATCCCCACCACGACTCCCATCTGTTCTCGCTTCCGCGCCGTCCACTGCGACTCAATTTCCACCACTCCTTCAACGCCTGAAACATAGTGACGAAAACTGCTCCACGCCCAATCCTCCGGACTCCGCACCAGACCGCGCTTCACCGGATTTCGGTGCAAGTAACGCAACTTCTCGATCCGCTTGGCCTCGCTCCAAACATTGAAGTCGTAATATCGCGGCTGCCACAACAGACCGCCCTCCGGCGTGCGCAAGCGCCGCGCCACATTCTGCTTGAGCATTTGCAGCGCCACGGAAAGCTTTGCCCGTTCCGGTTCGCTCATCAGCAAATGAACGTGTTCGGGCATGACCACGTATCCAGAGACGTAAA
>JBEKDG010000067.1:0-19625 GCA_050014475.1 Terriglobales bacterium | reverse complement strand
TAAGCAGCAGATTGGCCGAGTACTACCGGGGATGGTGAAGTGAAGTTAAGGGCCTGGTTTCTTCGTCTCGCATTTTTCTTAGGATTGGCAATGTTGCTGGAAGCGAGTGGCATCGCAGCCAGCGTGAACCCGCGCGCGCTCACGCCGCATGCGAAAGCTCGCGGGGTTACGGAGAATCAGCATGCGAAGAAGCGCATGCGAACGCTGGCGCGGAGCCGCGCCCCGCGCTCGACATATGCCGCCAGGCGTTATGCCGCCACGCGTTATTCTGGTACCCCTCGCCGCCATCGTTATTACGAGCGTTTCAGCACCAGTTCGTTCGCATCCGAAATTACCGAAGGCGACGTGACCGCCGGCGAAGACCCCGTGGTTCGTCAGGCCGCGATCGATGCCCTGGGCAACATGAACGGCACCGTGGTCGCGATCGAGCCGACCAGCGGACGCGTGCTCGCCATGGTCAACCAGAAGCTCGCGCTTTCGAGCGGTGCGCAGCCGTGCTCGACCATCAAACTTTCCGTGGCTCTGGCGGCACTGAGCGAAGGCGTGATCGACAAGGAAACTGAAGTTTCGCTCGGGCGCCGCAGCCGCATGAATCTCACGGAAGCGCTGGCGCACTCGAACAACGCCTACTTCGAAGCGGTCGGGCGCAAGCTGGGCTTCGAGAAGGTGCAATATTACGCGCACCAGTTCGGACTCGGCGAACTTGCGGGTTATCGCATTCCGGGCGAGCAGTTGGGCGCTTATCCGGAAGTAGAAATCTCTCCCAAACTCGGCGGCGTCGGCAAGATGTGCTCGTTTGGCGAGGGCATTTCGATGACTCCGCTGCAACTGGGCGCGCTGGTGACGGCGATCTCAAACGGCGGTACGCTCTACTACCTGCAACATCCGACCAGTCCCGATGCAGTCGTGAACTTCCAGCCTCGCGTCAAGCGCCATCTCGACATTGAGCCCGTGATTCCCGAACTCGCCGACGGCATGGCCGGAGCCGTCGCATACGGCACCGCGCGCAGCGTGCGTTTGAACTTTAACGAAGAATCGGTCTTGGGCAAGACTGGGACATGTTCGCGCGCCGGTACGCGCTTCGGATGGTTCGCCTCTTATGCCAACACCGACGTTGGACGCATTGTGACGGTCGTCTTCCTGCGGGGCGGACGTCCCACGTTCGGGCCCAAAGCGGCGGAGATCGCAGGCCGCATGTACCGCAATCTTTACGACCACAACTTCTTTGTGGCGGGGGCAGCGGGAATTCTTCCAGCGGCAACGGTCGAGAAGGCGGGCAGCGTGAGTACGCAGCAGTAATAATCCCGTCGCCAGTGATTTTGCGGGACGAACATCGGGACCGAAGAGGCTGCGGAAAAAATATCGTCTGCGCGGCAGTCTGACCGCAGCGGCTAAAGCCGGTGCTGAAAATAAGCCCGTTATCGCAGCGCTAAAGCACTGCGCCACCCAAAATCAAGTGCAACATAGGTTTTTCCGCAGCCTGTAAACTCGTGCCCTTCCGTTTACTTCTTCGGATGCGAGACGCTCAACGGGATGGAGGCGACGAAGAGTCTCCCTTGGTCGCTGTCGATCGGCTCAAAATCGAAAAAATTCGTGGCCGCCGCGCCCAGCACCCTGGTTCGAAAGTAATAAACCTTCCCGGCCTCGGCAGTGAAGTGGGCCAGACCGACTACTTGGGACAGTCTCGCGAAATGCGATTGCCAGTTGGCGCAGAGATGGCGCTCGCCCGGGTCTACCGCGAAAGAGAAATAGGAATTGTGATGATTGGCGCCGATCCACGCGCCATCAAGAGCGATCTTCGTGGTGATGCAGCCTCCGATGCAATTTACGGACCCGATATCCTGGATTACATAAACCAGCGCCTTGCCCGCTTCGGGCTGCCCGGCGGTGTGCTGGGAGTTGTCGTCTTTCACGTCGAAGTTCACGCCTTTGGGACCACATGCAGCTTGAGCGGCGGAGACTGCGGCGGGATCCTGGGCAAAGGCGGACATCGTGAAAAGGATCAAAGCGAGAGCGATGCGCATAACGTTCCTCCGGACTGAAAATTCAAGTGCCGCTTGTGCCTCTTGCCAGCGTGGCGGGGCTTCGCCCCGCTGGACAGCCGGGGGCGGCTGTCCCTACGTGGGGCCTTCTTACCGCTTGGTTTCGTCCTTGGCAACCACGCCGTCTTTGATGTGGACGATGCGGTGGGCGTATTCGGCGATGTCGTGTTCATGGGTGACGACAACGATGGTGTTGCCTTCGGAGTGCAGGCGATCGAACAGGGCCATGATCTCGTTTCCGGTTTGTGAGTCGAGATTGCCGGTCGGTTCGTCGGCGAGGATGATGGCTGGCTTATTGACCAGGGCGCGGGCGATGGCCACGCGCTGGCGCTGTCCGCCGGAGAGTTCGTTGGGCTTGTGGCTCATGCGGTCTTCCATGCCGACCGAAGCCAGTGCGGCCTTGGCGCGCTCGGCGCGCTCTTCGGCGGGAACTCCGGCATAGATCAGCGGCAGCTCCACGTTGTGCAGCGAGGTGGCGCGGGCCAGCAGGTTGAAAGTCTGGAAGACGAATCCGATTTCCTTATTGCGGATGCGGGCCAGTTCGTCGTCATCGAGTTCGCTGACCAGTTGTCCGTTGAGCCAGTAGCGGCCTTTGGAAGGCGAGTCGAGACAGCCGATCAGGTTCATCAGTGTGGACTTGCCGGAGCCGGACGGGCCCATGATGGCGACGTATTCGTTGCGCTGGATGCGCAAGTTGATGCCGCGAAGCGCATGCACCTGTTCCGAGCCCATATCGTAGGTCTTCCACAGATCCTCGGTTGAGATCATGCAGGAGTCGGGCGCAGCCCAATTCGCGGGCTTATCGATTGGGAATACTTCGGCAGTCGCCATCTTGCTCTCCTTATCCGGCTCGGGCTTGGGCACGCACGCTCCTATGGCCGTTCTATCTTGGACGTTCTAACCTGGCAGAGGTTAGACGCCTAGTTGTGAGCTTCGAGTAACCGTCGCTTCGCACTAGAACTGGTCTCAGCAATGATTCTCAGGGCGCGACGTGCGGCCCTCAGGGGCTAAAGCCCGCATTCTTTGCGGCTCTGAGCGGCACGGCTGAAGCCGTGCCCTTCCCAAAAACCTGCGTGAATCAGAGTTTCTCCGCAAGCAAGCCGTCCCTTCCAATAAACTACCCAGAACAATTTATGACCAGTTCTAACTGCCTTCTTCTTCTTTTTTCGGGGCCGAGTTATCTATTTTGACACTCGTTCCCGGCTTCACGGTACGCAAAACCTTGTAACTGCCCGTGATTACTTCGTCACCCTCTTGCAAGCCCTTGGTCACCTCGATATCCGTGGTGCCACTGATGCCGGTATCCACCGGAACGAATTGGGCTTTCTTGTTGCGGATCACGAACACGCCCTGCACTTCTTCCTTCTGCTTCGAGGCTTCCGCCGGAGCGCTGGTGGCGGCCTCGACATTATTATTGCCTTTCCCCGCGTCTTTGTCCTTGGGCGCGAGATCTGCCTGGGTGCGGACGGTGAGCGCCTGAATGGGAATGCTGAGCACGTTGCTGCGGGTCGCGGTCGTGATCTTGGCGGTCGAAGAGAGGCCGGGGCGCAGGTCCGCCGGCGGATCGGTGAGCGTCACGACGACTTTGAAGTCCTTCGCTTCCTCGCTGGTCGAGGTGGCCTGAGAGGTAGCGACACCGGTCGAGCGCACGATGGCGTTGTTCCCGATTTCGCTGACGATGCCGTGGAAGACCTTGTGGGGGATCGCGTCGATGGTCACGTCGGCGGGTTGGCCGAGACGCACGTTGACGATGTCGGTCTCGTCCACCTTGACCTCGGACGTGATCACGGACATGTCGGCAAGTGTCATCAGCGTGCTGCCGGGTGAATTCTGGATTCCGATGACCACGGTCTCGCCTTCGCGCACGGGGAGATTGGTGATGACGCCGTCAAAGGGCGCTTCGTAGGTCGTCTTTTGCAGCACGTCGGTAAACCGGGTCAGGTTGGCCTGATTCTGGGTGATGTGCTTGTCCATCGAATCTTTCTGTGCTTTGGCTTGGGCCACGCGAGCCTCGGCTTGGGCTAGTCCGGCATCGGCGGACTCCCACGCCGCTTTCTTGACGTCGTAATCCTGCTTGGCGATGAGGGCAGCGTTGTACAGACCCTGGGCGCGGTCCCAGTCGAGTTTGGCGTGGACGGCGTCGGACTTGGCGCGGTTCAGGTCCGCGAGCGAGGTGTTTAGGGCGGCATCGGCGGCGACGGCGTCGGTTTGAGCCGCCTGCACGGAAGCGCGAGTGGCATTGACGTCGGCCGAGGACTGCACGTTCTCAAGCTGTGCCAGTAACTGCCCCTTCGTCACGCGGTCGCCTTCCTTGACGTGCAGCTTAATGATTTTGCCGAAGGCATTGGCTCCGATGTTCACGTAGGTCTTGGGCTTGATTTCACCCGAAGCGCTGACCACCGAAGCCAGGTTCTGCTTGTGTACTTTTCCGGTCTGCACCGTCACCAGATTTTTCCGGCTCTGGTAAACAGTAACGGCGACGATGATGCCGAGCACCAGGGTCGCGCCTACCCCGATCAAGACTTTCTTCCAGGTTTTCATAACCAAGTTGTCACAACCGTCCTGCCGAATCGGCCGCCACGTCAGCGGACGGATCTAAATTCCCGGCTCTCCTCGTTTCCGGCTTAACTTTCCAACATAACCCCCGGGGTTCTGGCTATAGAACGGCAAAACGCACCGTGGTTGCGCAAGAACAGTTACGTTCAAACGAAGAGGAAAGTTCCCGCGTTCCCGCGAAACCGGCCTCTCCCTGTGTTGCTCCGGTCGGCTTGCGGAGAGGAAACCCGCGGCGCAATTCATTATATCGTGCCCAGTGTCCTGGCAACTGGCGGGCGAAGCGGTCATTGTCCGACCGAGGTTCGACCGCAAGACGCGGATTCTTAAGGCATTTAGAAGGGGGACCCCGTGCTGGAAATCTTTTCTTGGCAGGCCACTTCTTCTTGCCTTGTTGTATCCAATGAACATAGAATTAGGCAACTGACGTTTCGCGTGAGGTAGGCGTTTCTATGTTCTCCGCAGGTTTTCGAAATCGTTGCTCGGTTGCTGTGCTGGCCGGCTTGATGGCACTGGGTCTTGCCGCCGTTGCCCAAGCACAGGACAAGGACGCGAAGGGTTCCGAGGGAAGCCAGACAGACCCTTTAAAGCGCCCGATCCCGGAAAAACAGAGGAAGGCCAACGCCAAGGCGCTCAAGATTGAGTTGAGCAAGACTTATCGGAAGTGGCTGGACGAGGACGTGCGCTGGATTATCACGGACGAAGAAAAATCCGCCTTCATGCAGCTCTCGAACGACGAAGAGCGCGACCAGTTCATTGAAGCCTTCTGGCAGCGCCGCGATCCCACGCCGGACACCGAAGAGAACGAATTCAAGGAAGAGCACTACCGGCGTATCGCGTATGCCAACGAGCACTATGCGGCCGGCATCCCCGGCTGGAAAGCCGACCGCGGCCGGATTTACATCGTGTTTGGGCCGGCGGATGAAATCGAGTCCCATCCCTCCGGCGGCAGCTACGAGCGCCCCATGGAAGAAGGCGGCGGCGAGACCTCGACCTTCCCGTTTGAAACATGGCGCTATCGCTACCTCGAGGGGATTGGCCAGGAAGTGATCATCGAGTTCGTCGATACCTGCATGTGCGGCGACTATCACATGACGATGGACCGCTCGGAAAAAGACGCCTTGAAATACACCCCGAATGCCGGCCTGACGCTGTATGAGCAAATGGGCATGTCGAGCAAGGCGAGTCGGTTCACCAACGGCGGTATCGAGCAACTGGGCCAATCGCCGTTCAACAAGGATTTGCAGTCCAAGCAATTCGACCGTCTGGAACAGTTCGCCAAACTGCAGGCGGCGCCGGCGGTGAAGTTCAAGGATCTGGAAGAAGTGGTCACCCACAAGATCAGCGTCAACCTGATGCCGTTTGATGTACGGGCGGACTTTGTGAAGGTCACCAGCGACACGGTGCTGGTTCCGGTCACGATTCAGATCAAGAACCGCGACGTCACTTTCCAGAACAAGGACGGCGTGGAGCGCGGCACCGTCAATATTTTCGGGCGCGTGACGACGCTCACGGGCAAGATCGTGCAGACCTTTGAAGATACGGTGCAGGTCGATGTGCCGGCGGAACTGCTGCCCAAGACCGCCGAAAATTCTTCGGTGTACTGGAAAGCGCTGCCACTGCGCATCAGCCAAAATCGCTACCGTCTCGACGTGGTCGTCAAGGACGTGAACGGAGATCGCACCGGGAGTTGGAGCCATGCCATCCAGATCCCGGACTTCAGCGAGGACAAGTTGAGCAGCTCAACGCTCATCATCGCCGACCAGATGGAACCGGTGGCGACCAAGAACGTGGGCACGGGCAATTTCGTGATCGGGACCACAAAAGTGCGGCCGCGCGTGGCGCCTTCCGATGGCAAGCCCATCTCGTTCAAACGCAATCAGAAGCTGAATTTCTGGATGCAGGTTTACAATCTCAGCGTGGACGAGAAGACGCACAAGCCTTCGGCGACGATCGAATACAATGTGACGGACGCCAATCACAAGGCCGTCATCCATACCGTCGAGTCGACCGACACGATGGGCAATGTGGGCGATCAGGTCACGCTGCAGAAGACGATTTCCGCCGCGAACCTCCAGCCCGGCTTGTACAAGATCGAGATCAAAGTGAACGACAACCTTTCCAAGCAAATGGTGGACCCGACGGCGACCTTCGCCGTGGAGTAAACTGCTGCCTGGTTTCCCAGAGGTGGTGGGCGAGATGTTCCGAAAGCTCGGGTTTCTCGTAATTGTCGTGAGCATGGCTCTTCCGGCATGGTCCGGAACTGCCTCGGGCGCGATCTCTGGATACGTTCGCGATGGGAGCGGCGCGCCGCAAATGGGCGCGGCGGTGGAAATACTCGGTTCGGCCGCCCAGGCGCTCAAGGTTTTCACCGACGATCGTGGCTTCTACGCCGTTGCGAGTCTGCTGCCTGGCACGTACAGCGTCAAGGTGAGCGCGCCTTCGTTCCTCCCGGCGCTGCGCGAGAAAATCGGCGTGCGCGCAGGCGCGAAGCTGATGGTGAATGTCACGCTGACCACACTGTTCGAGGCCATCCAGCTGGTTCCGCTGCGCAGTCCGGTGGACGATGACGATTGGAAATGGACGCTGCGCTCGGTCGCCAACCGGCCCATCCTGCGCGTACTTGAGGATGGCACGACCGTGGTCGCGCAGAGCGGGGAGTCATCCACTGACCACGACTTGAAAGGTAGCTTGACCTTCCTGGCTGGATCACCGGGACAGGGTTTCGGCAGCCCCGCGGATATGAGCGCCGGTTTTACCGTGGAGCGTTCGCTGTTATCGAGCGGCACTCTGCGACTGAACGGCAACCTCGGTTATGGAGCCGACGGACAGGGCATCCCAGCGGCGGTGCTCCGAACCACCTACACCAACCGTTTCAACGGTGTTTTTGAACCTTCGGTGGCGATCACGGCCCTCAGGCTGAATTCGCCTGGCCTGAACACCATGCCCGGCGCCACGCTGCAGGCGCTGTCGGTGACCAGTTCGGATCGGGTCGTCATAGGCGACAAGCTGGAGGTGAAGCTCGGCAGCGAATTGCAAGCGATCCAGTTTATGGGACGGGTAAACGCCTTTAAGCCCTTCGGATCGGCCGATCTGCACCTCACGCCGAACACCGTGCTGGAATATCAATATGCGAGTTCAGTCCCGAATATGGGACTGGAGGATCGCTTGGGCGAGGGTCATCTCGAGTCGGCTTCAGCGGACCTGAGCGAAACTGCGCCGCGTATGAGCATCACTGGGTTTTCTCCGGCGGTCGAGCGGGCCCATCACCAGGAAGTGTCGATCTCCCAGCGCATCGGCAAGAACAATATGCAGGTCGCATTCTACTCGGACAGCATCGTCGATCCGGTGCTTACCGGCGTAGGCGAAATGACGGCCGAATCGGGTGAAGTGCTGCCCGATGTGTACTCCGGCACCTTTAGCTATCGGGGGAACGATTTCGCGACGCGCGGGATGCGGGTGGTGCTGCAGCGGAAGCTGTACTCCGATCTGACCGCGACCCTTGATTATGCCTACGGAGGCGTGCTCGATCTTTCACGTCCCGACGTCCAACTGCAGGACGCACGGGAGTGGATCCGCGCGGAGCGACGCCAGGCTGTGGCCGTGAAGTTCAGCGGAACTTTGCCCAAGGCGAAGACGCGCTGGATCGCCTCCTATCGGTACACGGGCGGCCGAACGCTGACACCGGTTGATGAGTTCAATAGTTCGGCGGGCCAGTCCGATCCTTACTTGAACCTCTTCATCCGGCAACCGATTCCGGCCAGCTTCCTCGCGGGACACATGGAAATTCTCATGGACTTGCGAAATCTTCTCGCGCAGGGGTATGTGCCGGTGATGGGACGCGACGGACGCACTCTTTATCTGGTGCAATCGGCGCGCTCGGTGCGCGGCGGTGTGGCCTTCAGCTTCTAGAATTTGTATTTCCAATCTGTGATTCCATAGACTTCCTCCGCAGATTCCCGGCGATTGCTCCGGGCGCTCGCCGTCCGCGTTTTGTGCTGACTCTCGGTCGCTTCCGGGCGACGCAGATTCCCCGCGCTGATCCTCTTCCGCCAACTCCATTCTGTGAAGTTCGACACTGATCTTTTGCGCGCACAGGTTTATAATGCCGCGCATCTCAAGTGGCACTGTATTTGCTGCTCGCGGAGCGTGGGTCTGTTCCAGTGCCCGCGAGAGCTAAGGAGAACCGGCAATGAAACTACGTTTATTGGTGGTGTTCGTTCTGCTTTCGACGACCCTGCTCGTGGGCCAAACCTTTCGCGGGACCATCCTCGGCTCCGTGACCGATCCCTCCGGAGCATTCGTGGCCGGAGCGACGGTCAAAGTGCGCAACCTCGCCACTGGCCTGGAACGCACAACCGTAACCAGCGGCGACGGCAGCTACAGCGTGCCGGAGTTGCCCATCGGCACGTACTCCGTCACTGTAACGCAGACTGGCTTCCGAACCGCAGTCACCAACGACGTCGAAGTGAACGTGGCCACCGACCGACGCGTGGACGCGCAGTTGAAAACCGGCCAAGTCACGCAGACGGTCGAGGTCTCCGGCGGAGACCTTTCCCAGATCGAAACCCAGTCCAATGAACTGGGAGGTGTGCTGACCAGCAAGGGAGTTGAAGATCTTCCGATCAACGGCCGCGACTACACCAAGTTGATCTTCTTGAATCCCGGTGTCGCAGGTTCGCCCGATCAGATCACCGACTCGCCGGGATCGTTTGGCGAGTTCTCCATGAACGGCGCCCGCGGGCGCTCCAACAATTACATGCTCGACGGCACCGACATGAACGATGGATACCGCAACGACCCCGCCATCAACCAGGGCGGTGTGTTCGCCGTTCCGTCGGCCATTCTGCCCATCGGCGCCGTCGCCGAGATGAAGGTGCTTTCCAACTTCCAGCCCGAGTATGGACGCAACGCCGGCGCCGTGGTCAACATCGTGACCAAGAGCGGCACGAACAGACTGCACGGTGAATTGTTTGAATACTTCCGCAATGACGTGCTCGATGCCCGCAACTACTTCAACCCGACCGACCAGCCGCGGTCGCCATTCCACAACAACCAGTTTGGTGGCTCGTTCGGCGGCCCGATCGTGAAGGACAAGACCTTCTTCTATATGAATTACGAAGGTCAGCGCGAGACCGTGGGAACGGTGACGCTCGCCTGCGTGCCGGATCCGGCTCAGGTCCAAGCGGACATTAACAGCATAATCGCCGGGGGTGGGACGCCGAGCCCAGTCACGGAGGCGATGCTGAAATTCTGGCCCGCACCGAACATTCCGGGAACGTTCGGAAACCCCAGTGCACCTGGAACTGGAGAAGATGTGGGGTGCCCCGTCGGCCCCAACGCGTCGTTGATCACGCCCTCGTACAACAACCTCAGCAGTGTGATCGGAAAGATCGACCACAATTTCAACCAGAACAACATTTTGACCGGCCGCTATTTCTTCGGCGACAGCACGCAGTCTTTCCCGCTGGCCTTGACCGCGTCCGGCGGCCAGCTCCCAGGCTTCAACACCATCACGCCGACCCGGGTCCAGTTGGTCTCTCTCTCTTACGTGCACACCATTGGCACCAACAAGGTGAATGAACTGCGCTACGGCTGGAACCGGTTCGCGGAGGGTTTCTTCCCCCAGGACCTGAGTTTCCACCCGAGTTCGATCGGCCTGTGCGCGGCCAGTTCACTCGCCGACTGTTCGGGTTCGGGCGTGCACGACTCCGGCCTGCCCATCATTCTGGTTTCGGGCACCCCGAGCGGAACCAGCTTTTTCGCGCAACCCGGTGCGACCTCCGGTGACTCACGGCAACGCGTCGATACCAACAATCAGTTCATCGAGAATTTTTCATGGAAGGTCGGCAAGCACGACGTGAAGGCGGGGTTTGAGTTCCGCCGCACCAGCATCGAACAGTATTTCAACAAGTATTTCCGCGGGCGCTTGAAATTCAATACCACCTACCTGCCTGACGGCGTCACCCTAGACATGGGGGCGCTGGAGAACTTTGTGGCTGGAAACGTTAGCAGTGGGCTGCAGTACTCGGGGAATTCTCGCCGCCACACCTTCGAAAACGGCTACGGTCTTTATCTGCAGGATAGTTTCCGTTTAACCCCGCGGCTCACTCTCAACTACGGCTTGCGGTGGGACTATTATGGCGTGGTTGCGGAGAAGAACAACCTGTTCGCAAACTTCCTCGTGAGCAGCTTTGATCCGGTCAGCGACACCGGGACGGGCAATTATCTGCAGGTGGGCACGCCCGGATTGAGCCAGTTGTATCAGCCGGACCACAAGGACTTTTCACCCCGAGCGAGTATCGCCTGGGATATGACCGGAAAAGGCCGAACCGTGATTCGCGCCGGAGGCGGTCTCTTCTATGACGCTTTCTCGCAGGATATTTTCTTGGGTCACCTGCCCTATCCGGCCTATTATGCCCCCGGTCCCGCCTACGGCAACTTCGGGCCGGTGTCGACCCGCATCAATGCTGCCTCCGCAGTTGGCGGCACGATCAATGCCGGCGGTCCAATGGCGCCCGTCTACGGCACGGTCGGTTGCAGCCCCGAGTGCGATATCTTCGCCGTCGATCCGCACATCAAGACTCCTTACATGGAGAACTACAACATCAACATCCAGCAGCAGCTCACCAACAAGACCACGCTCCAGGTCGGCTATGTGGGATCGCAGGGGCACCGGCTGTTCCGCTTCTACGACATCAGTCAGCCGAACCAGGCCGCGATTACTGCAGCAGATTGCCCGAATGGCATTGCGACGTGTGCCACGACGGGGAAGATCCAAGACTTTGGTGTGCCGCGCGTCTTCGGCTATCCCGCTGGCTCGTTTTATATCTTCCAGGAAAAGTCCACCGGGAAGTCGAACTACAACTCGCTGCAAGTCAGCTTCAAGGTCAACGGCTGGCGCGGTATCACTTCAGCGCTCAACTATGTGTATTCGAAGTCACTGGACAACTCGAGCGACCTAGAAGATTTCGTTGTGAACGCGGCCCAGCCCCAGGACAGCAACCGTCCGAATCTTGAAAAAGGGCCTTCGAACTTCAACATTCCTCATCGTCTAACCTGGGTGTTCAGCTACCAACTGCCGAAGATGGGCGGTGCCATGCAGCGGCTGAAGAATGGTTGGGGCTTCGATAGCACGACCTCGTTGCAGAGCGGCCAGCCGTTTACCTTGAACTACAGCTGCGAAGATGATTACAGCGGCGGCGGCGATTGTTTCGACCGGCCGGACGTGGTCGGGCCCATCGTCTACCACAAAAGTAATCCGTACAACTTCCTCGACCTGACGGCTTTTGCCATGCCCTGTACCAACAACGGGACCATTTCAGGCTTGGCATCCGACTGCGTGCCGGGTACGCGGCACTATGGAAACCTCGGGCGCAACTCGCTGGTTGGTCCAACCTACAAACAGTGGGATTTCGCGCTTTACAAGAACACCGCGATCGGCGAGCGCGTGAAGCTGCAACTGCGCGCCGAGTTCTTCAACCTTCTGAACCATCCCAACTTCTCCAGTCCGCTTCTACCGGCGTTCATTGCCGACCCGGCTTCAAACCTCGGCGCCTGCGGGTGCGGATTTCAAGCGGGCGCCAACGGGCGTGAAGTTGGCACGACGACCTCCTCCAAGGGTGGCGGATATCAGATCACCGCCACCGGCGACGTGGGCATCGGCAACCCGTTTCTCGGCGGCGGAGGCCCGCGCGGTATCCAGTTGGCGCTTAAGTTCACCTTCTAACTCGTAAAACTTCTTCCCCGGCTCCTCCCGCGCACGCGCGGGAGGAGCGTTTTTTTGCCCATAGTTCCGTCTCCCACGTTCCCCGTAAACTGGGGTACACTTCCACAGCATATGACGGAGAAAACTACCACTACCGAGAGGCGTTCGGGCCAGCGGGTGCCAGTTCGTGTCCCGGTCAAGGTGCGTCACCAGGGCGGTGAGCACCAGGGCCTGACTCGCGATTTGAGTTCATCGGGCATCTTTCTCTATTCCGAGTCGGGGATGAAAGCCGGCTCGAAGCTGGAACTGGTCATCATGCTGCCTCCCGGCCTGGGATTGGGGCCCGGAGGATGGACGCTCTGCGAGGCCTCGGTCGTGCGGGTGGAGGAGTCGGAGGGCAAGGGTCTGGGCGTTGCCGCTACCCTCGACCGCATCGCCTTGTTGCCGGAGATCAGCTGAAAGTCAGTGGGTCGTTGCGCCAGCGCCAGGCCGCCGTCGGGCGCGTTTTCTCAAGTTGATCCAGGCAGCGCAAATAATTTGTTCCCAAGACAAAAAGATTACTTCCCAATGCCCCGTCCCTGGTGCAATAATGGCCCGCTTTAAAGCCAAGGCGGAGTTGGGCGCCTTTTCCAGGGTGGGCCAGGTTATGTGGATTGAAAAACTCTCCGATGGCGTTCTTGAACTGGACACGCCGATCGGTCCTCGATATTTACAACCGAATTTCGTGCAACGCGCGTATCTGATGTGGACGTTCCGAAATTTTTTCTCGCTGCCGCAGCAAGTGCTGCGTCCGTGGGAACTCCGATTGATTGATCGTCTGTGGGGCGAGAACAGGTTCGTATCCGTGTCCGCAGCGGGCGCACCGGACAAACCAGTCATCGGAAGAATCGAGCGGCGAGCGCCGGCTCAGGCAGAGGTTCTGCCGATTCGCAAACCGGTGTCTGGTTCGGAGTGCGCCGTAGCGGAGCGAAGCCCAGAAGCCGCCTCAGCGTAATCGCGAAACCGCGCGGGCGCCGCCGCGGGACTATACCGCGTTTCAACTGAAGTTAGTCCTAAACTCAAGCTGCGTTCAAATTCAATTGGGCTTAGCTTTCTGGTTCGGAGGCGTCTCATCCTCCTCCTGCGGATGGGGCTTGTGCCCAACCGGCATCTCGCCGCAGGGTCCGCCGTGCCCGCCTCCGCCGTGGCCGCCGCTGTGACCGAGGTTGCGCTGTTCCTGACAGGACCGCATAGCAGCCTGGTGTGCCGGTGTGATTATGGCATCGATCTCCTGCCGTTCCCGCCGATGAATCTGCTGAATCTGTTGCCGCTTCTGCTGCATCGAGAGCGATGAGTTCGCGCATACCGCCTCAACTTGCTGGCGCGCCTGCTGGGCAATGGCTCGACGCTGCTGCAACGCCGACTTGGAAACGCCCGCGACCTCCCAGCAAGGTTCGAGCCGCGGGTGATTAGAGCGGATTCAGTGTTGCTGTAGCCCGCTCGTGTAGAGACGGGGCTTGCCCCGTCTCCGCCGAGCGCAGCTCGGCATCCGCCTGCGGTCACAGCAACCCTGGATTCGCTATAGTTGTTCGGGCGCGGTGGAGGGCCCGGTGCGGACGGGAACCTGGGCAGTGGCGTTCTCGGCAAGCGCAGCCGAGAGAATGATTCCGGCAAGCGGCACTGCAAGTACAGTTTTATTCCATGACATAAAGTCTCTCCTCCGGAAAACCCAAACCCAGCGTAGCCCGGAAAGTTGCACCGCGGATACATAAAAGGGGGAACGCCTTTTGGGCACGTGCGGCCGGACCTGGGTTTCGAAAATTCGAGTCGGGAATTCGAGTTGGGAATCCGTCGATGTCGGTCTCGTCGGAGCCGCGTCCGAAATCAAGATTGTGTCGAACGAAATAGCAAAGCGCAGGCTCGGCCGCGAACAGGACGGCGCAAAACGGATGGTATAATCAAAGTTTGTCCCCACCTTGCCGTTGGCAGTGGGCGCGTAGCTCAATTGGCAGAGCAACTGACTCTTAATCACTCTACCGGACATACGGCCCTTTCTTTTTAATCAGATACAGTCTGGTTTTTTGGAACAATCACGGTAATTTGAGCTATTTCGGGCACGATTGTTCCATAGATTGTTCCAAAGAATCTTCGCCGGTCATTCGCCACGACACAGATTGCGTTAGAGCTTGACTGCGGGGGACTTTCTATGCAGATGGGGGAAGTCGGCAGTCCCGCCAGAGGTGGGGACTCGAACTCCTGACCTCTACCGTGTCAATTTTGAGGTACAACGCCTAAAACCCTTTAGCTCCCTTGCTTTTCCGGTTCCTACAAAGGCTCGAAACACCCTAAAACACCCTGGTTTTGGTGACGAATTTGTGACGAGTTCTTCAATCGCGTCAACTGAGTAGCGTTTCACGGGGTCGATACTCCGGCAAAAAGCCAGTCGGTTGCGTTCAAAACTGCCAGAACATACTCAATTGCCATTCCAGGAGGAATTGCGGTATGCGCCTCGTGCAGGATTTTGTTTCTTAGCGTAGGCAATCCCTCAATGTATTCGCGCTGCCGATCATAGTGCGAATCCGCTCCCGTTCCATAGTATTCGTAAAAGAGGTCTCCTCCTTTGGCTGTTCTGACAAAGTCCAGTAGCCGAGGGATATTCCCACCTCGTGATGCAATCAAGTAGGCTGGATCGCGATTCACGGCGACATTGGCTAGGAAGTAGCGGAGCGCAGTTTCCCAAGACGCGCAGGCCATGATGACCGAACGAACGCGATCAGTGCTTGCGAAATACGCTGCATCAAGAGCAAAGGTAACATGTGGGAGAAGCTTGTCTCTGGAGGATAACCTGTGACGAGCCTCGTTCCATCCACGATCAGTTAGACGTACGACCGCGATCCCCGTGAGCGGCATCATTCCCTTCCGAGTTCCATCATAAGGACCACTCCAAGTCGCAGCACCGCACCATCGGGTTGGTCTGTATTTCGTCCGACGGTGCGATGGGATAACCCGCAAGTGAACCGTTTTCCTTGAGATCCGTCTCGCGAATCACCGCGAAGAACTGCCAGAATGCTTCTGCGGCGTCGCTGGTTATGCGAAAGTCCTGGAGAGTTCTGTAGCTAGCATTCTCAACATCCGGTGCGGCGCACTCCCGCAGCACACGAACAACCAACTGCGCGAGAGCTCCTCGTTGTTGTACCTCTGCCGGAATGGGGCCTCGATCAGGTGCTTCAATCTCTACTCTGTTTCCAGTAGGAAACGCGACCGTCAGCGGCCCGCCTGGAAGTGCGCCAATGACCATTAGGGGGGTAACTGAGCCCAACCTTGAAGGTAACCTCTAAGCGACCCATATCAGCATTTTGCCACACCTAGACACCTAGAGAAGATCGTTTAGGTAGAACGCAGGGTGACATCCGCCTCCATTTTTGGAAGCAGATCAGCAGATCTAGGTTTGAATCCCCAAGTGCGGCCCCGTCCCACTCCATCCGATCCCTCTTTACAACGAAGCCAGCCTGGCGCCGCGCAAAAAAGTTACGCACGAACTTCTCAAAAAAACTCTTCGCATTCCCACGCGGCCTCGAAACAAGTACGCAGGCTGACAATCCGGGGGCTCACATCGACCCAAGAGATGACCAGTGGAAGGACAAAATTGGCTCGATGTTGCGCGGGCAATATCCAGGGACCCAGAGCGACCGCGGGCCATACGAGAACCTGAGAAGCGACATCCTTTCTAAACAGCAGCTTAAGCCGGGAGTTGTGCTTTTCGATGGTGGGGTGCTAGACGGTAATCGTCGACTGGCCGTGCTTCTTGACCTTGCGGCCACAGAGAAGAAGGCTACCAGGTTCGAATATTTCGAAGGAGTGATTTTACCTGCGGATGTTGGGGCCGAGGACCGCTGGCGCATAGAAGCTCGGCTCCAGATTGGTCGCGACGAGAAGCTAGGCTATCGGCGCGTGCATCCGCTCGCATCATTGTTCAGGAATGCTGGCCCGTGATAGAGGACTTCTCACTCGCATGAGGGGCTCTATTCTTCAAAGCAGGGGCCGCCATCGTGACCATGCTTCTGGTGATCTTTGATTGTGCGACTCAGCCGGGAACACGCGACCTGCAGGGAGCGCCTTTCCTGCTCGGTGAGGTCCGGATTCTCGAGCGCGGTAAGAATGTCGTCGAATTCCGCTTCCAGTTCCTCAAGCTCTGCGCAGAGCATGCGACCTCCGTTTCCTCCTGAACCCGTCACGGAGCTGACTGCCAAATCGAATCGGCAAGGGCGCGCGGCTGCTCTCATCCGGAGACGATCCGCCGATTACGCAACGGCCCTCGCCATGAGTTCCTTTCTTCCCAAGCCTAGAATGCCGTGTTTCTTTCCTACTTTCTTGAACGCTGCGATGGCGGTGTCCAAGTGATGTTTATCGTGAGCCGCGGACAATTGCGTTCGAATGCGGGCTTGCCCCTTGGGCACGACCGGGAAGAAGAACCCAATTGCGTAAACGCCCTCGTCAAAGAGATCGCGGGCAAAATCTTGTGCCAGTTTGGCGTCGTAGAGCATGACCGGCACGATCGGGGTATCCCCTTCCTTTAGATCGAAACCAGCCTCTTTGAGCAAGCCGCGCCAGTACCTGGCGTTCCACTCCAGCTTGTCGCGACGATCGGTGGAGGCGCTGATCAGATCCAGTACCTTGAGCGCACCCGCCACGATCACAGGCGCCACGGCATTAGAAAACAGATAAGGACGTGCGCGCTGGCGGCACATCTCCACCAGTTCGCGGCGCCCGCTGACGCATCCTCCGGAAGCGCCACCCAGCGCCTTTCCCAGCGTCGTAGTAATCACATCGATCTTGCCAAACACGCCGCAGTGCTCGTGCGTCCCACGTCCGGTTTTGCCCATGAAGCCGGTAGCGTGCGAGTCATCCACGAAGACCATGGCGTTGTACTTCTCCGCCAGCGCTACGATGTCGGCCAGCTTGGCGGTGTCGCCGTCCATCGAGAACACGCCGTCCGTAATCACCATGCGGGACCGCTTGTCCTGATGTTCTTGCAGCTTTTCCTCCAGGTGCCCCATGTCGGAATGCTTGTAAGTGTCCTGCATCGCCTTACACAGGCGCATTCCGTCCACGATGGAGGCGTGAACGAGCCGGTCGGCGATCATTATGTCCTGCTCATTCAGGCAGGCCTCGAAGAATCCGGCATTCGCGTCCATGCAGGAGGGAAACAGCAGGGTATCTTCGGTGCCGAGGAAGGCGGTCAGGCGATTCTCCAACTCCCGGTGGATGTCCTGCGTACCACAAATGAAACGCACTGAGGACATGCCGTAGCCGCGTGCGTCCAATCCGGCGTGCGCGGCGGCGATGACCTCGGGATGGCTGGAGAGTCCGAGGTAGTTGTTGGCGCAAATGTTGATGCACTTCCTGGTGGTCGAGCCCAGTGGAAACTCCACTTCAATTTCCGACGACTGCGGCGAGTGGATATACCGCTCCTCTTTGAACAGGCCTGCGGCTTTGATTCCCTGGAGATCGGTCTGATAGTGGTGGCGAACTGTATCGGCAAAAGCCATGACGCGCCTCGCGTAATAAGATTTATTCAGTGCGGTGCCCAAGCCGAACTCTGTCCGGCGGCGGGCACGCTCTAGCCTTTGATGACTTCAGCCTTCTGGAAACGCCGCACCAGCCCCACGATGCGCTCGACAGTGTCGAAAGCCTCGGGAGTGGCGCATTGGTCGGGAATGTCAATCGAGTACTTTTTTTCCAGAAACCGAAGCAGAGACACCATGGAAAACGAATCGACAATGCCACTTGAAATCAGTGGCGTTGTCTCGGTGATCGTTCGCTCGTCTCCTTCTTCCAGGTATTCCCGAGTGATGTAATCGCGGACTGTTTGGGTGATTTCGTCCATAGCTGGCCTCTGTTTAGTCGTCCATGATGGTGGAAAGATCGCCCACGGCCTCATGGAACTCCTTGCAGCGCAGGATGCGGCGCACGATCTTGCCGCTGCGCGTCTTGGGCAGCGAGTCCACGAACTCGATTTCCTGGGGCATTGCCAGCGGCGACAGCCGCTTGCGAATATGGTTCATGATTTCCAGTTCCAGGTCATCGGATGGCTGAAAACCTCGCTTTACGGTCACGTACGCTTTCACAACTTCCATGTTGACGGGGTCGGGTTTAGCGACGGCAGCAGACTCGGCGACCGCTGGGCATCCCAGCAGAGCCGATTCGACTTCGAAGGGGCCGACCAGGTGCCCCCCGGTGTTGATGACGTCGTCATCGCGCCCCATGAACCAGAAATAGCCATCCGCGTCGATGGAGGCGCGGTCGCCACACAGATACCATCCATTCCTGAATTTCGCCTGGTATCCGGCGGCGTTGTTCCAATAGCCGCGAATCTGCGACGGCCAGCCTGGGCGCAGCGCAATCAGACCTCCCGCGACGGCCCGATTCACCGGTTCGTAGGTCTTCGGATCCAGCACCGTTGCGGTGATTCCCGGAAACGGCTTGCCCATCGAGCCGGGTTTGATTTCCATCCCGGGAAAGTTCGTAATCACGATGCAGCCGGTTTCGGTCTGCCAGAACGTGTCGTGAAACGGTTTCCCGAAGACTTCCCTCGACCAGATCACGGCCTCGGGGTTCAGCGGCTCGCCCACGCTGGCCAGATGGCGCAAGCTGGAGAGATCATGCTTGCGGATGATTTCCGCTCCCTCCCTCATGAGCAGGCGGATGGCGGTCGGCGCCGAATACCAGACGGTAACGCGGTACTTCTCGATGAACTCGTACCATTTTTCGGCGTTGAAACCGGAGTCCAGAACTGCTTGTGTAATCCCGTTCGCCCAGGGACCGATGATGCCGTAGGACGTGCCGGTTACCCAACCCGGGTCGGCATTGCACCAATAAATGTCGTCAGGCCGAAAATCCAGGACCCATTTCGCGGTGAGATACTGCGCAATGATCGAGTAGTGGACGTGCTGCGCACCCTTGGGCTGACCAGTGGTGCCAGAGGTGTAGTGCAAAACCGACGGAGATTCGGCCTTCGTCGGATAGATTGAAAAGTGCTCGACGGGCGGCGCTTGTTCCATCGCGAAGGCAGTCTCGCGTTCCTGCAGAGACGCCTGGGGCGCGTCCACCACGATGGCGTACCGCAAGTTCGGGAGTTGCTCCCGGATCTTGCGGACCTTATGGAGATGTTTTTTCTGCGTAATGATCGCTGCCGTCCCAGCGTCTTTGAGCCGGACACACAGAGATTCGTCTCCAAAAGCCGAAAAGAGTGGCTGGGCCACCGCGCCCATCTTCAGAATGCCCAGAAATCCGATGTACAGCTCGGGTACCCGGTCTAGAAAGAGGCATACCCGCTCGCCGGG
>JBEKDG010000066.1:0-56022 GCA_050014475.1 Terriglobales bacterium | reverse complement strand
CTCGAGCAGCCGCACACCTACACGATTGGCGAAACGAACTATCTGCTGATTGAACTCAGCAACTTCAGTGTCCCGACCCGGCTTTCCGAGTGTTTCACCCGCCTGGGAGATCGCGGGCTTACGCCAATCCTCACCCATCCCGAACGGAACCCGATTCTGCAGCAAACGCCGCAGCGCATCCTGGAGTGGGCGGAGCAGGGCTGTCTGATTCAGGTCACGGCCTCGGCGCTGACGGGGTTCTGGGGAGAACGGCCCGAAATCGTGGCCCGCTGGCTACTCGACCGCTCTGCCGTCCACATCCTCGCCTCGGATGCTCACGACACCAAGCGCCGTATCCCGAATCTTTCCGCGGCTCGCGCTGTGGCGGAAAAGATCGTGGGAGCCGAGTATGCCGAAGCGCTGGTCGAGGGCAACCCGGGCGCGATCGTCAAAGGACAACCGATCCCATACTGCCCACGGCCGGTGCTGGATTAGCGAGAATTGGATTGGAACTGGTCTCACAAATGATTCATTCGGAGGACTCTATTTGGGTGAGGATCTATCCACTGCGGATTCTCCCCAGTACGCCCAATTGACCACAGACCGCCTTTGCTAAATCCGCCCGCCTGTTGAACAATGAATAGTGTTCCCTGGCTCGCGGCGGCCGGTTGCGATTCCGCTGGCGCGCCAGAGAAAACGCAAGGAGCCTTCATGCCCGCAACTGGAGAACTTATCCGCCTCATGAATTACATCGACGACATCGCCACCACCCTGCGCCGGATCAGCGCCAGCATCCCGGCGATGACCAACGAGGAGTGCGCCCGCCTGGCCGAATATATCCGCAAGTCCGAACCCAGCTATGAGAGCGTGCTTCAACACCTCGACAGGGCGGGCAAATAGTGGCTGAAGTCCGCACGGTTGCCGTGATCGGCGCTGGCATCATGGGCCGGGGCATCGCGCATGCTGCCGCTCTTGGCGGCTATCGCACCATTCTCGAAGACCTTCTGCCGAACGCCCTGCGCAAGGCGGAGACGGAAATCCGCGCCAATCTCGACCAGGCTGTCGAACTCGGCAAAGTTAATGCCACCGACGCCGACGCCGCTTTTTCGCGGCTGGAGTATGCCGGCTCGGTCGATCAGGCCGCGCGCGAGGCCGATCTCGTCATCGAGGCCGTGCCCGAGGAAATGGAATCGAAGATCGAAATCTTCACCATGCTCGACAAAATCTGTCGTCCCACGACCATTCTCGCTTCGAACACCTCCTCGCTCAGCGTCACCGAGATCGCCAGCGTTACCTATCGCGCCAACAAGTGCGTCGGCATGCACTTTTTCAATCCCGTGCACAAGATGAAGCTGCTCGAAATCGTGCGCGCGCTCGAAACCGATGACGACACGCTGGCCGCCGTCGTCGAAGTCGGCAAGCGCATGGGCAAGGAAGTTGTGGTGATCAAAGAAGCGCCCGCCGCAATTCCTGACTATTAACTCCGAAGGCAATAACCAGTTAATAGGGGGGTACCCCCCCTCCCCCCGGTCTTTTGAAATCATAGGGTTAGGAGGAAATTCCCGCCAGGTCTTTGGGTTTAAAGGACTTAGAGGTAAAGTCTTCCAGAATCAATGACTTAGCTTGTCAAAGAGCGCTGAAAATGGCTTTGGGGCAGTTTCGAGGTCCGTCTTGGGAGACGGACACACTGGTAAACTGCCCCAATCAGATGGCTATTGTCGCACTGGGCCGGTGAGTGTGTCTGTGACGGGGCTCACTGGTGGGATGTGATGAAAAATCAGAGGTCAGGAGTGAAAGCCCCGCCCAAGCCGAGTTGGACGAGGCACCCTAAAGTGTAGGGTGCTACATAAGCTGGGCCGCGCCTTCTGATTCTTTCGCCATACGCCACGGTTTGGAGGACGCCCATTCGTGCGCAAGGTTACGCTAGCGTCCCGCCGATGGTGGGTTATACTTGCCGAAATAGAGATGCCTCCGCTCGCAAGGTTTGCCCTTAATTACGCGCACAAGTCCGTGGGCAACGCTCTCATCGTCCACGCCGATTGCTTTGAATGGATGGGGAGTGCCCCGGAGAATTCAATCCACGGGATTGTCACCGACCCGCCCTATGGAGTAAAGGAGTACGAGTTTGACCAGCTTGAAAAGCGGGCCAACGGCAACGGCGGCATCTGGCGCATCCCACCATCTTTTGATGGCTCCGTGCGCCAGCCGCTTCCCCGATTTACGGCGCTGAACGCAAAAGAGCGCGCGCAGGTTTGCAGATTCTTCACCGAGTGGGCCAAGGTTGCCGTGCATGTGCTTAGGCCGGGCGGCCACGTTTTCATTGCTTGCAATTCATTCATGTGCCAAATGGTTTACGGCGCGCTGGTCGCTGGCGGCCTGGAGTTTCGCGGGCAGTTGATCCGCGTGGTGCAGACGCTGCGCGGCGGCGATCGGCCAAAGAATGCGGAGGAGGAATTTCCGGACGTGTGTTCCTTGCCGCGTGGCTGCTATGAGCCGTGGGGCATACTGCGCAAACCACTGCCCGCCGGCATGAAGGTCAGCGATTGCCTGCGCCAATTTGAAACGGGCGGCCTGCGGCGGCTGCCGGAAGGGCTGCCGTTTTCAGATTTGGTTGAAGTGGGGCGCACGCCACGCGAGGAACGCAAACTTGCGGCGCACCCAAGTTTGAAACCCCAAGCGCTATTGCGCGAGCTGGTTTATGCCGTGTTGCCGCTGGGAAAAGGAATCGTGCTTGACCCGTTCATGGGTTCCGGCTCCACGGTTGCGGCTGGCAACGCAGTCGGCGTGCATTGCATTGGGGTGGAAAAGAACAGCGAGTATTTTGAAGCGGCCCCGCAATCTATCGAACAACTCGCAAAGGTCGTGGTGCCGCGCGACCAGTTAACTTTTTCCTTGGCGTAGTTCTGCGCACTTGTAAATCCAGTTCGCCATCATCTTTTCCGCGCCCGCCTTAGACACGCTGGCCGTGATCGTCCTGCGGCTGGTTTCCGACCGGCCCGAGAACTGCCAATCGGCTTTGGCAAGCATCGCCCCTGCCACTAGCAGGAACTTGAACGCCTGCGTCTCCTTAACCTTTGGCCCTGCGCGCCCGCTCTGGAAAACAAACACCATCAACCACACGTCTTCCGCATTGTGCCCCTGCCAGCCCTGTAAGTAGCGCGAGGCCTTGATCTCGATTCCGTCGCTGCCCGCGTGCTGCGCGGAGTCGTTTGGATATTTCCCGGCCGGCAAAACATCCGGGTGCCCGTTGTGGTAAAGGTTCTTGACTACCGTGGGGCAGTGTTTGGGGATGCGTGCGCCCATCATTTCGCCAACCAGGCTGCTGAAGTTTGCCTGCATCATCGTGTTTTCTAGGCTGGCCATTCCCTTGGCGTGAAGCTGCGTATCAATCGCAGTCACAAAGTCGATGAAATCCTGCATTGCCGCGTGTATGTGGGCGGTGGTGACGCCGAAGGGAATAATCGCCCTGGGATTGAAGCCGTCTTTCTCGATAGGCTCGGGTAGGCTGATTTGTAACATTCCGTTTTGCGCGCAGTGTGACGCAAAAGAATATCTCGCCGCAGGTTTCTTGAACAGCCATTTTCTCTGGGGTGTGCCGGGTCCCCATCGATAAGAGCCGGCTGCCCAACTCATTCGCGTTTTTTGCGAATGAATGGGATTGTCGCAATCTGACTGCAGATCCCTCACTTCGTTCGGGATGACAAACGATAATAACGGGATGACAAACTATTGGCACTCGACAAACTATAAGTGGCGCTCAGGAGGTGGCGTGCCTTCGGAGGGTTGCGGCGAGGGCCAAATTGTTCCCCAGGAAAGGCTGCCATAACCCTATGCCAGTTGCTCCCAGCTCACGTCGAGTGCAGCGCCTAGCTTCTTCCATGTGTTGACAGAGCCGGCCTTGCGGTTGGTCTCGATCGCTGCGATCAGCGCGCGCGATACCTTCGACTTCTTCGCTAGCTGCTCCTGGGTAAGCTTGCGGTACTCACGCCAAATACGGAGCGCGGGCTCTCCCCTTAGCCTGCGCTCGGTGATCTCCAGTGGTATGAGTTCGTCATCGCCATCTTTGAGACGAAGACGCGCTTTTGCGGCATCGTAGGCCTTCACGTCGGCAAGCATTTCCGCATCTTCGTCCCGCATCAGCTTCCGCAGGTCTTTCACCGGAATCACGGCTGCTAACCCGGGAGTCGTTTCCAGCGTCTAAACGACAAGGGTGAAGTGTACTTTTTTGGGGAACCGCGCCGCACCCGATCCCGTACTACATAACAGAGTGCAGGATCCAGGTCTCGCCTCCCAAATAAGGCGGCCTGCCGAGAACCAAACCATGCGGATGCTGATCGAAATCGTTCGCCAGTCGCTGGCCACCCTTTGGGCCCACAAGCTGCGCTCGTTTCTTACCATGTTCGGCATTGCCTGGGGCGTGGGATCGCTACTTCTGCTCGTCGGCTTGGGCGAGGGCTTCCGCAGCGGGCAGGCGAAGCAACTGAAGAATCTCGGCCAGGACATCATGTTCACCTTCCCGGGCCGCATTCCCGCGGTTGAAGGCAGCACGCAGTCCGGCCGCACTTACCATTTCACCCACCAGGATTACCTTGCCATTCGCAGCGAGGCTCGCTCGCTCAAGTATCTTTCCCCGGTGCTCAACCGCGAGGACATTCGCGCGGTCAGCGATTATGGTTCCACCAACGGCCAGGTCTTCGGCATCGCGCCCGAGTACAACCAGATCCGCAATGTTCCCGTAGGCCCGGGCCGCTGGTTCAACGATCAAGACAACACCGAAACGCGCCGAGTGGCCGTCGTGGGCTGGGAGCTTCTGAAGAACATATTCCCCGGACGCCCGGCCGTTGGCTCGCCCGTCCTGCTCAATGGCATCCGCTTCGAAATTATCGGTGTGCTCAGCAAAGTTGGGCAGGACGGCAATAACGGTACGAATGCGCGCATCTTCATTCCCATCGAGACCATGCGCAACCTGTTTCGGCTGAAAGAGCAGAACAGCGAAGATGCCATCTCGTTCCTGAACTACCGTCCATTTGCGCCCGCCAATCATCTGGCGGCGAAACAGGAAGTCCACGAAATTATTGCCCGCCGCCACGGTTTCGACCCCAAGCTCGAAGAATCGTTCGAGGACTGGGACACCATCGAGAACAACAAGCGCGTCGCCAGGATTTTCGACGGGATGGACTATTTCCTCGGCGTCGTCGGTGTGATTACGCTTGCCCTCGGAGCGATCGGCATCATTAACATCATGCTCGTCTCCGTTACCGAACGCACCCGCGAGATCGGACTGCGCAAAGCGCTCGGCGCCACTCATCGCGCCATCCTGACCCAGTTCTTTGTGGAAGGCGCGTTCCTGACCGCTCTGAGCGGAGGCATCGGGCTGGCCATCACCACCGCATTGGTCACGGTTCTCGCCGCCTTGCCCGCTCCCGAAGGATTCGACACGCCGCGCATCGTTCCGTCGTCAGCGGCAATCGCCATTCTCTCGCTCGCATGTGCCGGCATCGCCGCGGGACTTTATCCGGCGCGTCAGGCCGCGCTGCTGCAACCGGTGGAGGCTCTGCGCCAGGAGTAGTACCGTGACCGCGTGGTGAGTCATACGGTGGAGGGACGGGCGTCTCGCCCGTCCCGCCGGGCGGGGACGCCCGGCTCTCCACCAGCAAATTTGGGCGCGGCATTAGGAGTAACCATGATTCTCGAACTCGCCCGCCAGGCCTACAACGCGCTCAAGCACAACCGCCGCCGCAGCATCCTCACCATGCTCGGCATGGCCTGGGGCATCGCGACCGTCGTGCTACTGCTCGCCTACGGTTCCGGTTTCGAGCGCGGCCTCTGGGTCGCCTTCCGCTCCTGGGGCACGAACCTGGTCTTCATCTTCCCCGGACGCACCTCGCTGCAAGCGGGCGGCACCAAAGCTGGCAGCGAAATCAAACTCACCGTCAACGATCTCGACTACCTGCAGGCCGAGGTGCCGCTGCTCAAGCGCATCTCGCCCGAGGCCTTTAAGCAAAGCACCGTCGCTTATGGAACGCGGAGCGGTAGTTACGGGATCAGCGGAGTCTATCCGTACTATTCGCACATGCGGCGCATGGAGGTCGAAGACGGCACTTTCTTCACCGACCTCGACGAAAACACGCGCAGCCGCGTTGCCATCCTCGGCGCCGACGTCAAGAAAAAACTGTTTTCTGGCCAGAACGCTCTCGGCGAAAAAGTTCGCATCGACGGCATTTCCTACGATGTCATCGGCGTGCTCAAACACGTCATTCAAGATGGGGACGACAACATGAACGGCAAAGTGTATATCCCGTTCAGCGCCATGAGCGACCTCACCAATACTTATTACCTCAACGCCATCGCGATGGAATACGAAGGCGACCACGAAAAAGTCGCCGGGGCCGTCCGCCGCTCCATGGCCTTTCACCATGAATTCGATCCCAAGGACAAGCGCGCCGTTTTTGTCTTCGACGTCTTTGCCGATCTGCTTGACTTGCGCGTCATCACCACCGGCATCAAGATTCTGCTTGGGTTCATCGGCCTGCTTACGCTCGGCATCGGCGGCGTGGGCCTGATGAATATCATGCTGGTCTCCGTTACCCAGCGCACTCGCGAGATCGGCGTCGAGAAAGCCCTCGGCGCCCGCGGTTGGCACATCCTGGTCCAGTTCCTCGCCGAAGCCCTCGCCATCACCCTTCTCGGTGGGCTCGCCGGTGTTGTCCTCGCTTACATCGTGTCCTGGTCGGTCGGGTCGCTTACCCTCTGGAGCGCCTTCGTGGAGAATGGCACCGAAGGCGACATTCATCTGACCATCGACTCGACCACGCTGCTGGCGTCCACCATGATCCTCGGATTCGTCGGCGTCATTAGCGGAATGCTGCCCGCCATCAAAGCCTCTCGCCTGGATCCGATCGAAGCCCTCCGCTACGAATAGAAAAGGTCTCAGGTCCAAGGTGTCAGGTCTCAGGAGAACCGGCACTGCGAGCACCCCCGGTCTTCCTGAGACCTGACACCTTGCCCCTTGTGCTATATTTCTCCCAAACTTAGGAGGATTCATGCGTCCACTTGGCGTCACCTTGGTCGGCTGTTATCAGATGTTGCGCGGTGTACTCGGGCTGCTGTTCGGATTTTCCATCCTGCTCTTCGTTAGACTGGCCGCTAAACTCGCTTTTCTGGCCGCTGAGGGCAATGCCACCGGACGCTTTTTTGGCGGTTTTGGGCACCTAGCCAGCCTGGTGATTGTTTTATTTGCAGCCCTTCACCTGATCTCCGGCTATGGAGTTCTGAGAATGCAAAATTGGGGACGTCTACTCACCCTGTTTCTTTCAGCGATAGGCCTCGTCTTGCTACTGCCGGTCCTGATTGTCGTGCACGGAATTCCGGTGGCTTTCGGGATCATCAACGTCGTCGTGATCCTTTATCTCGCTCTGCCGGCGGTCAAGCGCGCCTTTCACGAACAACGCCACTCGCTCCGCATGGCATCTTAGTGCCGCGACCGCGTGATGATTCCTACGGTGGAGGGACGGGTGTCTCGCCCGTCCAGCCTAAGTAGAATGGATGCGTGTCAGACCCCAGCAAACTCGGAATGGTTCAGGAACACCTCAAGCTCTACGATCATCCGCTGCTCGCCTTTTCCGCGCGCGAAAACAACGGCGTGATCGAAGTTCTGATCGATCTGAAGAACTCGACCGTCCCGGTTCACACCTACGTGTTTCCGATTCATCCACGCGACCTCGATCATCCCCAGTTTGCCTGGCATCTTCAGCGCCAGCTCTACGACGGACTGCACGACTATTTCATCGAAATGTTTACCCGCACCCCGCAGGATCGCGCCGTCCCCCGCAGCCTGATGCCTGCCGGAGAGGGAAGCCAGGGAAGCTAGCGCATTGTCCGTCCGCGAACAAATCGAGCAAGAAATACGCCAGCGCGGCCCCATCCCGTTTTCGCGCTACATGCGGATCTGCCTCTACGATCCTTCCCATGGTTACTATTCCCGCAACGCCGAACAATTCGGCAAAGCCGGAGACTTCTATACCTCGAGCGACGTTCACGCCGTTTTCGGACGCCTGCTCGCGCGCCAGTTTGACCAGATGTGGCAAGCGCTCGACCGCCCTCCTGAAATCGAAATCCTCGAACTCGGTCCCGGCCGCGGTTTGTTCGCCCGCGATGTGCTCGATTGGTCCAACAAGAAATTCCCCGACTTCTTCGCCGCCCTCACTTACACCTTGCAGGAGACTTCGCCCGCATTGCGAGCAAAACTCCACGAAACCCTGCGCGAGCATCTTGATGCCGGCAGAGCCGCAGTTCCGGAGGAACGACCCACCGGCCCGTGCCGCGCTCTCGCACCTGAAACGCCCCTGATCGTCTTCGCCAACGAATTCTTCGACGCCGTTCCCGTGGAGATTCTCGGAACTGCCGGCAAACTCCACCTCGCGCTCGAAAACAATCGCCTGCGCGAAACCTGGCTCCCGCCGCGCGCCGAAGAACTGGAATTCCTCGACCGCTACGGCGTCCATCCTGAAGCAGGCGAGCGCATCGAAGTGCCCATCGTGGCGCAGGACTGGATGCAGCAAATCACTCGCGCCATCGAACCCGGCTTGCTGGTGATCGTCGACTACGGTTACACGCGCAACCAACAACTAGCCGGACGCCACCGCGGCACGCTCATGGCGTATCGCCATCACTCCGCCAGCCCCCACCCCTACCAGGCCCCCGGCGAGCAAGACCTCACCGCCCACGTCAATTTCACCGCGCTCGCTGCCGCATGCGAGCAATCCGGTATGCAGTGCGAAAAGCTGCTTACGCAATCGCAATTCCTGATGGGCATCGGCGAGAAAAATCAGTTTGCCGACGCCTTCGAAGGCTGCCGCCTTCCGCAAGAACGTGCGAAGGTAGCCCTCCAGCTCAAACATCTGGTCACGCCCGTCGGCATGGGAGAGACGTTTCAAGTGCTGGTTGCCAGCCGAGGGATCGATGCCAAGAAAATAGCCGACCTGAGCGGCTTGACCTTTGGAAGTAGTTCTCGGTTCTCAGGTCCCAGTTCTCAGTAGATCCGTGGTTGTTATCCGCGTGTAGAGTCTGGTTGCTGAGAACCGAGAACTGAGAACCGAGAGTTGGCCTTGGGTACTAAAGGGACAGGTACCAAAGATGTGCACAGTTACCGTTGCTATTTAACATTCCTGAAATATCTTGGCAGTAAACTAAGGACAATGAGTTCGCCACGCGTCTCTCAATTCGCGCTGCCTCTGCAGGTTGCTGCTGTCTGTTACCGGCGGGTGAATTCGCATGCCGAATTTCTGCTGGTCCATACCAACGGCGGCAGCAAGTGGACGTTTCCCAAGGGAGCCCCCGAACCCCGCCTCTCGCACAGCCAGGCCGCCGAACGCGAAGCCAAAGAAGAAGCGGGCGCTATCGGCATCATCGAGCCCCGCCATTTCCACATCTACGTTCACTCCAAGGGCGTCTTCTGGCAGAGCGGCGGCGTGCAGGAATACGTCGTCAAAGCTTTTTTGATGGACGTCCGCCAAACTCGCAGTCCGGAGGAAGACTACCGCAATCCCACCTGGTTCGATCCAGGAAAGGCGCGCGTTATCCTGGCCAAGGGCCGCGAAGTCAAGTACGCCCACGAACTCCAGACCGTGATCGACCGGGCGCTGGAGCACCTCGGCGTAGCGCGGATGGCTGCGGCTCGCTAGTGCTTGTGGAGGGACGGGCGTCCCGCCCGTCCAGTCGCGCTCAGCCAGTCTTCAAACCGGCGGCCAGCGCCAGTTTCGCTTGCCGCCCGTCGAAGGTCCAAAAATGCTCGGCTTTCAGTTCCAGCGCTGAAGCCACGTGCAATGTATCGAGAGTCCGAACCCCTAACCGCGCCGCGTGTCGGTGAGCCAGTTGCGCGCAAACTTCGAATGCTTGATCGGGGAGGGGCGACTCCCTCCACAGATTCTGGGCGCGATGCTCGTGGAATCGCTGCAGCAGACGGTCAGCCTCGCTGCGCGAGATCGCCTTGCGGAAGACGTGTTGTTCGATGGCGTGCGTCCACTCGACCACGTGCAGGGGCGTCATCCATAGGGATGGTCGCAACCTGAGCCGGCGTTCGACCTCCGCTGTGTGCCGATCGGTGAGATAGAGGGAAACAAAAAAAGAGGTATCGGCGTAGATGGTCAATAGGACGCTCAATAGCGGCCGCGCTCCTCAATAACCAGATCCGCTCCAGGCAAAACGCGATCACCCAGGATTTCCTTACGCAAGGCCGCGAAATCGGGCCAATCGCCGGGCTGCGGAGGCGATCCTTGCGGAACAATGCGGGCAATCACCTCGTCTCGCTCCCGGAGTTCCACAGTTTTTCCGGCACGCAACCAAGCCTTCAGCCGCTTGGTGTCCCGAAGCTGACGGATGTTTACGCTCAGCATGCTAACATTGTGGCACGACTCGTGACACATTGTCAAGGACAGCCGCCCTCGACCGTCTAGCGGCTAGCACTGAGAGCTGACAACTGAGAGCTGACAGCTGACAGCCGACGCCAGCTCCCGTCCCGTATATTTAAATAGAGACAACCATGATCCAACTCTCCGGCGCCGGCAAGCGCTACGGCCACAAGCTCTTGTTCGAGAACGCCGACTGGCTGATCACACCGGAATCCCGCATCGGTCTGGTCGGAGCGAACGGCACCGGCAAGTCCACCGTCATGAAAATTCTTGCCGGGAGCGAGTCGCTCGACTACGGCGCCATCTCGCGCGCCAAAGGCATCTCCACCGGTTACCTTCCGCAGGACGGCCTCACCATGACCGGCCGCACCATTTTCGCCGAGTGCTTGTCCGTCTTTGCCGAACTCGATGCCATTGAAAAGGAAATGGAGTCGCTCACCCGCAGCATGTCGGAACTTGACCACGCGGGCCCCGAATACTCCAACGTCGCCGACCGTTACCAGAAGCTCGAACACGAATTCGTCGCGCGCGACGGCTACACGCTCGAAGCCCAGGTCGGCATGGTGCTGACCGGTCTTGGCTTCCACCGCGACGACTGGACCCGTCCGACCGAAGAATTCTCCGGCGGCTGGCAGATGCGCATCGCCCTCGCCAAACTTCTGCTCCAGAAGCCCAACCTGCTGCTGCTCGACGAGCCGACCAACCACCTCGATCTCGAAGCCCGCAACTGGCTTGAGGAGTACCTGACCACCTATCCTTACGCTTTCGTCCTCATTTCGCACGACCGCTACTTCCTCGACATCACCGTCAAACGCATCGTGGAAATCTGGAACAAGCAGATGCACTTCTACGCCGGCAACTACGACCAGTACCTGGCCGGCAAAACCGCGCGCAAGGAGCAGCTCGAATCCGCTTACAAAACCCAGCACGACCGCATCGAGCAGCTTGAAGTCTTCATCAACCGCTTCCGCTACACGGCCACCAAAGCGAAGCAGGTCCAGAGCCGCATTAAAGAGCTCGAAAAAATGGAGCGGATCCAGATTCCGGAAGAAGAGAAGACTGTCCACTTCTCCTTCCCGCAGCCCAAGTCGAGCGGGCGCATCGTGGCCGAGTTCGCGAACGTCGCCAAGAGTTACGGCGAGCACGAAATTGGCGAACACAAGGTTTTCGAGAAAGTAAACTTCATGATCGAGCGCGGCGAGCGCATCGCATTAGTGGGAGTCAACGGGGCAGGGAAGTCCACGCTGATTAAGCTGCTGGCCCAACAGGAACCGCTGAGCGCCGGCGAATACAAGCTCGGCCACAACGTCGAGCCCGACTATTTCGCACAGGACCAATATAAAGAACTCGATCCGGAAGCTCGCATCCTCGACGACCTCGGCGAGCTCTCGCCAGGCTCGACGCAAACCCAGCTGCGCAGCCTGCTCGGCTGCTTCCTTTTCTCAGGCGACGATGTCTTTAAGCGTATCGGCGTCCTCTCTGGAGGCGAGCGCAATCGCTACGCGCTGCTCAAAATGCTGCTGCATCCCGCCAACTTCCTGCTGCTCGATGAGCCCACCAACCATCTCGACTTGCGCGCCAAAGACGTCCTGCTCGAAGCCCTGATGAAATACACCGGCACGGTAGTCTTCGTTTCCCACGACCGCTATTTCATCGACAAGCTGGCCACCCGAGTTTTCGAAATCGGCGAAGGCAAAGTAGAAATCTATCCGGGAAATTACGAAGACTATCTCTGGCGGAAGCAGGGAAGAGCCGCGGCTGCTGTGGAAATACCGAAGCCATCCACTGTTTCATCCTCTTCCTCTGTGCCTGTAAACGGAGACCGCGCGCCCGCCGCCGAGGCCGCCGAGCCTAAAGGCAAGCGCCTGAATCCGATCAAGCGCCAGCAGATGGAAGACCGTTTGCACGAAGTAGAAGAAGAGATAGCCCGCGCCGAAGCCGCGATTGCCCTGTGTGAAACCGAACTCCAGAGCTTCGTAAGCGCGGAAGAAACCCAGCGCCAGACCCAGGAACTCGCCGATCACAAGAGCGCGCTGCAGAACCTGATGAATGAGTGGGAAGAGTTATCAGGGGCGCTGCAATAAGAAACTATAGAAATCCAGAGTTGTTGTGACCACAGGCAACTGCCGAGCTGCGCTCGGCTTGGACGGGCGAGGACGCCCGTCCCTCCACGAGCAAAACGCCAGACGCGGCAAGCCGCGTCTCTACAAGACTGTGCTGCCTTCCTCAGGCGGTCGCCGCGCGTCCGACCGGTTCGGCTCGGCGCACACGGACTTTCACCTCGACGCGCGACCCCAGGCGGTTGATGATCGACATAAGGCGGTCAACGGTGAAACGTCCCAGGTCCGCATTGCGGATGCGCGAGAAGTCGGCCGCCGCGATGCCGGTACGGCCGTGGGCGGCGCGCACGGTCAGGCGTTCCCGGTCGAGCGCCTTGATGATTTCGGCCGCGAGGATCGCCTTGAACTGCTCGACGTCGGCATTCTTGTGTCCCAGATCGCGGAACACATTCCCGCTTCCGCGCACCACTTCCAGTTTTGGGGTTTTCATTGCAATAAATTGTTGTCAAATAAGACAACAAATTATAGCGCATCCGTAGAGTGTTGTGAGCGCCGGACACTGCCGAGCTGCGCTCGGCTTGGACGGGGCGAAGCCCCGTCCCCACACGGGCAAAGGCAGGCGCGGCAAGTCGCGTCTCTACAGGAAGGTTGTGTTGAGGGTTTTGCTGAGAACTGAGAGCTGACAGCTGAGAGCTACCTTACCCGCCCTGCTTCAACTCGGTAAGCACCTGGCGGGCGATTTCCTTGAGCGTCTCGAACACGCCCACGCCCTGGAAGGCCACGGCCTCCACCACCGGCTCGTTCTTCTTGCGCAGTTCCTTGGAGAGAGCGTCCACCGGCAACACGTTCGGCAGGTCGCGCTTGTTCAGTTGCAGGACATAGGGAATCTTGTTGAAGTCGTAGCCGTGTTCTTTCAGGTTGGCCATCAGGTTGTCGAGCGCCTCGACGTTGGCGTCCATGCGCTCCTGCTGAGAATCGGCCACGAACACGATGCCGTCCACGCCGCGCAGGATCAGTTTGCGGCTGGCGTCATAAAAAACCTGTCCCGGAACCGTGTACAGGTGAATGCGGGTCTTGAAGCCCCGCACCGTACCCAGATCCAGCGGCAGGAAATCGAAGAACAGGGTTCGATCGGTCTCGGTGGCCAGCGAGATCATCTTACCCTTCTGCTGTTCGGCTGTTTTCGCTGTTCGGCTGTTTTCTGGAAGATGAACTGCAGATTCGTCGTCTTGCCGCCCAACCCGGCGCCGTAGTAGACGATCTTGCAGTTGATCTCGCGTGCTGCGAAGTTGATGAAACTCAAAAGGTTTCCTCAGAAACTCCTGCGAAAAAGACTCTCGCGAACCACTCCCTCAACGCGCGAGCCTCTCGCCACAAATCCACCTGACTACAGTATCGGTTACTGTTGGTTTTTATACCACACCGGAAGGCTCTGGCGCTGGTTACCCACGTTACTAAAATCAGTGGGCAGTGGGCAGTGGTCGGTGGTCAGTGGCCAGTATTCGGTACAGCCAGCGACACGATCCCACAGGGTCTCGATCCCGATGCCGCTCAACGCCGAAAACTGGGCACTGGGTACCGACCACTGACCACTGCTTACCGCGGCGTCGGCAGAGGATAATATCCGTCCTTCGCATACACCTTCACGTCTGGACGCCGCACCCGCACTTCGATCTGGCGGTAGCCTCCGATGCCCGACTTGGGCGAATAACCCAGCGTGTACTGATTGCGCGCGTCTCCCATCGCCCGGGCGTAAGCTCGCTCGATGTCGCCTTGCGCCAACTCGCCGTACACGGGGCCTCCTCCAGTGGCGGAGACGTATTTCGGCAGAATGTCGCTGTAACCCATCAAACCCCGGGTCTTCGGCAGGTGGATCCGCTGCAGCCTGTCATATACCGGGATCGCCGCGCCTTCCACTCCCACCGCGTACACGGTGATGTTTTGCGTCAGCAGCACTTTCAGGGTGTCTTTGTAGCTGGCGGTCGAGCCCTGTTCCCGACCGTCGCTGACGATGAAGATGATCTTCCGCCGCGCCCGGTCGCGCTTCGAAAGATCGCGCGCCGCCAACAGGATCGCGTCATTCAATACGCGCGCGACCTTCGGGGGCGCGCTCACCGGGTTTACCGGATAGTCAACCGGACGACCATTGATGATCGGACCTTGCGGCCCCAGCGGCCCGCTCGTCACCGGAGGTCCATTATTCGCCCCGCTGAACCCTTTGACCTCGTTCAGAACCGCCGTCAACTGCTTGCCCACACCGGCGAAGTCTGCCACCCGGCCTACCGTGCTGCTGTAGGTGTAAATTCCAACTTCATCGAACTGGCTGAACGCTCCCTGCAACGCCGACAGCGTTTCCTGTACCTTCTTCAAACCTACGTCTGGCATGCCCGTGTCAAAGATTACCGCCGCCGACAGCGCAAACGGATCGCTGGTGAAAAATTTCAACGTCTGCTTCTGCCCACTTTCCAGAACTGAAAAATCTTTGGGCAGCAAGCCGCTGACCAACCGTCCCTCGCTGTCCGTTACCGTCACCGGAACCAGCACCAGGTTTGTGGTCACCGTGATCTTGTAGAGATCTTGCCCGGTTTCTAGATCCTTCGGCACGCTGCCCGCGGGCACTGTCTTAACCGGAGGCATCGGCGGCGGGGCCGGCTTCTGATCCGTCGAATCCGGAGCGCTCCGGGGAAGCTCCTTTGACCCCGTGGTCACGCCGGAGCCATCCGCCGGCGGTACATCGGGCTTGGACTCCTCATCCGCTCCCGGCCGCATGCTGGGCGGCGCCGGCGGCGGTATCGGACGCGTCGCCGACGGAGCGTCCGGAATGTCCTCAGGCTTCTGCTGCGCCGCCAGGGCGCCTGCCAGCAATAATGTCAGCCCCAGAATCAGTACCGCGCTAATTTTCGTGGCCATCCCCGGAATCCTCTGTCTTTCTTTCTTCCTCGGCCGTGTTGAGCGCCAGTCCGCGCACCACCGGTCCCTGCCGCTTTTTACTAATTCAGATGCCCAACCACGCCGCTTTGGTGCATCTAACCGTTACAGGCCCTTACAGGATAGACTAGCAAAGTCTCGAGATAAAAACGCTGATGCCTAAACTACACTGCAAACCGTGCCTGGCAACGGGTTTATTCGCTCTGGCCATGTTCGCTCTGGTGACGACCCTGTCGCTTTCCGCCGCCGCGCAGAATTCCCCCGCTGCGGCGGCCACCTCCCCTGCCGCGCCCAACGCCCAGTCGCAAGACCAGTCGGTCGAGACCCTGAAGGTCAACGTCGAAGTCGTCCAGTTGTTCTTCAACGTCAAAGACAAGCATGGCGCGCTGATCCCCAGCCTCACCAAGGACAATTTCGACCTGTTCGAGGACGGCAAGCCCCAGACCATTAAGTATTTCAAAGCCGAATCCGATCTCCCGCTGACCCTCGGCATCCTCATCGATTCCAGCGGCAGCCAGATGCGCGTCCTCGATATGGAAAAAGAAGTCGGAGGTTCCTTCCTCGAGAGCACGCTGCGCGCCAAAGACGAGGCCTTCGTCATCAGCTTCGACGTCGACATTACCCTGCTGCAGGATTTCACCAGCTCCGTCAGCCGGCTCAGACATGCGCTCAACCAGGCCAGGATCAACACCGGCGGAGTCGGTTGTTCCGGCGGCCCCATTGGCCCGCAAGGCCCGATTCCGTGCTCCGCCAGCGGCCAACGCGGCACCGCGCTCTATGACGCCGTCTATCTCGCCTCGCACGACGAATTCGCCCACGAAGTCGGCCGCAA
Organism: Terriglobales bacterium; assembly: GCA_050014475.1. GTDB lineage: Bacteria > Acidobacteriota > Terriglobia > Terriglobales > Acidobacteriaceae > Acidiflorens. Next base: position 39,814 of record JBEKDG010000066.1, on the reverse strand, counting down.
GGCGATGATCCTGCTCACCGACGGAGAAGACCAAGGCAGCCGCCTCAAAATCAAAGATGCCATCGAAGCCGCTCAGAAAGCCGATGCCATCTGCTACGTGCTGCTCATCGCCGACCGCGGATTCTACGGCTTCGGCGGCTATCACGGCGATTACGAGATGAAAAAGCTCACTCAGGAAACCGGCGGCCGCGTGATCGAAGTCGGCAACAAGATCGAAAAACTCCGCCAGGCCTTCGACCAGATTTCCCAGGAACTCCGCAGCCAGTACAACGTTGGTTACACGCCCGCCAACACCACCCGCGACGGCTCTTTCCGTAAAGTCGAGATCAAGCCGAAGCAGGGGGACTATAAAATCCAGGCCCGCAGCGGTTACTACGCCACGCCGCGCCACGAAGACTAGGGAAGATCTGATTGAGTGTTCGTTGGCGAGTTGGGATGCTTTGAGAGGGCGGGCCTCAGCGGCTAAAGCCGCTTGTATGGCGGGCTCTAACGGCAGGGCTGAAGCCGTGCCCTACCCAAAAAGCTATCCGGAAACGAACTCACCGCGCCTGCGAGATATCCTCCACGGCGAACAGCTGCCCACGCTGCTCCACTACGCCGATACCAATCGAATCCATGTCCCGATCCAGAATGTTGGCGCGATGTGGAGGCGACTTCATGAACTGCACGTGGATGAATTGCGGCGTCGGCCCCTGCGCCACGTTTTCCGCCAGCCAGCTAAAACGCGCACCCGCCTGTTTGACCCGCGCCGACAGGCCCGGCTCACCCTCAAACCCGTGCTGCACCGACCCGCGTTCCGCCATCGCCTCCGCGTGACGGCGCGCCGCTGTCGCCAGCGTTTCATCCCACCGCAGCGGAGCCAACCCCTGCGCTCGCCGCGCCTGGTTGATCGAAGCGAACAGTTCCCGCTCCGCCCGCAAAAAGGATGTCTGGCTGTAAGCCGACCAGCAAAGCATGATTCCCACCATCCCCACCGCCGCCAGCGGGGTCCCGATTCGCATAGTTACCTCTCCACTATCAATAGAACTCGGCTTAGCGCACATGGGCAAATTACTAACGTCGCAGAGTTACCGACTTATTTGCTGCACGGGATCCGCGTCTACTGCATGTAAACCCGCCTCGCGGATCTAAGTTGCATCTACTCCTCCTGGAGGCTTGCCGCGACTGGGTAAGTCGGCCATTTACTCTAAAGTTACTAACCAACTAGTATGGGGGGGGTACCCCCCCCTCCCCCCGGTCTTTTGGAATCATAGGGTTAGGAGGAAATTCCCGCCAGGTCTTTGGGCTTAAAGGACTTACAGCTAAAGTCTTTGAGAACCAACAACTTAGCTTGTCAAAGAGCGCTGAAAATGGTTTTGGGGCAGCTTCGAGGGCCGTCTTGGGAGACGGCGCACTCATAAACTGCCCCAATCAGATGGCTATTGTCGCACCGAGCCGGTGAGCATGTCTGTGACGAGGCTCACCGACGGTTTGTGATGAAAGATCAGAAGTGGCCCACAACAAGTCTGGACTCGCTATGGATCTACTTCCCGTCAGATTACTCCGAAGTCGCGAAGGAGCTTCAGCTGTTTCTCGAGCTTGTCGGGATCGCTACTCGAATCGACGTTGAGGTTTACGGTGAGCCCGGGCTTATTGACCCGAGCAGGCTCGATGTTCCCGCCAGCGGCGCTCTTTGCAGCTGCGGCGGCTTTTGCTGTCGCAGCAGCTTCATCTTCGGTGCGTTCGGGCCCCTGGGCCTCGTCGTCTTCGTTGGGGTCGGCGGCAGGTGCGGCCGCAGCGCCGGCGGCGATCAATGCGACCGCATCCCCGCTCATCGTGCCGGCTTCCGCGGTGATCGCCGAATCGATGAACAGCTGCGCGCACTCATCCGCGGACTCTGGATGCACCTCCAGTTCTTTCGCCCGCTTCGCTATCTGGGCCTTCGATACTGTGTCACCGTGGAACGTATCAAAGATTTTGTTGAACGCCTTCGCGGTCAAAAGAGCGCGCTGCAGTAGCAACGGGCGACCGTCGGGCAGGGCTGCGTCAATGTCCTTCGCCAATTGCGACGCGTGATATGCCTTGGCGTCGCCCTCCATCAAACCGAACTGCTTCAGGGCGGACGCGCGTACCTTTCCTTCTGGGCCAGAATTTCCGAACACGCCGGGAAGTACCACGTCCTCCGGCTGGGCACCGGTGTGCGTCTTGGCGACGAGTTTTTTCGAATATTCAAGCGCCTTCTGTAAATTGAGCTTGGGAAACAGGGCCCCTCCTTTGCGGCCTCCCTTCGGCGGTTTCTTCGTTACTGGTTTAGCTGCTTCGGCCATCAGTCACCTCGCGAGCCTTGATCGATTGGAGCAGTTTGCTCAGCCCCTCGTCGTAGGAACCTCTGAAGTCGGCATACAGTTTGTCGTTGATGCTGTCGGGCATCTGCGCGTCGTCGAGTTTGATCGGGAGCACCGTTACCTTCCGGCGCTCGATCTCATGCACCAGAGCGTTGCTCAATTCCTTCTTCACCCACGATGATGCGACCGAATTTTGGCTGACGACGATCAGGAAGAAGTCAGACTCTGCCAGGCCCTGCGCGATCTTCTCGGGGATGGAGTCGCCCACGAGAATGCGCTGCTCATCGAGCCAGACCCTGACGCCGTTTGCGACGAGATCAGAGGCCAGCTTGCGGACGAACGGTTTGTCCTTCGCACTATGCGAGATGAACGCGACGCGCTCGTGCTCGTGTTCCGCGTGACGTGTTTCCTTTGTGGCTACCGCTTCATTCACAAGAGTCTCGACACGTACTCCGAGGTCGAGCACTTGGGCAACGGAATTCGCCCAGGTGATCAGCGGTGCGATTGCACCCTTGTCGTAGTTCTTTTCGCCAACAACGGTCGCCGCCTTCCGCATCGCGGTCTCAAGATTATTTCCGAGTGACATGAACTGTCGGATGTTTCGGATCAGGGGAAGGCGCAGTAGTGCCTCACGCACGACCTTCCGCTTCTCATCCGGTGTGCCCTTGTACGGGTACGGCTGCGCCAGAACGTATGTGTTCCCGTCAGGTGATTGCACAAGGCCGATGAGGCGAGCGTTCTTCAGAAGCTTCCCGGCGGTCCGACCGTCAATTCCTGCGTACTGCGCGATGTCCTTCGTCGCGGGGCTGTCTATGAAGGCGACGGCGTCCAGCACCTCAAAGAGCGGATCAATCTTCACCGCCTCGAAGCGCATCCCGGCCTTTTTACTCGTAGGGGCGGGTTTCGCCATGACACGCATTATCCTCCTAAGTACCCATTCTTGCTTCAAAAAGTTGGAGTTTAGCTGGTGGGTGGGTCCGTCGGTCACCAGCTCAACTCCAGAGACACGGCAAACACACCGGGGAAGAGTCCGCTTCAACTGACAACTGACAACTAGTAACTGATCCGCTACGGCGTCCCGTAAAGCTGCCGGTACACATTTGCATTCCGCAGGATGGCTTGCACGTATTCGCGGGTTTAGGTGAAGGGGATGGACTCGACGAACTCCTGCGGATCGCGGTAGCGGCCCTGTCCCAGCCAGTCTCCGACGCGGTCGGTGCCCAATTTTTTGCCAGCGGAGATCCGGAATATCCAGGCATGGAGAAATGGCGACGGATCGGCGGGGCCATTGGCCGCTGCCGGCAAACAGCAGGTCCTTCGCTTCGCTCAGGATGACAAAATAATTTTGTGTCGCGGGTTTAGGGAACGCAACGCTATACGGTTTTCGCGGTCAGTGTAGAACTCGCCGTGCGCGGCCCTCAGGGGCTAAAGCCCGCATTCTTCCAAGACCTGAACGGCACGGCTGAAGCCGTGCCCTACCCAAAACCATTTATAAGACCAGTTCTAGGATTGGTTGTCGTGAAGTTCGGATTCACCGGTCACTGCTTCGGCCTACTGCTTCGGAGCGTAGTATCCCTTGCGGGTGCGCACTTTCAGGCCCTTATCCTGCGCCAGGATTTCGATCGTGCGGTAGCGTCCATCGGCGACAAAATTCGCCGGCCTGTAGGCCACCGCGTACTGGCTGCGCAACTCCTCCTGAATGGAGAGAAACGCATCCGACACGTCGCGCATCTGGAAGGGAAAAAACGCGCGGCCGCCCGTCGCCTCCGCGATGCGCTCCAGCACTTTGTCGCCCTTGCCCTTCATGCCGCTGATGTTGGTGCTGATGGTGTACACGATCACTTCCGCGCGGGCCGCCATTTCGATGGCTTCTTCACGCGTTACGTGGCTCAGATTGTCTTCGCCGTCGCTGAGCAGAATAATGGCGCGGCGCACCGGTCCCGTCTGCTCCTGCTTCAACAGCTTGTCCCGGCACGCAAAGTAGAGGGCGTCGTACATCGCGGTGCCGCCGCCCGCCCGTAACATGCGCACGCCGGCCGAAAGATGCTCCGTGCTGTCGGTGAAGTCCTGTGTAACTTCCGGCGTGGCGTCGAAGCCGACCACGAACGCCTTGTCATAGCGCGGACGAATGATGGCGTTCAGAAACTCGATTGCCGCTTCCTGCTCGAACTTGAAGCGGTCGCGCACTGAGTTGCTCGCGTCAATCAGCAACCCCACCTGCAGGGGCAGATCGGTCTCGCTGCGGAAGCTGCGCAGCTCCGCGGGCTTTTGATCGTCCATCACTCTGAAGTCGTTGCGCTTCAGATCCTTGATGTAGCGGCCGTGCCGGTCGGTAACGGTGAACACCACGCGAACCTCGTTGACCAACTTGACGATCGTCGTGACGGATTCATCGGAATCAGACTTCGCCGGATTTTCCAGTTGCGCCGGAGCCTGCCCTGCCGGCGTCGGCGCCGCGGGAGTCGATGTGCCGGAAGCCGGTGTGGAAGAAGTTGGCGTGCCCGCGGCTGGTGCGGTCGAAGCCTGCGTCTTGCCGTCAGGCGGAGCGTTCGTTTTCTCGGGTGAATTCTGCGCCGCCGGCGGCGTGGAAGCAGGCGGCGCCGTCTGGCCGATGAGCGAGCCGGCCAGCACATGAAAAACAACCAGAAGCAGAAAAATGCGCGATTTCATCAGGGTTTGTTGCTTCAATTATAGCCTGCGCCCCAGCGATCGGACGGCGCCTCGCTCTTACTGACCAGGTTCGAGATCTGGTTTCATAAATGTCTTTCAGCCCGGAAGGCCCGTCCCTCAGGGGCTAAAGCCCGCATTGTTCCAAGCTTCGAACGGCACGGCTGAAGCCGTGCCCTACCCAAAACCGATTGATGAAACCAGCTCTAGCCGGCCAGGTTCTTACTGACCAGGTTCTAGCCGGGGACCTTCTTGCCGAGCATTTTCCAGGCTATCGAGCAAGTTCTCCAGTTCCTTCGGTAACGGGCGGGAGAACTTGAGCAACTCCTTCGTCCGGGGATGCGTCAACTCGAGCACCGCTGAATGCAGAAAATTTCGATCCAGCCTCAGCGTCGCGGGCATGCCTGCCGACCGGCGTTTGTTCGACTGGGACCGCAATTCGCCCGGCGCGCCATAGAGCGCGTCGCCCACCACCGGATGTCCGAGCGACGACATGTGCACGCGAATCTGGTGCGTGCGTCCCGTCTCGATCTTGAGTTCGACCAACGCAAACTTGCCGTAAGGCGCATCGATCTTTCGCTGCACCGCGTAATGGGTCACCGCCTCGCGGCCGCCGAAGCCCCGCGTCGTCATCCGTGTGCGCCGCTGCGAGTGGCGGCTGATCGCGCTTTGAATCGTGCCGCGATCCTGCTTCGGCCAGCCGTGTACCAGCGCAATGTAAGTCTTGTGTACCTCGCGCCCGCTGAACTGCTTCGCCAGCCGGCGGTGCGATTCGTCGTTCTTCGCCACCACCATCAACCCGCTGGTCGCCCGGTCCAGGCGATGCACGATCCCCGGACGCAGTTCGCCGCCGACTGCGGACAGCTTTTCAAAGTGATGCAGCAGCGCATTGACCAGCGTTCCGCGGTTGCGCGCATCTTCGGTCGCTCCCGCTCCCGCATGCACCATCATGCCCGCGGGCTTGTTGACGATCGCCAGGTCGTCGTCTTCATAGACAATGTCGAGCGCAATCTCTTCCGGAATGGCGCGCAGAGGCGGAGCGTGCGGCGGCCCGGTGACCGTGATCTGCTCTTCGCCATTGCCCTTCAGCCGAAGCGACGCCTTCGCCGCCGTCCCGTTCACCAACACCTCACCCTTCGCGATGAGTTGCTGCACGCGGGCCCGACTGACCTCTGCGTGATTGACCTCAGAAAGTTGCGTCGCGAGATATTGGTCCAGGCGCTGCCCTGCGCCGTTTGCAGAGACGACGAGAGTTATGGGAAATTCGGGCATTTGGAAGGCAACTAAACGCTGCTCTGCGCCGGCACTCTCTTCGGCGCTCCACTCTTCAGCCACCAGATCAATCCACCGCCGATGACCAGCAGAATCGAAATCAACTGCGTTCCCGTCATCAGCCCGCCGAAGACTTCACCGCGTCCGGGATCGTCGCGCAGAAACTCGATGAAGTAACGCTCGATTCCGTACAGGATCATGAAGCTGCCAAACACCTGCCCATCGAACCTCTTCCGTTTGAGCAGCCAGGTCAGCAGCAGAAAATTGAAGAACTCAGCTGCGGCTTCGATCAGCTGTGTTGGCTCTATCCTGACGCCGAGCGGAGTTCCACTGACGGCATTCGCCAACGGATTCGTGAAGATGACGCCCCAGAAGTGATTTGTCGGTTTGCCGTAACAGCAGCCGGCCGAGAAGCAACCGAAGCGTCCGAGGACGTGGCCAAAGGCCAGCCCGGGAGCGATGGCGTCGGTGGTGCGCAGCGTCGGCATGTGATGACGCCGCATGTACCAGACCCCCATGAGCAGCGCGGCAATCAGTCCGCCGGAAAATACGCCTCCCGCCTGCAGCGTGTTGAGGCTGAAAATCTCCCGCCAGTTGTTGGCGTAGGCGCTCCAGTCGTTGACGACGTAAAGAACCTTCGCCCCAATAATTCCGGCGAGCACCACGAGAATGCCAAGATTCCAGGCATCGTCGCCGTTGATGCCCTGCTTCTCCGCATTGCGCACGGTGATCCAGAGTCCGATCAGTACGCCCGAGGCGACCAGGACACCGTAGGTGGGTAGGTAGAAGCTGCCAATGTGAAAAAGTCTGGGGAACACGTTAGTTTGGATGCTCCGGATGGTCTTTAGTGTACTCAAACGAGTTTAGCAGGAACCCGCTCCTAGCTGCTGGCTGCTGGCTTCTAGCTTTTCGCGGTTGGTTCTTAGCTTTCTCGCATTTCAGTATTGGCTGCGCGGGAAGGAGGTGTTCCTGAGAGCTGTCAGCTTAGGAGCCAGAAGCTAGGAGCCAGAAGCTAAAAAAAAGCCGACCCACTGGGCCGTGTGGTGGGCCGAGGTGGTGGGCCGAGAATGAACCCGTCTCAGACGGTGGGAACCCGCCGCGACCCATTAGGCTTTTCCGCATGGCGGAACATAGCACACCGGATCTTTTTGCGAGTCGAGTCCCCGTTCATTCGGCATTGGTTCAAAAATCGGTTGCCACCATCACCAACTCCGCAGGTCGGCCTTCCACCTTGGATGCTAGGAAACCCCGACGAGATACGCAAGAGGAAAATGCAAAATAGTTGGCAGTAAGTTTGCTGGCAGTTGTGTTCGTGTGGGGACGAGGCTCCGCCCCGTCCATGCCGGGCGCAACTCGGCAGAGGTCGCGATAGAAGACGATCCCAGGTTACGATCGATTTCAGCCCGTGCGCCGGGTGTCTTGCAAAACTTCATCCAGCGCGCTTGCGAGTTTGATGGCCCGCTGCCGCGCTTCCGGCGAAGCCGTCTCCAGTCGCCGCTTCAGCAGGTGATATTCATCCGCAATATTCAGCGCCGCCAGCACCGCCAGCCGCACCGAATCGACGGTTGCAGTTTGTTCCGATACCGCGCGCATCTTGCTGTCCACATACTCGGCAAGCTTCAGAATGTAGTCCGCGTCAGAACCCCGCAGGTTATAAACCTGGTCGAAAATCTCGACGCGCACGCTGCCACTGCCGCCGACGGCATTTGCGGCCGGAACGTCTTTGGCCGGAACAGCTTTCGTCAGCGCATCTGTCGTCGGCACATCTGTCGGAGGTTCTTTGCTCGCAGTGGCCATGTTACTCCTCGGAGGATTACTTCCTGCCAGACGGCTGCCGGGCGGATATTTGCCGCCAGCGTTCAGTTCGCAGCAGCGTTCAGCTTGCCGCCTGCTCCTGCGTCAGGCTTTCCATCTGGTTCAACATTTTTTCGACCCGGCCTCGTATGTCCTCGCGATCCTTGCGCAGTTGCAGCAGTTCGCGGCGCATGGTTTCGTTTTCTTCCTCGCGCTCTTCCAGTTGCTCCCGCAGCCTCTTCGCGTCGCGCTCGGCGGTAGCTCGCGCTTCTTTGGCGGCCTTGTACAACTCAATGGTGCGATAAACTTTCTCTTCCAGCGCCTGAAAATCTTCAGGCGGAACCTGCGCAGATACCTCTTCCACCATTTTCACGGACATGGGCACCACTCGCTTTCGGAAAATGTTTGAGCGTTGAGGCGAAGTATAGCGCAGTTTGCTGTGGAAGAGCCGCTACTTTTGCCGTAGAGACGGGGCTTGCCCCGTCTCCGCCGCCGGTGAAGACGCGGCAAGCCGCGTCTCTACCGGCCAGGCTTACCGTGACCGCAGCTTCTCCAGTCGTCGCGCCGCCTCATCCAGTGTCTCAGGCTTCTTGCAGAAGGCGAAACGTACCTGTTGGGATCCGTCCTTCGGATGCTTGTAGAAACTCGACCCCGGCACGCACGCGATGCCGATTTCCTTCACCAGGTAAGCCGCGAACTCCACGTCGTTCCCGAACCCGAAGGCGCGGATGTCGGTCATCACGTAATACGCGCCCCGCGGACGGTAGCAGCGGAACCCGGCTTTCTCCAGCGCCGGGATCAGATGATCGCGCCGCGTGCGGTACCGGTCGGCCAGCTCGCGGTAGTAACTGGCCGGCAGGCTTAACGCCGCCGCTCCCGCTTCCTGCAAAGGCGCGGGCGCGCCCACCGTCAGAAAATCATGCACCTTGCGGATCGCGTTCGTGATCGCTGGCGGCGCGACCGCCCAGCCGACGCGCCATCCCGTAACGCTGTAGCTTTTTGAGAGCCCGTTGATCGTGATCGTACGTTCGCGCATGCCGTCGAGCCGCGCGATCGAAATGTGCTCCGATCCGTCGTAAAGAATGTGCTCGTAGATTTCGTCGGTGATGGCGAGCACGTTGTATTCGACACACAGGTCGCGAATCAGTTCCAGTTCTTTCCGGCTGAACACCTTGCCGGTAGGGTTGTTTGGCGTGTTCAGGATGATTGCCTTGGTTTTAGACTGATTGGTCTGGTACTGACTTGTTTTGTGTTGGAACGCTTCGCGCAATTCCTGTTCGTCGAACGTCCACTCGCCTCCCGCCGTTTGCGGCGGACGCAGACTGACGAAGCGCGGCTTGGCTCCGCTCAGAATCGAGTCGGGCCCGTAGTTCTCGTAGAAGGGCTCGAAGACCACGACCTCATCGCCCTTGTTGCACACCGCCAGCAGGGTCGCGATCATCGCTTCGGTCGAGCCGCAGCACACCACAATCTCTTTTTCCGGATCGACCTCGATCCCCTGCCAGTCCCGCATCTGCCGGGCAATCGCAACCCGCAGGCTCTTCGCGCCCCAGGTAATGGCGTACTGGTTCACGTCGGCGGCGATGGCCTCCTGCGCGGCGCGCTTGATTTCGGCGGGCGCGGAGAAATCGGGGAAGCCCTGCGCCAGATTGACAGCGTCATATTGCATCGCCTGCCGCGTCATCTCGCGAATCACGGACTCGGTAAAATGCTCAACCTTGTCGGAGAGAAAGTGCTTGGGATGGGTCGAAACCTGTGTCATGGAAAGTAAGGCTAGCACAAGAAATGCTCACGTAGGGACAGCCGCCCCCGGCTGTCCGGCGGGTCTCGGCGTATGCACAAGCCACTGAGCGTTACTGGTGAAATCGCGAGGTTACGCCAACGCAACCCACTCCACAGTGGCATTACCGCCGTAACTTTGGATGCTCTTGCTTTTTGCCTACCCTTGATACTGGATGAACCTCAAGTCACTATTGGTTTGCTCGGACGACCGCGCCCTCCGCATCCTTCGCAACGTTCTGGGCGAATTGGAGATTCATGTCGAGCACTGCGCGGACCACTCGAGCGCCGCGAAAAAGCTGGCGCAGCACAGCTTCGAAGCGGTCATCATTGACTGCGAAGACGAAAGCAGCTTCGGTCTGCTGAGAAGCGTCCGTTCCGGGCAACAAAACCGTAAATCGGTGGCGATAGCGATTATCGACGCGCGCACCAATTTGCAGACTGCCTTTAGGCTGGGGGCGAACTTTGTGGTCTACAAGCCGATCTCGACCGAAAAGGCGAAGTCGAGTTTTCGGGCCGCCCGAGCTCTCCTGAAACGAGAACGGCGCCGGTCCGTGCGGCTGGAAGTTAATATCCCCGCATATTTCCGATTCCAGGATGGAGAGGGCGAGCAGGCCTCCATCTCTGGGCTGAGCGAGGGCGGGCTCTCGGTCCGGCTGGCGAGCTCGCCGGGCAAGAAAGTCGGCCCGATTGGTTTCTCCTTTGCGCTGCCTGACAGCACGACTGTGATCGAAGCCACCGGAATGGTTGCCTGGCAGGATTCGCGTTGTCGTGTCGGCATTCAGTTTGTGTCAATCTCCGACGCCTCGCACCGCAGCCTGAAAGAATGGTTGTGTTTGCAGTGCGGAGAGAAGCGCGATCCACCAATCCGCTGCTCTCTGATGGGGCTCAGTTTTGGTGGATGCTTCTTGCGAACCCAGTCCCCCTTCCCCGCCCACACGCGGGTCGAGCTGCTGCTCCGTGCCGCGGACGGTTCAGTCAAGACGGAGGGGAAAGTACGGGTCATGGAACCCGAACTCGGCATGGGGATCGAGTTCTTAAACCGGACGTCCGAGCACCAGCGGCGGTTGGAACAGTTAATTCAGCAAATGACTGCGAGCCCAGACGCCATTGCCGAAGTGCTCGTTGAGCCGGAAGGACTCGATTGGGATGATGGCGCCGCCGATTCGTCGGGAGGGAACACACGCTCGCTGGAGGGCGAAGTGGAACACGATCCTCTCCTGGAATTGTTCCGCACCGCGGCCACCCTTACCAAAGAACAGTTTCTTCTTGAACTCGAAAAGCACCAGTTGGCAGGCGCTCCCGGAAGCGCGTCGCAACTCAATTCCACCGAACCTATCGTTTATCAACGCCGGGAACCAAGATTATTCGTGTCGCGGCCGGCAGAAGTGTGGGGCCATGACCACCAGGAATCCGTTCCGCAGACGACTTCTTTGATCGATTTCAGCCATCGCGGCGCGCGTGTTGGCGGCGTTGCAAACCATCTGAAGGCCGGGGAAGTCGTTCATCTGGTCTCTGACGGCGTTGACGCGCGGTTTCAAGTCATTTGGGTGGGAGAGTTGGGCACTCCGCAGGAAGGACAAATTGGCTTGCAGGGCTTGAAGACGGACAACTGAGTGCCCGAGGGATGAGTGTGCGCGCCTACCCCTTGTCACCAGCAAGGGCCGCCTCCAGATTGACGAGAGGGCAGTTGTTTTCGGGCTCCCGCCAATGGTTTTGTTGTAAGCAGGCGTTTAACCCCACCTACGCCGAAGGGCAGTTTACGAGTCAGATAGCCCCTAAGCCCTCTGCACTCCACCGAGCCCTTCCAGCGCCTTCGCAATCTGCCCCGACCATTGCGCTACCTCGTCGTCGCGCAGGGTGCGCTCGCTTGACTGGAGCGTGGCACGCATCAGAATCGAGTACCTGCCCGCGCCGACCTTTTCGCCGCGGAAAATTTCTACCGGGACGAAACTGCGCAGCTCGGCGACGCCCAATCCGGTAACGCTCTGGTGAATCTTCTCGAACTCCACGCCATCGTCAAACACAAACGAGAAGTCGCGCTCGACGGCAGGGAAGCGCGGCAGCGCTTCATACCGCACCTGGCGCAGATCGTGCTGGTAGAGCCGGTCGAGATAGATCTCGGCGACAAAAACATCCTGCCGCAGTTTGCGGGCCGCGGCCACATCGGGATGAATCTGGCCAAACTGGGCTACGGTAGCGCCATCCAGCACGGCGCGAGCGGAGCGCCCGGGATGGTAGTAATCGGCCGTCTGCGCATCGTAGTAGAGCGTCCAATGGCTGAAAGGCGCGAGCAGGCTTTCGATGTCGCCCTTCAGGTCGAAGAACGAGAGAGGACGCGCCGCCGCACCTGGAGCCAGTCCGCGCACCACCTCCGCATCCACGTTCCCCGTCGCGCCCATCGAGATGCGCTTCAACTCCAGCGATTTCGCGCCCGACGCCTCAAATACATTTCCAGATTCGAACAGGCGAACATTGTCGCTGCCGCGATTCAGGTTGTAAGCCAGCATGTTCAACATGCTCGGAACCATCGATGTACGCATCACCGAAGCCTCGTCGCTCAGCGGGTTTGCGAGGTCGAGCTCGGCCGCGGTCGAAAAGCGCCGGGCATCCTCTTTCGAAATGAAGGTCAGCGAAATAGTTTCGTTGTAACCGAGCGCCAGCAGGGAAGAGCGCAGCCGCGCATCTTTGTGCGCATCGGGCATCTCCCGAACCTCACCGCTGTAAGTGGGAAGCGTGTTGGGGAACTTGTCGTAGCCGTGCAGGCGCGCCAGTTCTTCGATGATGTCGATCTCACGCTCGATATCGAGCCGCCAACTCGGAATATGCACCAGGTACGTATCTTCGCCGCCCGGAAGCAACGTGAAACCTAGACGAGTAAGGATGCGGCTGATTTCAAGTGTGCTGAGTTTTTCGCCGAGAATCCGGTGTACTTCCCGCAGGTCGAGCTCTACCGGAGCAAGGTCAAGCTGGCGGGCGATCACGTCGATCACGTCGCCAACCAGAGTTCCGGCGCCCGATGCGAGAATCAGTTCGGCGACCCGGTTGGTCGACGAGACGGTCGATTCGAAATCCGCGCCACGCTCAAATCGGTGCGAAGCGTCGGTGTGCAGACCGTGCCGCTTCGACATGCGACGCACCGTGACCGGGTCCCACCAGGCCGATTCAATCAGGATGTTCTTCGTCCTATCCGTGATCATCGTGTCGAAGCCGCCCATCACACCGGCCAGCCCCACCGGCTTTTTCGCGTCGGCAACGACGAGGTCTTCGGTGGAGAGCTTGCGCTCCACACCATCCAGAGTCTTCAGCGTTTCGCCGTCCTGGGCTTTGCGAATGACCAGTCGCCGGCCTTCGAGCAAGTCGAGATCGAACACGTGCGTGGGCTTGCCACTCTCCCACAAAACGTAGTTGGTAGCGTCCACCGCGTTACTGATGGGCCGTTGATCGAGCAATTGCAGACGACCGGCAATATGTGGGGGCGAGGGCTTGATGGTAGCGTTGCGAATTTCGCGCGCCGTGAAGCGCGGACACAGCTCCTGCTCCTGAATGTCGATGGTGACATCGGATTTGCCTTGCGACGGCGGCAGCTTGGGCTCGATCGGCTTGAGCGGCACATCGTAGAGCGCCGAGGCCTCGCGAGCCACGCCATAATGATTCATCGCATCCGGACGGTTGGTCGTGATTTCCATCTCGAAGACGGTGTTGTCGCCTTCGCCGGAAATACCTTCAACGGCAACGCCCGCGAGGGTGAGTTCGTCCGCAAGACGCAAGTAGTCGACCGGCAGGTCAACGAAGTCGCGCAGCCAATGGGGAGAGATTTTCATGTGAGAAGTTTTTAGCTGTTAGCTCTTGGCTCTCAGTTCTCAGCTCTCAGTCCTTCACTTTTACTGCTTGTCATCCTGAGCGAAGCGAAGGACCTGCTTTCTTGCCAGTGCACGAAACAGCAGGTTCTTCGCTTCGCTCAGGATGACAACAATTAAGATGACCGTCCTAACACAGCACGATGTTGCGAACCGCGAACGACGAACCGCGAACGACCAACGACCAACGACCGCCTACCCAAACTGCTCCAAGAACCGCACATCGCCCTGAAAAAACAGCTGAATATCATCCACGCCGTACTTCAGAATCGCAATCCGTTCCACGCCCATGCCGAAGGCGAATCCCGAGACTTTCAACGGATCGTAATCTACGAAGCCGTACACATTCGGATCGACCATGCCGCAGCCCAGCAGTTCAATCCATCCGCTGGCCTTGCAGTTGCGGCAGGGAGCGCCGTCGCGCACGCCCTTGCCATCGCAGAAAATGCAACTGATCTGCACGTCGGCGCTCGGCTCGGTAAACGGAAAAAACGATGGATAGAAGCGCGTCTTCACGCTCGATCCGAACAGCGCTTTCATGGCGTGGTCGAGCGTGCCCTTCAGGTCGCAGAACGTGATGTTGGTGTCCACCGCCAAACCCTCGACCTGATGAAAGATGGGCGAGTGCGTCGCGTCGAGCGCGTCATTGCGATGAACTTTTCCCGGACACACCACGCGCACCGGCGGCTTCATCTTCTGCATAGTGCGAATCTGCACCGGCGAAGTGTGCGTGCGCAGCAGCAGCCGGTCGCGCAGCGGCTTCGATTCCTGCCCCGCGATGAACAATGTGTCCTGCGTGTCGCGCGCGGGATGATTCGGCGGAAAATTCAGCGCCTCGAAGTTGTAGTAATCGGTTTCAATCTCCGGACCTTCCTCGACCGAGTAGCCCAGATTGCGGAATACGCCAATGATCTCGTTCATCGTCTTGATGACGGGATGTTCAGCGCCGATGGGGCGGCGAATGCCGGGGAGAGTGACGTCAACGGGTTCGGCCTTTTTGAACGCTTCGTCACTCGTTAGAATCTGCGCACCCGATTGCGCATGTGCCTCGATATGGGCCCTGACCAGATTGACGCGCTGCCCGACGTCACGCTTTGCATCTTTCGGCGCGGCCTTCAACCACAGGTCATTGACTTGGGTAAGAATGCCATTCTTGCGCGCCATCCAGCGATCACGAAACGCTTTCCAGTCATTCTCAGAAGCGACCGCTGCCGATTCTTGCTTCAGCGCAGACAAAAGATCGCGGACGGCGCTGTCGAGCGCGGACGCCGAGAAGTCGGTTAGTTGGGGAACGGTGTAGGGCATATTCCCGAGCAACCCTCAAAACATTGTCATCCCGAGCGAAGCGAAGGATCCCTGCTCGCTCCAAAATCTGTGCTGGTGGTAGGGGTCCTTCGACTTCGCAGAACGATCCGCTTCGCGAATCGTCCTGCTCCGCTCAGGATGACAGAATTTAAGTTATGACTGAAAGCTGACGACTGACAGCTGACAGCTACGCCGCCGCTGCGTTTGCCTTCTTCGCCTGCTCCGCCAGACTGCCAAATCCCGCCGGATCTTTCACCGCCAAATCCGCCAGAATCTTGCGGTCCAGTTCCACGCCGGCCTTCTTCAGTCCGCTGATGAACTGGTTATAGTTCAGTCCGTTCAGGCGGGCGGCGGCGCCGATGCGCACGATCCAGATCGAACGGTACTGGCGCTTCTTTTGTTTGCGGCCGGAGTAGGCAAACTTCAGGGCGCGATCGACGGCTTCTTTCGCCGAGCGGTAAAGTTTGGATTTAGTTAGGAAGTATCCACTGGCGCGTTCAAGAATCTTTTTGCGCTTGGCGCGGCGTTTGGTTCCGCGTTTTACACGAGGCATGGTGCTCTCCTTTTTTATTTCGTCTGGCGGCTGGAGGTAAGGAGGCTTCTACCCAAACCGGGGCCCCCGGAACGGCCGGTTTTGCCGTTCTGGGGTGGGAATGGGATTTCTGAAGCCCGACCTCTTCACGCGCCGCTGCGGGACATTTCGCTCCACAGACTTTGTTAAAGACGGGCGAGGACGCCCGTCACTCCATAACTCCGCTCTAGTACGGGATCATCCGCTTCACCTTGTGAAGGTCCGCAGCACTCACCAGCACGGAATTCCCCAGCTTTTTCTTGCGCTTCTTGGCCTTCGAGGTCAGGATGTGGCGGAGAAACGCCTTGTGCCGCTTCACCTTTCCCGTCCCGGTTTTCTTGAAGCGCTTGGAAGCGCCTTTGTGTGTTTTTAGTTTAGGCATAAATAGCTCTCAGCTCTCAGTTGTCAGCTATCAGTTACATCATCAGCGTTTATGCAGCGCAAATATTCCACCAGTCCGTGAGCGATCGCACCAAAAGATTTTACTGATGGCTGATAGCTGATAGCTGACGACTGCTCTACGCTGTCTGCGCGCCGCCTCGCGATGCGGGAGGAGGTGCGGGCTTCGGAGAAGCGGGCGGCTTTTCTTTCGCTCCGCCTTCCTTCTTATTCGGCGCCAGAATCAGGTGCAGCGTATTGCCTTCTTGCCGTGGACGGAACTCCACCAAACCTTTCTGGTCGACGTCCTTGATCAGACGCTCCAGAATCTGGCGGCCCAGGCTTTGCCGCGTCATTTCGCGTCCCCGGAAGAAGATGGTCGCTTTCACCTTGTCTCCTCCGTCGAGAAAGCGCAACACGTGATTCTTTTTGGTTTCGTAGTCGTGATCGTCCACGTTGATACGAAACTTCACTTCTTTGACCGTAATGGTCTTCTGCTTTTTCTTGGCTTCGCGCTCGCGCTTTTCGTTCTGGTACAGAAATTTCCCGTAGTCCATGATGCGGCAAACCGGAGGTTGCGCGGTCGGGGAAATTTCCACCAGGTCCAGGTTTCTTTCGCGGGCCATCTTGAGCGCCTCGAAGGGAGGCATCACGCCAATCTGTTCCCCTTCGTCACCGATCACGCGAACTTCACGTGCCCGGATGCGCTCGTTCATGCGGATAAAACGTTTGTCGATACTGTCCTCCGTTTGCTGATCTGACAGGGAAGATGCTTAAAAAGTATAGCATGGGGCTGTGAGAGGCTGTATTCGAGAGCGAGATTCGAGAGCGAGATTCGACAGCGAGATCCCTCAGTTTCTGACGGCCAAGCCTTAGCCGCGTTACGCCACCGCCACTTTCGAAGTCCGCAACTGCCGATACAGCCGCAGATAGTCGTCCACCATGCGTCGCGCCGTGAAGCGCTCGCGCGCCCGACTGTAGGCGCGCGTCCCATAGAGGCGTGTGAGTTCGCGGTCTTCATCCAGTTGGGCGAGCACCTCGCTGAGGCTCTCGGCATTATTGCGTTCGAAGTACAAGGCCGCGTCGCCCCAAAGTTCGCGATACACTTCGGTGTCGTTTGCCACCAGCGCGCAGCGCGAGAACGCCGCCTCGATCGACGCCAGTCCAGTAGGCTCGTAGCGCGAAGTCGCCGCAAAAATCGTTGACTTGCTGTAGAGCGAGCGCAGTTGCGATTCGGTCTGCGCTCCTTTCACCGAAATCTCGTGTTCGCCGGTGGAGACGCGCACGTCGGCGCGGATCGGCACCGGCGGCGCCGGAATCGGATTATCCGCCCCCACAATGCACACCGGCAAGCCGTGCGTGTGCTGGGTCAGCAAGGCAACCTGCTTTCCCGAATCCCACAAGCGCCCAATCGCCAGCACCGACTCTTCCTTAGTCACAAACGGATTGAAGTAAATCGGATTGCGTCCGGGCGGGATAACGTGCCCTTCGAAATCGTCGCCGTAGGCAACGCGCAGCATCTTTTCCATCCAGCGCGAAGTGGTGACCACGGCCTCGGCCCGCTTCAAGCCCGCGACCATCGTCTCGCGATACCACTTCAGCCATGCCGAGGCGGCGGGTTCGTGTCCGTGAATGCTCAGCCACCACGTGATCACATCGCCGTGCGCCACCACCAGTCGCGGCGTTGCCACCGGCAGCGCTCCAAAACTCAGCTGATTCAAATGCAGAAAATCAGGACGCGTGTCGCGAACGATCGCGCACAGATAGTCCTGTGCCGCGTGGAAGTCCTGCTCACCTTCCTGCATCCAGTCGAGACGAAACGCGGTGGGATAATATTCGAGGCCGTGCAGCCCGTCCATCCACGCGGTCTGATGGGGAAGTGGAATTTCTCCAAAGCTGACGAGCGTGACTTGCGCCCCGTGGGTCACCAGACCCGAAACCAGTTCGCGCGAGTAAGTCCACACTCCGCTGAACGTGTCAGCTGTCACCAGTACGCGCACAGAACCCCCCGGGTTTTGAGGGCTGGGAACTACCCTCGGCCTGCCTGCCTCCAGTTTAGGGTCGAGGGCCGTGCCTAGGGAAGAGTTTTCTTGCGCCCGCGGGGGCGACCTTCTTCGACTACTGTGTGGAAGCGGGGCTACGCCCAGCTGGGACGGGGCAAAGCCCCGTCCCCACACAAAGAAGCCCGCGCCCTCTCACGTCGAGTCCGCCCACTGGGTCATCGCCCGCTGATTCGCCACCCTCGCCAGCTTCGGTCGCACCAGGATCCGCATCGTCCAGAGGAGATCGTCCAGGGCGGTCCCAAACCCGAAGTGAGCGTCCACAAACGCCAGTTCCGTAGCCGGCAGAGTCGAGCGGCCCGAGATCAGGACCACGGGAACATCCGGCACCAGAAACTTGATTTCCTGGGCCAACTGCGAACCCGACATCAAAGGCATCTCGTAGTCAAGAAGTGCCAGATCAAAGTAGGTTCTCTTGCACAGCGCCAGCGCCTCGATGGGGTCATTCTTCGTGATCACTCTGAACCCGCATTCCTCAAGAACGCTGGTTAGTAACCGGCTGGATTTGGGATTGTCGTCCACGTAAAACACTGTCGTTCGGTTCTCCATATACAAGCCTCCGTTCCTTTCCCGAAGAACGCAGCCCACGCACCGCCCTTGCGAATACTTTGTGCAGAGATTTGTAAACTAATCGGGATTGATTCAGAGGCCATGGTCGCTTGAAGAGAGCGGCACTTTTCATGAATTGTCATCCCGAACGAAGTGAGGGATCTGCATTTTGCGGCGAACTGCAGATCCCTCGCTTCGCTCACCATGACAAAGTCTGGCGAATCGAGAGTTGAAAAGCGGGTTCCCCTTTCGCTACGGGCTGCTGGAAGCATTTGAAGTACATACTTCCTCGCCGCACAACTCCTTCTCCGCCGGACCATCGCAGGGCAAGGTGAACTTGAAAATGGAACCATGGCCAGTCTGCGCCTCGACCCATATCTTCCCGCCACAGCGCTCGACGATCTTTTTGCAGATTGCCAGACCAATTCCGTTGCCCGGGTATTCGGTCCGGGTGTGCAAGCGTTGGAAAACGACAAAAATATTTTGTGCGTACTCCGGCGCAATGCCGATCCCGTTATCGCTCACGCTGAACAGCCACTGCTGGCCTGTTTTCTCGGCCTGCACGGAAATCGCCGGCGCTTCTTTCCCGCGGAACTTGATCGCGTTCCCGATCAGATTCTGGAAGACCTGCGTTATCTGTGAGCGATCCGCCCACACCACCGGCAGCGCCACATGCCTGACTACCGCGCCGCTCTCTTGCATTGCCGGACCCAGACTCAGCAGGACCTCTGCCATCGCCGCGTCACAATCGACGGGTCCGCAATGGGCGCCATTCCGGCCTGCTCTCGAAAAGGCCAGCAAATCCCTCGCTGGCATAGCCGATGAATTTGTCGGCGCTCTCGTCGAGTCTGCCGCGATAGCGTTCGGCAAGTAACTGCGTATAGGCCGCCACCATGCGCAGCGGCTCCTGCAGGTCATGCGATGCGATATAGGCGAATTGCTCAAGCTCCGCGTTGGAGCGGGCCAGCTCGTCGACTTTCCGCGCCAAATCCTCTTCCGCTTGCCGGCGTAAACGAAGCAGACGTTTTTCCTGCAAAGCGCGGCGGACGGCCTCGGGCAGCCGCGCCAGTCCGTCTTTCAGAACGTAATCCGTCGCGCCTCGTTTGATGCACTCCACCGCGGTGATGTCTCCCACTGCGCCCGAGACCAGGATCAGGGGAATGTCCAGCCCTTCGCGCCGCAGCACATCCAGCGCTTCCATGCCTTTCCACTGCGGCAGGTTGTAGTCGGCGAGCACTATGTCGGGACGGTGCGCGCGAAGTTCCCGCTCAAACTCCTTTTCCGCCTGCACTACCACCACGGAAACCGAGAAGCTGCCTCGGCGCAGAGCCTGGGCCACGAGCTCCGCATCGACTTCGTTATCTTCAACGTGCAGCACCCGGAGTTGGTCGGGTTCTGGCCCGAGATCGTTAGTGGCGGTCATGAGCCAGTCCTGCCAAATTGTGGCGACTTTCCGCTACGGGCGGCTGATTGATGACCAGCCAGTACAGTCCGACCGTCTTGACCGTCTCCCGGAATTGTTCGAAGTCAACTGGTTTCTGGATATAGCTGTTGGCCCCCAGGTGGTAACTGGCCACCAAGTCCCGCTCTTCTTTCGACGAGGTCATGATGACGACGGGGATAACCTTGGTCCGAGGGTCACTCTTGACCTGTTTGAGCACTTCCATCCCATTCACTTTCGGTAGTTTCAAGTCCAACAGGACCAACTTGGGGGGATGTTCAAACGATCTTTGCGCGAACGCCCCGCGACAGAAGATAAAGTCCAGGGCTTCCTCGCCATCGCGCGCCACGAAGATGTTGTTTGCCAGCTTCCCCCGCCGCAGCGCATGCAGGGCAAGATCCATATCGTCCTGATTGTCTTCCACCAACAGTATGTCGAGGTTCTCTGAGTTCATGATTGGCCTCCCGCCGTAGCTGCATTGTTTTTCGATTCCGCTTGTTTTCCCACGTCGAGGGTGAAATAGAAGGCTGCGCCCTTGTCCAGTTCCCCCTCCGCCCACACCCGGCCTCCGTGCTTGTGAACGATGCGTTGCACCGTGACCAAGCCGATGCCCGTGCCTTCAAACTCCTCCGCACGGTGCAACCTCTGGAACACTCCGAACAATTTGTCAACGTACTCCATGTTGAAGCCGACGCCGTTGTCTCGGACCATGAAGACCGGTTGCCCATCTTCTTTCTCTTGGTGACTGACTTCGATGACGGCGTGGGCGCGGGGGCGGGTGAACTTAAGCGCGTTGGCCAGCAGGTTTTGAAAGATCTGCTTGACCAAAACGGGATCGCACTTCACCGCAGGCAGGTCGGCGATGACCCATTCCACCTGTCGCCCTTCGGTCTCCGGCTGCAGAATCGCTAAAATTTCCGCGACAATCGAGTTCAACCTGGTTGGCTGCAGACTCAGCGCATGCCGCCCCACCCGTGCCAGATTCAACAATTCATCCACCAGCAGGCCCATCTTTTGTGTCCCTGCCTGAATGCGCTCCAGGTAGTGTTGAGCGCCGGGATCGAGGGTGGGGCCGAATTCTTCCACCAGCATCTTGGAAAAGCCGCTGATATGCCGCAAGGGCGCCCGCAGGTCATGCGACACCGAGTAACTGAAAGCTTCCAGCTCTTTGTTGGCGGTTTCCAACTGGGCCGTCCGCTCTACCACCCGATGTTCGAGTTCGTCATTGAGTTTTCGGATTTCCCGCTCATCTGCTTTCTGCTGCGTAATGTCGCGCGCTACTTTGGAGAAGCCCCTGAGGGCTCCAGAATCGTCGTACATGGGAGTGATCACGACGTTGGCCCAAAAAGCGGAGCCGTCCTTCCGGACCCGCTGTGCCTGCGCTTCGAAGCGCCCTTTTGCGAGAGACTCCTGCAGTTCGCGGGCGGGCTTACCGGATTCGCGGTCCTCCGGAACGTAAAAACAAGAAAAATGCTTGCCTAGAATTTCTTCACTTCGGTAGCCCTTGAGGCGAGCCGCGCCCTCATTCCAACTGACCACGTGGCCCCCGGGATCGAGCATGTATATGGCGTAGTCCTTGACCCCGTCGAGCAGCAGCCGAAACCGTTCCTGACTTTCGTGCAGCGCTTCATCCGCTCGCTTGCGTTCGGTGATATCCGTACGGATGGCAACGTACTGCCGCGGTTTTCCATCCGCTCCCACGAACGGGACAATGGTCGTATCCATCCAGTAAATCGAACCATCCTTGGCGCGGTTCTTGATCTCGCCGTGCCAAACCTTCCCATTGGCGATGGTGTGGTACATCTGCTGGAAAAATTCTCTCGGATGGTGGCCGGAGTTGACGATGCGATGATTCTGGCCAATCAGTTCGTCCTCGGAATATTGACTGACGGCGCAGAACTTATCGTTCGCGTAAGTTATGGTGCCCTGAACGTCGGTGACCGCCACGAGGGCATGTTGATCCAGAGCGAACTTTTGGTCGGCAAGCTCTTTGAGCGCAGCCTCGCTGGTGGCGAGGCTTTCCTTCGCGGCGTCCTCGGCTTGCTTCCGCTCGGCGATCTCGGATTGCAGGGCCGCTGTCCGCTGTTCCACGCGCTGTTCCAACTCGGCGTTCAGGATGCCGATTTGCGCCCGTGCCCGTGCGCTGACGTCAATCTCGCGGTTGACGGCGAGCCTGGCTAGCGCCAATAAGCCTGCCCCGACGAAAATGCCTATGACAATGATGAAACTCGTCAACCGCCGTCCTGCCTTGGCCCTTTGGGTGCGCTGGCTCAATAACCGGGTCTCCTCGGCGTGCATTTCTTGAGTGGTTGCGCGCACCGCATCCATAAGCCTCTCGGTCTCTAGAATTTCGTCAGCACCAGGAGTTGCGTGCGTCTGCTGGCGTTTGGCGACCATGCTCTCGGCGAATTCGAGCGCGGCCCACACCTGCGGAGCGAGTACGTCCAACCGTCGCTGCTGGTCGGCATTGTCTGCCGTCAAATGGCGCAGCGCGTCCTCGTCCTGTGCGACGGCGCCCCGTGCGGCCCGGTAGTGCGCAAGTAGCGGATCTCGCTCCATCAGGGCAAATGTCCGGGCGCTGGTTTCCGCTTCGATTACGTGTTTGGCTGTGACCTCGATCGTCTCCATCACAGCAGACGTGTGGCCCATCCAGTCGGCCTCATCCGCCGCCAGCCGGGCGTTGCGCCAGGACGAAAAGCCCATGAAGACTGTCAGGAGCACAGCTACGATGAAACCGACCGTGACCCTGCGCCGGAGCGAAGCCTCGACCGGCGTATCGAGGCGCTTGCGCGCGGCAATTTCCCGTTCCAGCTTGCGATTCTCTTCCTGCAAGTGCATCCGGCCGGGCAGCGAAGTCACCCTCGGAACCAACGGTATGAGCATCGCCGCCGTGACCACGGACACCGCTGCCGTGATTGCCTTGATGACACCCGCCACCAGGTAGCTGCCGTGCCAGACGTTCCAAATTTCCATCAGGTGGGTCGTGCCACAAGCCAGGATAAAGGTCCCGAACATCCAGAAAATCCGGTTGAAGGGGAGATCGCGATTCTTGCGAATGAAATAGATGAGAATGAGGGGAATGCTGTAATACGACAGTGTGATCAAACCGTCTGAAATGACGTGCAGCCACACGATTCGCGGATCCCACAGGTAGCAGAAACCGTGCGGCATGAAATCACGAGAAAGCAATAGTTTGAAGAATTCCATGATCCCGGTTTTGCCTCACTGGAGAGTTATCGGCAAGACCGTTGCCGTTAGCAGTAAAGAGGCGGGTTACTTAGGGTCGGGGCGAACGCTGTAGAGTGCGGATTCCGATATTGTTTCCATCGGCTTCACCGCTGGAACTGTTAGACGCCTGCAACCGGTTCCAGCCCTCCCGTTGGACCCTTGGTCTCCAATTGTTTCCGGAGTTTCTTCACCAGTTCGTGCACCGAATCGAGCTTTTCGGCCGCCGCCGCCGGCAGGCCGGGAGTTTCGAGCGCCAGTTCAACGGACAGCAGCAGCGCCGTGACCGTGCCATTCAGTTCGCTGTGGAGCCTGCCGATCGCCGCTTGGCGGGCCCTCACTTCCTCGCGCTGGCGGCGTTGCATGGCCGCCCGGACCTCCCGCACCAGACGCTCCATCCCACTGATCGCCAGATTGACCTGCACCGGGATGGCAGTGCCCAGGTGCTCGATCGTGGTCTCGGCTTCGTGCGGCTCGGCTTCGAGCAGGTACTGATCGAGCACCACGGCCAGGTAGCATTCCGTCCGCAAAAGGGTGGCTGCCCGCGCCAGGCTTTCCGCCACCACGATCCCCTCGCCCGTCGCCTCATGCAGCGCCGCGGCACACTCGGTTGCCCGCTCGCTCGGCGTCACAAGAAGGATCATGAGGAATCCTTCGCAACTTGCGGGCCAATTGTATTCGCGTGAAAATAAGTGAGTTATGCGCTCGGCCTTGCGCTGGACGTCCCGTTCTGGCACCGGCGCTTTGCCCGACAACTCAGTTTTGGGACTCGTATTCTTTCAGCTTGCGGTACAGAGTGGTCTTGCCAATGCCCAGCAGTCGGGCCGCCAGCATCTTGTCTCCGTTCACCTGCGTGAGCGCGTTCAAGATCGTCTGTTTCTCCAGTTCCGCCATGGGCACGATGCCATTCGTCGGCTGGCTCATCCCCATCAAGTCGATGGGCGCGCTGTGAATCTGGGTGGGAAGGTCGCGAAGCTGAATTTCGTGCGCGCTGCTGAGCGCACATGCCCGCTCCAGCGAGTTTTCCAGTTCGCGCACGTTGCCGGGCCAGTCGTAATTCAGCAGCGCCTTGAGGGCCTCGTCCGAAATCGTCTTTTCGATGCCGGCGTCGCGCCCGATGCGCTCGAGAATATGCGCCACCAGCAGCGGGATGTCCTGCCTGCGCTCGCGCAACGCCGGAATCCGCAGGGTCAGCACGTTCAGCCGGAAAAAAAGATCGCGGCGGAACGTGCCCTCGGCCACGGCTCGTTCCAGGTCGCGATTGGTCGCGGCCAGAATCCGCACGTTGATGGGAACCCGCTTCACGCTGCCCACCGGACGAATCTCCTTCTCCTGAATCGCCCGCAACAGTTTCGCCTGCAAGTCCACCGGCAGCTCGCCAACCTCATCCAGAAATACCGTGCCCCCTTCGGCGATCGCCAGCAGTCCGTCCTTCGGATTCGTCGCACCCGTGAAAGCGCCGCGCACATGGCCGAACAGTTCGCTTTCAATCAAGGTTGGCACCAGCGATCCGCAATCGACCGGAATGAACGGCTTGTTGCGGAAGATGCCGGCGAAGTGAATGGACTTCGCGACCAACTCCTTGCCCGTGCCGCTTTCGCCCAGAATCAGCACCGGATGCACGCTCTGTCCCGCCTTCGCGATGATGCGGTAGAGCTTTTCCATATCCGGCGCGCGCCCGACGATGTTGCCGAACCCCTGCCGCGACTTGATGGTTTCCCGCAGCACGCGGTTCTCCGTCTTCAGCCGCAGATGCCCCGCCACCCGCTCCAGCAGCAGACGCAGTTCTTCCATGCTGAAGGGTTTGGTGACGTAGTCGTAGGCGCCATCTTTCATCGCCTGCACCGCCGACTTCACCGTGCCATAGCCGGTCACCACGATCACCAGCGCGTCCGCGCGATGCTTCTTGATGGTGTGCAGTGCTTCGAGGCCGCCCGCGCCCGGCAGCCGCAAGTCCAGCAGCACGGCGTCGGTGCTGGAGCTGTCGAGCAAGCGGTAGGCTTGTTCGGCGGACTCCGCCACCTGCGTGTTGAATCCGAGCGACTGCGCCACCTCGCGGCAGGCCTCGCGGATGGCGCGGTCGTCGTCCACGATCAGGAGGTTCAAGAAATTCGCTCCCTCGATTTGCGGGGCGTGGCTCTGGCTATGATTGAGGACAGCGGCGGTCGATGCGTTGAACATGGCGAATCTCCCTGGCGATGCAGAACTTCACGAGCCCAAACTTCACGGTCAACTGGCAGCTTTAGCGGTGGCGTAAGTAGAGACGGGGCTGGCCCCGTCTCTACGGGAAATCAGACGCCCCTGCAGGGGCTGTGCATAATTTCAACCACACGTTCGATCAGAGCCTTTCCGGAAAATGGTTTGCGAACCAGCTCCACCGCGCCCGCTGCGGATCCCACGGTCGCGTGCTCGTAGCCGGAAATCAACAGGACTTTCAGCCCCGGCTTCTGCCCGAGCAATGTTTCTGCGAGTTTCTGTCCATTCATCCCAGGCATCGTGCAGTCGGCGATCAGCAGATCGACTGCGCCGGAATGTTCCGCGAAAATTTTCAGCGCTTCCTTCCCGTCGTGCGCTGGCAGAATCCGGTAACCGGCATCCAGCAGGAAGCGCTGCATGGATTTGCGCGCGGTGGCATGGTCGTCCACCAGCAAAATCGTCTTGCGGCTGGTGTCAAGAGCGTGTGCGCTCGCGCGCGGCGGCGCCACCGGCGGGCTCGCCTGGTTCGATGACGCCTCGATCGATGACTCGATCGCGGGAAGAAATACTTCGATGCAGGTGCCGCGTCCCGGTTCGCTCTCGACCGCGATCATGCCGCCCGATTCGCTGACGATGCGCTGCACCGTCGCCAAGCCCAGACCCGTGCCTTCTCCCGGCTTCTTAGTTGTGAAGAACGGTTCGAACAGCCGCGCGCGCGTCTCCGCATCCATCCCGCAGCCGTTGTCTTTCACCGCCAGCGAAACGGCGCGCCGGGCGCTCCCGGGCTCAGCGTTAGCGGGAAATTCCCCAGCCCGCGTGCTCAAGGTAATCTTTCCGCCTTGCGGCATCGCATCGCGCGCGTTCAGCACCAGGTTCAACAGGACCTGCCGCAACTGCGCCGGATCGGCGAGCACAAGTCCGGCGCCGGAGTCGAGCACGGTGACCAGTTCAATCTGCTCGCCAATCAGTCGCCGCAACAGATTTTCCGTGGAAGCCACAATTTCGTTGATCAGGACCGGCCGTGGCTCCGCGGCCTGTTTGCGCGCGATCGCCAATAGCTGATGCGTCAATGCCGCTCCTTGCTCGCCCGCCATGCGGACTTCTTCAACGTGCTGGCACAGCTCGCTCGGCTCCAATCCACCGCTTGCCACTTCACCGTTCTCCGATCGGCCGCTCTCTAACCCGCCCTTCTCCGGTCCCCCGCTTTCCAATCCAGCGATCAGCAGGTCGCAGTACAGCAGAATGCCGGTCAGCAGGTTGTTGAAGTCGTGCGCGATTCCTCCCGCCAGCCGTCCGATGACTTCCATCTTCTCGGCTTCGCGCAGATGTTCTTCCACCCGCCTGCGCTCGGTCGCGTCCGCCAGCATCGCGATCAGGAAGGCGGGCTGGCGTCGCGCGTCGCGCCCGAGCGACACCGTCAGATGCCCCCAGAGCTCGGAACCGTCTTTGCGCCGGTAGCGCTTTTCGATTTCGAACGAGCCGCGCTCGCCCCGGATCAGCTCGCCCAGCAATCGTTCGTCGGGCGAGAAATTGTCGGGATAAATTTCGCGGCGAATTTCACGACGAAGTTCCGGATAGAGCGCGCCAGCGTGCGCGCCGGCCAGTTCCTGTTGGCTGTAGCCGAGCATTTTGCCGAGCGCGGGATTCGCTTCCAGAATCCGGCCATCGAGCTGGCAAATGCCGATTCCAATGGCGGCCCCTTCAAACATCGCGCGAAAGAGCAGATGGAGGTCGTAATCGCGTGCCGCCGGAAATTGGGTGATGACGTTCATACCGACACCGCTCCTTGGGATTCAGCCCGCTGCCCGACTCATCACCACATCTGTTTGCGGTCCGGAAAAACCGCAAGCAAATGCTGGGTAGCGACGGAACATTGCGACCACTGCGATTCCAAGCTGGGAAAACGCCCGCTCAACTTTCCGCGAATGAACCGGCGCTAACCTGATTGGGGAAAAGTGTAGTGCGAAACCCATCGCCGCTAAGTGCCAGCCATCACATCAAATTTGTGATGATTCGGGCGATGATAAGGAAGGAATAAAGGAAGGATGATTCGGAAGAAACAAGACTAGAGATGGCAGGCGCAGTTGCCGGAATGCTAATACGGGCAAGCCCAGCCGCCCCAATTCGGAACCTGTAGCAGCTTCGCAATGGGCGGAATCCGCGCCCGCCAAAAATCTTGTCAAGAGGGAAAAATTTACAAAACGCACCTAACTCGCTGAAAGCAAGCCGAAAATAAATCGGCCAAATTTGTCGGTACACCCTCGAGAGTTCGGATGGACGCAAACCCGGTCCATCCCCAACAGCTCATTAGTTGATATTCTGATTGGGGCAAACATGCTGTTCCACGCCGATCGCATCGCCATCGTTCTGCTGACGCTCAGCCTCATCTGCGCTTGTGGCCGTCCTCCCGCTGAGAAGGCTTCGAACTCCGCCGATTCGCAAAGGCTGCCCTTCGATCGCCAGTCACGCCCGACCGGCATTTCGCCCAGCCAGTCGCTGATTCCATCGGCCACGAAACTGCCCGAGGGAACGCCCATCCCGGTTCGCCTGGAGAGCGCGCTTTCGAGCGCGTCGTCGCATGCGGGAGACACCTTCAGCGCAACCATCGATGAGCCGGTCGTGATCGACGGCCAGACGCTGGTCGCCCGCGGCACACCCGCGACCGGCCGCGTGCTCGAAGCCAAGCCCTCCGGAGGCTCGCTTGAACCCGGCTATCTGCGGATCGTGCTGGTGAGTTTGAACGTCGGCGGCCGGTTGGTCATGATCGAGACCTCCAGCATCTTCGCCAAAGGCGGCTCCCGCGAGGAACGAAACCCGGCTACCGGCGCGGCTTCTGGAGCCAGCCAGAAAGACATCGTGTTCGCCGTCGATCGCCGTCTCAACTTCCGTCTTGCCCAGAATGTGGACCTGCAATAGCCCAACCTGCACTAACGTTCACTGCAATTTGAGCCGTTCACATCAATCGCGGGTTCTGCCGTGAGAAGGATCACTTGAGGTTGCAACATCGAGGTCCAATTGCAGTCGTTGGGCGGGATCAATGCCGGGTGGGTAACAATTTCCATCCTTGTTGTAGTTAGCGGAGCAGCCGCTTGCGAAATCAGTTCGCTTCGGTGACTGAGAAAATTGCCAGACTTCTGCAAAGGAGATACCGCTCGACCCCGGCAAGAGATCTTTTCTTGAAAGTGTGCATCTAGGGGAGGGTGGACATGAGTCGTTGACGACCCAATATTTTATTGTTCTTCCACCTGCATTTTCCCGGATGTCTTCCGCGGTCACGACGGAGGCACCGGAACCTTCCTTGGAAGCAATCCCCGAGCAGTACACACCCGCGACAAAGTGTGCGGAATTCACTCCATCGACCCACGCATGAAGATAGGCTCGTTGTTCCGGAAGGAGACGTCCGCCTTGTTCCTGGTCGAGGAAGATGGTTGTCTGAAATGGAAATCCTTCCGCACGCGCCGCGGACACCGCCGCGGCAGCATCAGAACTGCCCAACTTGGCCGCGTCCCCGGCCGCTTTGATCTCCGCGTACGTGCGGCCGTTGAAGAGAACCAGGAAGCCGAAGCCTGTGGCTTGGAGAGTCTTCCGCTTTCCCGTCCAAGAATTCGTGTTCGCGCCTGGCGGATTGTTTAGCCAATAGCCGGAATAGGAGAAGGTGCGGCGGAGAATCTTCAAGTTCGAGTCGCCCGGATAGTCGTTGCGGTCAAACCCCACGTATCCAGCTTGCGCCGGGAGTGCGCTGGGATGCGGCATTAGTTGAAAACCGACTGCTACGGATGCCAGAATCGCCGCGATCAGCAGTAAGGCTCTCATTGCTTTTCGATGCCCAGCCCCTAAAGGGGTGTCTGATTTCGAGGACCTTCGGCATCGCTAAAGCGATGCCCTGATACGAAACCGAATTTTTCCGCAGCCTGCTCAGGCCGTCATCTCTTCGTCGTCGCGGCGATCTGGTTTCGCTGCTGCCGCTGGGAGTCGCAAGCGGAAGGTTGTGCCGGCTCCGACGATGGTATCGAACTCCACCGAGCCATAGTGCCACTGCATGATCTGGTAGGTTTGCGCCAGGCCGATTCCGCTGCCACCTTTGTCGCCCTTGGTGGTGAAGTAGAGTTCGAAAATTTTCTCCTGCGCTTCGGGCGGAATGCCGCCGCCCTGGTCCATCACTTCGGCGAGAATCATTTCGTCATCGCGCCGCGCCTTCAGAGTGAGCGTTCCGCCCGCAGTCATGGATTGGACGCCGTTCAGCACCAGGTTCAAAATCGCCTGCTTCATCAGATCGGAATCGACGCGCACCATCAGCGCGTCATCTTCGCTGGGCAGTTCCTGCACTATGCGCACGCCGTGACGCGCGGCATCGGGCGCGGCCAGCGCCGATACACTCTCCAGAATTTTCCGCAAGTCCACTTCTTCCAGGCGCAAATCGCGGGGACGAGTGAAGTCCACCAGGATTTGCACGACGCGGTCGAGGCGGTGGATTTCGTTGCCGATGATGTCCATGTGGCGGCGCGTGTCGGGATCGTCCTGCTGCAGTTTGTTTTGCAGCAACTGCAGGTGCAGCACGATGGCGTTGATGGGGTTCTTCACTTCGTGCGCCACGCCTCGGGTCATCCGCCCGCTGGCGGAAAGGCGGCGCGAGATTTCAATCTCGTCCTCGATGCGGCGCACCGATTCGGCATCGCGCATGGTCAGCAGCGCGCCAATCGACGTTCCCTTTTCCTGAATGAAATCGAGCGACACCTGCACCCGCCGGCCATCGGCAGCCTCGAATTCGTACTGCACCAGCGGCCGCTGCTTCTGGAATGCGGGCAGAACCACCGCGCCCAGAACCGTTCCATCGGAAAAAATTTCTTCCGCGGTATGTCCCAGAATTTCGCGCCGCGGGCGTCCCAGAAACTTTTCCGCCGAGGCGCTCACCAGCACCACCCGCGAATCGCGCGTGAAGAGCATGAGGCCGTCCTGGAGCTTGGTCATGACCTGTTCGACGTTGTCTTTCAGCGCGGAAAAAATCTGGTTGGTATCGCGAATCTGGCGGCCGAGGTGCGCGATCTTCAGCGACACCAGGCCGACCTCGTCGTCTGAACCGGACTGCTCGGCGGGCAACAGATCTCCGGCGCTCGCGCTGTCGAGGTTGCGGCTGATGGCCTTCAAGGGGCCGAGCGCGACATTGGAAACCACCGCCCCCAGCACCAGCGAACAAAAAATCGCGACCACCGAAAAGAAAGCTGCCTGCTGCAATTTCGGCGTCAGTTCGTTGCGTAGAAAAACCGTCGAGACGCCCACGCGAACGCCGCCAAACGCCTGTCCGTCGAGCTCCAGCCCGATGCTCACGTCATAAACAGTGGCGGGGCCGTAGAGCATGCGCAACTGGCGGCGGAAGCCCGCGTCGCGCAACACGCCCAAACCGCTGCGCTCCGGAACCGGCTTGCCATTCAGAGCCGGATTCGTATCGAGAATCGCCACTCCGCTGGGATCAATGATGGCGGCATCGTAGATGATGCGAGAATTTCCCACCACCGATTCCAGCATGTCGTTCAGGTTGGTGTCGGTCTGCAGATAATTGGTGATGGCGGCGCGCATCGCCTTGGGATTGTTGGTGTCAACCCGCGTGCTGGTCAGATCGGGCACCGCTTTGGATGCGGCGTACTCCAGTTGATTGGTGAGCTGGGAAGCGGTTTCATCGGCCCACAGCAAGCGCTGGCGCAGCAGTTGCGACAGGTAAATCCAGGAGAAGCCGACGACCAGCGCCGTGAACAGCGTGGTGATCACGAACACGATGATGAATTTGCGGCTCATCTTTTTAAGGAAGTTCTCAGTTCCCAGTTCTCAGTTCTCAGAAACGTTTTGCGGTGGTGCTCACTGAGAACTGGGAACTGAGAACTTCTAGCTGTGGCGCGCCGCCGTATGCGTTACTCCCCTGCAGCCATCACCGTATCCGGCGGGCGGCCGTATTCTTTCAGCTTGTTGTGCAGCGTCTTCAAGCTGATGCCGAGTATCTCGGCGGCGCGCGTCTTGTTGTTATTGGTCGCCTGCAGAGTTTTCAGGATGAGCAGCTTCTCCGCTTCCCCGACCGTCGTGCCCACGCCCAGGTGCACGGCATCGGGATCGTTCACCACCGGCCGCACACTCTGGCCAAAGCCCGGCGGCAAGTGCTTGGTTTCCACCAGTCCGCCTGCGCAGACGATCACGGCGCGTTCCAGCGTGTTGCGCAACTCGCGCACATTGCCCGGCCACGAGTAAGTCTGGAAAATATTGAGCACGGCCTCGCTCACGTCCGCCACCTTGCGATCGTGCTTCAGGTTCATGTCCGCGAGCAGGCTCTTGGCTAACTCGCGGATATCTTCTTTATGCTCGCGCAGCGCCGGCATATGAATATTGAAAACGTTGAGCCGGTAATAAAGATCCTCGCGCAGTTCTCCATGGGCCACGGCATCGTCGGGAACCTTGTTGGTCGCGGCGAGCACGCGCACGTCCACCGAAGTTTCGACCCTGCTGCCGAGCCGCCGCAGTTTGTGGTCTTCCAGCACGCGCAGCAGCTTGGCCTGGGTGCCGACCGGCATTTCGCCTATCTCGTCGAGCAGCAGCGTGCCGCCTTCGGCGAGTTCGAAGCAGCCGGTGCGGCGCTCCAGCGCCCCCGTGAATGCGCCTTTTTCGTGGCCAAAAATCTCGCTCTCGATCAGCGTCTCAGGAATGGCCGCACAATTAATGGGGAAGAAAGGTTTGTTGCGCCGCGGACTCAGATCGTGGATGGTGCGCGCCACCAATTCCTTGCCGGTTCCGCTCGCCCCGGTGATCAGCACCGAGGCCGTGCTCGGAGCCACCAGTTCGATCAGCCGGAAAATCTCCTGCATTACAGGGGAGGCGCCGACCAGCAGGCCGAGCGCTCCCTTGTCGCGCAAGCGGCGGCGCAACGATTCGTTTTCGGTGCGGGTGTTCAGGATTTCCCCGATGTTGGTCAGGATGGAGCGCAGCCGCCGGAAGTCGATGGGCTTCTCGATGTAGTCCTGGACGCCCAGGCGGCCGGCGTGAAATGCGGTATCGGTCGCCTTCTGGGCGGTGACCATCACCACTGCGATCGACTGCGCCAGGTCCGCAAGCTTCTCCACCAGTTCCATGCCGCCCATGCGGGGCATCTTCACGTCCGTGATCACGATGGAGGGAGCGAAGACGGGGATTTTTGCCAGAGCTTCCACGCCGTCGGCCGCCGTATCGGTACGATAGCCCCATCCCGAGACCAGTTCGGCCAGTCCGGTGCGTTCGTTCTCTTCGTCTTCCACAATCAGTACGCGTTCCTGCGTCATAATTAATGTGCTATGGCCCCACCAGCATTATTCAGGGAAGCGCGCCGCCTCGCAACCCGGCCCGGAATGCGGGAATATCAATTTGAGATAAGTACGGCGCAACCGTCTGCAGAAAACCGACTCGCGACCCGCGATGGCTATGAAAATACCCGTTAACTAATTCTTCCTCTTTTGCAAAAGTGCCCGGTTGCTGTAGAATTCTGTGTTTCCCAGGTGCAGCCTATTCTGTGCGTGCCGTCAGGCTTTATTGATTCCAGTTCTACTAAATAACTTGTAGTGGATTTGATCGGAGGAACTCAATGTCACTTTGTCACGAAACTTACCGGAGATGCGCGAGTGTCGCGCTCGTCCTGGCCCTCGTTCTGATTGCGTTACCGGCATTGCTGAACGCGCAAACTGCGCCCAAGGCGCCAACTGTACAGTCGGATGACTTTCCCAAGGTAGAGTTGTTCCTTGGCTATCAGTGGTTAAACCCGGGCGGCAACATCCCCGATCACAGCACCCCGCCCAACGCTTTCAAGCTGCCCTCGATCGCGCAGGGCTTCGGCACCAATCTGTCCTACAACTTCACGAAGATCTGGGCTCTCGAAGGCAATTACGGCGGGGACTGGAATCGCAATGCCAGTATCAGCGCCGCCGCTATTGGTCCAAAGTTAACCTATCGCGGCGAGGGTGTGGACTTTTTCGTGCACACGCTGCTCGGCTTCGAACGCCTCTCGTCGAGAGGGATCGATTCCAGCAACGGCGTCGCCGCGATTCTTGGCGGCGGTATGGATCTCAAAATCTGGAAGCCGGTCTCGCTGCGCCTGTTTGAAGCCGACTTCCAGTGGGCGCACGAAAACTTCGCCCACAACGCGCCGGCTACCGATCCCGGACTGCAGCGTCCGAGCTACAGCGGTGCCCGCTTGACCACCGGTCTGGTGTTCAATTTTGGCGGAGCTCCGGAAATTCCGGTAGCGGCCGCCTGCTCGGTGCAGAACCCCGACGTCATGGTCGGCGAACCGGTGCACGCAACCGTCGTCGCCAGCAACTTCAACCCCAAGCACCCGCTCACCTATACCTGGGCCAGCAACGGGGGCAAGATCGATGGCAAAGACACCGGCGCCACCATCGACACCAACGGCGTCAGCGGCGGCAGCTACACCACCACCGCCACGGTCACCGATCCGAAGGCCAAGAAGAATAACGTGGCCAGTTGCACCGCCAACTTCACCGTGAAGGAACCGCCCAAGAACCCGCCGCAGGTTTCCTGCTCGGCGAGCCCGTCGACGGTCCAGGCTGGTACTTCGGCAACCATCACCTGCACCTGCACCAGTCCGGATAACGTTCCGGTAACGGTGGGTGGATGGACCTCGAGCGGCGGCAGTATTTCCGGCAGCGGAAACTCCGCCACCCTGAACACCACCGGCGCCTCGTCGGGTCCCATCAGTATCAGCGCTACTTGTACCGACTCGCGCGGCTTGACGGCCTCGACTTCGAGCACGGTGACGATTGAAAATCCGCCACCGCCACCGCCCCCGCAAGCCAGCAAGCTGAACGAGTGCCAGTACCCCAACGTCAAGAAGCCGTGGCGCGTCGACAACACTTGCAAGGCCGCGCTGGACGATGTTGCACTCAAGTTGCAGCAGGATTCAGAGGCCAAGCTGGTCGTCGTCGGGAACGCCGATCCGAAGGAAAAGCGTAAGAACCTGGCGGCCGAGCGCGCGCTCAACGTGAAGGCCTACATCTCGGGAGGCGAGGCGAAACAGAACATCGACCCAAGCCGCATCGAGACCCGCACCGGAACCGCAGGCACGATGACTTCGGAACATTGGATCGTTCCGGCCGGCGCGACCTTCCCCGAGGCCAGCACCACGACCCCGGTCGATGAGACGAAGGTAAAGGCGGTTCCGGATCATCCGAAACCGGTCGCCAAGAAGAAAGCGGCGAAAAAGGCCGAATAACCGATGTAGGAAGAGCACGAAAGGCCGGGGGGGGCACCCTACCGGCCTTTCTATTTTTTGGCCTTCGGTAACCTTGTCCCAGCCGTGCTAGCCTATTTAATGTGGAGCGCAGGCGAATACTGTTCGCAGAGGGGTCAATCTACGCGCATGGATTTCACAGTGAAACGGAACGTTCTCCGCACAAGTTTGTTGCTTCTCGCTGTCAGTCTGTTGAGCACCGTACTGCTGGCCTCCGGGCCCTGGCAGGTGTTAGGTCCAGATGGCGGCGACGCGCGCAGCCTGGCTTACGACGCGCACAATCCAGATCACATCCTGCTCGGCACCAGCACCGGACAGATGTTTGCTTCGAACGATGCCGGACGCAACTGGTCGCGCCTGGCGCGCCTGGGTGGCGACGACTACGTGCTCGACCACATCTCCATCGATCCGCAGGATTCTAACCGTATTTATGTGTCGGCGTGGAGCGTATCGAGCCAGCAGATCGGCGAAATCTTCCGCACGCGCGACGGCGGCCGCAACTGGGAAACGCTGCCCGCGATGCACGGCAAGTCCATCCGCGCCCTGGCCCTGTTCAAGGGTAATTCCAACGTCTTGGTCGCGGGCGCGCTCGATGGCGTCTACCGCAGCAAAGATGGCGGCGATACCTGGCAGCGCCTGTCACCCGCGAAGTCCGCCGACATCAAGAATGTTGAATCGATCGCCGTCGATCCCGAAGATCCCAACACCGTCTATGCCGGAACCTGGCACCTGGCCTGGAAGACTTCCGATGGCGGCGCCAACTGGCAGCACATTAATAAAGGCATGATCGACGACTCCGATGTGTTCTCGGTCATTGTCGACCATGACAATCCCTCGGTTGTTTTCGCGAGCGCCTGCTCGGGAATTTACAAGAGCGAGACTGCGGGCAACCTGTTTTCGAAGATTCAGGGCATCCCGTTTTCGGCGCGCCGCACCCGCGTGCTCAAGCAGGATCCGACGAACGAAAATATCATTTACGCCGGAACCACCGAAGGCCTCTGGAAGTCGACCGACCTGGGCAAGGTGTGGAAGCGTGTGAGCAATCCCGAGGTCGTCGTCAATGACGTGCTCATCGATCCGCGGGATTCCAAGCGCGTGCTGCTGGCCACCGACCGCAGCGGCGTGATGGCCTCGACCGATGGCGCGTCCAACTGGACCACTTCCAACCACGGCTACGCGCATCGCTATGTTTCCGCGATCCTCGCCGATAACAAAGATGCCAGCACGCTCTACGTTGGCGTCGTCAACGACCGCGAATACGGCGGCGTGTTCTATTCCCATGACGCCGGACAGCACTGGTTGCAGAAAGCGGCCGGCCTCGGCGGAAAAGACGTTTTCGCGCTCAAACAGGCTGCCAGCGGAATGCTGGTTGCCGGCACCAACCACGGCATGTATTCGCTGGAGCGCAACGCCAGCGAATGGCATCCCATGAACGTTTTGCTCCTCGAGTCAACGCTGAGAACTCCGCGTAAAGGTTCGCGCAAAGCGGTCACTACAACCACCTTCCAGAAGTCGCAACTGGAATCGCGCGTCAACGATTTGGAACTCGGTTCCGGACGCTGGCTGGCGGCAACCACCACTGGCATTTACTCAAGTACCGACCAGGGCAAAACCTGGAAGGGCGGACAGATTCTAGGAAAGCAGGATTTCGTTTCGGTGAGAGCCGAAGGTTCCACGGTGGTCGCGGCTACGCGTTCCAGTGTGCTGGTCTCGAATGACAGCGGCGCGGCTTGGAAACAGGCCGGTCTGCCAACGTATGTGGTCAGCATCCGCAGCGCGGCCATTGCTTCCGATCGCCAGATCATGATCGCCTCACGCGAAGGCGCATTCCGCAGCGGAGACGGTGGCGCGACCTGGGAACATGTCGTCAACGGTCTTCCCGGCAAGGACATCACTTCCGTCAGCTTCGATCCCACCCACAAGCGCATGCTGGCCACCAGCGACGCGACCGGCGTGATCTTCGAAAGCCGCGACGGCGGACGTTCCTGGCAGCGCGGTCCCGACAGCGGATTTCCGCTGCGCCGGGTCAGCGTGATTGGCGGACGCTTCGTAGGCGCGACTCCGTTTGATGGCGTCGTCCTGCAACCGGAAAACGAATCTGTCAGCGCAGCCGCCGAAGCCGGCAGCACCGAGTAAAACTGAAATTCAAGCCGAAACACCAACCGGGGAAGCGGAAACGCTTCTCCGGTTTTCTCTTGCCGTGGCCGTCCTTGGCCATCTTCGAAACTGGATCGCCCAAGTCCATGACGAAGACTTCTTGCATGCGCTGTCCCTTGCGTTCTTTGCATGGGTGGGAAACAATCTTTTTGTCACTGTTATGCGACTTGCCTGTGGACTCGCGATTGCGCTTTGGCTGAGTTTCCCGGCTGCGGGAATGGCTTCCCGGCAGCAGGACCCGGCAGGCTCCACGAATGCCGCTGGACAGGCTCCGGCTGCGCCTGCGGCTCCGGCGGGGAACGCGCCAAAAGAGAACGCTCCGGCGGAGAAGTCGCGGACAGAGCCCTCTCCGGCGGGGCAGGTTCCTGCAGAGACCACGCCGGCTGCGCCCGCCAATCCGCAGACCCCGACTGCGGGGAAGAAAGCGTCGGAGAACGTGGCGAAGGAAAAGACGGATGCCGGTTCGGCGAGCGGAACCACGAAACGCCGCAAGCGCACCGCGCCAGATGGTACTCCGCAGAAGATTGTGGTTCGCGAGGGCGGAGCAAGGGAACCCGCGGCGCAGATTGCGCCCGGCATAACTCCCGCAGAAGCCACCCGCCAGCGCCAGAACGCGGAACGGTTGCTGGGCTCTACCGACGACCAACTGAAACGGCTGGCGCGGCGCACGCTGGACGCGCGACAGCAGGAAACCGTGGGACAGATCCGCAACTATATGGATGGTGCGCGTTCAGCGTTGAAGGAAGGCGATTTACGGAGAGCGAGCACGCTGGCGCAGAAGGCACATTTGCTGTCGGAAGATTTGGTGAAGCATTAGGGGTAAGCGGAAAGGATCTGTGATCTAGGATGTGTCACATGAGAGAAGGTGAAGAGATCCAAATTACCAAGCGCCGGCGCGTCATCGCCCGCCTGGTGCCGGAAAGCGCGGAAGCCGCGAAAGGAATCCCTGATTTCCTGGCACGGTTGCGCGCCATCTACGGCGACAAGTTGCTGGCCGTCAGCGGCGCCGAACTGGTGTCCGCAGATCGGAGCCGGTAGTGAAGATATACGCCGACCCCAGAGCGACGCGGCCCCTAAAGGGGCGTGTGATTTTGAGGAAATTGCGGTATCGCTAAAGCGATGCCCTGATACGAATCCCTTTGTCCTAACTTTACTTTCTTCCTTCGCGCTTCTGCGCCAGCACCAGGCCGCGCGGAGTTGGCAAGAGCACGGCCGAGATCAGGCCGTCTTGTTCGAGTTTGAGTGCGGCCTCGCGGACGATCTTCAAATGTGAACTGGCGTCGTGCATCAGGATCAGGCCATAGGGGCTGATCTGCGGCAGAAAGCGGCGAATTTCCCGCTCGCGGATGGGCAGATCGCTGTCGCTGAAGAAGAGGTCGATGGCGCCCTCGACTTTCATGTCGAGGCTTGATTCATTGCGCAGTTCGATCCACTCGGCGAGTCCGGAAGCCTGGATTCGCGCCTTTGCGTTCTCATACACCGCTTGGTCGAACTCGCAGGTGATGACGCGCCCGCGTCCGTTGGCTTTCAGTCCCTCGGCGATCCAGAGAGTGCTGATGCCGCTGAAGGTTCCGGTCTCCACCACCAGCTCGGGCTTGATGGTGGTGACAACGGTGCGCAGGAACTCGAGCACCTCGGCCTCGGCGGTCATGGAATCGAACATGCGCCAGCGCTCGGGGTGGGGACACTCGGGCGTCGGGCGATGATATTCGGGCTGCAGTCGATCGCCGGTGCGCTCGATCTGTCGCAGGATGCGGCGCTCCTGCTTTTCTTTCTTAAAAAGGCGCTTGAAAAGGCGGCGAAGGCTTAGAGACATAGAGTAAAGAAGTGTACCGCAGGAAGAAGGTCTCAGGTGTCAGGTCTCAGGTGTCAGGAAAATCTCAAGGGCGTCGGGTTTTCTGTGCGAGACCTGAGACCTGCCCTACTCACTGGTGAAGTAGTCGATGCTCACGGGATTCTCGAAGAGGGAGTAATCGCGGGTCACGACCGTGATGCCGGTGTCGGTGACGAAGTAGCGGTCGCGGTCGGCTTCGGTATCGTAACCGATGGTGGTTCCTTCGGGAATGTGCACGTCGCGGTCGATGATGGCTTTGCGGATGCGGCAACTGCGTCCCACGTTCACGTGCGAGAACAGGATGCTGTCGTCGATTTCGGTGTAGGAGTTGACGCGCACATTCGGAGAGAGCACGCAATTCTGGACGGAGCCGCCGGAAATGATGCAGCCGGAAGAAACCAGGGAATCGAGGGCGTGGCCCATGCGCCCGGTTTCGGCAAACACGAATTTTGCCGGCGGATACTGCCGCTGGTGGGTGCGGATGGGCCATTGATCATCGTAAAGATTGAAGACGGGAGAGACCGAAACCAGGTCCATGTTGGCTTCGTAGTACGCTTCGAGCGTGCCCACGTCACGCCAGTAGAGGGCTTCTTTCTTGTTTTCATCGACAAAATCGAAAGCGAAGACGCGGTAGTCATTCAGCATTTTGGGCAGAATATCCTTGCCGAAATCGTGACTGGAATCGGGATCCTCGGCATCTTTGAGTAGCACGGGAATGAGCGTGTCGGTATTGAAGATATAGATGCCCATCGATACTGAAATTTTCGTTGGATCGTAAGGCGATCGGATCTCGGTCTGTTGCGGTTTTTCCAGGAAGCCGATGATGCGATGGTCGTGGCCAATATCAACGACGCCGAAACGGCAGCATTCGGCCGGGTCGGTCACCAGGGTGGCGACGGTGACGTCGGCGGCGGCGTCCTGGTGCTGCTTGAGCATGCGATCGTAATTCATTTTGTAGATGTGGTCGCCGGCGAGGATGATCACGTACTTGGGCTGCTCGGAGCCGATGGAATAGATGTTCTGATAGACCGCGTCGGCCGTCCCCATGTACCAGTTCTCGCTGACCCGCTTCATGGGGGGCAGGATTTCGATGAACTCGCCGATTTCACGGCCGAAAATGTTCCAGCCTTCGCGGATCTGACGATT
>JBEKDG010000065.1:0-20822 GCA_050014475.1 Terriglobales bacterium | reverse complement strand
AGACGTCCGGAAGCCAGTTCCGGCGAAAAACAGTTCAAATCGAAAAATCTTAAATCAAGACTTAACTGCCTTGCCATCAATCGACTACGA
Source organism: Terriglobales bacterium (assembly GCA_050014475.1). Lineage (GTDB taxonomy): Bacteria > Acidobacteriota > Terriglobia > Terriglobales > Acidobacteriaceae > Acidiflorens. The sequence continues at coordinate 20,732 of JBEKDG010000065.1, read as the reverse complement.
GAAATGAAAAAGTCATCTCCCGGACAGTAGTGTTGCTACATGAACCTTCTAATGAATAGTCCCGCGTATAAAATCACCGAAAACCAGAACGCCGTTGCGTTGATTAAGAATATCCAGCTTCCAGCTCCCGGCGTCCCTATTCCGAAGCAGATGATCGAGTCGCCCATCTAGCTTTGGCTGCTTCTTTGGCGATGCGTTTTCTTTGTGCGGGGGTAAGTTTCTTAGCTCTAGCTTTGCCGCCCTTCCTGCCGCCCATGCTGCCGAGCGCCACTGCGTGCGGGTTTCTGGGATCAATCGGTTGTTCTATTGGGGAACCATCCATGTGCTCACCTATGGCCTGCTCCACAATGCCACGGGCTACTTCCATGAAATCGCGCTTTCCGGCTGAGCGTTTCGGCATGGCTCCAGTTTCCGTCATTGTGTTGCGCAGCGCAACACAAAATGCAGCCTGTGGAAATCATAACTACCCACTACCGACTGGTTTTCCGAAGTCTGCCAACTCCTCGACCCGGTGTAAAATTAAAGGTCGCGAATATCCGCGCTAATGTTCCGCCCTGGAAAGGATCTCCTATGGCAACCATGGAAGCCCCGCCGCGTCTGCAAGTCCGCCTGCATGAAGGTGCGTTCAAGAATGAGACGTTCGTCGATTTCAGCAAAGAAGACAACGTGCGCAAGATGCGCGCAGCCATCGAAAAAGTGCGCGGACAACTGGGCCGCGAGTACGACCTGATCGTCGGCGGCAAGCGCTCCAAGACCTCCGATAAGATCCGTTCCATCAATCCCGCCAAGCCTTCGGAAGTGGTCGGGGTTCACCAGAAAGCCGGCAAGGAGCACGTCGAGCCCGCCGTGAACGCGGCTTTGAACGCGTTTGCCCACTGGAGCCGCACTTCGGTCGAGGAGCGTGCGTCGCTCTTGTTCCGCGTGGGCGATGTGATGCGCGAGCGCAAGCTCGAATTCATGGCATGGCTGGTGTTCGAAGTCTCCAAGAACTGGTTCGAGGCCGATGCCGACATCTCCGAGACCATCGATTTCTGCGAGTTCTACGCGCGCGAGGCGCTGCGCTTCGCGAAAGCCGAGCCGCCCGTGCAACTGCCAGGCGAGCGCGACACGCTGACCTACATCCCGCTCGGCGTCGGCGCCGTGATTCCGCCGTGGAACTTCGCCTCTGCCATCATGGCCGGCATGACCCTCGCTTCGATTGTCAGCGGCAACACCGTCGTCCTGAAGCCGTCCAGCGATTCGCCGACGATGGCAGCGAAGTTCGTGGAACTGCTCGAAGAATGCGGCATGCCCGAAGGCGTGGTGAACTTCTGCCCCGGCGGAGGCGCGAGCTTCGGCGACGCGCTGGTGGCGCATCCGAAAATTCGCTACATCGCATTCACCGGTTCGCGCGAGGTCGGATTGCACATCAACCAGACGGCCGCTAAGCAGCAACCGGGCCAGCTCTGGATCAAGCGCACCATTCTCGAAATGGGCGGCAAAGACGCCATCATCGTCGATGCCGACGCCGATATTGACTCCGCCGTCGAAGGCGTAGCCGCGGCCGCTTTCGGCTTCCAGGGCCAGAAGTGCTCGGCCTGCTCGCGCGCCATCGTGGACGAGCGCGTCTACGACAAGTTCCTCGAGAAACTGAAATCCCGCGTCGAGCGCATTACCGTCGGCGATCCCACTGCAAACCCAAACATGGCCGCCGTCATCAACGAAGGTTCGATGAAAGACATCCTCCGCTATATCGAACTCGGCAAGAAAGATGGACGCCTCATCACCGGCGGCGCGCGCGACACCAGCGCCAGCAACGTCGCCGGCTACTTCATTCAGCCGACCGTGATTGCCGACATCCCGGCGAAGTCGACCCTCGAGCAGGAAGAGATCTTTGGCCCGGTGCTGGTGGTGATCAAATCGCGCAACTTCGACCACGCTCTCGAAATCGCCAACGACACCGAGTTCGGCCTGACCGGCGCCGTCTACTCCAGCTCGCGCGAGAAACTGGATCGCGCCGTGCGCGAGTTCCACGTAGGCAACCTCTACCTGAACCGCAAATGCACGGGAGCGATGGTGGGCGCGCACCCCTTCGGCGGCTTCAACATGTCCGGCACCGATTCGAAATCCGGCGGACCGGACTACCTCTACCTGTTCACGCAAGCCAAGTCGGTCGGAGAGAAGATCGTTTAGTGCGCGCGGGTTTTTGGTAAGGGCACGACTTCAGAGGCTGCGGAAACTCGCGAAGGTGCGGATCATCGCGTAGAAGAGCGGCCCTTCAGGGCCGCGTAAGCCCGGTGAAATCAGCGTGGGCTTTAGCCCCGGTGGTCGTTCTCCACAGGGGCTAAAGCCCTCCTCATTTCTCATCGTGACGCCGGCCTAAAGGCCGGCTCTTCCACGAAAACCATCCGAGGTTAGGCCGACGTTCTAGGTTGAATCGTGTCATAGTCTCGGGCCATGCTAGCGAAAAAAAAGGCCGCCCGCGGGCGGCCTTCTGTCATTCCAGTGAAAGCGGTCTAGTTGCTAATCCCCGCACTCTGCGGCGGTTGCGGGACGGCTGCGGCTGCCGTGGCGGCCGCGGCTTCGTTCAAGATGCGGTGATGAATGGTGAACAGCGCCAGTTCCAGCCGGTCCGACACGCCGATCTTGTCGTAGACGTTGCGCAGATAATTCTTGATCACCTGCTCGGTCGTGCCCAACTGGGTAGCGATTTCCTTGTTCTTGTAACCCTGAACGATGAGTGCCACGATGCGCAGTTCCTTGGCCGTCAACCGGTCACGGACGCGCAGCCCGACCATATCGTTCTCGGTCAGCTCGCTCGGCACCGCCACGTCCTGCACCCAGTTTTCACCACGCGCGATCTTGCGCACACAGTCCACTAGCGCAGGGCTGGTAACGTTGCGATACACGACGCCATGGGCGCCCGCCGCCATGTAGCGCTGCGCGCTCTCGCCCGTGTCGGCGAGGACGACCACGCGGGTCTTGTTCTTGTTGGCAGCCGAGAGGACGGAATTGAAATCGGAGTGGAAACCTCCGGCAATGATCAGCACGGCGGCGCGAAACTTGTCGAGCGCCATGAACATTTGCTCGGCAGTTTGCGCCTGGGCCACAATGCGCATTTCGTCTTCAACGGCCAGCACCTTGGCGATGCCAGCGCGAAAAATCGCCTGATTGTCGGCCAAAATAAGTTTCAGCATGGATCGCGCTCCCGGTTAACTGTTGCGAACGAATTCGTAAGAATCGATTACGCAAGCGACGCCCCGGCTCTCCCCGGACTCGGCGCTGGCATTGGGCTCATCGGTCCGCACCACGCGGCCGCGGCACTGAATCACAACATCCTCCTTGCCCCCGGTTACTTCCGGCGGCAAGGTGATCTCAAATTCTACTGGTGAGCCGACCTCAAGCGCAGCGTCGGCGCGGATGTACACGCCGGCGGCGCTCAGATTGCCGGTCATGCCGCTGGTGTCACCGGCGGTATCTTCCTTATGTATCTTAATCGGCAATTGCAGCGGAAACCTTTTCCCGGTACGCGCTTCGGACACGACGCCTCCTCTGCCCTCGCTCTGCGCTTCAATCCAAAGGCAGAAGACCAAGCCAGAAAACCACGGGATTCCCAGCCCAAAGCCTGACGAGCAGCTATCGGCGTTATATCACGGAAAATACCGCAAAAGAAGCCCCGATTACCGAAGTAATACCAGTAGGAACTAGGTACTCCCCAAGCCCAGCCGGCGGACCTGGCCCAACGAGAGCATAGTGCCGCACTTTTGACCTGGCCCTGGCGCTGGCAAGCTGCGGAAAAAGTCGGTATTCGATGCCCAGGCGTCTGATTTCGAAGGGCTTTCGGCATCGCTGAAGTGATGCCCTGGATGCGACCCCAAGCTTTTCAGCAGCCCACCCGTGCTGGTGCTGCATGCCTTGGCGGGCAAGCGCGCGCACCACCACACTTGTCACAATCTTGAGACTTTATAGCGAATCCAGAGTTGCTGTGACCGCAGGCAGCTGCCGAGCTTCGCTCGGCGTGGACGGCCGGGGGCGGCCGTCCCTACACGAGCGGGCTACAGCAACGCTGGATCCGGCCTAGACTTTGACTGAGTCCCTGCGCTCGGCGGGAACGTAGTTGACGGCGGCGGTGCGATCCAGTTTGTCCCAGGCGAAGGGGCGGCCCTGGATGGCACGCTTCAAGGTCCGGAACAGAACCAGCGAAAATACCTGGCGATAGGCAAAGCGCTGCAACCACACCTGGCTGAGCAGCCAAGCGTCTTCGCGAGCTTCGGGCCGGCGACGCTCCAAGGCGAAGGCAATTGCCGAGGCGACGAAATCAATCACCAGGAACGCGACGAAGAAGATCAGCAGCCGGTGGAAGCTGGCCGGATCGTTGGACTCAGGATGAAAGTATTTCTGGACGAAATACCAGATCACTCCGACCACAAACATCAGGTCAATGAAGGGCGAGACCAGCGGCAGCAGAATCTGGAAGATGAGAATGTTGGGAAGTGCGACGAATCCCAAAGCGCCTTTGCGCGCGAAAACGCCGCGATGCTTAAAGACGGCCTGCAGAATTCCGAACGACCAGCGGAAGCGCTGCCGCATGAGCGCATTGGCACTGGTTGGAGCCTCGGTGAATGCCAGCGCCATGTCTTCGTATTCCACGCGATGACCGTTGCGCAGCAGCGCCATGGTTAGATCCGCGTCTTCGGCGACGGTGTCCACGTGGTAGCCACCGGCTTCGCGAACCGCCTCGACACGCCAGGCGCCGATCGCGCCCGGCACCACGCTTACCGCGCCCATGGTATTGAGCGCGCGCCGCTCGAAATTCTGGCTGGTGATGTATTCGAGCGCCTGCCAACGCGTCCAGAGATTTACGCGGTTGCCAACTTTGGCATTGCCGGCCACGGCGGCAACTTTCGGATTGAGGAAGTGGGGCACGAGCCGCGCGATGGCATCGGGAGCGATGATGGTATCGGCGTCGATGCCGACGAAGAGTTCCGCATCGCCGATGTGCTCGAGTCCAAAGTTAAGCGCCTCAGCCTTGCCGCCGTTGGGCTTGGTGAGAATCACTACCCGGCCGGCGGCTTCTTCGGCGGCAAACGCGCGGCGGACGATTTCCAATGTACGATCCTTGGAACCGTCGTCGATGACGATCACGCGCAGATTGGGATAGTCGGAGTCGAGCGCGCCCTGGATGGTGCGTTCGACGACCTTCTCTTCGTTATAAGCGGGAATGAGCACCGCGACCCGGGGCCGGTAGGCCGCGATCTGCGCGGGCGTTCCATACACATGCGAGCGCAGACGGTCATAGATGGCGAGGACGCCGACGGAAATCAGACGCCCGGTCATCAGGATGTCACCCAGGAAGAAGATAGCCGTGATGGCCGCCATGGTCGCACTGAAGAGCCAGAAGCCGATCCAATTCAGCCGAGCGGACCAATACTCATTGGCCGGGAGCGGCGGCATGACATCCGCTTTCGTTTTACCCATCAACTGGTACACGGGGATGAATTGAAATCCGCGGGCGCGGGCGCCGTCGATAATCAGCGGGAGCGCCAGCACGGTTCTTTCACGGTTGCCGCCGCCATCGTGCATGAGAATGATGTTGCCGCACCTCTGTTGATCGTTCGGTTGGCAGGGTGGCAGGTGGTCGAGCACTTCAGCGGCGATTTGTTGCGGCGTGAGCCGTGGCTCGTCGCTCCAGTCCTTGGTGTCGATCTTGTTGCCGATGGTGATGTAGCCCATGCTTTGTGTGAGTTCGAGCGGCCGCACCTCGTCTTCGGTGTCGGGCTCCGCATCGACGGAGTACGGTGGACGGAACAGCATGGTGCGAATGCCCAGGCGGCTGGCGAACAAGCGCTCGGTCAGATTCAGCTCCACCTTCATGTAGCCGGAGCCAATCGAGCTGATATCGGGATGAGTAAAGGTATGGTTCCCGATTTCATGACCTTCCCGGTAAATGCGCTGGGCCAAACTGCTGAACTTCTCAACCTGGATTCCAATCAGGAAGAATGTTCCCGGCACATGCTCGCGTTTGAGGACATCGAGAATTTTTGGGGTCCACTCCGGATCGGGACCGTCGTCGAAGGTCATGGCGAGTTGGTTCTTGCTGGCGCCATAACGCGCCACGCGATAGGGCTCGGGCAGACTCTTGAAGGCTTCCCCGTCGATGAGTCCGGTCTGCTTGTCCAGGGTCAGATCGCGCTCGCCGTTGGTAGGCCGCGCCTCGATGTGCAGGATCTCGCCGTTACCCTCCATGTCAACGTCCTGGCCGGGAGGGACGTCTTTCAATCGATCGGATGCATTGGCTTCTCCGGGCACATCCCACACGCGCCACAGGGAGCGGTCTTCCGCGCCCAGTCTCCACAAGGCGAAAGTCTGGATGCCGAGCGTCTGGGCGGCACGCATCTGGTTCAGGGCAGTCACCGCATCCAGAAACCAGACATCGTGGCGGAAGTTATCGTCGTCGCGGTAGCTGAAGTGCGGGTTGAGCGCGTCGCCGTCAAAATCAACGTCTTCTTCGGAATCGCGCGACCCGATCCAGGCTTCCTGCACAGAAACGCTCTTGTCGGCCTCTCCCGGTGGCAGCTTGCCTTTCTTTGTTTTTGGCCGCTCGACCCAGTCGTATCCGTAGTTACCGATGGCGCAGATGAGCTTCTCTTTCGGAATCTCCTTGACGGCAGACTCAAGGTTGCCCAGGAACCATTCCTGCGAAGCAACGGGGCCAGGGGTCCCGCCGGGAAAGTGCTCGTCGTAGTTCATGATGACGACGCCATCCACGGCGGCCGCAATGGCTTTGTAGTTGTAATCCTCGTTGCGCACCTGGACGCTGACGTAGAGCTTCATCCCCTTGGCGTGCAGGTCAGAGGAGAGTTCGTTCAGCAGAGCTACGTATCCGGGTTGCGCTTTCTTTGGGAAGGATTCGAAATCGACCATCAGACCGCGATAGTGATCGGAGGCAAGAAAAAGCCCGATCTCGCGTCGGAACCTGGCGCGGGCTTCTGGATTGTTCAGGAAATCACCGATGCCCGGAACAAAGTCGGTGCCGTCAAAGTTCTGCACCACCGGAAACACTTCCATGTCGGTGTTTTCCGCCTTCAGAAACTGCATTACCTTGGCGTCGATGGCATGGACCGTCTGCCCCTGAACCACGTCAAACATGGTGTTCGTTTCCGGATCCACGGCTTGCAGATGGCCGTCGGGACTGAGCACCTGCAGCCAGGTCGGGAAGAGCAAGTCGATCTGGCGGGCATACTCGCGCAAGGAAGAAAAGCTGGCCGCGTCCCAGGAAACGTAGAATGCGGCGCGCACCCCTTGCTCGGAGTTCAGCGTGAGTTGGGAAGGAGCTTTGCGGGGTTGGCGGCGGTGTCCGGCGCGGGCCAGAGTGGCCAGGCGGCGTTTCTCGCGCGCTTTCGTCTTTTCGTTTTCTTTCAGAGCGTGGTAAGGCTTCTTTTCAGACAGCCAGGAAAGATCGGGCAGAGGCTCGCTGCGCAGAGCGCTATAGATGAAAAAGATCACCAGTAGGGAAAAAGCCAGGGCGACCGCGTCGAAAACACGGCGAATCCGCTTCCAGCGCGCTTGCAAGGGATCGTAAAAAACCTGTTTGGCCATCGCGTAGTGGTGTCTTCATCCTAAGGTGAGTGCGGCAGGGGGTCAAACGGTTCCGTTACGCGACGCTGAAAATCGCGCGATTCGCGATATATTCCCAACGTGCTCACCCTGATCCGCGAACATCGCAGTTTATTTCTTGGGGCCACACTGGCCACCCTGGCATTGCGACTATTTTTCTTCGTCTATTTCCCGGCGGTCACGGATGACTCGCGCATCTACGCCGACCTCGCCACCAACTGGCTGCAGCACGGTATCTACGGCCAGACGCAGGGCGGCCACCCGGAGAAACAGATTATCTTGCCGACCGACGCGCGCCTGCCAGGGTATCCTGCTTTTCTGGCTGGGATTTTCTGGCTGTTTGGAGCGGGCAACTTCAGAGCAGTCCTGCTGACGCAGATTCTGGTGGGCCTGGCTACCTGCCTGATGGTTGCCGACCTTGCCCGCCGGGCGGTTTCCGAGCGCGCGGCGAGAATCGCTTTTGTCCTGGCGGCGCTCTGTCCATTCCTGGCAAACTATGCCGCCGCTGAGCTCACCGAAACTTTGGAGATCTTCTTTACAGCGCTCGCTCTCGATTGCGCGGTTGCCGCTCTGAATCGGATGCATGACGCTCGAGCCATGGGTCGCGTAAAGATGGGCGCCCTCGACCAGGCTTGCTGCAAGCTCTGGGCCGCGACCGGCGCGGCGATCGCGGCCTGCATCCTGCTGCGTCCGGATGGCGGCATTCTGCTGGCAGCGGTCGCTCTTTATCTGACGGCTTTGGTGTGGAAGGATCTCTCCGCCAAGCATCGCGTCGGCAAGAAGAACCTGGCCGATGTTCTAGTCGCTGGAATCATCGTCGTGGTATTTGCCCTGGCGCCGCTCGCTCCCTGGACGATTCGTAATTTTCGGACGCTCCATCATTTCCAGCCGCTGGCGCCGCGTTACGCCAACGACACGGATGAACTCGTCCTCCGAGGTTTCAACCGCTGGGTCAAAACCTGGATCGTCGACTACGTGTCGGTGGAAGAGATCTACTGGAACGTTCCTGGCGGCAAGATTGACCCGGAGAAGCTGCCGTCGCGCGCCCTCGATAACCCGGCTGAAAGGGAGGCAACGCTCGCCGTCATCGCGGACTACAACGAGTCGCAGGACATGACGCCGGAACTGGATGCGCGCTTTGGCAAGCTAGCCGCGGATCGCATTCGCGCCCATCCCATTCGCTACTACGTTGTGCTGCCCGTCGTGCGCGTCGCAGACATGTGGCTGCGCCCGCGCACCGAAATCCTTCCTCCCGACGTGCGCTGGTGGGAATTCAATGACGACGCGAAGCAGTCGTTCATCGCTGTAGGGTTCGGATTGCTGAATCTGGCTTACGCGGCGGCAGCGCTGTTGGCGCTCATTCGCAGGCCGTCAGGAATTCGCTGGGCCGGATTGTTTGTCGGCTTCCTGCTGCTGCGCTCGGCATTTCTGGGAACGCTGGAAAATCCGGAACCGCGCTACACGCTGGAATGCTATCCCGCAGTCATACTCTTCGCTTCCCGAGTGCTGGCCGATTTGCAGCGAGTGCGTCGCCCGACCTACAAGACTTCATAAGTCCTTTCCAAAATCGGGATCAGAAAATCTTATCCAAGCTGCTAGTGTTTTCAGTCATTGTCATACTGGCTTGTTGGGCGGAGAATAATAACGGCCCAATTCCGGCACAAGGTTTTGTTTGCAACACAGGCCGCGAATCCTAAACGATAGCCTTTTCAGGAGGCCCAAAATGCGCTTCCCCGTGATGTCTGCCTTTCTTCTCTCCTTCCTTCTGGCCCTGTCGGTGGGCGTGACTGCTCAGACCTCGACCACGTCAGTGCGCGGAACTGTAACCGACAAGAGTGCTGCCATGATCGCCGGCGCGAAAGTGACCCTCTCGAATCCGCAACGTGGCTTTGAGCGGTCAACAACCACCAGTCCGGCCGGTGCGTACGAATTTTTGCAGCTGACACCTGCAACCTACACTCTGACCATCGAAGCGGCCGGCTTCCGCAAGTCGGTGCAGACCAATGTCGAACTCCTGGTCAACACGCCCGCAACCCTGAACGTAACCCTGCAGGTCGGAGCGGTTTCTGAAACCATCGAAGTCTCCGCCGAGGGAAGCATCGTGAACACAGCCGACGCCTCCATCGGCAATGCCTTCAATGAACATCAGGTGAAGGAACTGCCGCTGGAGGGCCGGAATGTCCCGGATCTGCTGACGCTGCAGGCGGGCGTGACTTACACCGGCAACCGGACAGACATCGACAAAGATGTTGATACACGCAGCGGCGCGGTCAACGGCGCTCGCAGCGATCAGAGCAACGTCACACTGGATGGCACCGACAGCAATGACCAGGTGAATGGGTCGGCCTTCACTTCCGTCCTGCCGGTGACCCTGGATTCTATTCAGGAATTCCGGGTGACGACGACCAGCTACAATGCGGACCAGGGACGATCCTCTGGTGCGCAGGTCTCGCTCGTAACCAAGAGCGGCACCAACGACTTCCACGGCTCTCTTTACGAGTACCACCGCAACACAATTACCAGCGCCAATGACTATTTCGTGAAGGCCGCAGAGCTGCGGAGCGGGCAGTCGAACACACCTCTCAAACTCATTCGCAACATTTTCGGCGCTTCGTTCGGCGGCCCGGTGATAAAAAATCGCCTCTTTTTCTTCACCAACTACGAGGGATATCGTCAGCGGGAAGAGAACAGCGTCTTGCGCATGGTTCCCAGCGATTCCTTGCGAGACGGCGTAATGTTGTACGAGTGCCAGGACGCCACGCAGTGTCCGGGCGGGCCAATTCAGGGCTACAACAGCAGTCACACCGTACCCGCCGGGTTCTACGGACTCACCCCCTCACAATTGGCTGGCATGGATCCGGCAGGCGTCGGTCCCAACTCGATCGTCATTCAGTATTTCAATACGTTCCCGCACGCCAATGACTTGTCCCAAGGCGATCAACACAACTTCGTTGGATACAGATTCCGCGGGCCGACTCCGATCAACAAGAATTGGTACATTGCCCGCCTGGACTACAAGCTGAACCAGAATGGCAGTCACAGCATCTTCTGGCGCGGCGCGCTCAGGAACGACAATCAGAAGGATGTGCCGTATCTGCCCGGGACAGCAGCCCTTCGCACATTTGAGGACTTCAGCAAAGGATTTACCGTCGGCTACATGGCTACGTTGCGTCCCACGCTGATCAACAATTTTCACTGGGGGTACACGCGGCAAAGCTACGGCGTTATCGGAAACAACGACACGCAGCCTTTTATCTATTTCCGTGGGTTGAACGACGACAGCACACCCAACAACTCCAGCTTGGCCGTGGAACGCAGCCGTGTCTTTCAGGCGCCTGTACAGAACCTGGTGGACGACCTTACCTGGGTCAAGGGCAAACACACCATTCAGTTCGGAACGAATATTCGCTTTATCAGGAACCCGCGCTCGAACTACCTGGTCTCATTCCCTGACGGCTGGACGAATTCCTCGGCTTTAGATACCGGCGGAATCGCGAACACACAAAGCCCGCTGGATCCTGGTTTCAACGGCTATCCGCAGGTCAATTCCAATTTCAACGTTCAGTACAACTACCCGGTCATTGCGATGCTGGGTCTTGTGACGCAGCTGGACGCAGCGTACAACTACGACAAGAGCGGCAACCGGCTCGCCGAGGGCGCCCCGGTGAAACGTCGTTTCGGAGCAGACGAATATGAGTTCTATGTGCAGGATTCCTACAAGATCAAACCCAACCTCACCATCAACTACGGACTCCGCTGGTCATTGTTTTCTCCGCCATGGGAAACCAGCGGCACAGAGGTGGCGCCCAACATCAGCCTCGGCCAGTGGTTTAAACAACGCGGCGCCAACATGCTGAATGGAATTGGCTCCGAGGCCGATCCGGTCGTGAGCTTCAATCTGGCCGGCGCAGCCAACAACAAGAAGGGATACTACAGCTGGGATACCCATAATTTTGCTCCCCGCATTTCATTCGCCTATTCACCTCACAGTGACGGTTGGCTCAAGCGCCTGGTTGGTGAAGGCGATAAAACTGTCATCCGCGCTGGCGCGGGGATCGTTTTTGACCGCATCGGCTCCGGTCTCCTCAGCAGTTTCGACCGCTATGGGGCCTTCGGGCTTTCCACGCAAATAAGCAACTCGATTGTTCCCTCGGCGCAGTCCGCGCCACGCCTCACCGGACTGAACACCATTCCGCAATACGACAACAATAGAGTCCTGGTGTTTCCACCGGCGCCCCCAGGCGGCCTGCCTTACACTCCACCGCCCTCCGGTACCGGGTTGGGGATTTACTGGGGTCTCGACGACTCGATCAAGACTCCTTACTCCTACACCTTCGACTTTTCCATCGGCCGCGAACTGCCAAAGAACATGAGTCTGGAAGTGTCCTACGTGGGGCGCATGTCGCGCCGCCTCCTGGTCCAGGAAGATTTGGCGATGCCTCTGAACCTGGTCGACAAGAAATCAGGCGTTTCCTATTTCCAGGCTGCCCGCCGCATCGCGGAACTGTACACGGCGAAAACACCGACCTCCTCCGTGACCCCAGACCTCGTCGGTCCCACGGCCGCTTATTGGCAGAACATGATCACTCCCTTGAACACAGGCGATCAGTACCAGTTGTTCTGCAGTGGCGGAGCAACCAGCAGCCCACTCCAGGCAGTCTATGATCTGTACTCTTGCTTCCCCACGAACGACACGACCTCACTGGCCGTAATTGACTTTTACGGGGCGGATTTCTCGGGGAATGCCGGCATCCTCGGAACATCGGGTGCGTACTATCCCTTTGTTCAGGGCCCCAACACTTTCTTCAACAGTCAGTTCCATTCGCTCTACGCCTGGCGCTCAATCGGCAATGCGAACTACAACGCCCTGCAGGTCAGCTTGCGCAAGCGCATGTCTCATGGGGTACAGTTCGACTTCAACTACACCTATTCCAAGTCGATCGATCTCCAGTCGGACGCCGAACGCATTGCTCCGTGGGGTGGCCTCGTAGGTCAGATCATCAACTCCTGGAGCCCCAACCAGAATCGCGCCGTCTCGGACTTCGACACCACCCAGCAGTTCAACCTCAATTGGATTGCCGACTTGCCGGTTGGACACGGCAAAGCGCTCGCTTCCACTGCCCACGGTGTAACGGAGGCCGTGATCGGCGGCTGGCAGCTTTCTGGCCTGGCGCGCTGGACAAGCGGCTTCCCCGTCAGAATCGACAACGGAGCGACTTGGCCCACGAACTGGCAACTGGAGGGATCCGCAACCAAGATCGGGCGTGTTGTGTCTGGAACCTACAAACAGCCCGATGGCTCGGTCAACCTGTTCCGCGATCCAACGGGCCCCACGGGCATTGGCGCTTTCCGCAACGACTATCCGGGCGAGACGGGAACTCGGAATTGCGTCCGCGGCCCTGGCTACGCTGGCCTCGACATGGGTTTGACGAAATCATGGAAGATGCCCTACGCCGAATCGAATCGAGTCCAGTTTCGGTGGGAAGTTTTCAACGTCGTCAACCTGAAGCGATTCGACGTTCAGTCGATCTCCAACGGTCTCGACGCAGGACCGTCGTTCGGAACATACAGTGGTCTGCTGACGAACCCGCGTGTCATGCAGTTCGCGCTGCGGTACGAATTCTAGGCGCTGCGAGTTCCGTGAAAACACGACCACAAGGGCGGGAGCAATCTCGCCCTTTTTTGTAGATGTGCAGTTGGGCTTTCAGTGGCAGGAGTCGCAAGCGACTTAGCTCAGCGGCGAGTCGGTCATGCGGAAACGGGTGCGGACGTGTTCGGAGAGCAGCTCGATGGCCCCGCGATTATTTACCGGATCGGCCTTTGCCAGATATTTCATCGCTTCCACCAGCATCTTCTGGCCGTCCACGTAGCGGGGGTCGGCGGTGCGCTCACGCTTTTTGCGCGACAAGTCTGGAGGAACGGGGATGGTGAACACTCTGGCCATGGAAACTCAACTTTCGGAAGTTCTCGTGCAGTATATAGTGGCAGCCGGTCTTTTTCAGCTTGTTTCTGTTGGGTCCGATTTCGCCTGAGCTTGCAGGGAAAGCCTATCAACCCGTGGCGAAAGCTAGACCCCGCTCTTTAGCCCAATTCGCTAGACTTTGTCATCCCGAACGAAGTGAGGGATCTGCATTTTGCGGCGAACTGCAGATCCCTCACTTCGTTCGGGATGACAATTCATGAATAGTTTCGCTCGCGCAGGGTTCCCGACCCACTTCACCACGACTCCTATCCTTGTGGCGAGATGAACCGGGTTTTCCCGGTGGTCTTCAGCTTAAAGGCGTTCTCCGGAAGCTTTTGATTGATCTGGATCCCGGAATACTTCGCCAGGCGGTAGTCGCCGCCCGGCTCAAAGAACTGCTGCTGCACCGAAACTCCCCGGGCGGGGTCGATCCAGAGCAGGATGCGCGCGATATTGTTTCGCAAACGGGCGGACTTCGGAGTCAACTCCAGCTTCTCGGCTGCGACGCCGTTGACGTTCTCCGATCCCAGAAACTTCACTTCGTAAGACTTGAGCAGATCGTGCCCGCTGCCGCCGAAGCCGAGCACCAGAAAACTCTCGAGGTCGCTGCGATTCTTGCCCGGATTGTATTCGTTGACCTGATCGATTTTGGGCTGGTACACCTGCACCTTGCCGCCACTGTAGATGACATACTTTTTATCGGGTTCGACGAAGTCGGCAGCCATCTGTATTTCGCCGCCTTCGCGCCGGAAATAAATCTTGCCCTTCTCCGTCTCGCTCTCGTTGATGACCTTCTGGTATTGGTCCCAGACGACACTCGCCTCGGTGGTTCGGAAATTTCGGGCGGCGGCATCCATCCGGGAGAGAACGCGTTCAAGCCCGGCGGAATCGCTCTGCGGCCACGCGGCTGCCGCCAACAGCCCGCCGATCGCCACGGTCCTGAGCACAACGGTCCTGAGCACAGCTCTCATTGATGACCCATGAAACTTTGAAACCTTGAAACTTCGAAACCTTGCTCTTATGAGACCAGCGCTACTCTTTTTCGACCCATACTTTGTAACTCTGCGTGTGTCCGGAGGCGTCCTTGAGCGTCTCGTACTTTGTAATGCTGACCGCGCCGGAGATGGGTTCGATGATCTGCTCCAATTGCCGGCGAACGTCCGCGCCCTCAGTGCTATTCACGGCCGAGGCCTGGATCTGATAGATGAACCCGCCCTTCTCGCCGGGAATCACAACTACGCCGGTAAGATGCGGATTGCGCTCGACCGGTTTGTCCTTGAAGTTGATGAAGTGCGGCGAGACAAAAACAAAGAGGAGAATCAGCGTAACCATGATGTCGTAGTGCAGGCTGCCCCGCTCATACGACCAAAGAATGTATCCGCGGATTGTGCGCCAGATCGCGCCCATGGGAGAGACGGCGCTTTCTAGCGCCGTCGAGGCTGTTTCGGGTTGCTGCCAGTGTATTTGGGAATTCATGTGATGGCAAATCGAGCCAGCCGCGCGGGCACAAGGCCACGGCTGACCTCAGCGGCTAAAGCCGCCATTAATTTTGCGGCACTTACGGCGCGGCTGAAGCCGCGCCCCTTCAAAACAAAATCAAAACCCGAGTTTTTCCGCAAGCTGTTCATGCGCTCCTTGTCTTTGCCGGAGTCTTTGCCGGAACGCGGGCCGGGATGCAGTCGGTGCCCATATACGGCTGCAGCGCCTCCGGGATGCGCACGCTGCCGTCGGCTTGCTGATAATTTTCCAGAATGGCAACCCATGTGCGTCCGACCGCTAAGGCGCTGCCATTCAACGTGTGCAGAAATTCCGTCTTGCTCTTTCCCTCGGGACGGTAACGGATATTCGCCCGCCGTGCCTGAAAAGTTTCGAAGTTCGAGCACGAGGAAATCTCGCGGAACAGATTTTGTCCGGGCAGCCAGACTTCAATGTCATAAGTCTTGGCCGCAGAGAATCCCATATCGGCGGTGCACAGCGTGACCACGCGGTAGTGCAGGCCGAGTTTCTGCAACACAGTCTCGGCATCGTGGGTCAGCTTCTCCAGTTCGTCGTACGAAGTCTCCGGACGCGAGAACTTCACCAGCTCCACTTTCTGAAACTGGTGCTGCCGGATAATTCCGCGCACATCCTTTCCGTACGATCCAGCTTCGCTGCGAAAACAGGGAGTGTACGCGGTGAGGCTCACCGGCAAACGCGCCCCGTCCAGCACTTCGTCTCGATAGAGATTCGTCACCGGCACTTCGGCCGTTGGAATCAGCCAGAGTTTGCGCTCATACCAAAGCTCGTGCCAGGGAACCTTCTCCTTAACATGCTCGAATGCAATTGACTTGATGTCTGCGGTGCGGGTATCACGGTTGACTACCACTACTTCGGAAATGTCATTTGTGCCTTCCCTGCAAGCCAACTCGCCTTTGATTGGAGTGTGGTGCGGATCCTTGTCAAACTTGTCCCCAAATAAACCGGTACCGACTTTGAACAAATCCTGCTCGAACTTCGGGAGTTGCCCCGTCCCATACATGGAATCGGAATTCACCAAATACGGCGGAAGCACCTCGGTGTATCCTTGCTCTCGCGTGTGCAGATCGAGCATGAAGTTGGCGAGGGCCCGCTCCAATCGCGCACCCAGCGCCCAGTACACGGCGAAGCGAGCGCCCGATAACTTGGCGGCACGCTCCAGGTCGAGCACACCGAGCGCTTCGCCCAGTTCCCAGTGCGGCTTGGGCTTGAAATCGAACTGCGGCGGCGTGCCCCAGCGGCGTGCTTCCACGTTATCTTCAGCGCTCGTCCCCACGGGCACGCTGGCGTGGGGAAGGTTCGGAATACCGTCAAGAATCTCCTTCAGCTTCGCATTCAGTTCCTCAGCTAACTTGTTCGCGGATTGAATCTTCCTTTTGAGTTCATCCTGTTCAGCGAGGTTCCCGGCTCGCATCTGGTCATTCGCCGTCGTGTCGAGGTTTTCGCTCTTGAGCCGCTTCTCTTCAAGCTTGAGGTGCTGAAATTCCGGGACCAACGTGTTTTTCCGCGCCTGCAGCGTTTCCGCCGCCGTGATGGCCTGCCGGCGCTCGCCATCGATGGCGACGAAGTCTTTCAAAACTTCCGCCGGATTCATTCCGCGCTGCCGCAGTTTTTCTTCCACCAGCGCGAGGTTGTCACGAACAAAATTCAGATCGAGCATTCTGCATTAACTTTAGCTGAAAAACGCGATTCCGTGCACGTGGACGGCAAAGTCTTGAACCGCAGAGGACGCGGAGGACGCAGAGAAGAAAAGGCGGAAAACCTTAGCGCTCTCTGCGCCCTCTGCGGTTAATTTCTTTTCTGCTGTAAACTAGCCGCGATGAAAGTCCCCCGTTCCCTGTGCGTGGTGCTGGTATTGCTCGGCTCGATCCCCCTTTTGTTGACGCCCGCCGCATTCGCGTCCGCTTACAACGCCCGCCCCAAGCTCGTGGTCGTCATCGTCATCGACCAGTTCCGCGGCGACTACCTCGAACGCTATCGCGACCAGTTCGGCGACGGGGGTTTCCGCGTGTTTCTCGATCGTGGCGCCTATTTCACCGCCTGCAACTACGACTACGCCAACACCCGCACCGCCCCCGGACACTCCACCCTTTTCACCGGCAGCTACACCAGCGGACACGGCATCATTGCGAACGAATGGTGGGACCCGCGGAAAAAGAAGCGCGTAACGTCGGTGGAAGACGACACCACAAAACTGGTCGGCAGCAGCAACACTGGCCCCGGCGCATCGCCACACAACCTCTTGAGCGATACGCTCGGGGACGAGTTGAAACTGGCCACGGGCGGCAAATCCCGAGTATTCGCCGTCTCGCTGAAAGATCGTGCGGCCGTCTTGTCCGCGGGGTTTTCCGGAGACGCCGCCTACTGGATCGATCCCAAGAGCGGCGACTGGATCACCTCCACGTACTACCGTCCGGATCTTCCCGACTGGGTGCGCAATTTCAACACCAGCCATCGCGCGCAGAAATTCTGGAACCGCGAATGGAAAGACAGCGACGGAAACATCCTCGGCTCGACCGCGCCGCGAACCGGCAGAGACGGCACGCCTGCCGGCTTCTACGAGGTCGTCGGCTCCACTCCCTTCGCCAACGATTACCAACTGGAATTTGCCAAGGAACTGGTTTTGTACGAGAAGCTGGGCGCGGGCGCGGCGACGGACCTGCTGGTAATCAGCCTCTCGGCCAACGATATTCTCGGCCACCAGGTTGGCCCCGACTCTCCGCAAATGCGCGGCATGGCGCTCGAACTCGACCGGAGTTTGGCGGAGTTCTTCGGCTTCCTCGGTCATCAGATCGGCATGGCCAACGTGTGGATGGCGCTTTCCGCCGATCACGGCGTTGCGCCTCTGCCTGAATTCGCGAAAACTCTTCGCCTGCCCGCAGCCAATCTCGACGCGAAAGCGTTGCGCGAACAGATCAATTCCCGGCTCGCGAAAAAATACGCGAAGAAAGCCGACTACCTGCTCGATCTCGATTACCCGCTCGCCTGGTTGAGCGAAGACGCGTTCGCCGGACTCTTCGTTGGACACTCTGCCGGACAAAAGGAATCCGAGGCTGAAGCCGACGCGGGCGAAGCCATGAAGCAGGCGGGATTGGCCGGATACTTTACCAAGTCGCAGTTGGCGCGTGGAGAAACTCCGGCCACCGAAGCCGGGCGGCGCTATGCCCACAGCTACTCGCCCGAAGGCGGATGGTATGTGATCGGAATCCCCAGCCCGTTTCTCGTCGGAACCGCAAAGGGTACCGATCACGCGTCGCCTTTCTCGTACGATACTCATGTGCCGCTCGCTTTCTATGGCCTTGCCTTCCAGCCCGGAATCTACCGGACGCATGC
The DNA here is from genome assembly GCA_050014475.1 of Terriglobales bacterium. GTDB lineage: Bacteria > Acidobacteriota > Terriglobia > Terriglobales > Acidobacteriaceae > Acidiflorens. Next base: position 2,326 of record JBEKDG010000065.1, on the reverse strand, counting down.
CGAGCCGGTCGATCTCGCGGTCACGCTCGCCTCCTTGCTCGGAATCAATGCGCCCGCGCAAGCCACCGGAAGAGTGCTGACCGAGGCGCTGCAGCCGCCGCGTCATTCCACCGCACAGCCCGCCGCACTACCCACCACCGCGCCCGCCGGGGGAACCCAATGACGCCTATCGGCAATCCGGACTTGAGCGTCAGCTTCGCCGGCATTGACCTGAAAAATCCGATCATCGCCGCTTCCGGCACATTCGGCTATGGCATCGAATTCGAAGACATCGTGCATCTCGACCGGCTCGGCGGATTAGTCGTCAAAGGTCTCTCCAAAGAACCGATGACCGGCAATCCGCCGCCGCGCCTGTATGAGACTGCTGCCGGAATGCTGAATGCCATCGGGCTGCAGAATATCGGCGCGCCCGCGTTCCTCACGGAAAAACTCCCCGCGTTACGCGAGAAGAAGAATGTGGTCGTGTTCGCCAACGTCTTCGGCTACACCCGCGCCGATTACGAGCAGACGATTCAGATCCTCAATCAGGGCGAGGGCATTGCGGCGTACGAAATCAACGTATCCTGTCCCAACACGGCGCACGGCGGCATTCAGTTCGGCAGCGATCCGCTCCTGCTCGACGAAGTGGTGCGGACGGCGAAGCGCGTGGCCGCTCGTCCGATCATCGTCAAACTCTCGCCCAACGTCACCTCGATCGCGCAGATGGCGCGTGTTGCCGAGGAGGCGGGCGCCGACGCTATCTCTCTGGTGAACACGTTTCTAGCCATGGCGATTGATCCGGAAACGCGCCGTCCAAGAATTGCCAATGTAACTGCCGGCCTCTCCGGCCCGGCCATCAAGCCCATCGCGCTGCGCATGGTCTATGACGCCGCGCATGCGGTGAAAATTCCGGTGATCGGCATGGGCGGAATCAGCACCCCGGCGGACGTAATGGAATTCATGCTGGCAGGAGCAAGCGCGGTGCAGGTGGGAACGGCGAGTTTCTTCGATCCGGTGGCGACCGAAACGCTGGTCGAGGAACTGACCGACTACTGCCGCGAACATCGCATCGAGCGCCTCAGCGACCTCACCGGTGGTCTGCTGACGGACTGAGGCGCTCTTCTTCAGATCTTCTCCAGCACTGCTTCCCAAGGTCCCAAGAATTCGCAGCATAGGTTAGGGCTGTCATCCTGAGCGAAGCGAAGGACCTGTGCATTCCGCTCGCAGCATTCAAATACACAGGTCCTTCGCTTCGCTCAGGATGACAGCGTGGATTTATGTCACGAACTTGCGGGACAGTACAGCGAGGATTTCTCTTCTATCGTCCACTCGCGTGCCAGATCGATCCCGGCGACTGATAGTTCAGCCCTTCGCCCCAGACCACGTGCGTATCCCCATGGTTGTCGATCGCGAGTCCGAAATAATCACCGAAAGGAAAGCGGAAGCCTTCCTTACCTATATAACGATAGCCCGGCACGTAGCCTGAGATCCGAATCTCTTCTCCCCAAGTCGCGCCGCCGTTGCTCGAACTCCGATAGTAAGTGTTCCAATACGGAGAGTTGCGTTTATCCATCCATGCCACGCGAACGTCGCCGGCGTTCCCGGCAACGATCGCCGGGAAAGCATGTTCCACCCCCGGCTCGGCGTAGGAAACGCTGACGCGCGGCAGCCAGTTTTCGCCACCGTTGGTCGACGACGAGAAATAAATGCGCTGCGGCCCCATGGACGCGCTGCCCGCGTTCCAGAGCGCGTAAAGAGTTCCGGCGGCATCGGACGTCAGCGCCACCTGCGCGCCCAGAAACGCCTCGCCACATTCCTCGCCCTTGCAGCCGGGCGCCGCCGCTGAAACGTCGAGCAGAGTCGCACTCCACGCCTTGCCCGCATCCGCCGACTTCGCAACATACAGGATCACCGCGCCTCGCGCTCCTCCCGCTTTTGAGTAGGAAGCCCAGGCCAGATACGCGTTGCCTGCGGGATCGACCGTGGCCGCGCCCAGCAGAGACCATCCCGGACGGCTTTCAGCATTTACGCGTGTCGGTGTAAAGCTGCGCCCGCCATCCTGCGAGGCCGCCACCCACACTTCTTCCTCATGATTGAAAGCCACGTAAACGCTCTGGCCGCGCACCGCCAGCGCCGGTTTATCCAGTTCCACATCGCCGCGAACCGCCAGCGTAAAAGCCCAGGTGGCGCCGGAGTCCACCGACTTGGCGAGCATGACCACGCGCTTCCCGTTCTGCAGCCACGCCGCATACACGGTGCGCCGGTCGGCCGGGTCCACGGCAATCTGGGGGTCAAACTGGCCCGAACCCGATTCGAGCATCACGTGCGGAGTCTGCCAGGTCTTGCC
>JBEKDG010000064.1:0-21031 GCA_050014475.1 Terriglobales bacterium | reverse complement strand
AATGACTCAAGTTAGTAATCCGAGCATTTTCTCGAACCAAGATTCAACAACTTACAGGAGTATTTTTGACTCAAAAAGCCCTGAAATTACTACCTTGGTTCATTTTTCCGCAGCCTGTTCAGCCGTGCCGCCAGAGCCAATGAAGACGCGGGCCTTAGCCCCTGAGGGCCCCGGCAGTTTGCCCCTTCGGTTCATTATGAAATTGCTTCCAGAAGCGATCCCTTCCGTGGGCTGCGCTGTCTCGAGTTCGCGTACACGCGGGAGTGGCGCGGCATGCTCTGCGTCGGCTAATCTGGCCGCTTCATCCGAAATAATGCGAAACTGATGTTCACGGAGGGCTTATGCGCGATTTGCTTTTGCTGGCGGGGGTGATTGCCACATTGGCCATCTCTGGCGTTGCGCAGGACGCTGGGGATGCCGGCCGCACGGCGATTCGGAAAGTGATTGAGGAGCAGCAGGCGGCCTGGAACCGGCAGGACCTGGACGGCTTTATGACCGGATATTGGAATTCCGCGGAGCTGACGTTTTTTTCGGGAGCGCAGGAATCGAAGGGCTGGCAGGCGGCGCTCGATCGCTACAAGAAAAACTATCGGGGCGCGGGCCGCGAAATGGGAAAGCTCGAATTCCGGAACCTGCGGATCGAGATGCTGGGGCCGGAGGCGGCATTCGTGCGAGGAGAGTTTCATCTGACGATGTCGGATGGGAAGACGCCGCACGGTTTGTTCACGCTCGTCTTCCGCAAGTTTCCCGAGGGATGGAAGATTGTCCACGATCACTCGGCAGAATAAGGCCAGGTTTAAAGGTTTCAGAGTTTCAGGGTTTCAAAGTTTCACGGTCTGAACAGCATGGGGCATGCTTTACCTTGAAGCTTTGCAACCCTGAAACCTTGAAACCTGGCTCTAGTGCGGCCACTTCGCCAAAATCGCTCCCATGGCGAGGTAGCACACCAGTTGGTATCCGGTGTTGATCAGGTAGAGCTTGGTGGGCTGCTTGCCGAATAGCGCGCCGGTTAGCTGGACGGTGGTTACGAATCCCAGCCAGACGGCGAAACCGATTTTCATTCCGTAGAGAATCGTGTTGACGGTGGTGAGGTCGATGATCTTGGCGAGCACTACGGCGGACGCGATGCTGGCGACGAAGGCGAGGCCGTAGATTTTGCCTGCTCCTTTTTGCATCTCGGCGAGCTTGGCTTTGTCATTGGGGTCGAATCCCATCAGGCGCATCCAGGGAGTCGCGAAAAGGATGGGGGAATACCAGAGAAATCCGATCACCATGGTCGCGATGGCGGATACCAGCACGGCCCAGAAATTGATTCCAACAAACGAGTGAGCTCCGATCATTGTGTCCTCCTGTGGTGGCGATGAGGGCGCAATGGTAATCCGGAGGGCAGCGTGTAGGGAAGAGAAAACTTGCGACACATTTCAGGAGTTGTCATCCCGAGCGAAGCGAGGGATCTGCAGTTCGCCGCAAAATGCAGATCCCTCGCTTCGCTCGGGATGACAAAACCTGGAGAGCTTTTATCGTCCTCTATCCATCGCCTGGTTCGCCAGCCGATCGGCGGTCCGGTTGTGTTCGCGGAGGGCGTGGCGGATTTCGAAGTGCTCAAGCCGGCGGACCAGTTGCTGCGCCTGCTCATACAGCTTGCGCAGTTCGGGATGCCGCACCTTGTAGATGCCTTTCATCTGCCGCACCATCAGCTCGGAATCGCTAATCACCTTGAGCGCCTTGATCTGGTTTTCGGCGGCGTAGCGGAGCGCGGCAAGCAGTCCCTGATACTCGGCGTAGTTGTTGGTCCGGTGGCCGAGGTATTCGCTAAGCTCGGCGACCGGATGACCGGAGGCGTCATTGATGGCGACACCATAACCGGCAGGCCCGGGGTTGCCGCGAGCTCCGCCATCAACGTGGGCAGTGTGCGCGGCAACCGCGAATTTCGGCGTAGAAAAAAGATTGCTGGATCCGGAAGAGCGCGAAGGCATGGAGTGAGTTTACAACGTGGACGGGCTTTGGTTTCGGGATCGAGGAAACCCGGGTGCCCTATCCTTTTCGCGTACTTTGCGAAAAGGGTGGGTGATGGGGATCATCGCTGCACTCGATGGACGAGGGCCACTTCAGGAGTCAGCGAGAAATCCCAAGCGGGAGACGACCGTGCAATCCCGGCCTTCAAAAAACGAAGGGTGGGGCCGAAAAGACGGCAGCCTCCATCGGGAACAGATGACCATCACCCCGGTGCAAGACTGAAAAGGGAAGATCGCCCAGTCAAGTACATCGGTGCGTTTGCCGATGTCTTTAGTGTGTGCTGACATGCCGGCAAATGACAAGGGATTGACATGGGCGGGTTGAGCCGTTTCATCATCGAACATCTCGTGGTCCTGTTCTTTGGATATGGCTTGGCATTCTTTGTCTTTGGACTTGCCATTCTGCTGCAGCCAACCCAGGGAAGCGATTTCAGGATAAGCCGTTCCGTCGTTTTGCTGGGCATTTTCGGTGTACTGCACGCGACTCAGGAGTGGTCCGACATGTTCCTGAGTCTGGGCCCCGCCTACTGGCCTCCAGGCTTCTTTCACGGATGTGAGATTTTCAGCATCTATGCGGGAACAGTTTCATTCGTTTTTCTCCTGCTATTCGGCATTCATGGCATGGCGTCACTGACGCCGAAATTCCGGTGGGCCAGATCTGCCGGTCTGGTTTTTTCCGCGGCGTTTGTTGTGGTGGCCACGGCCCGCGGTTTTGCGAATGGGTTTTCGCATCTTTTCATTGTGAACTGGAATATTGCTTCGCGATACGCAATCGCCTTCCCCGCATCGGCGCTCAGCGCATTCGTGTTCCTCGGGTACAGTAATTCGGCGGAAATCAAAAGTCTGGCATCCAGGAAAGCCCCATACAGTATCAAGGGGCTCGCCGTCGCCTTCGCAATTTATGCCCTAGCCGCGGGCTTGGTTGTCCCCGCAGGCAGCTTTTTCCCCGCATCATGGGTCAACACTGGCAGTTTTCTTCGCTGGAGCGGAATTCCCATCCAAGTGCTTCGCGGGGGCTGTGCTTTTGCGGCCGCCCTGCTGATTGGCGGGGTGCTTAGTTTGTTCTCAAGGGAATCGCGGAAGAAATTGCAATCCGCAGTGGAGTCTCTAAGAGAATCCCAGGTTCAACTGGAGAACCGTATTGAAGAACGAACGGCCGATCTGCTAGCCGCCAACACGGCAATCTATGCGGAACTGGGTGAGCGGCAACGGATGGAAGCGTCGCTTCGGCAAAGCGAGGAACGAGTTCGGCTTCTGCTCGATTCCACCGCCGAGGCAATTTACGGCCTCGATATGGGGGGCAAGTGTACTTTTTGCAATGCTGCCTGTGTGCGCATGCTCGGGTACGACAGTCCTGCGGACTTGCGCGGGAAAGCAATGCATGCGCTCATCCACCATACGCGGCCCGACGGCACGCCGTATCCCGCCGGAGAATGCCGAATTTACGACGCGCTCCGGAAAGGCGAAGAAATTCACGTCGCCGACGAAGTCGTTTGGCGCAAGGACGGCAGGAGCTTCCCCGCTGAGTATTGGTCTTACCCGATGTTCCGGGACAAACAACTCATCGGTGCTGTTGTGACTTTCATAGACGTCACCGAGCGCAAGCAGACGGAAGATGCGCTCCAACACAGCGAAACCAAATTCAAGACCCTGTTTGAAACGGCTAACGATGCCATTCTGATTATGAACGAAAGAAGATTCTTGGACTGCAATCTTCGAGCCGAGACTCTCTTCCGATGCGGGAAGGAAGACATCGTGGGCCACTCTCCTGTCGAGTTCTCCCCGTCAACACAACCCGATGGACGGTTTTCCTCCGAAAAGGCGGCAGAGCTAATCCAAGCTGCGCTGACGGGCCTGCCGCAATTCTTTGAATGGGAACATGTTCGTCATGACGGAACCCCCTTTGATGCGGAAGTGAGCTTGAATCGGGTCATCACTCCTGGGACAGAGTATCTACAAGCAGTCGTTCGCGACATCAGCGAGCGCAAGCGAGCCGAGGAAAAGCTGAAGCTCTTCCGAATGTTGGTCGATCAATCCAACGATGCCATTCAGGTCGTCGATCTGGAAACTCTGCGCTTACTCGATGTGAATGAGAGGGCCTGTTCGAGCCTGGGTTACACTCGCGAAGAACTTCTGTCCATGAGCGTTCATGATATCGATCCCACTGTCAACGAACCTGTGCGCGCAAAAGTGGACAACGCGTTGCGGAAGTCGGGATTCGTAATCATCCAGGGTCTCCAGCGGCGGAAGGACGGTTCGACGTTCCCGGCGGAGATCAGTATGAAATACGTCCAACTTGACCGCAACTACGTGGTCTGCGCCATCCGCGACGTCACCGAGCGCAAGCAGGCGGAAAGCGCCCTGCAAGAGGCACACGCGGAGTTAAGGATTGCCCTTGGAGAATCGGAGCAACACGCTCAAGAGGCGATCAAGCTCACGGAACTGGTGGACATCCTGCAATCCTGCCAGACCGTCGAAGAAGCCTGCCAGATCGCCGGCAACACCCTGCCCGCGACTCTATCGTCTCCCTCTGGAGCCTTGTGCATAACAACCGCCTCCCGAAACATGGTGGAAGCAGTGTCCGCCTGGGGCGACAGCTTCGCCACCGAAAAGACATTCGCCCCAAACGACTGCTGGGCGCTGCGGCGCGGCAAGATTCACCGGGTGAACGATGCGGCCTCACCTGTGCGGTGCGCGCACGTCAGCGGGGCTCCCGCGGGCGGTTACCTCTGCGTTCCACTAGCGGCGCACGGGGAGACGCTCGGAGTGCTTTGCCTGGAGCGTCCCTCCCAATCCCCGAATTTTTCTCTCCGATCCGCGGAGAATCAAATGGAAGCTCTCGCCCGCCAAGCCAGCGCCGTGGGTGAGCGCATTTCCTCGGCGCTGGCGAATCTGAGGCTTCGAGAGGTACTTCGCAGTCAGTCCATTCGGGATCCCCTGACAGGACTTTTCAACCGTCGCTACATGGAAGAGTCCCTGGAACGAGAGGTGCGTCGTGCTGCCCGCAACGAGGAGTGTGTGACGCTCCTCATGCTCGACATCGATCGCTTCAAGCAGTTCAACGATACCTTTGGCCATCAGGCGGGTGACACGCTTCTGCGTGCGCTTGGTGATTTCCTGAGTCAGCGGACTCGCGGGCAGGATGTCGCTTGCCGTTATGGCGGAGAAGAGTTTGTTCTTATTCTGGCGGGTGCAGACATCGATATCGGCTGCAAACGGGCGGAACTCTTGCGCGAAGAACTCAAACAATTGACGGTGCAGCACGCTGGACAAGTGCTCGGAAGAATCACTCTTTCGATCGGCATTTCTGCCTTTCCCGGCCACGGTGCGACTGGGGAGGAGTTGTTGCATGCGGCCGATCAGGCTCTCTACCGCGCCAAGGCGGAAGGACGCGACCGGGTCGTTGTGGCAGGCCCCGTGAACACCGGAAGTCAAGCCCCGCCGGGCCGATGATACTGCGCGGGCAGGCGGGTGGGTGGCCCTTATGTAGCCCCTCCTACTCTTCAGGGTGCCTCGTCCAAGCTTCGCTTGGGCGGGGGTGTTCGTCAGTCACTAACTCGACTGCAGACTTCCGAGTAAGGACAATCCCGAGCTTCCGACGCGGCGGGTTCTACATCCTTTTCGCGTACTTTGCGAAAAGGGTGGGTGATGGGGATCATCGGTGCACCCTTAGGACGAGGGGCACTTCAGGAGTCAGCGAGAAATCCCAAGCGTGATACGACCGTGGAATCCCACCCTTCAAAAAACGAAGCGCGGTGCGCCCGGCCCGTCCCTCCACGCGCCAAAAATTACTCTTTTCTATCTTCCCGTGGCAAGCCGCGTGGCTAAGCGCTGCGGCAAATTGGCGGCGAGGATTTTTTCCTGCGCGACCCGCAGGTTGTAAGGCACGCGATAGAAAGTCACAATCCACGCCTCGGAGTCGAACATGGCGAAGGCGGCGCGCCAGTCGCCATCGCGGGGCTGGCCTATGGAGCCGGGATTGATGAGATAGCGGCGATCTTTGCGAAGCGGCCAGTCGGAGGACTCGGGCTGGCCTACGGTGCGATATCCGGGACGGTAGGCTTCGCTGATCTCGCCCGTGAGCACGAAACCGCCCTGGAGGTGAGTGTGTCCGAAGAACGTGACGGGGACGGGAATGGTGATCAGCGGTTCGATGGCGTCGCGGGCGCTGACCATGTATTCATCTTCATCGAGGGGGGAGCCGTGGACGAACTGGATGCCGGGGAGTTCGTTAAGGTGGATGGGGCCCTGGGGGAGCGAGCGCAACCATTCGAGATTCTGGGGGGTGAGCTGGTCGCGCGTCCAGAGCGTGGCGAGGCCGGCGACGGGATTGAATTCCTCGAGGTTCATGAGGCCGCAGACCGCTTTGTCGTGATTGCCGCGGACGAAGACGTGTCCGAGAGCTTGCGCTTTGGCAATGACCTCGTTGGGATTGCCGCCGTAGCCCACGGTGTCTCCGAGATTGACGACGAGATCGTAGGTCGGAGCGGCGGCCAGACAGGCGTCCAGCGCTTCGAGGTTGCTGTGAATGTCGCTGAGAAGAAGGATACGCACAAAGCGAGGATTATAACTTTTCTGGAGAGGAAACGCCGAGGCGGGGGGCGGAGCCGTAGCGAAAGTGAGACCCCGCTCTTCAACTCTCTATTCGCCAGACTTTGTCATCCCGAGCGAAGCGAGGGATCTGCGGTGCGCCGTAAAATGCAGATCCCTCGCTTCGCTCGGGATGACAATTTCTTAAAATTTTAAATATGTTTATCAGATTCTTGGCGGATTCACCACCGGGCAGCGGGCCCAGTGTCCAGGGCCGACTTCAACGAGCGGCGGGAGTTGGACAGCGCAGGCGGTGACGCGGTGCGGGCAGCGAGGTTCGAAGGGGCATCCCGAAGGAAGTTGCGCAATCGCGGGAACGCTGCCTTCGATGGTCGCGAGCGGAAGGGCGCGGTCGGTCGCAAGCGTAGGAATAGCGCGCAGCAGTCCTTGGGTATAAGGATGAGCAGGCGCGTGGAAAATATCGGCCTTCGTGCCCAGCTCGACCAGGTTGCCGGCGTACATGACGGCGACGCGATCGGCGACGTGCGAGACGACGGCGAGATCGTGCGAAATAAAGAGCATCGCCAATCCAAATTTGTGGCGCAGATCGTTGAGCAGGTCGAGGATTTGCTGCTGGATAGTGACATCGAGCGCGGTGGTGGGCTCATCGGCAATAAGCAGTTGCGGGCGATTGACGATGGCCATGGCGATCATGACGCGCTGGCGCATGCCTCCCGAGAGCTGGTGCGGATAACTGCGCGCACGCTGCTCGGGCTCAGGGATGGCAACATCGCGCATGCCTGCGACCGCTTGCCGCCATGCTTCCGCTTTGGACACGCGGTGATGAGCGAGCACAGCTTCGGCGATCTGGTCGCCAACGCGCATGACCGGGTTGAGGGCGGTCATGGGCTCCTGAAAAATCATGGCGATGCGCGAGCCGCGAAGTTCGCGCATCTGATCGGAGGGCAGGTTGGTCAGATGTGTGGCGGCGCCGTCGCCGTTCCGGGAGCCGTTCTGAAAAGTGATTTCGCCCGTGACGATGGCGGCGGGCGGGAGCAGGCCCATGATGGCGAGCGAGGTGATGGATTTTCCGGAGCCGGATTCGCCGACCAGTCCAAGGACTTCGCCCGGTGCGATGGAAAATGAAAGACTGCGAACGGCGGCCTTCGCCTGCTGGGCCAGCGCGAGGGCACGCCCTCCACGGGGCTGCGGAAACCCAATGGTCAGGTCGCGGACGTCGAGCAGCGGGCGCACGAAGAGTATGGTATCAGCGGGGACGCTATCTTACTCCAGTCCAGCCTTCCCCAGCATCTCGAGAAACTGCTTCTGCGTGCGCATATCGATCGACTGCGCTACCAGCTTCCCTTCCCGGTCGTAGACAAAACTCTTCGGAATCCCCTCTACCACAAACATTTCATTTACTTTCCGCCCGGGATCGAGCAACACGGGAAACGAAACCTTGCGCTCGCGGATAAACGGCTCGACCTTCGCCGCCTCTTCATCGGAAATGCCGAGCACCACGAGCCCCTTCGATTCGAAGCGCTCGTAAAGCGTCTCCAGGTCCGGCATCTCCTTGCGGCATGGCGGACACCAAGTCGCCCAGAAATTTACCAGCACAACTTTGCCGCGCAGTTCCGCAAACGTCCAGGTCTTGCCGGAAAGATCTTTCAGCGTGAAGTCGAGATGTTCCCGCTTGCGGTCATCCGCCTCCAGCCGGGCCATTGCCGCGCGAAACTGCTCATCATTACTATTATTGAGCGACGCCTCGACATGTTCGTAACGCACCAGCGTGGCGAGCTCAATATATGGATACGCGGGCTCGCGTGCGGGTGCGGCGTTGCTGCCCGCGTCGGAACTCTTCGGCTTCGCCCAAGGCACGGGCCGCTCGCGCAACGTCTCGGCCAGCGTCGTCGCCACTTCCTGCAGTGTGTTGTGTCCGAAATCCCCTTCGGTGGACAGTCCCGCCAGACCCACGGCCAGCCGCAGCTTGTTCTCGGTCGCGGGCAGCTTGCGGATCTGCAGCGCCAGATCCTTCGTAGTCCCCGCCCGGACGTCATCCGCGAGCCCGCGCAGCCCATGGATCTGGTCCGCGATCGGCTTCTCGTCCGCGCTCCAGACAACTTGTTTCTTCTGCGCCGGGGCGAGCTGCACTCCGAAGGTCACCACCGCGACCAACACGAAGAAAAGCTTTATCCGACGAAGCAAGAGCCTGGGTTTCATAGCCCACCAAGCGTAACAACAGACCGCCTCCCGCACCAACTCCGGGCAGGATCGTAGCTTGGAGTTCGAAAATTCCAAGAGTGACAGGGCCGTGGAATCCCACTCATCGCAAAGTGCGCGATGAGTGGGGCACCCGGCCCTATTACTCCAAGGGTATTAACCATTTAGTATGGGGGTACCCCCCCTCCCCCCGGTCTTGTGGAATCATAGGGTTAGGAGGAAATTCCCGCCAGGTCTTTGAGTTTAAAGGACTTGCTGGTAAAGTATTCCAGAATCAATGACTTAGGTTGTCAAAGAGCGCTGAAAATGGGTTTGGGGCAGCTTCGAGGGCCGTCTTGGTTCACCGCACACCTCGCCACTGCCCCAATCAGGACAGTATTGTCGCATCGGCCGGGTTGGAAGTCTGTGATGGGGGACACAGATGGTTAGTGATGAAAAAGTCAGGCGTCAGATTGCAGGACTTAGGATCCCGCAGCGTCCCACGTCTCGAAAACCGCGAGACGTGGGCCACCCCCGGTTCTTACTCTGCCGAGGTTAGCTAACGGTGCGCTATCTTGCCGACCAGATGTGGGCCACCCGCCACCTTTCGAAAGCCGCGAAAAGTGCCGACGGACAGTCAGGCGGCAGCTTGCCACCCAGTTACACTCTGCAACTGGCCGAGAGCGTCTCCAAAGTTCCTAGATACGAGGAGCCATTCCTGACATGTCCCTCGCCGAGAAGCGTTTCCGGCCATGCACGTCGTTCTTGTCACAACGAAGGCGCGGAAGGCCGTTTTGGAGTACATGGCGCGGATTGTGTCATGGTGAGCATTCGAAACTATGACGCGCACGCCCTTTTTGAGTAGTTTTTGAAGAGAGTTGGCTAGGTCCTGCTGATCTTCCCAAGAGAAAATCGTCTCGTTGTAACGTCTGAACCCATTGTGATCATGCTTCACGGTATACGGCGGGTCTGCATAGACCACATCATTTGGCTGAACCTGCGAAAGAGCGATCCGGAAGTCCTGGTGAATAATTTGGGCTTTCGCTAGCGCTCTAGACGCACTTCTAATGGAATCGCGATCGCACAGGCGGGTTCCCTTCTTGCATCCGAACGGAACGTTGAATTCTCCTAAACGATTGACTCGATATAGACCGTTAAATGCTGTTCGGTTTAGGTAAATCAAGCGGACCGCACGCTCTAATACCGAAGTTGGATGCCACCGCCGCATGTTCTCGAACGTATCGAGGTTGATTTGCAGGCTAGATAATCGCCTGAGGAGAGCCTCCGGTTGATTGCGCACAGCCCGGAACGTCGCCACCAGATCGGCATTAATGTCACTCAGGATGCCAGTGGGGGGAGCCGCCATGAAGAAGACCGCACCACTGCCTACAAATGGCTCGACAAGACGTGCAGATCCGTTTATTAAGGGCCGAAGGTGTGGAGCTAGCCATCTCTTCCCGCCCGCCCACTTCAAGAACGGTACACCTTTGATTTTGCCTTCGTTTGCCGACCGTGTTTTTGTACTGAGAGATTCGGCCATATTGGGGTATGCTTCAGTCGGCTCCATCAAGAATTTTTTTAACAAATTGCTCAAGTATGCCGCCCGATGGCTGGTTTGAAATTGACGCAGCTTCGTTAATGAGAACGACAGGAATCAGCGCATTTTCGTACCGATAGCTCACGACCTTCGAGAGAATGCGGACGATCGCCTCAAATCCTACGAGATCAACCACGGTAGGATCCAGAGCAAACGCGCCGGTGGGGACGTTAAGCACTACGACATGGTTAACCCCTAGCCTCACTATAACCTTCGCCCCATAGTTCACACGATTGCGGTATGTGTTGCTATTGAATCTCCTGCCGGAGATTTGTTCCACTATGAACGGGAAGCTCAGAATTTTGTAGTCGCCAGGTTCCGTTAGACCAGCGCTAATTTCGTCCGCATAGGCGCGGATGTCGCCCCCCTTTTCGACGCCCACAAGATAGATATTCCTTCCTGCAGCGCGATGATCTGCCACGAAATCTCGGATAGGTTCAACCAATCGTGCCAGGTTGGCCCGAAGCAGGAGCGGCCCATCAAGCAAGAACAATGTGCGATCCATAACGGCTGGGTGCTCTCGCGCTTTCGCGATGGTCGAGAACAAAGCTAGCACTTCAAGCGCAGATCGAAAACTCGAAACCAGTTCCAAGCGGCCCATTTCTTCAGAATCATCAGTGGACATAAGCAGGTAATCGCCTAGCTTATGGCCGTGCGAGCACGATTCGCATACAAATTCGATAGCATGTCTCGGTAGGAGAACAGTAGCGTTGCAGTTCAGACAGTCCATCTGCGGCACGTCAACGTCTTTGTCGGCGGCGCGCCATTCCCGATAAACCAAAAAGCGCAAAGCGTCATAGAGCTGATAGGTTGAAAGAAACCGGTGGATCGCTTCTCGTATCGATTCCCGCACGGTCATTTTGGGCATATGCATGCCAGCGATTGGTAATGCTGCAAGGGTGTGATCCGTAAACTTCGAAAGTAACTGTCGGACGTCGCGAGGGTCCGCGAGCGGGTGTGCTTTCAAGTAATCAAGCGTCTCTACCCGTACCATCTGTGCTGCAACCTGAATGAACCCAATCTGTCGCTCGGGTCTAGCAATGTTGGGGACCGCCTGTTGCCCTCCGTCTACGGTGACTATCTGAACGATGGGACATCCTGCGGACAAGTCAACACGTCCGTCAGGAACGGGGAGCGCGACGGCATCCGTGGGGCGAGTGTCTTCGAAGCACTCAATCAGTCTCTGTATCATCGGGTCTTGGACGAGCTTGATATGTCCCACTTTATTTGCAAGCTCAATCGGATATCCGGTTTTGGGATCAACATAGCTCACGTTCGTCCACCCGGCTCAGTGCTTATCAGGCGCTTTGAATTTATGAATCTGTACGGGTAAGGCGAAGCGATGGCTACGCGTTAGCATCCGCACAAATCCCTTTGACTGAATTCTCTGCACATCCTCAGCCACGTCACGGAATGCATACTTTCTAGCGACCTCGCGTGTTTCGCGGTCGTCGTCCAGATGCGCGATGAGAAAATTATCTGTATTTTTCAGGAGGTCAGGTGAGATCGTCGTCATCGACTGGGTGGAATAGACCATCGCTATATTTAGTTTTGCGCCTTCTTTGGCGAGCAAATTGTAAATGCTGTTCAAGTCCTTATCGTCAGCTCTGAACAATCTATGCGCTTCTTCGAAGTGCAACATAACAAACCGGTCCCCCACACCGCTGTCGGAATTGAAATCACGATTCTGAGTGTTGAAGACGTCACGACAGATCCGGTCGACCATGTTCCTGCGAACAGCCTCGTTTCCTTGTGAGAGGTCTATGAACACTGACCGTCCGTTACGAATGTGATCGGAGATCTCCTTAAACACAGAACTGCCAAGCGGGGAATGATATTTGTTGAAAGGACGGATGTAGTTGTGTCCTGTCCAACTGTTCTTGTTCTCAAGAACCTCCAGAAGCTTAAGTTCCGTGTCATTGAAATATGACGATCCGTCCTTGGAAGGCGCGAACCAGTCCTTCTCCTCCGGGTGACCTCGATGCAGTTCCGAAACTCGCTTGTAGATGGCGGGCAGTACCGAGATAGGCTGACCTGCTTCCGAGAACTCTTCTTTTTCGAGGGCGACTCCCGCCACATTCTTTAGGTCTGCCTTTGTGTGTTTTTGAAAAGTAATTGGCGCCGATGTGCCCTGAGGAGCCTCAAATCCGGCCTTACGCAATAGCGCGTACCACATCCCCATCGTTCGCCAGTAGTGATTAAACTCACTAATATCACTTCTCTTTGGAGCCTCGTGCGGATCCACGGGAAACCAGTCCAGAATGGGTCTCAGATATCCCGGCGTCGTGTCGTTCTCAGTGCCCCATAGGGCCTGGATAAGACCGTGTCCGACTGACGGGAACTCGTAAAAATTCAGCTTGAGCGCTCTGGGGAGTTCGAGGCCCAACTTTCGCTCGTCTTCGCGTTCCTTAGGCGACAGTGAATAGCGAACGGCCCGCTTGTGGTTAAGAGCGAAAAGGCTGGTGCCATCTTGGTCGTTGATATACGTGTATTCGCCTGAAGGATCAAAAAACACCTGTGCGACATTCAGTCCTGACTCGAAGACCGCGGTCGAGATGATCTTGCTACTGTTCGATTTTCCGTATCTCGTTTTCCCAAAATTCGCGAGCCTCTGAGCCGCATTCGGCTCGCCGACCAGGTCTTTTGGATCTATCAGAATCGGGACAATCTTGGATTTCTCAGGCGAAGGTGTTTCCGTGTAACGCAACCTGCCAATCTCTACAGGCTTGGATGTTCGCACAAACGAATTGATTAGGGCAGCCAAATGCTCCTCAGTCGGCATGTAAACAGCGTAGGAGAAAGGAGACAGGAATGTGTCAACGTCATTACCGAATCCAATGCGGAATGTCCCATCCTCCAGTTCTTCATCGAAATACGTACCAACGATGGACGCGGACAAAGCGCCCCACTGAAAATCCTTCTGCGTAATGGGGTCCGGGGAGGCCTGGAGCTTGTGCATTTGGAAAAGCGTTTGCTGGACGTTAGCATCGACTGGCGTTGGCGCGGAATCTTTAACCCTCGCAAGTATGAGTCGAGAGCAAAACTCTATTCCTTCCACACCAACGGCGGACGGATCCACCTTGAACAAAACGAAGGACCCCCTCGGGACGCCGCCGCAGCGTCTTTTCCATGGATCACACGTGGCAAAATGCGATTCCGCAAAGTCCAGCTTCAAAACCAACCCAAGAAGGCGATCCGAATTGCTGAAGACGTATTCCGATGCAACCTGAGCCACAGGCCCTTTAACTTTTGCCTTGTCTATCGCAGCTTGTCGCTCCAATTCAGCCTGTATAGAACTGACCATAAATCACTCGCTCCAATCCGAGTTCTTGCCAGTTGCACGTAGGTATCTTTCTTGAGGGCATCAAAAAGGGCCATGGATTCCCTCCTCCATGGCCCCCTCGGTCCGACCTAATTATCTACCAACCCGGACTAATTGTTCATAGACCACTTTGGTGCCACTTACCTCAGCGGCTAAAGCCGTCGAAGTTTGGTTCTTGTTGTGGCACGGCTGAAGCCGTGCCCTTCCCAAAATCTTTGTCGAGCCGCGTCCGGCTTAGCGCCAACGAACCTGACTTTTTCATCACAACCTGCCATGCTCAGCGTCACAGACTTTCCATCCCATCTGTGTGAAGATTTCTCCAGAGTGGGGAAAGGTGGGGGTGTCTCCAATTGACGGGTACCATCCTCTCCGCTGGCCCCAGGGCCACCTAGGATCCCTTTGACAATTTAAGTTCCGTCGATCGCGCTCTCCCTACATCCGGCGCCTTGGTTGAATTCGCTAAGTCCTTATTCTGGAATATTTTCCATGTAAGTCCTTTTCGATGAGGATTTTACGGGTAACCCGTTGATTCTAATAGATCAAAAAAATAGGGGGGGAGGGGGGTACCCGCGTTTTCACTGAAAAGCTGAGACCTCACAGTTTTCTCCCCTCCAGAGAACGGACGGGCAAGGACGCCCGTTCCTCCACAAGAACTTGTTAGCTGCAGCCGCTCGTACTCCCGCAGCTCATGCACTTGTAGCAACTGCCGTTGCGGACCATGATGGAGCCGCAGAACGAGCAGCTGGGAGCGTCGCCCATGTCGATCATGCCGGCGAGGGCGTCGGCGGCGTGGATGGAACCAGCGGCGGGCGAGGGCGCCCGCCCCACACCAGGATCGACGGAGCCGATCGAAGGAAGTTCGCCAACACCTTCCGGAGCGGGCCAGGACTTGGGACGCAGGTTGTCGAACAGCATCTGCTGCTGTCCGGTCAGGAAGCGCAGGTGCAGCCAGCGGAAGATGTAGTCCACGATTGACTTGGCATAGCCGATCTCGGGATGGCTCGACCAGCCGCTGGGCTCAAAGCGCGTGTGCGCGAACTTCTCGCAGAGCAGCCTCAGCGGAACGCCGTGCTGCAGCGCGATGGATGTGGTTAGGGAGAAGCTGTCCATCAGGCCGGAAACGGTTGAGCCTTCCTTGGCCATCTTGATGAAGATCTCACCCGGCTCGCCGTTGGGATAGAGGCCGACGATGACGTAACCCTCGTGGCCTCCGATGTTGAACTTGTGCGTGACCGACATGCGCTCTTCTTTCAAGCGGTGACGCACGGCGCGCGGCGGGGCGTCGAGGTTGTCGTCTTCTTGAACGGCAGCGGGCGAGGGCGCCCGCTCCACACCACCACTTTGCGCCGTCTTGGTTCCGGCCGCCGAAAGCGGTTGCGACTGCTTGCAGCCATCGCGATACACCGCGACCGCTTTCAGGCCCAGCTTCCAGGCCTGAATGTAGGCCTCCGAAATATCGTCAACCGTGGCTGCATTCGGCAGGTTCACGGTCTTCGAGATCGCTCCCGAAATAAATGGTTGCGCGGCGGCCATCATCTTCAGATGTCCCATGTAGTGAATGGAACGCGTGCCCTTGGCCGGCTTGAACGAGCAATCGAACACCGCGAGATGCTCGTCTTTCACATGCGGAGCACCTTCGATCGTGCCAGTAGCGTCGATGTAACTCACGATCGCATCGGTTTGTTCGTGGGTGTAACCAAGTTTGAAGAGCGCTCCGGGAACGGTGTTATTGACGATCTTGATCATGCCGCCGCCAACTAACTTCTTGTATTTGATTAGCGCCAGGTCCGGCTCAATGCCGGTCGTATCGCAGTCCATCATGAAGCCGATCGTTCCGGTTGGGGCTAGAACTGTGGTTTGGGAGTTGCGGTAGCCGTGTTTTTCGCCGTGGGCGAGGGCTTCGTCCCAGCACTGCTTCGAGGCGTCGATCAGTTCGGACAGTTGAGCGGCTGCCGAGCTGCGCTCGGCTGGACGGCCGGGGGCGGCCGTCCCTACGTGATTCGTACCACTGCCTATGTTGTTTACGCTGGCTCGGTGCATCCTTATTACGTCTAAGAAAGGCTCACGATTTATGTACCAGCCGGGGCAGGCGGCTCCGGGCATGTTTTCCGCGGTGGTTACTCCGAGGCGAGTTTGAACTGTGTCGGTGATGGGGCACAGCGGCTCGCAGAGTTCGGCTATGCGCGAGGACTGCAAATACGCCTCGCCGCACATGATGGCGGTTACGCAGGCGGCGTAGTCGCGTCCGGCGTCGCTGTCGTAGGGTAGGCCCGCGGCCATTAACAACGCGCCTAAGTTGGCATAGCCTAATCCTAGCGGGCGATAGTCGTGCGAGTTCTTGCCTATGATTTCGGTGGGGTATCCGGCGTTGTCCACCAGAATTTCCTGGGCGGTGATTACTACGTCTACTGCGTGACGGTAGGCTTCGACGTCGAACGTGCCGTTGGGCGCGAACTTCAGCAGGTTCAGGCTGGCGAGGTTGCAGGCGGAGTCATCGAGGAACATGTACTCGCTGCAGGGATTGCTGGCGTTGATTCTTGCTGTGTTTTTTGAGGTGTGCCAGCGGTTTACGGTTGTGTCGTACTGCATGCCGGGATCGCCGCATTGCCAGGTGGCTTCGGAAATTTTCTGCAGCAGGTCTTTGGCTTTGTAGGTGTTGACTACGCGGCCGTCAACGATGGAGCGGGTGGAAAAATCGGTGTCGCGCATGACCGCGACCATGAAGTCGTCGGTGACGCGGACGGAGTTGTTGGCGTTCTGAAAGAAGATGGAGCTGTAAGCGTCGGAGTCGGGATGCGATCCGTCGTAACCCTGCGCTACCAGCGCGTGCGCTTTGGCCTCTTCTTTACTTTTGCACTCGATGAAGTCGACGATGTCGGGATGGTCGATGTTGAGGATGACCATCTTGGCGGCGCGGCGGGTCTTGCCTCCGGACTTGATGACGCCGGCGAAGGCGTCGAAACCTTTCATGAAGCTGAGCGGGCCGCTGGCGGTGCCACCTCCGCTGAGCACTTCGGTGGAGGAACGCAGCGGGGAGAGATTGGTGCCGGTACCGGATCCCCACTTGAAGAGCATGCCTTCGGTCTTGGCCAGGGTGAGGATGGAATCGAGCGAGTCTTTCACCGAATTGATGAAGCAGGCGGAGCACTGCGGGCGCGTGTATCCGGTGGCGCCGAATTCCACTTGCTGGGTGGTGAAGTTCCAATGCCAGTTGGTGGCGTCGGATTTAGGCTCGACGCGCTCGCAGCCGACGTTGAACCAGACGGGCGAGTTGAAGGCCGCGTACTGGCGGAGGAGCAGGTGCACGAGTTCGTCGTGGAAGGTGGCGGCGTCTTCGGAGGAGCGGAAGTATCCGTCTTTCATGCCCCAGTCGCGAATGGTTTCGGCGACGCGGGCGACCAGTTGACGCACGCCGGTTTCGCGCTCATCGGTGCCGATCTGTCCGTGAAGATATTTCGAGGCGACAATGTTGGTCGCGGTCATGGACCAGTCTTTGGGGGCCTCGACATTTTTCTGCTCGAAGATCATGCCTCCCTGGGAGTCGGTGATCTGGGCGTTGCGGAGTTCCCACTCGACTTCGGAGTACGAGGAGACACCGGGCTTGGTGAAAAAACGGCGGAAGGTGAGGCCGGGGGCCTTCTTATTAGTAGTGCTGGCGGCGGATTGAGTTTTGATTTGGTCGCGCACTTCGGGCATATCCTTCTCCTAGTTAGATGATGGCAAAAAGCGGTCGATCTAAACAACAGGGTTCAAAGTTTCATGGTTTCAAGGTTTCATGGTTGAAACCAACCCTTCCCAAGAACCTGCCCAGAACCATTTATGAAACACGCTTTACTCATTTCTCAAAATGCGTACGGCGGCGCGGCGAAACAGATGGCTTATGCTTCCCGGCGCGCAGCCCCTAAAGGGGCATCCAATTTCGAAGAGCTTACGGCGCGGCTGAAGCCGCGCCCCTTCAAAACAAAGTCAAACAAAACAAAGTCAAAACCTGAGTTTTGACGCCGCCTGCGGAGACGGGGCAAGCCCCGTCGCTACACGAGCGGGCTAGAGCAACGCTGAATCCGCTCCAATTCTGTTGATGAATCCCCCCGAGGGGATGCCTGGCAGGGCCAGACCGGGGGGAGTCACCGCGAGTTTCCAGCTGCTTTTCCATCCACTATGGAGGGATGGTTTCCCGTGAAGGGGGAGCCGCAAAGTCACCTCAGCTTGGAGTCTCGCCCCTGTGTTTATGGTCGTTGCCCCCTTTAAAGGAGGTCTGCTAAAAGTGCTCTGGGATGCCTAAAGTACTCCCGTATATGGTGCCTGTCAAGAGGGAAACGCAACATGTTGTAGCCCGAAAGTGTTAAGGGTACCGAGTTGGGAAAGTGGAACCAGGTTTCAAAGTTTCAAGGTTTCAAGGTTTCAAAGTCTGAACATATCGGGCGCTTTTGGAACCTTGAAACTCTGAAACTTTGAAACCTTGAAACCTGGCGTTATGCGGTGGCACGGGCGCGATCTTCTGGCGAAGCGCGGGACACGGGCCGGGCGAGGACGGTGGGCGCTCCATCGGTTTGGACTCCCGTTTGAACTCTTGCGCCCGGGAAGCAGAGTTGCGTGGGCGCGAGAGGCACGTAGATGTCTTCGAAGAGGACTTGGGTGATGATCCGTCTTATGCCGCCAGAGGACTCGACGAGGTAGTCGCCGGGCCGGCCGGATTGTTCGCGGCCGAGAGTGTCGGTAAAGACGAGCGGTTCGGTGAGTTGACGAGCGCGCACCAGAAAACGGGTGCGGTACACGGTCCATTGGTTTTCGAAATTCATAAGTGCTTTCTTTCACCCCTCGGAAGGGCTCGGTGTTTGCTTCTGGTCTCGTGTCCCGCAAGGTCGCGGCATAAATCCAACTGTCATGGTGAGCGAAGCGAGGAACCTGTGTATCTGAGTTCGCAACGCACTAGATCCTTCCCCTTCGGCTTAGCTCAGGGTCAGGATGACAAATCTTAAAGTGAAGCTGGACCGTCAGTTTTCCGATGGCGCCGGCAAACAGCAGGTCCTTCGCTTCTCCACCCCATCGCGCCAAAAGCGGGCGCGCTGGGGACCCCGGTTCGCTCAGGATGACAAATCAAATTCATGCCGCGTATTTCCGGAACCCGACACTAGCTTTCAGGTTTCAGGTTTTTACCGAGCAGGGTCGCCGCTCGGCGGATGTTCGTTTCAAGTGGAGCGACTGTACGCGCACTAAGAGAGCGGGTCAATACCATAAGAATTGTGCAACGGTGGAATTTTCGCCCGCTGATGCGATGTGATGAATCCGGATCAAGTATGGGTCGAGGGTAACTGCGGTTGGCGCACGAGCGGCGGGGTTTGAGCGGGGGGCGGAAAATTGCGCTGGACGCGGTTGCGCTCGGCGGGCGGAATTTGCACAAGGGGTGCACAGGTTTAGAACAGTTGGCGGCACCCAGTTGCCAGTGGGTTCGGCGCGAATTGCGGAAGCGCGATTGCGTGAAGGAACGGGCTCAACGGGTCTCGCCCCGATCTGACGATGGCTGGCCAACATTGCCTTCTCACCAGTAATTGTCAGTTGGTGTAAACGCCTGATTTCATCAACCATCGTATAAAATCACGGGATTGTTGTCTTAATCTACAATCCCCATAGGTCGACGAACCGACTGAGCCACAAGGGGCTACACGAAGTAGATTGGAGAACAGAATGAAGATCGAGATCGTTCACTTGCGAATGACGCAGCGCGGTAGGCAGCAGGTTTCGAGTTGTCCAGGTCGGTCAGGCGCTCATCACTCTCGCTAAAGGAGACGGCGGAGCTATGGCACGAGATGGTTCGTTCCACTGTGAACTTGAGAAGTCGAAAGATAAAGATGAAAACGGGAATCAAGTGACGACAATCACGTGTCATGGCGAGCTGGTCAGTGACACCGCGGGTGAGATAAAAGAACTGGTGAGGCCCCTCATTCCTCTTGGCGGTCGCATCATTATCGACCTTGGCGATGTAAAACATCTGGATAGCGCGGGCCTCGGAGCGCTGGTTGGCCTCAAGGCGTCCGCAATCAAGCAACGGCTATGCATCCTTGAACTCGCCAACGTGACATCTGGCGTGCTGGAATTGCTGCGCATCACTCATCTGACGCAGATGTTCTCGTCTTAAAGCCGACCTGATTTTGACTTCATCCCGATGGATGCCCCACAGGTGCCGGGGTGCCCCGCTCAAGCTCTGCTTGGTCGGGGATTTTTGTTTGGTTCTTCGCCTTGGTAAATTGAGCGAACTGGTAACTGTTGCAAAATCGCCATTGCACCAACAACTGAGTCATTAGCGTAAACGCCTTTAGCGGCTCATGCGTGAACGAAAGACCTATAAATGGCGAAACTCTTTGTTCTGCTACAAGAGGTTGAGTTCGTAGCGCATGGGAATGACGATGTTCGTGGCACCTGCAAAGCGCTGCGTGCGCTGGATTGCCGTAGGCCCTTGCGCCCTCACCTTGGCGAGGAGTTCGGCGTAGTCCTCGAACCGCTGTTCCGTGTGAAACCTCTCGCGGCCCCGCAAGCCGAAGCGCTCCATGGCTTGCGCGCTGCGGCGGACCTTGTCCTCTTCCGCACCGTAGAAGATCCACTCTGAGCCGGGCGAATGGTCGAATACCACGATATCGCGTGCCAGATTCTTGGCATGGGTCAGCGCCTTCTGGGAATCGGCCATCTCGTGCAGACAAAATTCGAAATAGACCACATCGCCTGACAGTGCGACATCCTCGAACTTGCCGCCAACAACCTCCACGGAATCCTGTATGCCCTTTGCGGCAACGTTCGCCGCTAGTTCCCTAAGGGCGTCGACATCCTGATCAATGGCGATCAGCTTCTTTGTTCCGGCGGAGGGGTCGAGGAGTTGCCTCCCTCCCGCCCCGACGAAAAGCACGACCTTATTCGTGAAGTCGTAGAAGCGGAGAAGGTTCTCGGTGAGCTGTGCGTAGTCGGTGGCCAATGGTGAATCCTTTCCCGGAATGCCCGATCCAACTCTGTCACATCTAGAACGGAGGCCCCACTTCTTCAAGTTTAGGTACCCCTTCAAAGGATGTTAACCATCCCTACCAAAGC
This sequence comes from Terriglobales bacterium, assembly GCA_050014475.1. GTDB lineage: Bacteria > Acidobacteriota > Terriglobia > Terriglobales > Acidobacteriaceae > Acidiflorens. The sequence goes on along the minus strand of JBEKDG010000064.1, from coordinate 291 downwards.
CAGCCCGTGCCCAGAACCTCGGCACCCCTCGAACCGTTCGCCGAGTCCGGCCCGGCCGTTGCGGTGTTCAGCACGGATTCACCCAGCTAATTCTTCTGCTTTTAGGTAGAGGACTGCAAATCAGGTTTTTGCTTGGACGTTCTAAACGCATTGTTGTTGTAACATCGCGATTACACTCATCCTATGAAAGAGGATGTCAAGAAAAAAATACTTCCCCCTCCCCTCCGGGGAGACGTGGATGTGGTGACTTGCATCCAGCCCCACCTCATTCTTAGAGGGGTGATTGGTTTT
>JBEKDG010000063.1:0-21689 GCA_050014475.1 Terriglobales bacterium | reverse complement strand
CGATCGAGATAGGCCGCAAAGCGTTTCGCTTGGGCGCCTGGCGCCACACAGTGGGCGCTCATGAGCAGCACCTTAGCATGGAGAGTTGTGCGGGAACCCCAGCTTTTTGTTAGCCGGTATCTACTTTCTAACACAGTAGTATTAGGAGCCCGCGGTGAAACTCCAATCTCCGGCCTCAGCGTCTGAAGGCGCTCTCATAACGCAGCACTTACGGCATGCCTGAGGGCGTGCCCTGATACGAACCGTACTTGCACCACGGGCTGTTAACCTCGGAACTCGCGGTGTGGTTTCCGCCACGGCCTGCGCCCACGTTTACAACAGTAGTCCATCTGCGCGCCCTCCCTGCAGAGGCCCCCATCGCGGCACATTAGTAGGTTCGCATTGCTATAGTCCACGACCGCATCTTTGTACAAGTGTGCAAAAGTGAACATTTTTCGCGATCACGATTCGGAGAAGATATTTGCGCATAATCAGTCTTGCTTCTGGCAGGGCTACTTTGCACCACGGACTGTTACAGGGCTCCGCTTCAACCGTGCGCCAAGGTAAACGCCGAGGGCGATACGAGCTATGGCACTGGCAAGGATCATTACGCGCTCTCATCTGTGCTCGCAAGAGCTGGCGCTGGATCTGCTTGCCCGCGGTTACGCCGTCGAAATTGTTTCTCCCGAATCGATCCCCGACAATCTTGCCGATCTGGAATTGCGGGTCGATACCGGTCCTGGGGATCAGTTGATCGCGAGCGTGGAAGCACACGATGGCGAGCGGTCGGCTTCGCTTGAATTTCTGCATCATTTGAAAGCGCCGATGGGCGACTTTCTTCGCAGGCCGCCGGAGCCTCGTGAGGTGGTTCACCTTTCGGAGCAGCCTGTCAGCTTCAATGCCGAGCCGAGCCTCGAAGATGTGGAGCTACCTGCGGAAGCTCCGCAACCAGCGCCCAAAGACGTTTCCCCGGCAGCCGAGATTCTGCGCGATCCCGAACTCGATCCCGGATTCGATCCCGAAGAAGGCGCGCGTCTGATCTCGCCGCTGGATCCATCGCCATCGCTACCGGTGGAAACGCCGAGCCATTTTGCGGTGGAGGCCCCAACGATTGCCCGGCCGACTGCGCAGCCGATTGTCCAGCCAACGATTGTCCGGCCAACGCGGGTCCGGCCAACGCGGGAGCCGCAGCAGCGCGATCGCCCCGCGGAATGGTTCTGGCGCGCTGCTCTGGCTTTTGCCAGTGTGGTGCTGCTGGCCCTGATCGTCGGGTTCGGTATGCGCCAGACCGGCAAACCTTCCGCTCAGAGTTCCGGAGCAGCGCCGGCGGAGAAAGTCGCGGCAGGGTCAACCGAGGTGAACTTGTTGAGCGCCGCTGATCCCGAAAAGGACACGGAAAAAGTTCCGGGACAAGTCTCCGTTTTGGCAATGTCGCCACCAGCCATAAAATCGGAAGGGAATTCAGACCGCGCGCCGAAGGAATCGCAAGTCGCGAAGGCCGGAGCCGCGACCGCTGCGACCGCCGGCAGTGGGGCCAGGACTTCACGCAGGCACGGTGACGACTTGATCGCGCGCGACACCGTCACCTATTTAGACGGACGCACAGTCGGCAAGCCTGCCTCGAAAGCCAAGCCGGCGGAACGTTTCGCTCGCCGGCATCCGAGTTCGCGCAAGCAACGCGGCGGCGTGATCGCAGCGAATACCGTTACCTATCTCAACAACAAGCCAGCTCCGAAAGCGGCAAAGCAGGACTCCGGCGTTAAGCACTCCTCGGATCTGAAGTAGCAATTCCCAAGGCAGATGCTGGTGAATCACGAGAAGCCGGGTGCCCGCTCCTTGCATCTATTCCTGCCTGTTTACCTTGAAGGTAATAACCAATATTTTACGGGTACCCCCCCTCCCCCCGGTCTTTTGGAATCATAGGGTTAGGCAGAAATTCCCGCAAAATCTTTGGGTTTAAAGGACTTATAGGTAAAATATTCCGGAATAAGGACTTAGGTTGTCAAAGAGCGCTGAAAATGGGTTTGGGGCAGCTTCGGGATCCGTCATGGGAGACGGGCACACCTGAAACTGCCCCAATCAGATGACTATTGTCGCGCAGGGCGGGTTTGACGTCTGTGACGGCGCTCACCGGCTGTTTGTGATGAAAAGGGTTAACGCTTAGAAGGCCTCCGGCCTGAGCCGCTTTACGACTCTCTCGTGGCTTACGACGCGGCCTCTCCGCATCTCTTCCAGCCCCTTGCGAACCAGAGCGTTCTGGTAGGCGTGGAGTTCAGGTAAAAGGCGTCGGACTTCTTCTGCAGGCACGGTTCGACCGGCTTCAGCGTCCCGCATTCCTTCATCAATGGCGGCGAGCGTTTCCTCGTCTTCATCATCGACGACGGGAGTGGGATTCTCTAAATCGAACTTCTTCGACTTCGCCATGCGGTTACGGTAGCACGAACGACCCCGCCCCCAATCGGAGCTTGGACAGGACACCCTGCCACACCCCCAATAGAGAGAAGTAAGTGACACGGTACTTAAAGTCCGTGGACTTATTGTCATCCATAGTGATCCCATTGCTCCGATGAACGAGGGACGGGAATTGCTGATTCAAAAGCGCTTCGGTGAACGTGTGCGCCAAATCCGAAAGCGGAAAGGGCTTTCTCAGGAAGCGCTAGCGCTGGCCTGCGGACTCGACCGGACGTACATCGGCGGAGTAGAGCGCGGCGAGCGAAACATCAGTCTCATTAACGTCCACCGAATCGCGGAAGCCTTGGAAGTAAATCCGAAGGAGCTGTTTTGATGCCTGCGGCGTACAGGGAAATATTGGAATCGGCATCGAAGCACTTACTGGGTTTGGCCGGTCATGTGTTCGATGTATTGACGATATCAAAGCCGATCTCTCCCGATGCTGCGGTCAATCTCTCAAAGGTGGTTTCGAAGCTGTCGCCGCTTTTGGGGAATCTGATCGAGTTCAATACCGTGGAGTTCTTGAACAACCAGCCGGAGTACCACGAGTTGGGTGAGTGGCAACGGCAAGATCCTGGTTTCCCGGATACGATTTTCGTAGGGCCAACAATCACCCCGACGCCCGGCTTTGAGATCAAAGCGTGGTTCCCGCTGGCAACCGAGATCACGGCGCGTTTCAAGGACAGCCAAAATCACTTTAAACGCGACCAGACGAACGTGTGCATGCTCGCCTGGCTGCCGGATCAGCTAATTTTCGGAAAACCAAAAATTATCGATGTGTGCATTGTCTCCGCGCGCTCAATCGCGGAGGCGCGAGACAACCACTATCACAAACCCCCTGAATACCTCGTGCTCGAACCGGGGGATACGACGGCGCGAACACGCAATCTTCAGCAGACGAACACCAACGGCTTCAGATGGCAAGGGTCTGCAGCACAGCTTGAAAAGGCCCGAAGATTGGTGGGGAGTTGGGGAAAAAATGGCAGAAAATACAGACCCACACCGGAGTATCAGGCGCTGCTGAGTCAACTCACCAGCCGCTTCCCTTACCGGGGCGACACGAATTTCGCAAAAACGGACCGCATTGTTCACAGCGGAATCGAGGAGTTCAAGCAGCGGGTGCTTGGCACGACGCTTCACGGACTGACTATCGCGCAGTGGGGCCGTTTGCTCCGGGCCACGAAAGAGTCGGCGATCAGCAAGAAGACTGCAACTACTATTCGTCAAGCTCTGGCAGAGCGTTTCGACATCCGGGAAGAGAATATTGGCGAGATTCTTCAATGAGGCGGTTCACCCCGTAATGGAAATACGTAGGGTCAATCTCGGCTCCAAAGGCCCGGCGTCCGCTGTTGCGGGCCGCGAGACAGGCCGTAAAGAGGCCGCCAAACGGCTCCCATATTACGTCACCCTCATCTGATGAAGCCTTGACAATCATGGTCACGAGATCAAGCGGCTTTTGGTTTAGGTGGATCGCCTTGCCGCTATCGCCATTGTTCTTAAACCGCTCACTGCCGCGGAGAGCGTTGCGTTCCCACACGTTGGTGAAGCCGTGGGGACAGTTGAATTTGGAACGCATGGCGGTCCATTGTTCTGCTGTACCTGGCCGCTTCCCGTCTATGGAAAAATATGGCCGTCCTGCGGGATCGCCGTGAGCGTTAGCGTACTCCTGCATCTTCACGAACATTTCAGGCGGTGGGTAGTACCAGAGGTGGCCCTGGTCGAGATATTTGCGCGTGGCAACATCCGCAACGCCGCACGCTTCATTCGCCTTCCGGGCAGGAAGGCCGGAACGCCTCCACTCTTGTAGTAGCCACACCTTAAGCGCAAGGCCATTTACACGGGCTTCGTAGACATACTGCACGCACATTTCAGAGACGACGGGGAAACGTCGAATTTTGGCGGTGTTGACGTTACCCGCAATATGGCCCTTCCCCTTATTCCAGATGTTGGCATTCACGTAGCGCCAACCGTGCTTCTCCAGAATTGGATGAACGGCTGCCCATCCGATCTCTGAGTTCCAGAACCACAGCGTCGTGGCTGGCGTCGCGTGCCTCGACCAGGCGGCGATATGCTGCTCATACCATTCGGGCAGGCTCAGGTGATCTGATGTGTCGCCCTCAAAGCCAAGGACGCCGTAGCCGCCATCAGAGACGATCACCGTCGGCGTATCCCACTGCTGATAGTGCTCAAGGCTGTCGCCAAGTTGGACGGAAATAAGCTCATCCGACCAAACTGTTACGTCAATGTCGCTAACGGCGATCTCTTTGACACTCCGGCCCCGGCCCACGGTACTTGTTGGCGTGCGTTTTCTCCTAGTCGGATTTCTTAGGAGAGCTTCCACGTTCCCTGTGTTCACGGTTGGCCTTCCTCTTCATCAGTACGTGAGTTACTTGATCGTAACCAGCTTCTCCACCAGCCCCGAGTAGTCTTTCTTCTCCAGCCCATGCACCTGCTTGTTGTATTCGTCCACTTTGCTGGAGTAATTCATCGAGCAGAACTTCGGGCCGCACATGGAGCAGAAGGCTGCGGTCTTGTAGCCCTCTTCGGGGAGAGTTTCGTCGTGCATGGAGCGGGCGGTTTCGGGGTCGAGAGAAAGTTCGAACTGTTTTTCCCAGTCGAATTTGTAGCGGGCATAGCTTAGGGCGTCGTCGCGGTCGCGGGCTCCAGGACGCTGGCGGGCTACGTCGGCGGCGTGGGCGGCGATTTTGTAGGCGATGATTCCGTCTTTCACGTCTTTTTCATTGGGCAGGCCGAGATGTTCTTTCGGCGTGACGTAGCAGAGCATCGAAGCGCCATACCATCCGATCATGGCCGCTCCGATGGCGGAGGTGATGTGGTCGTAGCCGGGAGCAATGTCGGTGACCAGCGGCCCCAGCGTGTAGAACGGCGCCTCGTCGCACCACTCGTTTTCGAGATCGACCTGCTCCTTGATCTTGTGCATGGGTACGTGGCCCGGGCCTTCGATCATGACCTGCACGTCGTGCTTCCAGGCGATGCGGGTCAGTTCGCCCAGGGTTTTGAGTTCGGCGAACTGCGCTTCATCGCTCGCGTCGGCGAGGCAGCCGGGACGCAGGCCGTCTCCCAGGGAGAAGCTTACGTCGTACTTCGCGAAAATCTTGCAGATGTCCTCAAAGCATTCGTAGAGGAAGTTCTGCTTGTGGTGGTGAGTCATCCATTGGGCAAGAATCGCGCCGCCACGGCTGACGATGCCCGTGATGCGCTTCGAAACCATGGGCACATACTGAATGAGCACGCCGGCGTGGATCGTCATGTAATCCACGCCCTGCTGCGCCTGCTCTTCGATCACTTCCAGCATCACGCTGGCGGTGAGATCTTCGACGCGCTTGACGCGCGAGATCGCTTCGTAAATCGGAACCGTGCCGATGGGGACGGGCGAATGCCGGATGATGGCTTCGCGAATGGTGTGAATATCGCCGCCGGTCGAGAGGTCCATCACCGTGTCGGCGCCGTAGTGGACGGCGGTGTGCAGCTTCTTGAGCTCTTCTTCAACGTTCGAAGTGACGGCGGAATTCCCGATGTTGGCATTGATCTTGCACAGCGAAGCCACGCCAATCGCCATCGGCTCCAGTTCGGGATGGTTGATGTTCGCCGGGACGATCATGCGGCCGCGAGCAACTTCATCGCGCACCAATTCCGGCGTGATCTTCTCGCGGTGAGCAATGTATTGCATCTCGTCGGTGAGCACACCCTGGCGCGCGTAGTGCATCTGCGAGAAGTTGCCGTCTGTGTTTTCGGCCTTGCGCTTCGCGAGCCACTCTGCCCGCGGTTTGAGAACCGCATCCAAACCATTGCCGTTAGCGCCGTTTGTACCATTGCCTGCGGACATTGTCGTTTGTACCATCCTTCGCGGAGTCTGGCAGCCTGTGGTGAGAGTCGATTTTCGATGCCGAGCCCCTAAAGGGGCGTCTGATTTCGAAGGACTTACGGCATCGCTAAAGCGATGCCCTGATACGAATCCCACTTCCACCACGGCCTGCCACTGTTGAAATTATACGCCGCTTCCGGGACGCAGCTTATTTTCTCGGGAAGGCCGGCTGGTGAGTTGCGCCGCAACCGGGGAAAATGAATCCTTGTGCCAGGGAAGGGAATCGAACTAGAATGTCGTTATAACGACAATCGCGGGATGATAGATCCTGCCAGGAGGAAGCAATGCTGAAGCGGCTGATGGGTACAAGCAACGACGTAAGCTTTACCCTTATGCGAGTGATTCTGGGAGTGGTGTTCTTCGCGCATGGGGCGCAAAAAATGCTGGGCTGGTTTGGAGGTTTTGGTTTTCAGGGCACCATGGGAGCCTTTACGCACATGGGAATGCCCGCTTCCGTCGCGTTTCTGATCATCTGCACCGAATTCTTTGGCGGCCTCGGGCTGATTGTCGGGTTGCTGACTCGCATCGCTGCTCTCGGAATTGGCGGCCTGATGATCGGGGCAATCTTCATGGTTCACCTGCAGAACGGTTTCTTCATGAACTGGATGGGCACGCAGAAGGGCGAGGGCATCGAATATCATCTGCTGGTGCTCGCCATGGCGGCGGGGCTGTTGTTGCGCGGGGCCGGCGCGTTTTCGGTGGACCGGGCGCTGGCGAAGTGAATTAGAGTTCCTAGAACTTGTTTTATAAACCGGGTTCAGAGGGGACGAGCAGTTTCCTCAGGGGCTAAAGCCCAGTGTTTATTGGGCTCGCAGCGGCGCGGTTGAAGCCGCGCTCCTTCGAAGAACCTATTTATGAAATACTCTCTGGCGATCTGTAGCAGTCCATGCAGCGAACCCAGAGTCGCTGTGGCCACGGGCAGGCTGCCGAGCTGCGCTCGGCTGGACGGGGCAAAGCCCCGTCCCCACACGAGCTAATTCCGCAGCGGCTTACCCGTCTTGAGTGTGAACTGAATTCTCTCCTGCGTCTTCTTTTCGCCGCACAGAGACTTGAAGGCCTCGCGCTCCAGGTCGAGCAGGTATTGTTCACTGACCGGCGTGCCGGGCGTGATATTTCCGCCGCAGAGTACTTCGGCGATCTTTGTGGCTAACTTCTGCTCGTGGTCGGTGATGTACTCGCCCTGCCGCATCAGGTGGACTCCCATTTTAAGAGCGGCGAGGATGTTCTCGCCGGGAGCGGGGATGTCCGTACGCATCACCGGCGGCTCATAACCCGCGCGCACCAGTTCCAGCGCGCGTGTTTTGGCGTCGGAAAGAACGCGCTCGCGGTTCATGGTGATCCGGTCGGAGCTCGAAAGGAACCCAAGTCCGCGGGCTTCATGGGCCGAGGTGGCGACTTTCGCGGTGGCGATGGTTTCGAAAGCTTTCTTCATCGCCTCCATCAGTTCCACCGATTCGCCACGGGCATCGGGACGAATGGACGCGGCGCTGTCCACCGCGCGCAGCAGCATTTCCTTACAGCCGCCGCCTCCGGGAAGCAGACCGACCCCGACCTCGACCAGCCCCATGTAGAGCTCGGCGTGCGGTTGGCGAGCGGCCGCGTGCAGCGAGATTTCGCAACCGCCGCCCAGCGTGAGTCCGAAGGGCGCGCTCACCACCGGCTTGGGTGAAAATTTGATGGCCTGCGTCATGCCCTGAAACTGACGGATGGCGAGGTCAACGTCGTCCCACTCTTCCTCCTGGACGGACATGAGCAGCAGCATCACGTTTGCGCCGACGGAGAAATTCTGCGCGTCGTTGGCGATGACGAAGGCGTCGAAGCCATCGCCCGGTCCGCCCGGCTTCAGCGTTTGGAGGATCAGCGAGATAATGTCGGCGCCGAGGGCGTTCATTTTGGAGTGGAACTGGATGCAGCCCACGCCATCGCCCAGGTCAACCAGCGAGGCTCCGGAATTTTTCTTGACCACGCCGTTGGATTTCTTTGCGACTTCGACCGACCAGACTCCCGCCGGAACAGCGACCAGTTGCCAGTTGCCAGTTGCCAGATCCCAGTACTTGCGGCCCGATGGAGTCTTCGGATCATCCGCGTACCAGGACTTCTTCCCGGAGGCGAGCAGTTTTTCTACATTGGCTGCGACCGGGCGGCCTTCTTTTTTCATGCGAGCGACGGTCGCTTCCACGCCGGCGGCGTCCCAGAGTTCGAAGGGGCCGAGTTCCCAGTTGAAGCCGAGGCGCATGGCGCGATCGATCTCAACGATGGAGCCGGAAATCTCGGGAACGCGATTGGCGGAATACGTCCACAAGTCGGACAGCGCCGCCCAAAGGAAAGCGCCTGCCTTATCGGCCTTCTGCGGCGCGCCACCGCCGCCATCCATGCCGAGCAACATCCGAAGTCGCGGTCCCGTCTCTTCGACGTTTTTCGCCATATCGAGCGCCGCGAATTTCGGCTTCTGGCGGGAATGGTATTCCAGCGTTTTCCAGTCGAGCGCCATGCGTTCATCTTCTTTGTCTTTGTCCTTATCCTTATCCTTGCCGTCCCCGCTTTTGAGCTTCTTGTAGAAGCCGCCCTGGGTCTTGTCGCCCAGCCACTTGCGTTCCAGCATCTGGCGAAAGAAAGCGGGAATCTGCAATTCGCTGCGTTCGTCGCGCACGTTCTCGGTCATGTTCGTGACCACGTGCCCGAGGATGTCGAGCCCCACCAGATCGATTGTCCGGAACGTGGCCGAGCGCGGCCAGCCCACGGCTTGGCCGGTGAGCGCGTCGATCTCTTCGACGGTCAGGTCCATTTCCTGCATGAGGCGCATCACGTTGAGCACGGAAAATGTGCCGATGCGATTGCCGATGAAGTTGGGAGTATCTTTCGCGAGCACGACTCCCTTGCCCAGTTGCGCGTCGCAGAAGTGCGTGACAGCCTCGATCAGCGCGCGGTCGGCTTCTGGCGTTGGGATCAGTTCCAGCAGCCGCATGTAGCGCGGCGGATTAAAAAAGTGCGTGCCGAACCACGAGCGCCGGAAGTCTTCGGAAAACCCCTCGGCGATCTTTGCCACCGGAAGTCCGCTGGTGTTGGTGGAGACGATGGTGCCGGGCTTGCGGATCGCTTCTACCTTCTTTAGCAACGTCCGCTTGATCTCGAGGTTCTCAACGATGGCCTCGATGATCCAGTCCACGTCGGCCAGTCGTTTCAGGTCGTCGTCGAAATTTCCCACGGTGACCAGGCGCGAAAGCGACGCTTCGAAAAACGCCGCGGGCTTTGATTTCCGGGCGCCGTCGAGTCCGGCAGCCGCGATTTTGTTGCGCGCGGAGCCGTTCGCATCTGGCGGCGCGTTTGGAGGAACTATATCGAGCAGCAGGGAAGGCACTCCCGCGTTGGCGAAGTGCGCGGCGATGCGGGCGCCCATGGTGCCTGCGCCTAGAATGGCAACTTTGTGAATACGCTTCATGAATGCAACTCCTGCAATAAGAAATGTTCTCCGCGACTGCTTCTACGGAAGTTTATCCACCACCCAGTCGTTCTTGCCAGTCTCGACCAGGATTATTTCGGAAAATCTGCGCGTGACATGGGATGATCCTCGAGGGGTGACCAGCACGACCGGGAAACTGTAGCGGCCCCGATGTCCGTGACCGCGCGTGATCTCGAAAGCGCGGCCCGTCGCGTTCAAAAAAAACTGTTCCAGTTTGTCGGCGTTCTGCGAGTGACGGATACCATCGCTGAGCAGCACCATACCGTTTTCGAGATCCCCCGTTTGCCACGCGTGCAGGAAATGGTTCGCGGCTCCGAGCGCGAATACGTAACCCGGGTCTGAGGGATTCTCTTGCTTGGCAGGATGGCTGTGCGATCCAGCCCAGACTTGAGTTGTCGGAGAGACCGTCAGAAGAGAAAGACACGCTGCCAGCAAAATCTTCACGCTCAGGCTGTTCCTCGTTTTTTGCCAGTGATGATGTTTGTAACTTCTTACTCTACTGGAAAACAAGCGGAACGCCAGCAGCCTTTCGCTGAGGTCGTGGGTCCCGTCAATGAGTGAAATGGCGATTTCTCGCCAACTGAGGGTTATGGGGGCGGCTTGTGGTCGTGTGATACGCCTCACGGCGACATTAACCACCCGCCTTGTAGAATGTAGGCTAGGAGGCGGTATGCGGAAATTGGCTTCAGCGGCAATAGTGTGTGCAGTCTTATTTGAAGTCGGCTTGGGGATCATGTTGTCTGCTTGCGGAGGCTCTGTTCACGCAGCGAATGGGACACCGGCCATTCTTGCTGGCTATTGCCAGTGGGCTTCTTTCATGCCCTCACCTCACTTCATGACGGGTCTCGGTGGGAATGCTGATTGCGGGCCGACACAAAGCAGCGTTCTCGATTCGGGTTTGCCGATGCCGTCGATGGGAACGCTGAAGAACTTGCAAGTATTGGGCTTGAAGCAAGGGGATGTAGTAAGTGTGTACGTGAACGGCACCGCTACCCAGATTACCTGTACTCTGCCTACGGGGGGAGGACCCGGTGGAACTTGCTCCGATGCGACGCATAGTGCTCCAGTCAAGGCTGGCGATTTGGTAGCCGTAGAGGCTAATACGACCTCAGCGACGCCGAACTACATGCAGGTTGCGCTGGAAAAAGAGTAGCGGCTGTTCGCCTTGCTAAAAGATAACGAGTGATAACAGGCGATAGCGCTCATTGACCACGGTCAATCTGCGAGTCCTTAACCGCAAAGGGCACGAAGTCTCACGAAGGAACTCCACGAAGGAAACCCCTTCGCTGGTATCCTGAACTTCGTTGCGTCGTTCTCCACACTTCATGACGTCGAGCCCTCTTCTTTCTGCGCGGGAAATCGCGGCGCAAATCAGCTGCAAAGCGGTTTCGCCCGTCGAGGTGGCGCGCGCTCACCTCGACCGCATCGAACGCTTGAATCCCAAGCTGAACGCGTTCGTCGATTGCCAGCCGGAAGCTGTACTTGCCCAGGCGCGGGACGCGGAGCAAGCGATTCTGCGCGGAGACGAACTCGGGCCGTTGCACGGTGTGCCTGTTTCCATCAAGTCTTCGATTGATGTTGCCGGACATCGCTGTGAAGCCGGTACGCGTTTGCGTGCCGGACACATCGCCGCTGAGGACGCGCCTCTGGTTGCGCGGCTGCGCGCGGCCGGGGCGGTGATTCTCGGCGTCACCAACGCGCCCGAACTGCTCATGGCCTGGGAAACCGACAATCTTCTTTATGGCCGCACGAACAATCCCTGGGACCTGACCCGCACCGCGGGCGGATCCAGCGGCGGAGAGGCCGCCGCCATCGCCGCGGGACTTTCCGCCGGCGGTGTGGGCAGCGACGGCGGCGGTTCGATCCGCGAACCGGCGCACTTCTGCGGCATCTGCGGATTGAAGCCCACTCCCGGACGCATTCCTTCGACTGGGCACTTTCCGAAATCCGGCGGACCCTTTGCCTTGATCGGAGTGGTCGGGCCGATGGCTCGCACCGTCGAAGATGTGCGGACACTGTTTGAAGTGATGGCAGGTTGGGACGACGGCGATCCTTGCGCCGCGCCGGTCGAGGTGCGCGCGATTCAGGAAACGGCAGTCCAGGCCGTGCACATCGGGTTCTTTGAAGACGATGGGCGAACTCCAGTCACGGAAGAAACCAGGGAGGCGGTGTGGCACGCGGCGTTCATCTTGATGAGTTGCGGATTTCATGTCGATCCATTCCGCCCGGAAGGGCTCGAAGAAGCGCGTCAGTTGTGGTGGGAATTCTTCGGAACGGCTGGAGGGATGATTCTGGGCCCGATGTTGCGTGGCCACGAGTCTGAACTGAGCCCGATTCTGCGGGAGTTCCATGCCTGGACTCATGCCGAGCCCGCGCACACTGGCGAGTCGCTGCTTGCCGCCTGGCTGGGACGCGACGAGTTGCGCGAGAAAATTCTCCTGCAGATGCGGAAATATCCCGTGCTGATTTGCCCTACCGCTGCCATCCCCGCATTTCGTCATGGCGAACGCGAGTGGCAGGTGGAAGGGAAGACGGTAAAGTATCTCGATGCCTGGAGCTATTGCGAGTGGTTTAACTTGCTGGGCTTTCCCGCCGCCGTGGTTCCGATGGGCTATTCGGAAGAGGGCCTGCCGATCGGCGTGCAGATCGTCGGGCGGCCATGGGAGGAGGAAGTCGTGCTGGCGGTCGCCGCGAAACTCGAAAAGGAGCGCGGTCCCTGGCAAGCGCCGCCACTGCTGGATTGATCGCAACTCGTGGTTCGCAGTTGTCAGTTCTCAGTCAAAACCAGGCACACAACAGCACGAGGGGCGCGGCTATAGCGAATCCAGAATTGCTGTGACCACAGGCGCATGGTGAACTGCAGCCGGCGGAGACGAGGCAAGCCCCGTCTCTACAGGAGCGGAGCACTGCAGCGGTAGATCCGCTCCAGTCGTCGCGCCTTATGCTTTTTCTGAGAACTGAGAACTGAGAACTGATAGCTGAGAGCTGAGAGCTAACTTCGTGTAAGATTCTTATGGCGAGTACAGTGCACCGCTTCTGCGCGTGTTGATGCTGCCGGGCTGATTGGAGATGGGCCGGCGTTCCTTGATACTCCCCAATTACCAGGTAGAACCGCGGCCTTTGGGCTGGCGGCGCATTCCTGTCAGGAGAGACTGAATGGCGAAAATTGCAAAGACAGCCGACCGGAAAAAGGTCATGGATACCACGAAATCGACCGCATGCCCCAAGTGCGGCAAGGAAACCCGTATCGTCAAGCGCATGAAAGATCGCGAGCGCGGCGTGCCCGGCGGAATCTATATTTCGTGCTCGGGTTGCGAGTTTTTTGAAAAGCTGTAGAAAAAGTTGTCAGTTATCAGTTATCAGTTGTCAGTTAAACCAGCCACACGACAGCGGAAGGGCGCGGCCATTCGTCGCGCCTTTTGCTTTTACTGAAAACTGAGAACTGATAGCTGACAACTGCTCTACCCAATCTGTCCCAAAATCGCCCGGGCTTCGGCTGCCGGGTCGGAGGCTTCGGTGATCGGGCGCCCGACCACGATGTGCGAGGCTCCGGCGGCAATCGCTTCGGCTGGAGTGACGACGCGCGCCTGGTCGTGGGGTCCGCTGCCCGCAGGGCGCACGCCGGGCGTCACAATGGCGAAATCGTGGCCAAACTCCTCGCGCAGAGCGGCGGCTTCCAGCGCCGAGGCGACCACGCCCTTGCATCCGTTCGAAAGCGCCAGGGCGGCCAGTCTCAGGACTTGATCGAGCACTCCTCCGCGCAGGCCAATCTTGCCCAGGTCGACGTCATCCAGGCTGGTCAACACCGTGACCGCCAGCACGAGCAAGCCGGGCTTGGTGGCTTGCGCGGCTTCGACCGAAGCTCGCAACATCTTGCCGCCTCCGGAAGCATGCACGGTCAGCATACTCACGCCCAGCTGAGCCGCCTCGCGGACAGCTGCTCCGGCGGTGTTCGGGATGTCGTGATACTTGAGGTCGAGAAAGACGCGGCGGCCCGAATCCACCAACTCGCGGACGATGGCAGGACCTTCGGCGGTGTAGAGCTGCATGCCGACTTTGTACGTGAAGGCAGAGTCGCCGACGGCCGCCACGATCTTCCGGGTGGCCGCGGCCGTAGATACATCCAAGGCAACGATGAGGCGCTGGCGCGGGTCCATCGTTGCCGAGTGTATCGGGTTTAGTTGAAGTTGGCTACAGGTTGCAGCAGCGCCATGTTCACGGGCTGGTAGAGGTCCACGCGGACCGTCTGCAAACCGCGTTCTTTGAAGCCCAGTGCACGCGCGGCGTTGTAGGAAACGTCGATGATCCGGCCGTCCACAACGGGACCCCGGTCATTGATACGAACCACCACGGCCTTACCGTTCCTCAGGTTGGTGACCTTGACGAACGTGCCCAGGGGAAGGCTGGGGTGAGCGGCCGTGAAATCGCGCATGTCGAAGGGTTCTCCGCTGGCTGTCTGTTTGCCCTGGAACTGCTCTCCATACCAGGACGCGGTCCCTACTTGGTAGGCCTTCGCCTTCGGGCTGTTGGTCGTTCGGGTTTTGTGCCCACTGGTCGCAATAACCAGCGGCTGTGTGACCTTGGCGGCTTCCAGGCTGCTTGGCCTGGATGCGGCTCCGGCCCCCAGACTGGCGACTGATAAAAGCACCGCCAGACCTTCGGCTAAACGTCGTCGCATTCAGTTACCTCTCATCGTGAAAGTCGTTCTCGGGTCGTATGCTCCTTTGGTCAAACGATCTCCAAATGCTACCGGGGTCAGCAGGTGCGTGTCAATGGAAAAACCAGCGGCTCAATTAACTAAGTGGTAATTAGTCAATGACTTAGCCCAATGAAAAATATGGATTTGCCTTCGTATGTCATTGAAAGCAGTCGGTAGGTACTGGTGACTTACTGGTTACTATATGAATTTTGGGCCGCGCAGAATTCTTGCAACCTGCTATCGAATGTTAGACTTACGATAGAATATTGATAAACTTCTTATAATCAATAAGATACGGCGACATCTGATGACTGATTAGTAACCGTAAGACGTTCAGAACTCATTGCCATTGGATGAAGCATCGCGGTTCGCGCCACGTCTGACCGAGAACACCCGGAAGTGCTGTTCCCCTCCTTGAACTTTCGGTTTAGAGTGACGGCATGGCTGTGACCCCACCCGTGGTGTTGACAATCGCCGGGTTTGACCCCTCCTCGGGCGCTGGGATAACCGCCGACATCAAGACGATCGCGGCCCATGGGTGCTACGGCGTTTCCTGCATCACAGCCTTAACGGTCCAGTCGACCCAGGGAGTGCGGCGGGTCGAGGGCGTGGATCCGAAGATCATTGCTGAGACCTTGCAGGAGCTGGTTTCCGACGTTGCCGTGGAAGCCGTCCACATCGGCATGCTGGGAAACGAGCAGGTGGTCGAGGTGGTCGCAGATTTTCTCGGCCAGGCACGGCTGCCGCATGTGGTGCTGGATCCAATCCTGAAGTCGAGTTCCGGAGCGGATTTATTGGATGCGGCGGGGGTCCGGCTATTGATCGAGAGGCTGATTCCGCTGGCGGAGGTAGTTACGCCGAACCTCGACGAGGCCGGCGTCTTGACCGGGATAGCTGTCACGAACCTCGACCAGATGCGCGAGGCGGCCACTCGTCTGCACTCTCTCGGAGCGGCGAATGTGGTGGTCACCGGAGGCCACCTGGAGAAGGCGATCGATCTCCTCAGCTTCACGACCGCCCGAGGCACCGAACAGGAAGTTTTCAAGGCGGACCTTCAGCGCTCGAATTCCACCCACGGCACCGGTTGTGCGTTTGCTACTGCGCTAGCCTGCCACCTGGCACATGGGCGCGGATTGCCCGAGGCGGTTCTTCTCTCCAAAGTGTATGTTTCGGCCGCGATTGCGAATGCCCATCCGCTGGGCCACGGAGTAGGGCCGTTGCATCACCTCTATCGCATGGGCCAGCAACGGCGGCCCAGCACCATCGTCTCTGAAGCAGAGCACGCCCATTCGCGAAACTGAAAGCAGAGATCGGGGGGGGGTGAAAAGAAACCGGCGCCCGCGAGCTTTTATCGGTACTGTTGCCGTTTGGCTTCCACAGGCTCTATGCTTGGCAGTTGCCCTGCTATGCCCGCGTTGTAAACTGGCTGGTATGCGCTGGGCTAGAATGGCCTACAAGTTCTTCTTGGACCTGCTTCTCACAGCAGCCGCTATCGTCTGCATCCTACAGTATTTCGGCATCAAGCCTAAGGATTTGCATATGAGCGCATTGTGGCCTCATTGGGCTTGGCTGGTGTGCGCCTTCGCTCTCTTCGGGATAAGCCTAGGATCGTCTGGGTACTCGATTTACAGGCAATTCCATCCGGTTGCCCGGCCCGCTGCCAGCGTTGATGCCAGACCTCTCGAATTGACTAAGATGTACGAGATCGTTTTCGGCTATTTGCCCAGTAGCCCATTAAGCAATGGATGGAAACTTGCCTACCGAGATACAGAAGCAGAGCCGACTTTTGCTTCGCCGTCCGATGTGCCCGGTGCGTGCGGATTGTCGATGGATGTCAAGCACAAATACGCTATTGACTATGAGTTACCACAGCGCACGCAATTGGCGAACGAGCTAGAATTGGCAATCAAATACGATGCAGATGCGATGTTCTACATAATCGTAAACGTGACCTCGCGTGATGGCTCCCAGAGAGATTACGGCTGGCTCAACATTCGACTTGGGAATGCTCCATCCCGACAGCACAAAGATTATCCAAAGGAATTTGTAGTATTTGTAACGGCGGAGCGGCTGGGTAATGGCTGGGTACGAATGCGGCTACGGCTGCCTGAAATAGTAAGGGCGGCAATGGGAAGCCGGGGCTGGGTTTACGACTCCGTAAAGGCGATACGGCTGAGGGGCTGTATTTCTGTATCTCCGATCAAATTCTTTTCGCCTTCGACATAGACCTGTGGAAATCAAACGGCACCACGGCCCTTTTATCCCTGCCGGGGTACCACAAAGTAGTAGATCGCAAGGTAGTGGCAGGCACTTCCCGCCAGCACGAAGACGTGCCAGATCCCGTGACTAAAAGGCAGCCGCCGCCACACGTAGAATCCAACCCCGGCGATGTAGGCGGCTCCACCCGCCAGCAGCCAAAGCACTCCGGGGACCCGTACCGTCGCCAGCAGTGGCTTGAAAACAATCACCACGAGCAGTCCCATTGCGATGTAGAGCGGAGTCGAGATTTTCTGCACCTGCTCGAACCAGCGCACCTTCAGGAGCACGCCCAGAAAACAGATTCCCCAGACGAGGCCGAAAAGCGTCCAGCCCCAACCCCCACGCAGGCTGACCAGCGTGATCGGCGTGTACGTTCCTGCAATCAGGAGATAGATGCAGCAGTGGTCAATGGTCTGAAGGGTGCGCGCCCAGCGGGGAGACGGAACGCTGTGCAGCGCCGTCGAGGCCGCATAGAGGCTCACCAGGGTTGCCGCATAGACGCAGCAACTCACAATCGCCCACGCATTCCGGCTCCAGGCCGCAGCCACAATCAGCAGCACGGCACCCACGATGCTGAGCGCCAGCCCGATCCCGTGCGTCACTGCATTGACCAGTTCTTCCATGTCCACCCTTTCAGCGGTTGGGTTATTGTACCCCGGCATAGTTCCGTGCCGGGTCACTGGCCGCCGAAACACGAACCGGAAGACTCTTGGCGTGGGACGCGGCCAGCGAAGCGATGAGCACGAGGCAAGTGGTGGTTTCCTGGAGCTAGCTGAGAAAAGGTTAAGAGCCAAGAGCCGACGACTATTTCTTCAGCAGGCAGCCGGCGAGAAAAGCAGCGACCGCCGCAAGCAGCCACTCGATCCGCCACAGTTGGATGGCCTGCCAGTCGAGTACGGTTCGAGCGCTAAAGAACACGCTGACAGCCAGAGCACCCACCACGCAGAGCATGCCAGCCAGAAAAGCGATGACGGCAGGCGTCGTGAGCCCGAGCCGCTCCCCGAGCGAGGCGAATTCAGCCAGACCAGGGATTTCCAGCGTGCGGGCAACACTACCGCCCAGATCGGGACGGCCAGCGCCACAGGCATGGCAGTAGAGTGAGCTGACGATGAACTCGGTTCCGCAACGGCAGGTTGCGCTTCGTTCCGGGCTGGCGAGAGCCCCGGACGCCGGCATGGGCGGCCGCCAAAATTCGTGCTGAGCCTGATCGGCTGCCTCTGCCATAAAGGAGCTCTTCTTTCGACCCTTTCCGGATCGCAAGCGAATCACCAAAGCAAGTTATTGCAAAGACGACAGTTACGAGGTGGCCAAGGGGGAGGGCGACCACTCCGGAGGGCAAGAATTACGCTATTCACGCCCGAATTTGCCATCTTTGCACGACTTGGATCGTTTGCGGACGTACCGTGTTTGGTTCCTGTCAGCTATCAGCTATCAGCTATCAGTAAAACCGTTGCGTGTCCTGACAGCTAAGAACTGACAGCTGAGAGCTGATAGCTCCGGTGTTTGACATGTCCAAACGAATCCTCGCGGGAAGCTCCAATCAGTTAAACTGAACAAGCGTGGTCTTCTTCTTCTCCCGGCATCGCCCCGCTTTGACTGCCATCATGCTGCTGGTTCTTGCCGAAGTTTGCCTGGCAGCGGACCCCTCGGTTTCAACGGTGTTCCGTCCCACAGACCCGCTCAATCAGGCGGCTTTCGAGCACTACTACAACCTCGACCACGACGCGGCGATTCAGGATTTCGAGAAGATACTGGCGCGTCATCCGAACGATCCGTTTGCCGTGAATCACCTGCTCTCCGCGATTCAGATGCGGGAGCTGTATCGCATGGGCGCGATGAATAGTGGGGATTACTCGAACGACAATTTCATCGGACAAGCGCACCGTCCCGCCGATTCCGCGCAGAAGGAACGCATCAAGCAGCTTGTGCAGCAAGCCGAAAAGCTGGAAAACGCCGAACTGGCGCGCAATCCGAACAGCGCAGATATGCTCTATGCCCGCGGCGTTACGCGCGGACAGTTCGCGCTTTACACCGCATTGATCGAGCGCGCGTGGTTTTCTGCTCTGCGCAATGCGGTGGGAGCGCGCCGCGATCACGAACGGGTTCTCGAGTTGGCTCCGCAGTACACCGACGCGAAGCTGGTAGTGGGGGCTCACAACTACGTGATGGGGAACCTGTCGTTGGCGATAAAGATCGCCGTCGCGCTCGTTGGCTTGAGCGGAGACAAAGACAAGGGAATTCAGTATCTGAACGATGCCTACCACGCCAATGGCGAAACCAGCGTGGACGCCGGGGTTGTGCTCATGGTGTTCTTGCGCCGCGAACACCGCTATGGCGAGGCTTTGCAGATCGCGGGCGCGATCGGTCCGCGGTTTCCGCGCAACTATCTTCTGCCGCTGGAAGAGGCGAACCTGCTGCGGGTGTCCGGCAAGAGTGGCGACGCCGAGGAACAGTATCGCCGGGTGTGGCAGAACGGGCGCGAGGGAAAGTACGGCAGTCTGCACTACGAAATCGCGGCGCTGGGACTGGGCGACCTGCTGCGCGGCGAGAAAAAATATCAGGCTGCGGCTGCGGCTTACGAGCTGGTGAGTGAGGTTACGGGCGCCGATCCGGAATTGCTGCAGAAAGCGAATCTGGGAGCCGGCGAGATGTATGACCAGCTCCAGAAGCGGGACCTGGCGGTGAAGAAGTACGAGGCGGTGGTGGCCATAAATTCGGGCAACGCCGAAGCGGATAAGGCACGGAGGAGAATGAAAGACGCGTACCGGGAATGAGGGCAGCTAATAGCCATTAGCTCTTAGCCTTTAGCTGCGAGCTGCGAGCTGCGAGCTGCGAGCCACGAGCTAAGAGCGGCCCGAGCCGATCGCGGAACATTTTCCCCGCAATCGTCGTATCCTAAGTAAAGGGAGATACGACCATGTACTGCAATGCTTGTGGCAAGGCCATCGCTGAGGACGGCCGCTTTTGCTCCCACTGCGGCAACGTGGTGGGGATTCCGCCCACGCCGAAGAAACTGATGCGCTCACGCGCTGACAGAAAGATCGCGGGCGTTTGTTCCGGGCTAGCTCAGTATCTCGATCTCGACATTTCCCTGGTACGCATCCTCTGGTTCTTCGTCACGTTCGTGTCCGGAGTCTTTCCGGGCTTCATCGCCTACGTGCTCGCCTGGATCATCATTCCGGAGGAGCCGGAACTGAAACCGGTAGTGGCGGCACAACAGCCGGCGACAGGCTAGCTGTAGAGACGGGCTTGCCCCGTCTCCCCGGCCCCGGAGACGCGGCAAGCCGCGTCTCTACGGGAAGCATTACTGTGTTCTAATTTCCTCCCATGGAACGCCTGCGCAGCGACGACGCCGAGATCTTCTATGAAATTCGGGGGAACGGCCCGCCGGTCGTTCTTCTCCATCCTTTTCCTTGCCATCACGAATTCTGGAACCCGGTGGCAGGGGCGCTCGATTCGCGCTATCGGCTGATTCTCCCCGATCTGCGCGGGCACGGCGATTCGGAGATTGGCGAAGGCCCTGCCCTTATGCAAAAGCACGCCAGCGATATTGCCCGCGTGCTCGATGCCGCCGGCATTGGCAAGGCCGCGTTCGTCGGATGTTCGATCGGCGGATACATCCTGTTTGAATTCTGGCGCCGCTTTCGCGCGCGCGTGACCTCGCTCGCGCTTTGTGACACGCGGCCTCAGGCCGATACCGCCGAGGCGCGGACGAATCGGTTGAAGGCCGCAGATGCCGTCCTGGAGCAGGGAACCGAACCGTTCATCGAGACCATGATTCCGAAGCTGATGGGGCGCACGACAGTGACCACGCGACCGGATTTGGTCGATGGAGCGCGCACCATGATGCGCAAAATGTCGGCCGAGGATATCAACCTGGTGCAGCGCGGAATGGCGGAGCGTCCCGACTCGGTCGCGGATCTGAAGACCATCAGCGTGCCCACGCTGATCGCCATCGGAGAAGAAGATGTGCTCTCGACTGTAGCGGACGGCGAACTGATGCGGCAGAACATTGCGGGCAGCCAGTTGAAGGTGGTCCCGAAGGCGGGACATTATTCGCCATGGGAGCAACCCGAACTGATCGGCAAAATCCTGCGCCAGTTTCTGGATGAAGTGGCGTTGAAGTAGCCGATTGCGGTCGGCACCTGGCCGCGTAGGGACGGACGCCCCCTACGTCCAGCGGGGCGAAGCCCCGCAAGCACTAACTTAAGGCAGAATTACTTCCGAATCGGCCGTGATCCATGCGCAATCCCGAGAGGCGCCCGGCGCAATACGTGCTCGGACTGGTACTACCTAACCCCTTTGGGGTGATCGGCGCAAACATGGAATGTAAACGCTTTGTCGCGCTGCAACTCGAAGTTGCGCATCATTTCATCGAAAGATGTGCCGGTGGGCGCACCAGGAGGTTTGAACCGCCAGCCACATTCGGAGCAACCAAAACCCCGAAAACGCTCTTGCTCAATCCATACCACCTTCCGGCTCATGGCCGCCTCTGTCGCTGCGCCCCAACGAGTGCCCGCTTGTTGTCAAGGGACGAAACGTTCTGGTTCGCCATTAACGGCTCCTTTCGCAGCGGCGAACTGCCCGATTGCAACAGAAAACCGTCACCCAGACTGGGCGTGGCGGAAGATGCATAAGCGGAAGATGCATAAAAGGATGGGCGAAGTTTTACATGCGCCAATTTGGATGGTCTGTCGGGCATCCTACATACACGAAAAAGTTTTGTTCGTGCGAACGTCTGATTTCGGAGGCCTCGTTTGAAGTGAGCGGAATCGCTTTTAAGTGTTGGTCACGTTTCGTGCGTCGCGAGGCTTGCGCGTAGCAGCGGTGAAGTCAATGTGGACTTGCCCCCAAAAGTGAGACAACCGGTTAAGACTCAAAATCCATTGAATGGAGAATTGAGTCATGGGATTGTCACGCAGGAAGTTCACGAGGGAGTTCAAGCTGGCCGCTGT
>JBEKDG010000062.1:0-22092 GCA_050014475.1 Terriglobales bacterium | reverse complement strand
TCCACGCCCGTCGCCTGCAACGCCTTCAGGTGCCGCACTCCTTCTTCCTTGAGCAGCGGTTTCAGCTTGTATTCGAATTCTTCTTCGCCCAGCAGATCGAGCCGGTCGCGCGTAATCCCGCGCAGCACGGCGTGGACGATCCGAGTCGCGGCGATGCGGTTCGCCGCATACAAAAATGGCCGCAGCAACGCCATCAAAAGCACCAGGCTGCGGCGCGCCGCCCGCGCGATAAATGTCTGGCTGTTCCAGGTAAAAAAAGCGATCGGACGAACCGTGGTCAGCTCCAGCAGGCTTCCCTCCACCCGCCAGTAAACCGGCGACGAAGGCCGCGAGCGACCTGCCGGCGAAGCGCTGGCCGGAGCAACGCGCGGGGGCGAAGTCACGCCTGCTGCGGGCACACTGGCGTCAAGCGACGTCCGCGCCCGCCCTTCTTCGAGATTGTTCACAGTTTCCACGAATCAATACCCGGCTGCGGCCACAGTGTCTTCTGGAGGCCAGCCGGAATCATCCATTTTAACCTTTAGTTCACAAAGCACGAAGAATAACCGCCAGCCTGTCTGGCGCGGACACTCCTGTCCGCGAACTCACCGCCGGAGCGAGGAATTCGAAGGTACCGCAAATTTTGATTTTGGCCGATTTCGATTTGGATACGTGCTTACCCCAGGCTGAATTCTCACCCCGCCCGCTCCACCCAGCACACATCCCAATACCTCCCAAACTTCCGCCCATTCTCGCTGAACACGCCCACCACCTTGAATCCAAATCGCCGATGCAGCGCCTCGGTCGCCGCGTTCGGCAACACATACACCCCCACAAAACGATGAATGTCCTCGCCCCTCAACACTTCAAACAACTTCGCATACAACCGGCTGCCAATGCCCTTCCCCACCGCCTCCGGC
The DNA here is from genome assembly GCA_050014475.1 of Terriglobales bacterium. GTDB lineage: Bacteria > Acidobacteriota > Terriglobia > Terriglobales > Acidobacteriaceae > Acidiflorens. The sequence goes on along the minus strand of JBEKDG010000062.1, from coordinate 21,193 downwards.
GCGCAATAAATCGTCGTCTCCACCGTCGTCTCATACGCCGCCTTCGGACGAAACCGCGTCGTCCCCGCGTATCCCATCACGACCCCATTTTCCTCCGTCACCAATAGCCGATGCCGTCCCGCCACGCCAAACTGCGCGAACCAGGCTTCCCGCCGCTCCACCGTGTAAGCCTCAACGTCAAACGTCACCGGAGTATTCAGAACGTAATAGTTATAAATCCCGGTGATCCGCGCCAGATCCCCACGCTCCGCCGTCCGAATCCGCGTCTCGTTCATGGCTCGCCTCCAAACAAATCCAAACAAGAAAGAGCCGCTGCGCCGCTCCGTTGCTCCACGCGGCCCTTCTCACTCTACATTCCGCACTTACCTCATCACCCACCCTAAGACCGCCGCCGCCGCGACTACCCAAGCCGAGTTCACCCGAAACCCGAGCAGCGCGATCAAGCTCACGCCGAACACGACCAGCGTTGTCCGGTCCATAATCGATGCCTTCCCCAACTGCCACGCCACCACCGCCATCAACGCGAGCGATCCCGCGACCACTCCATCGAGCGCTGCCGCTGCCGCTGCCGATCTTCGCAGCCGCGGAATCAGTGGCCCGCTCACCGCCACCAGCACGAACCCGGGCAAGAAAATCCCGATCGTCGCCACCACCGCGCCCATCCAGCCCGCCACCACGTACCCGATAAACGTCGCGGTCGTAAACAGCGGACCGGGCGTAAACTGCCCCACCGCGACCGCGTCAATCAACTGTTTTTCCGTCAGCCAGTGCAGGCGCTCCACGAACTCGGTCTGCAGAAACGCCAGCAAGACATATCCGCTGCCGAACACCACCGACCCAACTTTAAGAAACGACAAAAACAGCCGCGCCAGCCCGACCGGAAAAGCCGCGCCCATGGCCGCAACCGCCATCGCCCCGGCAACAACTTTCGGAAGCCCCGCCATTTTCGCAAGTCCAACGCCCGCACCCAGCAGCCGGCTCTTCATCGCCCAAGCCGCCGCCGATACCAATCCGGCAAACACCAGCACCAGCACCGGACTGACTCCCACCAAACTCAGCCCCGCCGCCAGCACCGCAATCACCGCCAGCAAAGCCGTCCGCACTCCCGTCCGTCCCAGCTTCCCCAGCGCCTGGATCACGATCGCAACCACGGCCGGCTTGATCGCGAACAGCACACTTTCAGCCTTCGGCAGCGAGCCAAAGCGCACATAGGCCCACGCAATCACCGACACAATTACGGCCGCCGGAATGATGAAGCAACAGCCCGCTACAATCAGTCCGCGCCAGCCGCGTTTCAGTTGCCCCACAAAAATCGCGACTTCGGTCGAACTCGGTCCCGGAATCAAATTCGCCGTCGCCAGCCGGTCCAGAAATTCGGCATGGGTAATCCACTGCCGCCGCCGCACGAATTCTTCTTCCATCATCGCCAGATGCGCCGCCGGCCCGCCAAACGCAATCGTCCCCAGCTTCAGAAACACCAGGGCAATCTCCCCCAGCGACGCTTCCCGGATTTCCCTGGACTCAGCCATTGCCCTTCCACACACTGCAGCAATTTGAGCGAATACGGGATTGTTACACACCTCGCAAGTGTGGCGCGGGCGACCCCGCCCGCGATTTCTATCTAAGGGAAGAAGCACGCAAATCGTGGGACTACGTCATATCTGATGAAGTTGTATTTGCTGCTCAATCCATCGAGCTGGATTTCAAAGTCCGAGTCGGTTTTCGCCGGCGGCAGGCCTCGCGCATCGCTTCCGATTGCGAATTTCCGGTATTCAACTCCTGTCCTTCATTTCACGCAGAACGCAGACTGCAACGACCGTCCGCCCACGCGGACCTTCGGTCTTCTCCACTTTCCCCAGCAGCTTCGATTCCAGGTCGTCCGGATCGACGACCATCTCGCAGGCGACAATCTGTTCGTCGGTCGCGCCCTGAAAACACAGTTCGCAGACTCCCAGCCCGCCTTCTGCTCGCACGGGAGGACCAAACGTGCGGCACGTCATCGGCCGAGCATCGTAAAGATCGCACAATCCGGTCTCCGGATCGAGCACCGGACACGGCTCATCATTCGCAAATTCCGCAAAGCGCTCTTCCGCCTCCGGCCCTTCGTCGAGCACGCCCGTTTTCGCGTTGCCGGGAAACTCCGCGGACAACCGCCCCACCGACGCCCGCGCCCGCTCGCGAATACGGCCCGCCCGAAGCGGGTCCGCCCCTTCGAGGTCAGCCAGCCCGCGCTGCAACCGGACCGCATCCAGTTGATGGATGGCAAACACACCCACGCAACACTGCGTGCATCCCGGACGGCACACCAGCCACTCGCCGCTACGCTCAGCAGCATCAGCCAAAGCAGCATCCACGATCTGAATCAGCGCCGAATCCGCAGCTGGCAATCGCCGCAAAGACATGCCGGAAGCATACCGCATCGCCGGAGCCGCGCAGAGTGGACGCAATCACCAACAAGAATGGAGGGGCAACCGTGGAAAAGTGCTGGAGGATTGGCGAATTCGCCTCTCCTCCAGCACGGGATGGTAACAACAAGGCGGGCGTTACTTGCCGTCGTGGTCCGGGTCGCCAGCACTCTTATCGCCAGTACTCTTCAGGGTAACTGTGTCCTGTGGGACCGCACTACCCGTCGCAGCCTGTGCCGGAGGTTGGGGCTGGCGAGCAGTCTGTTGTGTGACTTCGTTGGTGGAATGGGCAGAGGTGTTGCTAATTGGATTTATCATACGAAATAGATCGACATTGTCTGGAAAATCTTTGATAAATCGCAACCGCGATCGGCGATATTTGGTAACGGTTACTAAACTTATAAGGGACCTAGCTGTATCACCTGCCCAGAATCGATTTTTTTCCGCAACCTCCCCGCCCTTGCGCTCCCATCTCAAATAAGCTTTCATAATCCCCATGACAATCCCTCGCCGCCGATGCCTGCAGTGCCTCGCGCTCCTACTCTCACTAGTCACCCTAACCACCGCCAAGGATTCCCCGAAGAACAAGTATCTTCTCTTCGTCGGAACTTACACCGAGAAGGAGAGCAAGGGCATTTACGCCTACCGCTTCGATGCCGCATCCTCTGAACTAACTCCGCTAGGCGTAGCGGCAGAAACGACCAATCCCTCATTCCTCGCGATCGACCCGAGCCGCCGTTTCCTGTATGCGGCGAATGAATTCCCGAACTATAAAGGCGCCAACAGCGGAGCGGTAAGCGCCTTCGCCCTCGATCGCCAGACCGGCAAGTTGTCGCTCCTGAACCAAGTCGCCTCGCGCGGCGCCGACCCCTGCTACATCGCCTTCGACAAGACCGGGAAGTACGCCCTAGTGGCCAACTACACCGGAGGAAGCGTGGCCGTGTTCCCGGTTCAGTCCGACGGCCACATCGGCGAGCCCTCCGCTTTCGTTCAGCACGTAGGGTCGAGCGTCAACCGCGAGCGCCAACAAGGCCCGCACGCACATTGGATCGAGACCACACCCGACAATCGTTTTGCCATCGCAGTCGATCTAGGCCTGGATGAGTTGCTGGTGTACCGCTTCGACGCAAAAACCGGATCCCTGACCACGAACAATCCTCCCTACGCCAAGCTCGACCCCGGAGCCGGACCTCGCCACCTGGCCTTTCATCCGAACGGCAAGTTCGCCTACGTAGTAAATGAATTGCAGTCCAGCATCACCGCATTTTCCTACGATGCGAGCGGCGGTGCGCTGCATAAGCTGAAGACGATTACGACACTTCCAAGAGGTTTCTCCGGGAGCAACGACACCGCCGAAATCCAAGTCCATCCCAGCGGCAAGTTTCTATTCGCCTCCAATCGCGGACACGATAGCATCGCCGTCTTCTCCATCGACAGCCACACCGGCGCTCTAACTCTGGTGGATCACTTCCCCACCCAAGGCAAAACCCCGCGCAACTTCGAAATCGATCCCACCGGCAAGCTCTTGTTCGTGGCCAATCAAGACACCAACAACATAGTAGTGTTTCGAATCGATCCCACCTCCGGAAGACTAACTCCAACCGGCCAAACCCTCCGCGTCCCCTCACCAGTGTGCCTGAAGTTCATGGCCGAAGAATAAGGGCGACCGGCCCGGGCTTCGCGCTCATCTCAAATCTGAAGGGTGCCCGCTCAAGCTCCGCTTGGGCGGGGCTTTTCGCCCGTCCGCACATTCACGGTAACCGTAGTAAACCGAAGTCACAGACAAAAGGCCGCTCTTTTCGAGCGGCCTCTGAGAACTGAGAACTAATCTCCCGCCACCGGCTCGCCCACTTCTTCACTCTTCTTCGCGGTGCCGTTCCCGTTTGCCGGAGCGATAGCCGCAGTGATCGCGCCCAGCGGAATGAATCCACCTTCATTCGACGTTGCCGGCTTCTCTTTCAGGACAACTTCCCGATAGAGCTGCGCCATGCGTGCGTCGTAGGCCGCGTCGTTCTTGACCTTGTTGTTCTCGGCCTTCCTGTCGCGGGCCCGCAACTTTTCTTCGCGCGCCGTCTTCGCAATCCCCAGCTTGTCGAGATCGTGCTGCACTTCGTGGGTCACGATCTCTTCCCGCAGGTAGAGCGCGTGCTCCGCGTCTTCCATGTTGACTTTCTTGCCGCCCGCGAAAATCTCGTGACGTCCATGCTCCTCGTACCACTTGGTGAGCGTCGAAGTCATGTGCATCTTCTCGATGATGTTGCGCCAGCCCACGCCCGTGTTGTATGCGCAGAAGCTGATCTCGCCTTCCTGCGTCGCGTACGGAATAATGCACTGCTCGGTGCGCCGGAAGTCGTAGTTAAACAGATCCTGGAACCACATCCCCGCGATGAACAGGAAGTTCCACCGGTCCTGGCGCCGCTTCATCACGTCGTCAATCGTGCGATCCGGACCAACCTTGCCGTAGTTCCTGCCCGTAGCGTTGAAGTTCTTATCGAACTTCTTAAGCAGATCGGTCATCTTGAAGTGCGTCGGCGACTGGAACGGATCGTAGTTCTTCATCAGGCAAAGCGCCATCCCAAACACAGTCCAGAATTTGCTGCGAGCCGCATCATTGACCTTGGCAATATCCTTAGCCAGTTGATCGCCTTTTAAGAAAGCAGTAACCGGAACCGCCTCCTTAGTCTCCTTGTCAATCATCATCGCCATCCCCGTCCCGCAATTCGGATGACAACCGCAGGAGAGTTGGCCCCAGTCGTTGTTTTGATCCTGGGAGTGCATTACGTCGGCCCAGTCGCTGAAGGTGGACATGAATGAAATCGGGAACCAATCGCGGGCAGGTTCGCCGAAGCCGGTTTGATTTTTTACGTCGTGGGCCAGGTGCGCCAGCGTGTAGCGCTGCGCCTGGCGGCGTTCGTCGGTGATGGCTTCGTCGCGGCCGGTGAAGGAGACGGGTTGGAAGCTGAGGAAGCCGATCTTCTTCGGATTGTCCAAGGCGAACTGGATGATGCGTCCGACCTGCTCGTTGTTGATGCCGTTGATGATGGTAATGACCGGGACGATTTCGCAGCCGGCGCGATGCAGGTTGTCGATGGCTTTCAGTTTTACGTCGAACAGGTTGCCCACGGCGCGATGATCGTTGGCGGCGTTTCCTATTCCGTCGAATTGGAGGTAGGCGTAACGCACGCCGGCTTCAACCGTTTGTTCGCAGAATTCAAAACTCTTGGCGAATTCAATTCCGTTGGTGGCGGCCTGCACGCTGTTGTATCCGACCTTGCGGGCGTAGCGAACCGCGTCGAGGAAGTAGGGCGAGAGCGTCGGCTCACCGCCGGAGAACTGCACCGACATCTGCCGCTTGGGCTTGACGGTGATGGCGTTGTCGAGCACGGTCTTGATTTCTTCCCAGGTTAGTTCGTGAACATAGCCGACCTGGTTGGCGTCCATGAAGCAGGGATCGCACATCATGTTGCAGCGGTTGGTGAGATCGACGGTGAGCACCGCGCCACGTCCGTATTTCACCGTCGAAGATCCATGATGATGGAGGTGTTCGTCGGCATGGGCGCGGATATCGCGGCCGGGGAAGACTTCTTCGAGGTGTTGCGAGAATTCCGTGTCAATCGACATCAAGTCTTCGAAGTGCCCGTGCTTGACGCAGTCCTTGACCATCCAGATCTTGCCGTCACGTTCGATGATCTGGGCTTTGATCTCTCCGACTTTTTCGTTCATCAGCACGTCCACCGGCAGGTGGCCGTCGAGAATCTGCTGACGTATTTCAGGGACGCACTTGGGACAAAGCGAATCGGTGGAGCGCGGCCAGCCGAGCGGCGGCTTGGACTTTTCCCAGGACTTGAGCAGGGGCTTGTCGGACCACTTCGGAGTCGGCGCCACATTCGGAGCAACGCGGTTCAGGCGTTCAAACACTGCCCATGCGCCCGTGGCGGCAACCGTCACGGCCTTCTCAACGTATTTGATCGGCTTGTGCATTCTGCTCTCGCTTTCCTAAACTCGGGAGTTAGAACTGTCCCCGCGGTCCCGCGAACGGGAGCCTGCGTAAATAGACTTGTCCACGAAGAAACCTACCTGTGAAACCCAGAAGTTTCGATGCGTGGAATGGGTCACAGTGATGCTATTGAAACCGCAATCTTTAGGCACGAAGAAGGCAATGAAGGGGAGAAAATCGGGGTTAAGCGGGGAATTGGGGCATTTTTTGGGGGTAAGTTGTTGAAAAGGCAGGGGCGGAGATGGAGCGAGTGGGAGGCGAAGAATAAGAAAAGTGGGTGCCCCTCGATAAGAGCGAAGGCTCTTATCGAGGGGCACCCGCAAGGGTTAGGTAATCGTTCCGTGTAGGGACTCGTGCTCTCTGATGTGCTGTTCTGAACCCGCTGACATTCACGACCTGAGGCCTTGTTCGGTTTTCGTAACAATTTGCAGGTTCTGGACTCGGACAAGTTAAATGGGCCCATCTTAAAAGAGTTTCCCTCGAAGAACCTCTGTGGATTAAAATTGCGGCGGCCGCTGGAATTGATCTGGCCGATCATGCGTATACGATTCCAATCGGCTCGCTAGGGGTGAGCCATGGCGTTGCACCCTGGGGAGCGGAAGCGCCATTTACCGGAAGAAGCGCCAGTCGCGTGGGACCCGATCCGGCGGGCCCTGGAAGAAAACGAAGACTGGTATCGCGATCTGGTTGAGCACAGCCAAGACCTGCTGTGCGTCCACGACCTTGAAGGCCGATTCCTGTCGGTCAATCCCGGCCCAGCGCGTCTGCTGGGTTACACCGTAGAAGAAATGATGCGGAAGCCGATGCGGGATTTTATTGATCCGCAATTCCGCAGTCAGTTCGATGTCTATCTGCGCGAGATCGAGCGCACGGGGGAGTCTCGCGGCCTGTTGGCGGTGGTGACGCGATCGGGAGAGCAGCGGATCTGGGAGTATCACAACACGCTGCGAACCGAAGGAGTGGAGTCGCCGATTGTGCGGGGGATCGCGCACGACGTCACGGAACGGGTGCGGGCGGAGAAGGCGCTGCGCGGGAGCAACGAAGAACTGGTGAAGACGGCGCGGGAGCGGGAGCGGGTGCTCCGCGAACTGACGCTGTTCCGGACGCTGGTGGACCAATCGAACGATGCCATTGAGGTAATCGATCCGGAGACCCTGCGTTTCCTCGATGTGAATGAGAGGGCTTGCGTAGAGCTTGGGTACAGCCGGGCGGAGCTTTTGTCGATGGCGGTTTATGACGTCGAGTCGGGCCTCGACGAAAGTTCGCGCGCCGGGGTGCGGCAGCAGTTGCGGGAGCCGGGATTCGCGATCATGGAAAGCGTGCACCGGCGGAAAGATGGAACGACGTTTCCGGTGGAAGTGAATCTGCGAAGGGTGCGGCTGGACCGGGAGTATGACGTGGCCGTGTCGCGCAACATCACAGCACGGAAGCAGACGGAGGAGGCGTTACGGGAGAGTGAAGCGCGGGAGCGGGCAAGAGCGAAGGAACTGGAGACGGTGCTGGATGTGGTGCCGGTAGCGGTTTGTATCGCGTACGACGCCGAGTGCCGGCGGATTACGGGCAACCGGGCGGCATACGAACAGATGCGCGTGCCGGCGGGCAAGAATTTTTCCATGAGCGCAGCGCCCGAGGAGCGACCCACGTTCCGGCTGATGGAAGATGGGGCGGAGGTTCCGACGGATTTGCTGCCGATGCAGCAAGCGGCGGCCACGGGAAAGCCGGTGTATGGACGCGCGCTGACGATGGTATTTGAGGACGGCACCGAGCGGGAAGAGGTGGTGAATGTGGTTCCGCTGCTGGATGAGGAAGACAAGGTGCGGGGAGTGGTGGGGGCATCGATCGACCTGACAGAACAGAAACAGGCAGAGAAAGCGTTGCGGGAAAGCGAAATGCGATTCCGGGCGGTGTATGAACGGTCTCCGGTTGGTATTGCTCTGGTGGATTCGAGCAGCGGGCGACTCCTGCAAGTCAATCCGAAATTCTGCGAAATCGCCGGACGCAACGAAGAAGAAATGCTGCGGATCGACGTGGGGAGCATTACCCACCCCGATGATGTTGAGCGCGGCAATGAATACATGCAAGAACTGGCCGAAGGAAAGCTGGCAAAATACGAACTGGAAAAACGGTATGTTCGCCCGGATGGATCGGTGCGCTGGGTGAGGCTTCTGGCGGCGCCGATGTCGGGTAAAGGAGAGACGCGCCGATGGCACATGGCTCTGGTGCAGGACATCACCGAACGGAGGCAGGCGGAGGAGGCGCTGCGGGAGAGTGAGCGGAGGCAACAATCGGCGCTTCAGATCGGAAAGATCGGAGCGTTTGATATAGACATGGAGAGCGGCCGGGGAACCTGGACGGCGGAATTGGCCGATATCGTGGGCGTCCCCAGCGGCGCGGATTTTTACGCCTTTTGTTGGGAGCGTGTGCATCCCGAAGACCTGGCGCGGGTCAAAGCGGAGTTTGCGCAGTTGGCGCAGAGCCGCGAAGAGGGGGAGATGGAGTTCCGAGTGATCCGACCAGAGGGCGCGATGCGGTGGATACGCTGGCGAGGCCTGGTAATTCAGGATACCGCCTCAGGGTCCTCGCGAGTTGCCGGAGTGATCATGGACATCACCGAGCGCAAGCGGGCCGAGGAGGCGATCGCGACCCTGGTGCAGGTGCGAGCCGACAGCAGCGAGCACTTTTTTACCTCGATGGCCTATCAGCTCGCCAAGTGCCTGGAGGCCGACTATACGATTATTGGAGAACTCATCGAAGGCGAAGAAGACAAGGTGAGAACGATTGGTATCTGTGGTCAGGGCGCGATCGCGGACAACTTCACCAGAGATCTGGCCGATACTCCCTGCGGTGTAGTCGTGGAGCAAGGCGCCTGCTCTTATGCTGCCGGTGTGGCCGAGATGTTCCCGAAAGACCTTTTGCTCAAGCAGATGAAGGTGGAGGGATATGTCGGGACGCCTTTGCGCGATTCACAAGGGCGGGTCATTGGCATCATGGTGGCGGCCTACACTCGACCGCTGGCGAATGCAAAATTTGTCGAAGCGATTCTGCAACTGTTCTCGGCGCGAACGGCAGCGGAGATCGAGCGCAAGCGCACCGAGGAGGCCTTGCGGCAAAGCGCAGAACGGTTCCGGGTGGCACTGAAGAATTCTCCGATTGCGGTGTTCAACCAGGACCGAGATTTGCGCTACACCTGGATGTACAATCCGCAGCTTCCGTGGCCGGCGAGCGAAGCGCTGGGAAAGACTGTGGGCGAGATCTTCGACCCGGCGGAGGCTGCGCGCATCACGGAAGTTCGGCGGCGGGTGCTGGAAACCGGAGTGGGAGCGCGTGATGAAATGCAGGTCACTTTCGGCGGCAGGAAGCGCTACCTCGATACTACGATCGAACCGGTTTTGGACTCGACGGGCGCCGTAATTGGACTCACCGGCGCCAATATGGACGTCACTGAACTCCGGGAAGCAAGCGAAGCGTTACGCGAAGCCAAGAAAAAGCTTACGGAAGAGAAGCTTTATCTCGAGCAGGAAATCGATGCGGAACTGGGGTTCGGGGAAATCATCGGGAAGAGCAAGGCCTTGGAAGCCGTCATGGAGAATGCAGGAAAAGTGGCGGCCAGCGATGCCACCGTGCTGCTGCTGGGCGAAACGGGAACAGGGAAGGAACTGGTGGCGCGGGCGATCCACTGGTTGAGCCTGCGCACCGGCAATAGTTTCATCAAATTGAATTGCGCGGCGATTCCCACGGGGCTGCTGGAAAGCGAGTTGTTCGGTCACGAGAAGGGCGCGTTCACCGGAGCGGTGAGCAGGAAAATTGGACGACTCGAGCTGGCGGACAAGGGCACGCTGTTTCTGGACGAGATCGGGGAGATTTCGCTGGCGTTGCAACCGAAGCTGCTGCGGGTTTTGCAGGATCAGGAGTTCGAACGGCTGGGTGGAACGCATACGTTGAAGGTGGACTTTCGGTTGATTGCGGCGACAAACTGCGATTTGGCGGATGCCGTGCGACAGAACGAGTTTCGGCGCGATTTGTATTACCGGCTGAACGTGTTTCCGATCCGCGTGCCACCGCTACGGGAACGCCGGGAGGACATCCAGTTGCTGGTGGAACATTTTGTGCAGAAGTTCGCCCGGCGGATGAACAAGTCGATCACCAGCATTCCGAAGAAGACCATGGATGCACTGAAGGGGTGGGAGTGGCCGGGGAATGTGCGGGAGTTGGAAAATTTTATTGAGCGGTCGGTGATTCTGACGCAAGGTTCGGTGCTGGTGTCGCCGTTAAGCGAACTGAAGCCGATTACCACGGAGGAGAAAAGCGTGGATGAAAGTCTGGAGGCGGCAGAACGGGAGCACATTCTGCGCGCTTTGCGGGAGAGCCACGGGCAGATTGGCGGGATCGGAGGGGCAGCCATGCGGTTGGGATTGAAGCGGACAACGCTGCAATCGAAACTGAAGCATCTGGGAATCAATCTGCGGTCAGGGTCGCCGGAACCCCATTAACCACCAAGGACACGAAGGAAACCCTTAGGGGTTCACACCTTCGTGTACCTTTGTGTCCTTTGTGGTTGATGAATTTGGGGCAGATGCCGACGGTCGAGCGGTTCGGTTACAATCCTCGCGCACATGAACCGCGAATATAACAAACAATTTAGCCACGAATTGGGACGCGATATGGAGTCGCTGGTGTATGGGCACGCCGGGCAACCGATCCTCGTTTTTCCGACCTCCATGGGACGTTTTTTTGAGTATGAAGATGCGGGGATGATCCGCGCGCTGGGCGGGAAGCTGGAAGCGGGCGCGATCCAGGTGTTCTGCGTGGACAGCGTGGACGGCGAGAGCTGGTACAACAAGGGCGTGCATCCGGGAGCGCGGATCTGGCGGCATGTGCAGTACGAGCGCTACGTGGTCAACGAGTTTCTGCCGTATTTGAAGTGGAAGAACTGGGCGCCTCAGATGGTGGTGACGGGGTGCAGTTTTGGCGGTTATCACGCGCTGAATTTTTCCCTGCGGCATCCGGATGTGGTTTCGTCTTGCGTGACCATGAGCGGATCGTTCGACATCAGGAGCTTCCTCGACGGCTACTACGACGACAATTGCTACTTCAATAATCCTCCGGACTACCTGCCGAACCTGGGCGACGAGTGGTTCCTGAGCCGGTGCCGGCAGATGAAGATTGTGCTGGGAACGTCGGACTGGGATATGTGCCTGGACGCGAACGTGAAGATGGCGGCGATTCTGCAAGGCAGGGGGATTCCGCATTGGTTGGATATCTACGGGGATAACAGCAAGCATGATTGGCCGCTGTGGCAGCGGATGGCGGAAAAGCATTTCTAGTCGTTAGTCGCTGGTCGCTGGTCGTTAGTCGTTGGCGGAAAGATGAGATCATAGGCTGAAGAGGATCTAAGTTATGGCGAACAAGAAAATCGGAATTCTTTTTGGGATGGAGACTACGTTTCCGCCGGCTTTGGTCGAGAAGATTAACTCCATGAAGGCCGAAGGCGTTACGGCTGAGTTTGTGAAGATTGGCGGCATCCGGATGGATGAGCCGAAGAAGTACGACGTCATCATTGACCGGATTTCGCAGGACATTCCTTTCTACCGGGCGTATTTGAAGAACGCGATGCTGCAGGGGACGATGGTGATTAACAATCCCTTCTGGTGGACGGCGGACGACAAGTTTTTTAATTATGCGCTGGCACACAAGATGGGCGTGGCGATTCCGCCTACGGTGATTTTGCCGCACCACGAGCATCCGCCGGATACTACCGACAAATCCATGCGGAATTTGATGTATCCGCTGAATTGGGAAGAGGTGTTTGCCTATGTTGGGTTTCCGGCATTTTTGAAGCCTTACGCGGGCGGCGGCTGGAAGCACGTATATAAGGTGCATTCTCCGGAGGAGTTCTTCCATAACTACAACCAGACGGGCGACCTTTGCATGACGCTGCAGCATGGCGTGGAGTTTGAGGATTATTATCGCTGTTACGTGGTGGGGCAGGAGAAAGTGCACATCATGAAGTACGATCCGAAGGCTCCGCACCATGAGCGCTATGTAAAGGGAAACCCGCAGCCGGGAACAAAGTTAAAAGAGCGGATCGAGAAGGACGCGCTGGCGTTGTGCCGCGCGCTCGGCTACGACCTGAACACAGCAGAGTTTGCGGTAGAGGATGGCGTCCCGTATGCGATTGACTTCATGAATCCGGCTCCGGATGCGGAGGTTACGTCGGTGGGGCAGCAGAATTTTGAGTGGGTGGTGGACGCGGTGGCGGAGATGGCGGTGAATAAGGCGCTGAGCGGGGAGAATCCGGTGGAGGAATTGCGCTGGGCGGCTATTTTGAATGGGCCGAAGTGGGTGGAGACCCGGGCGCAGAAGGTGCGAAAGAAGGCGTAGGTGTGGCGGGGGGCTCTGCCCCGCCGGGACGGGGCAGAGCCCCGTCCCCACATGAGCCCCGCCCCCACAAAGCCAACCTACCTTTGCTTCCATTGACAATTTGCCAGCATCCGCCGGGCTTTGCCCGGCTGGACGGCCGAGGGCGGCCTTCCCTACGTGTTTCTTGTTGTCCCTACGCCAGGCCATCCGCACCATAGGCCGACATTGGTATACTAATTGGACTTTCTGCCAGAGTATCTTCCTGCCTGGCAGCTCTGGGTGCCGCGATGAAGCCAACATTCACGCTGGGAATCGAAGAGGAGTATCAGACCGTCGATCCTGAGACTCGGGATCTTCGGTCACACATTCAAGCCGAACTCATCGAGAAGGGCAAATTGATCCTGCAGGAACGGGTCAAGACGGAGATGCACCAATCGGTGGTGGAAGTTGGGACTTCGGTTTGCGCCAATATTAAGGAAGCCCGGGAAGAGCTGAAGAATCTGCGGAGGCACATGATCCGGCTGGCGCGGGAGAATGGGCTGCGGCTGGCTTCGGCGGCCACGCATCCGTTTGCGGACTGGCGCGTGCAGGCACTTACCCCGGGCGAGCGCTACAAGAACATTGTGGAGGATATGCAGCTGGTGGCGCGGGCCAACCTGATATTCGGGCTGCACGTGCACGTGGGCATCGAGGATCGCGAGACCCTGATCCAGATGATGAATCATGCGCGGTATTTTGTGCCGCACCTGCTGGCGCTGTCCTCGAATTCGCCTTTCTGGCTGGGGATGGATACGGGGTTGAAATCGTATCGCTGCAAGGTGTTCGATAAATTTCCGAGGACGAACCTGCCGGATTATTTTCCGAGCTGGGGGGAGTACGAGAATTACGTCAAGTTGCTGGTGAAGACGAACTCGATCGATAACGCGAAGAAAATCTGGTGGGACATCCGGCCGCATCCATTCTTCGACACGCTGGAGTTCCGGGTGTGCGACCTTCCGATGCGGGTGGACGAGACGATTGCGCTGGCGGCGCTGATCCAGGCAACGGTGGCAAAGCTGTACAAGCTGCACTCGCAGAACCAGGGGTTCCGGCTATACCGGAGGTCGCTGCTGATGGAGAACAAGTGGCGAGCGGCGCGCTATGGGATCAACGGAAAACTGATCGACTTCGGCAAGCAGATGGAAGTTCCGGAGCGTGAGTTGATCGAAGAGTATCTGGAATTCGTCGATGACGTGCTGGACGAACTGGATTGCCGGGCAGAAGTGGAGTACATCCGTGAGATTATGAAGATGGGCACCGGCGCGGACCGGCAGTTGGACGTGTACCGCAAAACCGGCGACATGAAAGCCGTCGTGGACTACATCATTGAGGAGACTGAGGTGGGCGTGGACGAGGTGGATAGTTTGCCCACTGCCAAGGCCGGCTGATGAGTTTGATGAAGACTGCAGAACAATCCAACCGACAACTGAACAATATGGCCTTTGATCCGCAACTGACGCTGGGGGCGCGGAATGCGGTGCGCGTGTGCCTGCGCGTACAGGCTTCGGAAAAAGTCACCGTCATCACCGATGAAGTGAGCCTGGAGATTGCGGCGGCGTTGGTGCGCGAACTGGACGAGGTGGGCTGCCGCTACCAGACGTGGGTGCTGGAGGATGTGGCGGCTCGTCCGCTGACGGATTTTCCGCTCGCGATCGCGAAGGATCTGGACTCGAGCCAGGTCAGCATTTTTGCGGTGCAGGCGCAGACCAACGAACTGAAGTCGCGCATGCAGATGACGGATACGGTGAATCGGCGAAAAATCCGGCACGCACACATGGTCAACGTCAACAAGCAGATCATGCTGGAAGGCATGCGCGCGGACTTCCAGAAGGTGGACCGGTTGAGCGTGAAGGTGCTGGAGACGGTGCGCAAGGCGAAACAAATCCGGGCGAAAACGCCTTCGGGCACGGACCTGGTAGCGGATTTGAATCCGAATTACCGGTGGGTGAAGACGAGCGGGATTATCACTACGGAAAAGTGGGGGAACCTGCCGGGCGGTGAAGTGTTCACGACGCCGGGCGAGGTAAACGGAACCTTCGTGATTGACGGCGTAGTGGGCGATTATTTGTGCGCGAAATTTGGCGATTTGAAGTCGAGTCCGCTGACCATCCAGGTAAAAGGGAATCGGCTGATCGAGGCGCACTCCGCGAACAAAGAATTGAAAGACGATTTCTGGGCTTACACGCATACCGATGAGAACAGCAACCGGGTGGGCGAGTTTGCGATTGGGACAAACATCGAACTGAAGGATGTGATCGGGGAGATCCTGCAGGACGAGAAATACCCGGGCGTCCACATTGCATTTGGAAATCCGTATGGGGCGCACACGGGAGCGGAGTGGTATTCGTCGACGCACATTGATGTGGTGGGAAGGAATTTCGATATCTGGGTGGACGGCGAGCAGATCATGCGGGGCGGGCAGTTTTTGATTGAGGCGTAGAGCTTTTCACCGCCGAGACGCCGAGAGCGCCGAGAAAAGCTAAAACGAGTTTGCTCGGCTGGACGGGCGAGGACGCCCGTCACCACACGAGCTTCCATGATTCCCTCTTACCGGCAAGCCTTCAACTCGAACTTCACTTCTGAAAAATACGAGCGGCTGCGGCGCGAGATGAATTCGCGGTGCGGGATAGAGGTTCCATTCGCGCTTTGCGAGACGCCTTGCTTCTTTCCGGATGCGCTGGTTGAGCGCATGGGGGAGGATGGGAAGACGCTGATCCGGCAGTTGGTGGAGAATCCGGAGTATCGGGCGCGCTCGGAGGCTTCGATTCCCGCGAAATTTCGCGTGCCCAACGAATCGCCGCATCCGATGTTTATCCAGGTGGACTTCGGTCTGGTGCAGGATTCGGCGGGCGAGTTACAGCCAAAACTGGTCGAGTTACAGGCATTCCCTTCCCTTTACGCGTATCAGCCGGTTTTGGCGCAGGCTTACATCGATGTGTTCTCGCTCGACGCGAAGCTTCGCTATTTTTTGAGTGGGCTCGACTCGGCTTCCTACCAGCGGCTTTTGCAGGACGCGATTGTCGCGGGGCACGATCCGGTGAATGTGGTGTTGATGGAGGTGCATCCGGAGGAGCAGAAGACGCGTTCGGATTTTCTGCTGACGGAGAAGCTGCTCGGGATTCGAACGGTATGCATCACGAAGATTCGCAAACAGGGGCGGCGGCTGTTTTATGAGGAGGAGGGCGGCAAGCAGGTTCCGATTGAGCGAATTTATAACCGCACCATCGTGGATGAACTGGAACGCAAGGGCGTGACTTTGCCGTTTGATTTTCGCGATGAGCTGGATGTGGAGTGGGCGGGGCATCCGAACTGGTATTTTCGGATGAGCAAGTATTCGATTCCTTATTTGAAGCATCCGTCGGTGCCGCGGACGTGGTTTCTGGATCAACTGACGGAAGTGCCGGCGGATCTGGAGAATTTTGTGCTCAAGCCCCTGTATTCGTTTGCCGGATTGGGCGTGGTGATTGCGCCGTCGCGAAAAGAAATTGAAGCGATTACTGCGGGGAAACGCAGCGAATATATTTTGCAGGAGCGATTGAACTTCACGCCGGTGGTGGAGACGCCGCACGGACTCACTAAAGTTGAACTGCGGATCATGTATGTGTGGTTGCGCGAGTTGGTCCCGGTGCTGACGATCGTGCGGATGGGCCGCGGTCTGATGATGGGCGTGGATCAGAACAAGAATATGGCGTGGGTAGGATCGTCGGCGGCGCTGGTGAGTGGTTAGTGGATCACGATTCTCCGCCTCTCACTCATTCGCAAAGAACGAAGAACAAAGAAAACAGAACGCGAATGAGTGGGGCACCCGCTGCTCATATATTTATCCTCGAAACTCGGTTGACCCGACCGGGATGACAGCCTACCATTACGCCTTCACGGACGAGGACCCCTTCGGCTGCGCTCAGGGCAGGTCCGCGCCACGCGAATATATTTGCTCCTCATCTTTGGGGAAAATCCATCAGATGGTCATGTTTGCGATCTTGAAGAACTTCGGGTCTGGATTGGTGCGCAACCGGCGCGCGACTGCGCTGCTGCTGGTTGTGCTGGCGGCTTCAACCGCGATATTCGCCGCTGCGGAGATGGCTGAAAAGACCGCTGCCGATCATACCGTCGACCATGGCGTCGATCATTACTATGAACCGCTCCCCCAGGAAACGGGCGCGGCGGGGCTGAAGCTCATGCTGCGACGATTGCGGACTACGGCGCGACTGATGCAGGTCACGGCGCATCCCGACGACGAAGACGGTGGCATGCTGACGCTGGAATCGCGCGGGAAAGGCGTCTCGACTTTGCTGATGACGCTCACGCGCGGCGAAGGTGGACAGAACAAGCTGGGCAGCAATTTGTTTGACGCGCTGGGCGTGTTGCGGACCTTGGAGTTGCTGGCTTCCGATCGGTATTACGGCGTCGAGCAGCGATTCTCGCGCGTGGCGGACTTTGGATATTCGAAGACTCCCGAAGAAACATTTCAGAAGTGGCAAGGGCATGACGCGGCGCTCGGCGACATGGTGCGGGTGATTCGGACATTTCGTCCGGATGTGCTGGTGGCGCGGTTTTCGGGAACGGATCGTGACGGGCATGGGCATCATCAGGCGTCGGCGATATTGACGAAAGAAGCGTTCCGCGCGGCAGGCGATCCGAAGCGGTTTCCGGAGCAAATCAAGGAGGGACTCGAGCCCTGGCAGCCGAAGAAGTTGTACATCGGCAACGTGTGCGGCTTTGGGGCGATGACGTGCGATGCGGCGAACTACACGCTGCGGCTGAACACGGGCGTCGTCGATCCGGTGCTGGGAGCGTCGTACATACAGTTTGCCATGCAGGGACTGCGGCACCAGCAGTCGCAGGGCGCGGCGAACTGGGCGGTCGAGCCGGGAGACCGGTTCACGTTCTACAAGCTGGTGGATTCGGTGGTGGAGTCGCCAAAAGATAAGGATGGGCACGAGCAGGATTTCTTTGACGGGATCGATACGACGCTGCCGGGATTGGCTTCGCGGCTGGGCGAGGAAGAGAAGAAGGTGCCGTGGCTGCGGGGCGAATTGGAATCCATGCAGAAACACATTGAAGACGCAGCGGCAGCCGCGGAGAAAGATCCGTTCTTGGCAGTTGAGCCTCTGGATGTAGCAGGAGGGACGACCGTACGAATAGCAAGGAATCTCTCTCCTGAGTTGTCACATGCGGCCAAGGACTCACTTATATTCTCGCTCGCGAACGAAAGCTCCGCGTCGCAGGCTGCAAGTCGGCTCGCTCTGGGTGCGAAGTTAGATGTAGCTGTAGATGGGGTCGGCCCCGATCAGGACCATGTATTTCTCGCCGTTCCCGGGCAGACGTTCCACGTAACGGCAACGGTCACATCGGAAGGCCATTCGGCAGAGGTCACAAAATTCGATCTCTTTTCCGTACCGAAGGGCTGGAAGATAACGCGTATTCCGGATGACCATGCGGCCGCCAGCGTTGCGCGGTTTGCGGTTACCGTACCGGACGATGTTCCGTACACTCGCCCCTATTGGCATCGTTCAAATCCTGAGACAGAGGCCATCAACACAATTGATGATGCTGGTCCCAACCACAGCCTAACATTTCCCTTTTCGACGCTGCCATTCTTAGCAGGGCGGGCCTATCTTGGAAACGCAGGAGCTACTCCATTTGCGACGTGGATGGTGAAGTACAAGGATGCGAATGGGAACATTGCAGAGCGGCCTCCGGCGATCGTACCGCAATTTTCGGTTGCGCTTGAACCCGGCGAACAGGTTGTGCCTGTCAGCGACGGGAAAGAGCTAACAGTGAGAGTTGGAGTAAGTTCCAGTGCGGCGGGCGCTCCGACTGGAACGCTTCGGCTAGAACTCCCCGCAGACTGGAAATCTGAGCCGCGCGAGTTGCCTGTGCATCTGCTGAAAGGCGGCGACAAGAAAGATTTTGAGTTCAAGCTTTTCCCCATCAGTTTAAAAGAGGGACGGACTGAGGTTCGCGCTGTCCTTGACGCGGGTGGCAAGAAATACGGCGAGGGCTACACGCTCGTCACTCGAGAAGACCTGGGCGCTGCCTACTACTATCAACCCGCCGTGCAGCGCGTCAGCATCGTGGATGTGAAGATTCCGAAAGACCTGAAGGTCGGGTACGTCATGGGAGCGGGGGACGAGATTCCTACCGTGCTTCAGCAGATCGGGATGGATGTGACGCTGATTCCTGCGGAGAAGCTGGGCTCGGAAGATTTGAGCCGGTATCAAACCATCGTGCTGGGGATTCGCGCTTACGACACGCAGAAAGATGTGATCGCAAACAACAAGCGGCTGCTCGATTTTGTACAGGCGGGCGGACGGTTGGTGGTGCAGTACAACGCTTCGGCGGGGGATTTCAATGCGGGGAAGTTCACGCCGTATCCGGCAACGCTGAGCCGGGCGCGGGTTTCGGTGGAAGAGGCGCCGGTTGCGATTCTCGATCCGGCGAACCCGATCTTTCATTCTCCAAACGAAATTACGCAGAAAGATTTCGCGGGCTGGGTGCAGGAGCGCGGGCTGTACTTCATGTCGCAGTGGGACAGCAACTTTACACCGCTGCTCGAATCTCATGATCCGGGCGAAGGCGAGCAGAAGGGCGGACTGCTGGTGGCGCGCCACGGCAAGGGGACGTACATCTATACGGGATATGCGTTCTTCCGGCAACTGCCGGCGGGCGTGCCTGGGGCGGTGCGGTTGTTTGTGAATCTGATCGGCAGTCGTTAGTCGGTGGTCGGTGGTCGTTCGCTATTCGCCGTTCGTTCACGGGACGCGGGTTGGGCGCTGCAAAAGCAGGTCCTTCGCTTCGCTCAGGATGACAAATTTAATTAGATTACTGCGTTTCGAACAGTCAACGCTGATGAATGATGGCCAACGACTAACGACCATCGACCAACGAGTTGTTTCATGACAATTTCACTCGAAGGCGAATCCGACACCAAGCCGCAACTCATTCGCGGCATTGGCCTGGGCTCCGCTACCGCGCTGAACATGATTGACATGATCGGCGTGGGACCGTTTATTACGATTCCGCTGATCGTCACCGCGATGGGCGGGCCGCAGGCGATGCTGGGGTGGGTACTGGGCGCGGTGCTGGCTGTCTGCGATGGGCTGGTGTGGGCGGAGCTTGGCGCGGCGATGCCGGGGTCGGGCGGGTCATACCGGTATTTGAAAGAGATCTACGGGCCGCAGAAGTTGGGGCGCGCGGTTTCCTTCCTTTTTATTTGGCAACTCTCGTTCAGCGCTCCGCTTTCGATTGCTTCGGGAGCGGTGGGGCTCTCGCAGTACGCATCCTTCTTCTGGCCAGGACTGGAGCGGGTTTGGGCAGCTCACACGTTGAGTCTGAATCTGCCGCTGCTTGGCCAACTGCAGGTGACCTGGGTGGCAATGCCCGCGACTCTGCTTGCGATTGGAGTCTGCCTGTTCACGGCGTTTCTGCTTTACCGGCGGATCACGGCGATCTCATGGCTTTCGAAGCTGCTGTGGGTGGGCGTGATGGGGACGATCGGGTGGATCATCTTCGCCGGCCTCACCCATTTCAATGCGCGACAGGCATTTGATTTTCCCCCGGGCGCGTTTTCGCTTTCGCGAGACTTTTTTCATGGGCTGGGCGGGGTGATGCTGATCGCCGCTTATGACTATTGGGGCTATTACAACGTCTGTTTCCTCGGGGATGAGGTCAAGAACCCGGGGAAGAATATTCCGCGGGCGTTGTTGCTATCCATTCTGGCGGTAGCGTGTCTGTATGTCGTGATGAACATCAGCATTCTTGGCGTGGTGCCTTGGCGGGAACTGGCGCAGTCGGGGGCGTCGAACGGCAAGCTGTACGTGGTTTCCACCTTTATGCAAAGAGCCTACGGGCATGGGGCGGGCGGAGTGGTATCGGCTCTGGTGATGTGGACGGCGTTCGCCTCGGTGTTCTCGCTGATGCTGGGTTATTCGCGCGTGCCGTACGCGGCAGCCGTGGACGGGAATTATTTTCGGGCGTTTGCCCGGGTGCATCCGGTGCATCAGTTTCCTTATGTTTCTTTGCTGGCGCTGGCGGGCGTGGCGGCGCTGTTCTGTTTTCTGCGGCTGGCGGATTTGATTGCAGCCCTGGTGGTGATCCGAATTATCCTGCAATTTCTGGTGCAGAGCATTGGCGTGATTGTGCTGCGGATACGGCGTCCGGAGATGGCGCGTCCGTTTCGGATGTGGCTTTATCCGGTGCCGGCGCTGGTGGCAGCGGGAAGCTTCGTTTTCATTCTGGTTTCACGCACAGCCTTTCTGCGGGAGATTCGATACGCGGCGGTGATTCTGGTGGTGGGAATTGTCGTCTATTGTGTGCGGGCGTGGCGGCGACAGGAGTGGCCGTTTGGGAACTCGTCGTTGGTCGTTGGTCGTTAGTCGTTGGCTGGCCG
>JBEKDG010000061.1:0-22250 GCA_050014475.1 Terriglobales bacterium | reverse complement strand
AAGGCTTATGTGGAGTCGAAGTTTCCGCAGCGGTCGGTGGAAGTGAAGTTCGACATCATGCGCATCACGCTACGGGGATAGCGGCTGAAAAACTCTGATTTGCACAGGTTGTTGGGAAGGGCACGACTTCAGTCGTGCCGTATGCGCCGCTAAATGAAGTCGGCTTCAGCCGCTGAGGGTCGGCTGCGGCGCGCACCACGAGTCTGTCAGCAATCCGAGACGCGGCGAGCCGCGTCTCTACGATGATTCCTTGTTGCGCGCGAGTTCCCATGCCTTCGCGTATTTCCATGACACGTAGGCGGCGTGGTAGAGGTGCAGGAGCAGGCCCTCGCGGCCATCGAGAAATCCTAAACGAAAAAAATAGTTATAGATGAAAGTTGTGAGCGGGCGCAGGACGATGTTGAACAGGCTGAAGCCGTGGCGGCCTTTGGCGACAACCATCTCCGCGCCGAGGGACGAGTAGCGGTTCATGTGGCCGATGTAGTCGGCAAGCGTGGGATAGGGGTGGTGGATGAGGGCGCCGCTGAGACTGCGCCTGCTTGCTCCGCCCAACAATTTCACATCTTCATGGACCAACCGTTCCTCAAATCGTCCTGCGCCCCGGCGAAACAGGCGAAGTTTGTAATCCGGCCAGAAACCACCGTGGCGAATCCAACGGCCCAGGAAGAAGTTCTTGCGGCAAATGAAATATCCACGGCAGCCTGCGGATTGGGATGAGTTCGGGCGATAGTGGGGGTCGGGTTTGGTGAACTCATTGAAATCTGGCGAAAGGTTACCGTGCGTCTGTTCGTTTTGAACTTCTCTCGCTAATTCGGCTGAAACTTCCTCATCCGCATCCAAACTCAGAATCCAATCTCCCGCCGCCTTGTCGATGGCTGAATTCTTCTGGGCGGCGTAGCCCTTCCATTCTTCGACAAAGACTTTCGCGCCGTGCGATTTTGCGATCTCGACGGTGCGGTCGGTCGAGCCCGAGTCGACGACGATGATCTCGCCTTTGCCGTCGGCAACCAGCGGCTGAACGCTGGCCAGCGTTCGCCCGATGTTGGTCTCTTCGTTGTGGGTGACGATGACGACGGAGAGGATCACACGGGGCTCCTGCCGCTGCCCGCCAAGCGCCTGCCAAGCTGCGCTCGGCTTGGACGGGCGAGGGCGCCCGTCCCTACACATGCCGTCCCCACAATAACCTTCCCCACACTAGCCTTGCCGATGGCCGAGAGCGTCACGGAGAGAGGATACGCGAGAGGCGGCCTTGCGCAAAAGGGAAACGCCGGGCGGGGACGCCCGGCGCTCCATCGTAGGATTCTCTTGCCCCGGTTGCGACGCTACTGTTGCGGTTGGGCCGGAGGGCTCGCCGGCGTTGGCTGGTCGGCTGGCCGCGGCGCCACGTGCGGAATATTCGGCGTGTGTGTGACCTCGCCCCGCTCGGCCTCGGCGATCTGAATACCGGCGTGATCGAGCAGAAGACCGATTGCCCGATCCAGTTCGACTTCTGACTTTTCGTACGCGGCCTTGGCGGAGACGAGCGTGGATTCGGCCTGGGTCATGGCCGCATTGTTCTGCAGCACCAGAGTTGAGGTGGAAGCGCCGAGCGCGTACTTCTTTTGTTCGGCGTCGAGAGACTGGCGCGCCAGGTCCACCGCGGCCTGGGCGGAAGCGACGCTGGCGCGATTCTGCTGCACACCAAACTGCGCGTTGCGCACCTCGATCCGCACCTGGTTCTCGATCTGCTGGATGCGCAACTGGGCTTGCCGGTATTCGAATTCCGAGCGTACCTGCGTTGCCTGAGCGGCGCGGTTGCGGATGGGGATGTTGATCGTGATGCCCGCCCCCTTGTCGGGAGCGGTGGAATTGACCAATTGATTCAATGTAGAACCGTAGGAGGTATTTGGGAAGGGCGTGAAACCCAAGCAATTCGGGTTATCGGGGTGAACGCTACAGAGGTAGTTCGGATTCTGGGACCCACCCAAACCGGTGCCACTGTAGTATGCGAACAGGTCCACGGTGGGCAATAGAGCACTGCGGATCGCTTTATTGCTGATGTCAGTATTGGAAAGGTTGATGCGCGCTTCCGCCAGCTCGGGACGATGACTGAGCGCTTCATTCACCAGGTCCTGGGTGGGGACAACCGCCTCCTGCGCGGGCAATTCCATGGTTGAGGTAGGAATTACTTCGGCGTCGGCCAGTACCGGGTCGACGAGCGTGCGGCTGAGCGCATTCTTCATGAGCAGTTGCTGCAGCTCAAGATTGGTCAGCGCCAGGGTCAGGGTTTGCTGGTTGCTGGCGACTGTGCTCTGCGCCCGGACCACCTCGATTGGCGCAAGGGTCCCGATTTCCACCTGCTTCCGGTTGTCAGAGAGGGTCTTCTGAGCGAAAGCTAGTTGCTCCTTCTGCACCCTGACGTTCTCGTAGGCGAAGACCAGGTCCCAGTACATGTTTTCGATCTGGTCGACGGTGTTGGTGATTTGCCAGCGGAAGGCCACATCTGAGATTTCACGATTGTTCTTCGCGATCTGAATGAAGCGAGTGTTTGGGGCGAATCCGAAGCCCTGCAGCAGGTGCTGAGTGATCTGGGCGCGGAAGTTGGAATTCACAACCGGGCTCAGCGAGCTGAATTCACTTCCCGTGGTAATCCGGTTATTGTTGAAGCCGACGGCGAGGTTCGTGCCCCACTGGAATCCTTGTGTGTAGGCGAAATTTGTAGTGGCTGTGTTCTGCTCAGTGCCCACGCAAAGAAGGGTGGAGCACAGGTTCTTGAGGCGATCGAGTTGCAACGTTCCTGTGAGGATGGGATCGAAGCTGGTGATGAGCGGGCCGCTGCCCAGGGTTGATCCAACCAGGCCGCCCGCGCCGGCGCCGGCGCCACCTGCCGCCACCGAGGTTCCGCCCGGGCCCGAGCCAACTTGCGAGCCGAGCCCGCCTACGCCGCCGCCGGGCGTGTTCTGCACGACACCGCTGTTCACACCGAGAATGCTGGAGCCGGCTTTGGCGCGCCAGATGTCGGTATCGGCGATGTTCAGGTTGTAGCGGGCGATTGCGATATCGAGGTTGTTTTCGAGCGCCAGCGCGACCGCGTCGTTCATCGAGATGTAAAGCTTGCCGTCGTGCATGAACTGGTCGATGCGCGGCGTGTTGGCCAGGTTCGGCGGCGCTACGTGGCGCGCCGTGTACGGACCCAGCGGATTGGGAAAGGGCGACTGCGGTTTTGCGTACTCCTTCACGTCAAACGGCTGCGACTTTGACGGCGCGGCTGGTTGAGCCTGCACCTGCGCCGACGGCGCACTGGGCACGGGCGAGGCGTTCTGCGCCCACCCGGCAGGTACCATGATGGCGGCAAGGAAAAGGGCGGCGATCCGCTGAAACGCAGTCAACACTGTAGAACGTTGCATTCGCATCATCTCCATCGATCAAACTCAAGCGATCAGGCTCGAGAGGAACGGACGTAGTGGTTCGCACTTTTGCTAACACTCAGCCAATACGTAGAACGGCAGACAAGAGTTCCCTGCAATCTTCGTTCTTGGTTCTTGCAGTCCTGGGGAAAGGCAATCTTTGCCATTGATCGTAAGTAAAATTGGCCGTAAGTGAAATAGTATAGCTGACGCGCCGCCGCACGCTCTGTGACGGCGGCGGTAAAACTTTGTAAACAGTTACGATGATGCTGGGGCTGCTTAGGACTCGAAAAAGAACGTGCGTAATCTCAGACTGATCCTTTCTTATGACGGCGCCGAGTTCGCCGGCTGGCAGGTGCAGCCCGGCCGGACGACTGTGCAAGGCGCGCTGGCCTCAGCCATTGGACGGTTGAGCGGGGAAAATGTACTGCCCCAGGGTTCCGGCCGGACCGACGCGGGCGTGCACGCACTGGCCCAGGTGGCGGGTTTTGCGACCGCGTCGGCAATTCCGGCCGAAAACTGGATGCGGGCGCTGAACGACATTCTGCCGGCTTCGATCCGAGTGCTGGAGGTGACCGAGGCCGCGCCCGAGTTCCACGCGCGCAAGTCGGCGCGGGCCAAGACGTATCGCTATCGCATTCACCGTACCGCGATCTGTCCGCCGTTTCTGGCGCGGTATGTGTGGCATTACCCTTATCCGCTGGAGGAATCGGCGATGGTTGCGGCCGCTGGCGTGGTCGTGGGCGAGCACGATTTCACGTCGTTCGCGGCGGTGGATCCGGAGCGGGTGGAACGGATGGCGGCCGCAGAAAATCTTAACCACAGAGGACATAGCGAAAGGGCCGTCAGTAATGTTAGGACGATCTTCTCTTCGATCTGGACGCGCGAAGGCGGAGAATTGATCTACACGGTTCGCGGCAACGGATTTCTTCATCACATGGTGCGGAACCTGGTCGGTACATTCCTGCTGATAGGGAAGGGAACGGTGAGCCTGGAAGATTTGCGCCGCATCCTCGACGCGCGAGAGCGCACCGCGGCCGGACCGACCGCGCCCGCCTGCGGGCTGTATCTGGTCGAGGTGGAATACTGACGCGAACAGCCGGTGGCGAAAGGGAAACTGCTTTTCAATACCTAAAGTCTGTCATCCTGAGCGAAGCGAAGGACCTATGCATTCCGGCGCTGCGAGCAAATGCATAGGTCCTTCGCTTCGCTCAGGATGACAATTCATAAAAGAGATGAAGGCGGTGGCGCGCCCCTTCCGTCCCGCGTACACTTCTTCGCAGATGGCCACCAACGTCGACTTCGCCGTCTCCCGCATCGCCTCCGTGAACCCGGCGACGGGTGAAGTTCTGGGCGAACTGGACAGCGCCGGTCCAACCGAAGTGCGCGCTGCGGTGGCCCGCGCGCGCGCCGCACAGCCGGACTGGAACGCCTGGGGCATCCGCAATCGGGTGCGGCTATTGCGCCGCTTCCAGCAGATTCTTCTCGCGCATAAGACCGACATCGCGCGGCGCATCACGCAGGAAGCAGGCAAGCCCTCGGTCGAAGCGCTGCTCACCGAAGTTCTGGTCGTGCTCGACGCAGCGCGATTCCTGATCGACAACGCATTCGCGATCCTGCGCGAAGAAAAGCTGCCGCATGGAAATCCCGCGGTCAAAACCAAGTCAGGGCGCATTCTGCACGAGCCGTATGGCGTGGTCGGAATCATTTCGCCCTGGAATTATCCTTTTTCGATTCCGGCGACTGAGGCCATGGCGGCGCTGGTTGCGGGAAATGCCGTGGTGCTCAAGCCCTCCGAGTTGACGCCGCTGATTGCGCTCGAACTGCAGGCGCTGCTGCGTGAGGCGGGAGTTCCCGACGACGTTTTCCAGGTGCTCCCGGGCGAAGGTGAGACCGGGGCGGCGCTGGTCAGAAGCGAAATCGACAAGCTGGTCTTCACTGGAAGCGTCGGGACTGGCCGGCGAATCGCGCAGATCGCCGCCGAGCGCCTGCTTCCGGTGGTGCTGGAACTGGGCGGCAAGGACCCCATGCTTGTGCTCGAAGACGCCGACGTCGATGTCGCATCGAGCGGCGCCGTCTGGGGAGCGTTCGTGAACGCCGGCCAGACCTGCTTGTCGGTCGAACGCTGCTACGTGCATCAGAGTTTGTACTCCGCGTTCTTAGACGCCTGCAGCGAGAAGGCACGCAAACTCCGCGTTGGCAATGGCATGGACGAGGCCACCGAAATCGGCCCCATGATCCACGAGCGGCAAGTGCGCGTGGTGGAATCGCAGGTAGAGGACGCGAAGCAGCGCGGCGCCCAGGTGCTGGCCGGAGGCACGCGCTTGCGCGAGCTCGGCCCCACGTTTTTTGCGCCCACCGTGCTGGCCAGCGTAGATCACACCATGCGCGTGATGCGGGAAGAGACCTTCGGCCCGGTGCTGCCGATTGCGCCGTTCGGCGACGACGCCGAGGCCGTGCGCCTGGCCAACGATTCCGACTACGGACTGGCCGCCAGCGTTTGGACGCGCGATCGCGCCCGCGGCGAGCGACTGGCTCGCCAGATCGATGCCGGCACGGTGATGGTGAACGACGCCGTGTCGTGTTTCAGCATCAGCGAAGCTCCGCACGGCGGCGTGAAGTCGAGCGGCCTCGGGCGCACGCACGGACGCTGGGGTTTGGAAGAAATGGTGCGCGTGAAGTATCTAGATAGTGATCGAGTTCCACGCATGAAAAAAATCTGGTGGTTCGGCTACGGTGGTGGATTCACGGGCGAGATGGAAAGATTCCTCGACCTGCTGTACGCCCGCCCGCTGCGAGAGAAGCTCAAAGCCGGCGTCCGCTCCGCCGGAGCGCTGTGGCGGAGAAAACTGTAGACCTGGAAAGATCCTAAAGTGCTTGTCATCCTGAGCGAAGCGAAGGACCTGCTGTCTTTTGCACTGACAAGAAAGCAGGTCCTTCGCTTCGCTCAGGATGACAAGCAGGTACCTAAATCACCGAGAAAGTAGAGTAATCATGACCGACTCCCGTGCGTTCCTACGCCATGCGCTCGCTACCATCGCCTATCGCGGAGCGAAAGCCATCCGCAACGCTGGGCCCAGCTTTGCCGAATATAGCGCGGCCGAAACTTCGCGCACGCCTGCGAAAATTCTGGCGCACGTCGGCGACCTGATGGACTGGGGCCTCGCCATGTCCGAGGACCGCCGCGAATGGCACGATTCCTCTCCGCTCGCGTGGGAAAAAGAATGCGAGCGCTTCTTCATCGCCTTGAAGAAGTTTGACGACTACCTGGCGTCGGAAAAGCCGCTGCAAGTCTCCGCCGAAAAGTTGTTTCAGAGCTCGCTCGCCGATGCGCTCACCCACATCGGCCAGATCGCGATGCTGCGGCGGATGGCCGGCGTCCCCATCAAGGGCGAAAACTATTACGTAGCCGAAATCACCGTGGGACGCGTCGGCGCAGATCAGGCGTCCCCGCGCAAGGAGTTTGGCTGAGGGGCGTCTTGTAAGTGGCGCGACGTTAGTCCAGAATCCGATACTTGGTGTAAACGGCCTGATTGCGACAGCTCCGCCATTGTGAGCTGCCGAGTTGATTTGGATTTGTGCCAAGCCTGAATGGAACTAGCCAAGGTCAGGTCAGGAGTTCGATGGCGGGCTACGCTTGCGCGACGGGCAAGAGCCAAGGCCTACGGGCGGCGAAAGCGCGACGCAAAGCGCCGTATTCGATTCCAGCGGCGAAATATCCACTGGTACATTGAATATCCATAATGCTCCCAGAATCCGACTGCTTCGTTCGTGTAAATGTCGTTCGGTCGAACGCATCTCCACAGACTGTAACCTTTTGCCCGCATATATGCCCTGTACTTCTTGTCACGAAACAAGTTTTCAATCACCATCACGCGAGGCCTGTACATCTGAAAATTCAGACCTTCGAGAACCTCCAGCTCCCAGCCTTCGACATCCACCGACAAAATATCAATATGTTTGATGCCCGCAGCATGTGTTCCCAGAATCGTGTCGAGACGTCTCAAATTCACTTTTATTTTGCTAACGTCCAAGTTGGAACTGAGACTCGCGTATGAGTCCTTGATAGCGAGGGAGGAAAGTGATTCGTATGAAACCTCCCCATTTTCATATTGGATACCGTGGGAATTCACAACACAAAAATCGACCCCATCCTCGTCATGATTGCCGCACGCGTACTCCAAAACTTGGTAGCCACGCCTCCTGTGCAACTCACAAAATGCAGGGTTGGGTTCGATAGCGATTACAGACCAACCCAACGACCGATAAAGAGCGCTGATCGACAAGTAATCTGGCCTCGCCGCGCCGACTTCGACAAAGGTCCCGGAGTTTTGCCGAGGGAAAAAGCGTTGCCGGACAATTCTGTCCACATCCCCTTCGGCCTGGTTTACAGCTTCTTCACTAATCATCCGGCATTTCCTTTTTGGACTCCCAAGTGGCTGGCATTCTACACCCTGTTGTCTCCTCTCCCGACTTGCATGGAGCTGCACGGAGCTGTACTAAATCACGAGAAGGCAGCGCTCTACCATGTCGATTATTGAGGTCAACCGTTGTGACAACGTGCCCTCGGCCTGATAGATAGTTGGCGAAACATCGCCATTTCACCAGGAGCAGCTGCCCCAAGCGATTTATGCCCCCCAAAAGAAACCAGCCCCGGAGCGAGAACTCCGGAGCTGGCACTCTGTGTTCGTCTGGTTGATGTCAGTCGCTAGCCAAAGCAGGCTCTTGCGGGACTAAATGCTCGACATTTATGCCTAGCCCTTCGGCGACGCCGCGGCCGTATGCGGGGTCCGCTTTCAGGAAGTGCCCAATCTGTTTTTCCTGAATGTACTTGGGCACCGACTTCAGGCTACCGACGATATTGGCGATCAATCGCTTCTGCGCATCCGGCTTCTGTACGCTGGTCCGGACTCGCCGTCCTTGGTCTGAAGGCTGGGGCTGAGTAAAATAGCGGCAAGCGGCCTTTACAATGGCGCGCAGGAGATTCAATGGCTTCCGGCGAAACGGCAACCGCTGTCACCAGCACGATTCCGCAGCTTCCTAACCACAAAGTCAAGCTCAAGAAGCCGGGCCAGCGTGCCTGCAATGAGAAAAACGAAAAAGGCAAGTTCTGCGGCGGACACCTGAAGCGCTGGTTCTACGCCGCCGACGTGCTCGAACAGGAGTGCGGCTGCGTGGAGAAGGCTTGGGGAGCAGACGCCGAAGTGTATCGCTGCGAATTTTGTCAGACACTCTATCTGCCCAGTCCCGACGATCCACGTAGGGTGAACGTCGCGGGAACAGGCCAGATTTCGGTGTTCGGGCTAACGGTTCCTCCCAAGGAAGAGAAAAAGGCGTAGCGTCTCTACTCCGGCTCCCGCGCCAGTTCCGGACTCGGTACCGTCTCTCCCTCCAGTTCCTTGTGCCGCGCCGCCCGCCGTTCATTCAGCATTTTAGTCGCCGATGCCAACTCCTCCCGGCCTTCTTTCTCGCGTCCCATGCGCACCAGCACCTGCCCGCGCAGGTAACGCGCGCTGGCGTTTCCGCTGTCGAGCCGGATGACCCGATCCAGTTCCGATAACGCCGCCCCGTAGTGCCGCCGGTGTTCTTCGATCTTCGCCAGCCCCATGTGTGAGCTGATCCGCTGTGGATCGAGCTTCAGCGCGCTGCGATAATTCTTCGCCGCCTCGTCCTCGTTTCCGACCGTCGATTCCACACTTCCCAACTGTTCGTAGCTGAAGGGCACGTCGGGCTCGATCGCGATGTCCTTGTGAAACTCGTCGCGCGCCCGCTCGTAGTCCTGCTTGTGCGTGTAAGCCAGGCCCAGATTGAAGTGTACGAAGGGCAGCTTGGGGTCCGCCTGCGCCGCCGCTTCCAGCTCCTTCACCGCGTCGTCATACTCTTCGCGATTCAGATGCGCCTTGCCCATCAGCAAATGAAATTCCGGAGAACCCTCTCCGATCTCAACCAGCCGCCCCAGAGCCTTTTCCTCCAGCGCCGGGTTCTTGGCCTTGTACGCCGCAATCCCGAGCACGTAGAGGTAATTCAACTGGTCTGACGCCGTTCCCCACAATGGTTCGAGCGTGCCGATCGCATCCGTCCAACGATCGTTGAAGAAGTAGCAAAGGCCCAGCAGATAACGGGCTTGATAGGAATCGGGCGACTGCTGCACAACCGACTCAAAGGGATGGATCGCTGCCAGGAAGTTGTTTTGGCGGTAGTAAACCAGCCCGATGTTCAGCCGGATTCCCGCAATGTCCGGCGCGAGTTTCTCGGCCTTGTGCAACATTTCGAGAGCCTGCGGCCACTGCTTCCGGCGCATATGAATCACGCCGAGATTGGCGTAAGCTCCCGCCACGCCGGGGTTGATCGCCAGCACCTGCCGGAACTTGTGCTCGGCGTCATCCAGTTTGCCCGCATGCAGCGCGGCTTCTCCGGCTGCAAACAACTTCTGCGGATCACGCGCCGCCTGCGCCGCTCCGGCCCCCACCTTCGCCGTGCTCTGCGCGCTCACCCCATTCGACAGAGAAAGCAGTAAGAGAACCACGAAGAGCATGCGAATGCTTGACACTCGATTCATCGTCCTGTAGTGTCCGCCAGCAAGAGGCTGAAATTCAAGGAGTCCATGGAATCTGCTGATTCGAAGCCTACGCGAAATGCCTCCTCGGCGAAATCCCGCCGCACGTCCGAGCCCTCCCGCAAACGGTCGCAGCCGGCCGCGGTCACCATCCGCGACGTCGCCAAGCGCAGCGGATTTTCTTCGGCCACGGTTTCCATCGTCCTGAACAACGCGCCGCTGGCCCGCTACATTCCCGACACCACCAAAGGACGCATTCAGCGCGCCGCCGCGCATCTCGGCTACCGTCCCAACCTGTTTGCGCGCTCGCTGCGTGGCCGGCGCAGCCACACCGTCGGCGTTATGGTTTTCGACATGACCGACCCGTACTGCACGCTGGTGCTGCGCGGCATCGAAAACACGCTCTACCAGTCGTCGTTCCTCCCCATCCTCACCGATGTCCACAACGAGCGCAGCCGCTTCGAGCGCTATCTGGAAATGCTGCTGGACCGCCGCATCGAGGGACTCGTCGTCCTCGCGAACTGGCTGTTTGTGGACATCAACGTCCTCGCCGATCTGGAGAAGAACAACATTCCCACCGCGACCGTGGGCCGCGAGCTCAAGAACGACAAAATCAGCTCGGTGATCGTGGACAATACTGCAGGCACCCGCGCCGCGCTCGAACATCTCCATTCGCTCGGCCACCGCAAGATCGCGTTCATCCGCGGCCCCCACCAGTTGTCCGACACCGAACCTCGGTGGCGTGGCGTGCGGACGCTTGCCTACGAACGTAACCTGGAACTCGACCCGCGGCTGATCGTCGACCTGCCAGAATCTGGAGATCCGTTTTCAAGTTTTGAACAAGGATACAAATTAACGGGGGAATTGCTGCACCGCCGCCACCCCTTCACCGCGCTGATGGCCTTTGACGACATGACGGCTTTCGGCGCCATCCGTGCGCTCGGCAAAGCGGGGATTCACGTTCCCGAGCAATGCTCGGTAGTGGGCTTTGACGATGTCGCGCCTGCTGCCATCTACTCTCCTGCGCTGACCACCGTGCGCCAGCCCATGGAAGTTATGGGAACGGCCGCGGCGACCATTGTGCTCGAGGCCATCAACGCCGCTCTCGAAAAGAAGCCCACCCGCACCATTCACCGCAGAATCGTTCCCGAGCTGATCGTGCGCGAGTCCACCCGCAGCGTAAAGTAGCTGCCCACAAGGCACAAGCCCTGCTTTTCTCTTGACAGAGAGACACCTGAAGCAGTATTGATACGTTTTAATAAAGGCTTTTGACTGCTTTTGAGGATGGAACGCTGGTGGCGCCGGTGTTCGACGTCGAATCGGCGAGAAGGAGTCAGATATGAGAGTTCGTCTGCTATGTGAGATAGCGGTAGGAGTGTTAGTGCTTTCGGCGGCATTCGTGCACGCCCAGGACACAGCCTCTTTGACGGGAACAGTTCGCGACTCCACCGGCGCGAGCGTCGTGAACGCGCAGGTTGCGGTCACCAATGCGGCGAAAGGCATCAGCCGCAATACCAAAACAAATTCCGAAGGCGAATACTCCGTCCCCGCGTTGCCGGCCCCTGGTTCGTACAACATCACGGTCACAGCACAGGGCTTCAAGAGGTACCTGGCCAAGGGC
This sequence comes from Terriglobales bacterium, assembly GCA_050014475.1. Taxonomy (GTDB): domain Bacteria; phylum Acidobacteriota; class Terriglobia; order Terriglobales; family Acidobacteriaceae; genus Acidiflorens. Next base: position 10,687 of record JBEKDG010000061.1, on the reverse strand, counting down.
GTTGTCCTGGATGTTGCCCAGAAGGCTCGCGTCGACGTGGCTCTGCAAGTCGGCGGTTCCACCGTCGTGGTGACCGTCGAGGGTGCAACCGTGGCCCAGGTAGAAACCCAAAATTCGGAAATGGCTGGCACCGTCACCGGCAAGGAAATCTCCCAGTTGGAACTGAACGGTCGCAACTTTACGCAACTGGTAACTCTTGTCCCGGGCATCAGCAATCAGACCGGACAGGATGAGGGCCAAGTCGGTATCATGGGCAGCGTTCAATACAGCATAAATGGCGGCCGCGTCGAGTACAACAACTGGGAACTCGATGGCGGCGACAACATGGACAATGGCAGCAACGGCAGCTTGAACGTTTTTCCCAGTGTCGACGCGATCGCGGAGTTCAAGGTGCTGACCTCGAACTACGGGGCGCAATACGGCCGCAACGGCTCCGGCACGGTCGAGACGGAACTCAAATCCGGGACCAGCGCCTTCCACGGCGACCTCTACGAGTTCGTCCGCAACGACGCTTTCAATGCCAAGAACTATTTCGATTCTTCGGTGCCGTCGTACAAGAAGAATGATTTTGGTGGTACCATCGGCGGCCCGGTTTACATCCCCGGCGTTTACAACAAAGACAAGCAGAGGACATTCTTTTTCTATTCCGAGGAATGGCGGCGGGAAATTACGCCCGCTAACTTCAACCAGCCCGTTCCCTATAGCCAGGAGCGTACCGGCAACTTCAGCGATGTGTGTCCGGCGTCGGGCCCCGTCGACACGACCAACTATCCAAACTGTCCGGTCGATTACACAGGCGAAACGCCTAGCTATTTCCCAGGCAACCAGGTGCCAGTCTCCACCACAGGCACGGGTCTATTGCCACTGATCCCGGTGGCAACCATAGATACTCCCGGAGCGGCGGTTTTCCTCTCGTCCGCTTCGAACCCCATGAAATGGCGCGAAGAACTGTTCCGCATCGATCACAACCTTACCGAACACAATCGGTTATCCTTCCACTACGTCCACGATTCATGGGACCAAGTCCAATCCTCTACCCTATGGACCGGCAGCTCTTTCCCCACCGTGCAAACCGACTTTAATGGTCCAGCCGTCAGCATGTTGGCGCGCCTCACCAGCACGATTTCGCCGACTCTGCTCAACGAGTTTGTGGTGAGCTACACCACCGACCACCTTCTCATGAAGTCCACAGGTACCGCTTGGCAGCGGCCTGCGAATCTGGGCATCCCCAACCTCTTTCCTGCCGGCGATCCAACTTTCGGCGGAAAATTGCCCACCATCACAGTTACCGGCGGAACTGAGTACGGCTCTAACGGGTTCTTCATGGATCCAGACGGCGAGTGGCCCGAGGGCGCATACAACTCGAATCCGACTTATACCTTTCGCGACAACATGACCAAGATCGTCGGTAAGCATAGCCTGGCGTTCGGCGCTTACTTCGTCGCCGCGCAAAAAAATGAGCTCAGCGGTGTTTTCACCGACGGCCAGCTCGGATTCGACACAGCCTCTACCGTGAGTACAGGAAATCCCTTCGCCGACCTGCTTATCGGCAACATTGCGACCTATTCTCAAGGCAGTAATCAGGTGAAGTTTTATAACCGCTACAAGATTCTCGAGCCCTTTTTCCAGGATGACTGGCGCGTGACCAAGCGTTTGACTCTGAATCTCGGGTTGCGCCTCAGCCTGTTTGGCACATATCGCGAGCGGTATGGGAACGCTTATAACTGGGATCCGGCGGCTTATAGCGCGGCCACCGCGCCTACCATCGACGCCGATGGCAACTTGATTCCGGGCTCCGGGAACTTTTACGATGGACTCGTGCACTGTGGTGCAAGCGGTGTTCCAGTTGGTTGCTCCAAGGGACACCTGTTCAACCCCGCCCCGCGTATCGGCTTTGCCTACGATCCCCGGGGGGACGGCAAAACAGCCATCCGCGGCGGTTACGGAGTCTTCTTTGAGCATACCAACGGAAACGAGGCCAACACCGAGTCCCTGGAAGGCCAAACCTCGCAGCTCTTACAAGTTGCTTCATCCCCGCCCAACATTTCCGGTTACGGGAGCATTGGGGCGGGCGGAGCCACCGGCCCACTTAGTTTCATCTCGATTCCCGATAAGACGACTTGGCCTTACATGCAGCAGTGGCACCTTGACCTCCAGCGCGAGCTTCCTCAACACGTCGTGCTCACGGTCTCCTATGTGGGCAGCAAGGGCACGCATCTCACGCGCCAGAGCGACTTGAACCAGTTGCATCCCGTGCCAGCCGCCCAGAATCCATATCAACCCGGACAGACGATTAGCGCTGCGGACTGCGGCACCGTTGCAACGACGTGGGCCCCCGGCCCCGGTCAGACCACCGTGATTGCAACAGTGAACGGCCAACCATACTCGGGTCTGGTGGCGCAGGACCTCTCAACAGCTTGTGCCAACGACGCGAATTATTACCGCCCATACTACGGCATCGGCACGATCACCCGCATCGTGATGGCAGCATCTTCGAACTATAACGCTTTGGAGGTTTCGGCCGTCAGGACCATGGGTGGGCTCACGCTTGATGTCGCCTACACCTACAGCCACTCCATCGACGATGCTTCGGATCGATACGACGCCGGTTTCGTGAACACTTATGCCCCGGCCTCCAATCGAGCCAGTTCGAGTTTCGACGTCCGGCACTCGCTGAATATCGGCTACGTGTATGATTTGCCGTTCTTCAAGAAATCCGGCCTCAGTCACACGTTCCTCGGCGGTTGGCAGTGGTCCGGCATTGCGAATTATTCCACCGGAACCCCGTTCGGCGTGTTCAACACAACCACTTACACCGACAACGCCGGCGTTGGCAACGGCGTCGGGTCTGGTTCGTACGCGGATCGGATCGGCGACCCCAAAGCTGGTATCCCGCCGTCCCCCGGTGGCCCTCAAAATGCCGGTTATCTCTACAACCCCAATGCCTTCACGACTCCTCAAGGGCTGACCTTCGGAAACTCGGGCAGGAACTCCCTGCGCAATCCGAGCCGCACCAACTTCGACATGGCGCTCTTCAAACGCTTTGCCGTGACGGAGAGCAAGGCGTTCGAGTTCCGGGCCGAGGCCTTTAACGTGTTCAACCACACGCAATGGGGCCCCATTTACGGCGATGCCGGCTCCGGAGCGAACAATTCCAGCTCCGGCAACAACGGATATGCTGGGCCATATACCGGCCCGGGCACTACCAATGAATTTCAGCTCCTCCAGGCCCACAACCCGCGCATTCTGCAACTGGGGGCGAAGTTCATCTTCTAGCGGAAACGATTGCACAAACAAAAAATCCTGGCTCGTAACGAGCCAGGATTTGTCCGTTCAGGCTCCAATCCCCGTGTTCCCCTGTGTCCTCTGTGGTTCACGATTTTCCGCGCTGTGAAACCGCCCGACACGTGTTTTCCCAAATCACACTCGCCCGCGACGCACGTCACTGACGTCCGCGCCCGTTCTGTGCGACACTATGTGTGTTGGGGCAGCGGTATTGTGTGTCCGCCTGAAACACGGATATACCAGGCCGCTGCCTCAACCTATTTGCGGGCTCTTTGACAACCGTAAGTCCTTATTCCGGAATATTTTCCATATAAGTCCTTTAAACTCAAAGATTTTGCGGAATTTTCCGCCTAACTCTATGATTCCAAAAGACCGGGGGGGAGGGGGGTACCCCCCCATCCTAACTGGTTAATACACTCGGAGTAACGGGCAGGAACAGAGACAGGGCCGAGAGTCAAACTGGTTTTACTGATGGCTGATGGCTGATGGCTGAAGGCTGCTTGAGTCAGTCCGCCACGCCCACGCGCACGCGTTCCCGACTGAGCACTGCCAGGCCCTTCTCCAGGTCGGCGATCAGGTCCTCGACATGCTCAATGCCCACTGACAGGCGGATCATCTGCTCGGTCACGCCCATCTTTTTCCGCAGGTCAGGATCGATCATGGCGTGCGAGGTCAGCACGGGGATGGTCACCAGCGAATCCACTCCACCGAGGCTTGGCGCCAGGGTAAATAGATTCAGCGCCTCGGCCACGCGGCAGGCGTCGGCGCCGCTGCCTTCCACCTCGAAGCTCATGACGCCGCCCGCGCCCGCCATTTGCTTCTTTGCGATCGCGTAGTCGGGATGCTCCTTCAGCAGCGGATAGTGCACGCGCGCCACCTTGGGATGCTGGCTCAGGAACTCGGCAATCCGCAGCACGCTTTCGTTCTGGCGCTGTACCCGGACGGCCAGCGTCTTGATCCCGCGCAGCAGCAGAAACGCCGCGTGCGGGTCCATGCAGCAGCCGAGCGTGGTGCGCGTGTGATGGATCTGCTCGATCAAATCGCGCCGTCCGGTCGCGATGCCACAAATAATGTCAGAGTGTCCGCCAAAATATTTCGTCCCCGAATGCAGCACCAGATCGATGCCCCACTCCGCCGGACGGCAATTGATCGGCGTGGCAAAGGTCGAATCAATGGTCGAGATCAGGCCGCGCTTGCGCGCCAGCGCCGCAATCTTCTCCAGATCGACGACCCGCACCGTCGGATTCGTCGGCGACTCGATGTGCAGGATCTTGGTGTTGGGCCGGATGGCGCGCTCGTGCTGCTCGATGTTGTTGGTGTCAACGAACGTCGTTTCGATTCCCAGTTTCGGCAGCCACTGCGAAAGGAACTTGGTTACGCCGCCATAGATATCGCGCTGCGCCACGATATGGTCGCCCGCCTTTACGAGGGACAAAATCGAAGTGGTGATTGCGGCCATGCCCGAAGAGAACAGCAGCGCCGCATCCGTGCCCTCCAGTTCGGCGATGGCATTCTCGGCGACCGTATGCGTGGGATTGCCGTAGCGCGTGTAGAAGCGGTCGGTAGGAGTGGCGCGCACCTGCTCCTGCATGTCGGTGACTTCGAAAGTCGAGGTCTGATAGATCGGCGTGGAGAGCGGACCGTTCTTCTTGGCGAGGCTGGTGCCGCCGCGTACCGCCTCAGTTTCCTGGCGGAACTCATGTTTTTTCATTTTGAAATCTCCTGTAGAGACGCGGCTTGCCGCGTCTCCCGCCGCGTCCAGAGGAGACGGGGCAAGCCCCGTCTCTACACGAAACCCGCTAGCTTCGTACCGCCGCATTCAGCGCCGGCACGGGCGCCAACCACTGTTCCGAGCGAACGTGCCGGCCGTTCACCAGTTTGTCGAACTCCTGTTGCAAGGCGCGGGTTACGGGACCAGCCTTGCCGTCGCCGATGACGCGAAAATCAATTTCGCGCAGCGCAACCACTTCCGCCGCCGTGCCGCACACAAAAACTTCGTCGGCAATATAAAGCTGATCGCGCGAGATGGGCTCCTCGACCACGGAGTAGCCCAAATCCCGAGCCAGCGTGATCAGGCTGTCGCGAGTGATGCCCTCCAGAATCCCCGCTCGCGGCGTGGTGTAGATCGTCTTGTTGCGGGCGTTGTTGCGAACGTTGTTGCGAACGAGGAAGAGATTTTCGCCGGTGCACTCCGCCACGTATCCATCGGGTCCCAGCATGATCGCCTCATCGAAACCGGCGCGGTGCGACTCCGTTTTGGCCAGAATCGAGCTCACATAATTTCCCGAGACCTTGGCCTTGGTCATCATGATGTTCGGATGCAGCCGCGTGAACGACGCAATATTGGCGCGGATGCCGCGTTCTTTCGCTTCCGGCCCCAGAAAAGTTTTCCACTCCCACACCGCGACCACGAAGCGCGGTTGGCCGGCTTCGACGGTCAGGCTCATCGCGCCGTCCAGGTAAATCATGGGACGGATGTAGCACGCCGAAAATTCGTTCGCCGCAATCGTCTGGTTGATGGCCATCTTTACCTGCTCGGCGGTAACCGGCAGTTCGCGAAAGCCTACGATGTGGGCGGAGTCCAGCAGGCGTTCCACGTGTTCGTTCATCCGGAACACGGCCGGCCCCTGATCGGTCGAGTAGCAGCGGATGCCTTCGAACACGCTGAAGCCGTACTGCACGGCGGCACTCACAAACGGGACCACGCCTTCGCTGGCGGGCCTCAAAGAATCATCAATCCATATATAACGAGCGGCTCCCATGTTGTCCTTAGCAAAGCTGGAATCTCTTAAGATTACCTGCGCTGCCAAGACGCGGCAAGCCGCGTCTCTACGACGAGGTGTCAACTATCTACACGTCCTGCAAGACACCGCCGCTCGCAAACTCTATAATGGCGCGCTTATGGAATCCGGACTCAGAAACCGCGTCGCCATCGTTGCCGCATCCAGCCAGGGAATCGGGCGAGCCACCGCCGAGGCCTTTGCCGCCGAAGGTTGCCGTCTGGCCATTTGCGCGCGCAACCGGGAAGCGCTCAACGCCGTTGCCGAAAAGATTCGCAGCCAGCACAAGACGGAAGTGCTCGCCGAGCCGTTCGATGTCACCGACGCGGGTGCTGTCCGCGATTTCGTCAATGCCGTGGTTCAGAAATTCGGCAGCGCCGATATCTGCGTGACCAATGCCGGAGGCCCTCCCGCCAAGGGTTTTCTCGCGACCACCATCGACGAGTGGAAGCGTGCCGTCGAAATGAACTTCATGAGCACCGTCTACTTCGCGCACCAGGTCATCCCGCACATGCAGAAGAAAAACTGGGGACGCATCATCACCATCACGTCCATCACCACCAAGCAGCCGGTGGCCGACCTCGTCTATTCGAATGCCGTGCGTGCCGCGGTCGTCGGACTGGTCAAGAGCCTCGCCAATGAGTTCGGCAAGGACGGCATCCTCGTAAACAACGTCGGCCCGGGTTTTACCGCGACCGACCGCCTGAAGGAACTCGCCCACACGCGCTCCGCTGCGCTCGGCAGGACCGAGAAAGAAATATTCGACGGCTGGGCTGCGGACACTGCCCTGAAGCGTCTGGGCGAACCGCGCGAGCTTGCCGATACCATTGTCTGGCTCGCCAGTGAGCGCGCTTCTTATATCACCGGCCAGACGATCCTCGTCGACGGCGGCCTGTACAAAGGTTTGTAGAATCGGTTTGTAATATCTTTCACTGAGCTACACCCATTGAGCGACCCTTATGAAAAAGAAGAAGCCGAAAACGATCACCCGAAAAAGACCCGCCCGAAAAACAGCCCCGACCACGAAAACGAAAACGACGAAGACGGTGCGCCCAGCGAGTAAAGTCGCGCTCAAAGGCACTGTCCTGAAAAGCAAGCCACTCAAGGCCGAGTTGCGCCACATCCCATGGAGTTCCGTCGAAGTTGAAGAGCTGAACCCGTTGCTTGGCCGCCACTTCGTTGTCGGGCAGAACGTCATGCTCGCTCGCGTCCTGCTCAAGAAAGGATGTATTGTGCCCGAACACAGCCACCACAACGAGCAGATCACCTACATCCTGGAAGGCGCGCTGAAATTCGGGATCGACGGCAAAGAGATTGTGGTGAATGCGGGCGAGGTCCTGACCATTCCGCCCAACATGCCCCACTGGGCCGAGGCGCTCGCAGATACCGTCGATCTCGATATCTTCAACCCGCCCCGCGCCGACTGGATGAACAAAACCGACGCCTACCTGCGGTGAGAAAAAATCTAACCGCAGAGTACGCAGAGATCGCAGAGGAATTCGAAATACAAGAAACCCAGGAAAAACCTCTGCGTACTCCGCGATCTCTGCGGTTAGCCCGTATGATGTATTTATCTTTACTGCGCTGGTCTGGTGATAAGGCAAAGTGTCGATCGCTCAAAACACGGAAACCACTGCGAAACTCCGCTGCATCGCTTGTGGCGCCACCCCCGATTCCGTCGCGCAGGATTTCCGTTGCACCGCTTGCGGCGACCTGCTGGAATTTGTTTTCCCGGGATGGACCTTCGACCCGTCTGCCTTCGAACCAGCGGCGCTGAAGTCTCTCTGGCTCAAACGCCGCACCTCCCGCGATGCGCTCGACCAAAGCGGAGTCTGGCGCTACCGCGAACTTCTTCCGCACATTGCCGAAGAGCATGTCATCACCCTGCGCGAAGGAAACACGCCGCTGTACCGCCTGCCAGGGTGCGCGCGCGCGGCCGGCGTCGAGAATCTTCACGCCAAGCACCAGGGCATGAACCCGACCGCATCGTTCAAAGACACGGGCATGACGTTCGCTGCCTCGTCCGCGCACCAAGGCAAATTCCGCTGGGTGGCTTGCGCCTCAACCGGCAACACCTCAGCCTCCATGGCCGCCTATGCCGCGCGTGGCAACATGCACAGCCTGGTGCTGATTCCGGAAGGCAAAATTTCCTGGGGCAAGCTCTCGCAATCGCTCGACTACGGAGCCCTCACCTGCCAACTCCGCACCGATTTCGACGGATGCGTCCGCATCCTCAACGACCTCGTCCGCCAGAAGCCCGTCTATCTTTTGAATTCGGTGAATCCCTATCGCATCGAAGGACAGAAAACCGCCGCCATCGAACTTCTCGAGCAACTCGCGTGGGAGCCGCCGGACCACATCATCGTCCCCGGAGGCAATCTCGGAAACAGTTCCGCGATCGGCAAGGCGCTTCTCGAAATGCGCGATCTCAAACTGATCCCGCGCCTGCCGAAGCTTTCCATCATCCAGGCGCAAGGCGCGAACCCGTTCTACCGCAGCGTGCGCGAGTTCGGCGGGACGAAGCTCGAACCCATGACTGCGGACACGCTCGCGACCGCCATACGCATCGGCAATCCTGCATCGTGGAAGAAAGCCCTGCGAGTGCTTCAGGCGACCGGCGGTGAGGTCGAAGAGGTTACGGAGGTCGAAATCGCCGCTGCCAAAGCGGAAATCGGCGCCGATGGCATCGGTTGCGAACCTGCCTCCGCCGTCACGCTGGCTGGACTCAAGAAGCTGTGCCGGAAGGGATTCGTCAAACCCGGCGAATCCGTTGTCTTGATCCTGACCGGCCATCTCCTGAAGGATCCCGATTTCACCATCAAGTTCCATCGCGGCGATCTATTCGCTGGAACGCCCGAGGAGGCCGAGGCCGCCCAGGCAAAATCTCTGCAGCGTGCTCCGGTTGTGCTCGATGCCGATTTGGGAGCTGTCATTGCCGCGCTCGACGCGGCCGAGAGAAATTCGTAGCAGTTCGCCGCAAACTCGTGTATAAAACACAGTTCACTCGTCAGTGCCGATTGTTAGGGATTCTGCTTCGGCCGGACCGGGCTAAAGCCTTCCATTTCTATCGCTTTCGGCCGGTTTCGGCCGCCGAGGAGTTTGCTCGCTAACCAATGCCTTCACGTCCCGCATCTTTAGACCGCTCGTTGCGCCTGGCGCTGCCGGCGACCTCCGCCAATCTGGGCCCTGCTTTTGACGCCGCCGCCCTTGCCCTGGATTTCCATCTCCGCCTGCGCGCCGAGCGCGCGCCCGACTTCTTCGTCACCGCCGAAGGCCGCGACGCGCAGATCTGCGCCCGCATGGAGAACCACCTCATCGTCACCACCTATTGCGAGGTCCTCGAATCGGAGAACCGCAAGATTGCACCTCTGCGCATCCACATCCAAAACGAGATTCCCATCGGCCGAGGTTGCGGATCGTCCGCCGCCGCCCGCCTGGCTGGGATTGCGCTGGCCGTGCATTTCGGACATCTGCGCTGGAAAAATGACCGCATCGTGGGCGAAGCCTCCATGCGCGAGCACCATCCCGACAACGCCTCCGCCTGCTGGATGGGCGCGCTCACCGTGGCTCGCATGGCCAATCAGGTGCAGGCGCAGGTGGTCGAAGTGAAGCCGAAAGGGAAGTGGCCGCTGCTGCTGGCTGTCCCCGAGGCCCTGCTCTCAACCGAACAAGCTCGCCGTGTGCTGCCCTTCCAGTACTCGCGCGCCGACGCCGTCACCAACATTCAGAACTCGATGCTCCTGCTCGCAGCCTTTACGCAGGACCGTCCCGATCTGCTCTCCTCGGCTCTCGAAGACCGCATCCACCAGCCTTATCGCGCGCCGCTGTGTCCGCTGCTGCCCGCGCTCAAGGAACTCACCGGAGATTCCGGCATCCTCGGCGCCGCCCTCAGCGGAGCTGGCCCGTCTGTGCTGGTGTTTCTCGATCCGAAGGTTCCAGCGAAAAAGGCGAAGCAGAGAATCGCCGCTCACCTCACCAAGCGCCGGCTTAGCGCAGAACTCCTCCTCACCCAGATCGCGCTCCACGGTGGACGCGATGGAGCCGACTGGCGCAAGCATCATCCCGCAGCAAAGAAATAGGGTCGGCGCGCGCCGGCCCCACGCAGTACTTTCTCCGCGTCCTTTGCGGCCTCTGCGGGTCGCCTCTGACTTTCCCCGCGAACCGTGAACGACGAACGACGTCCCGCGAACGACTAGCGACCAACGACCAACGGCGCCTCCCCAAACGGCCACTCCCCTCGCCGCCAGGCCCGCACACAATAAACCACAATCCCCACCACCAGAATCACTGCTGCGTACCGGATCTCGCGCGAAAAGTCCATACGCGAAACCAGAATAAAAACGAAGCTCCCCGCCGCCACCAACGCCGGCACCGGATAAAGCCACATTCGAAATGGACGATTCATCTCCGGACGCCGGATGCGCAGCACAATCACGCCAATGCTCTGCAGCAGAAATTGCATGATGATTCGGATCACCACCAGCGCGGCAATCAAATCCGCCAGCCGCAGAAAACAGAACAGCGCCGCCACGCCCGCCAGCGCCAGCAATGAAACATAAGGAAACTGATACACCGGATGCACCCGGGCAAACGCTCGAAAATAATTTCCGTCAACCGCCGCC
>JBEKDG010000060.1:0-22527 GCA_050014475.1 Terriglobales bacterium | reverse complement strand
TGCGCGAACTGGGCGTGCCGACGGAATTGGGCACGGACACGGCGTGGACGTTTGAGCCGCTGGGCGCGGAGTATGGGCAGAAAGCGCTGCGCGATGTAGGTTGGGATGGGAAGACGCCGGTGCTGGTGGTGTGTCCGATCAATCCGTTTGAGTGGCCGGTGAAGGCGTCGGTCGCAAAGGCCGCGCTGCACAGCCTGACCGGCGCATACAAAGAGAGCCACTACCGCGGGCCCTACTTTCATCATGCGGGGCCGGAGGCGGACCGGGCCTACGAACATTATTTGAGTTCGATCGCAAATGCGGTGGCCGCGTTCCGCCAGAAGAAGAATGTGTTCGCGATCATGGCGGCGACCGAGCGCATGGATGCCCGGCCTTGCCGGCGTATCTCGGAGAAGCTGGGCGGAGTTCCGGTGCTGACCTCGGACGATTACAACATGTACCAATTGGTCAGTATTCTGCGGGCTTGCCGCCTGATGGTGTCTTCGCGCTATCACGGGATTGTGACTTCGATGCCGGCGCTGGTGGCGTCGGCGGGGATCACGATGGATGAGCGCATCCGGAATCTGATGAACGAGCGCGGGCATCAGGAGTTGCTGATGAATGTGGATGATCCGGACCTGGAGGCGCGGACTCTGGCGGCGCTCGAAATTCTGGATCGCGAAGGGGAACAGATTGCCGACGGGATCGCGCGGACGGTGGTGAGGAATTTGAAACTGATGGCGCGCATGGGCGTGTATTTCGAAGAAGAAGTGCAACGGCGCTATCCGGAGTTTCCCACCCGGCGCGGAGAATGGAGCTGGGAGGATTATCTGCCGCCGATGAGCGGGAGTTTGCAGGAGTTGGTGAAGGCGTACGGGTAGGTTGGGCTCCTTCGTGTACCTTCGTGTCCTCTGTGGTTAAACAAGAGCGAAAACCACAAAGGGCACGAAGGTTCACGAAGGAAATCCCAAAAGGTAGCTTGCGATATCGGCAATCCTGATCGACCAGAATCGCATGTCATTTCTAGAACAGATTTTTGCCGGCCTGGAGAAGAGTGGGGACAACGTTGTTCTCCAGGAACTGAGGAGCGGGCAGCCGGTTCCGCTCACAGCGCGGCAGTTGCTCGCTCAGGTGCTGGTGGCGCGGGCTTATCTGCGGCGGCTGCGGCTGAAGAAGGGCGACCGGTGCGCGCTGCTGGCGCATAACTCGATGCAGTGGGTGGCGATGGATCTGGCCGTCATGTCGGAGGGTCTGACGGTGGTGCCGCTGTATGCGCGGCAGGCGCCGGCCGAACTGGTCGCGATGATGAAGGATTGCTGGCCGGCGGTGATTGCTTGCGGCGAACAGTCGTTGGCCGATGCGATCGTGGAGGCATGGCCTGAGGCGCCGCCGTATTTTTGCTTCGACAATGTTTTCACGGCAGGGCGCGGGCCGGTGGAGAATCCGGCGCTGGTGGTTGCAGAAGAAGATGTGGTGACGATCATCTACACCTCGGGCACCTCAGGCGAGGCGAAGGGTGTGATGCTGAACGCGGGCAACATCGGGCACATGCTGGGCTGCACTTCGGGGCGGCTGGATCAGCTGATGCTGGGTCACCCGATGAAGAAACGTCCGGGGCAGGACGCCGTGTTTCATTACCTGCCGCTTTGCTTTGCGGGCTCGTGGATCATGATGCTGACCTGCCTGCTGCGCGGCAGCAAGCTGACATTGAGCACGGATCTGGGGAAGATTGCGACGGAGATGCGGCTGGCGGCGCCGGATTACTTCCTGAATGTTCCTGCGCTTCTCGAACGCATGCGCAAAGCTGTCGACGAGCAGCTTTGGAAGACGGGTGGATTTCCGTTGAAGGTGTACACCAAGGCAAAGGGCGCGTGGGTGCGGCGGCAGGAGGGCAAATGGCGCGCCGGGGACGGGTTCTGGCTCGGGCTGGCGAATCGGCTCGTGTTTCCTACCATCCGAAAAAAGATGATCGGCGGCAAGTTGCGCGCGTTGATTTGTGGTTCGGCGCCGCTGAGTGTGGAGACGCAACTGTTTTTTATGATGCTGGGCATTCCTGTGTTGCAAGTGTACGGGCTGACCGAAACGACGGCGATCTGCACCATGGATGATCCGGATGCTCCGGTAATTCCGGGGCGCGCGGGGCCGGCGATTTCGGGTGTCGAAATGAAGATCGCGGAGAACGCGGAGATCGTGGTGCGCGGGCCGAATATTTTTCCGGGATACTGGAATCGTCCGGAAGAGACGACGAAAGTGCTGCGCGACGGCTGGTTTCACACCGGAGATCAGGGCGAAGTGGACGCCACCGGAAACTGGAAGATTGTCGGCCGCATCAAGAACCTGATTATTCTCGGATCGGGGCATAACATTGCGCCGGAGCCGATTGAGGATAAAATTCTGCATGAGTTGCCGGGTGCGATTCAGGTGGTGCTCGTGGGCAATGCGCGCGGGTATCTGGCGGCGCTGGTTACGGGCAAAGTGAGCGGCGAGAAAACGCAGGCGGCGTTGGACCTTGTGAATCCGGGCCTCCCGCACTACAAGCAGGTGCGAGCCTTTCATCTGGTGGAGGAAGCGTTCACCATCGAGAGCGGGCTGCTGACGGCGAACGGAAAGCTGAAACGCGACTTGATTGCCGAGCGCTTTCGAGACGAAATTGACGCGATGTACCAGGCGGCGGCGACGACGGTATGAACGACTTCAAAGGGCAGACGCTTTCGTGGCAAGTCGTGAATGGAGCGATTGAACTCGCGCTGCATCGCGATCCTTGCAACGAGATCGGGTCGCTCACGCTGGATGAGTTGGAAAAGTTTGCGGCGGCTCTGCCCGGGCTGGCGAATGAAGCGCATGCGTTGATTGTCCATTCAACGTTGAAGGCTGGGTTTTCGGCGGGAGCGGATTTGCGCGAGTTGTTTCAGCGCGGGCAAGAGATGGAAAAGGGCGCAGCCCTGCGCGGGGTGCGTGAGTTTCTGGAGCGAATTCATGCTGTGATGAACGCGCTCGATGCGGCGCCGCTGACGACGATCGCAGCGGTGCACGGGGTGACGTTTGGCGGTGGGTTCGAGTTGGCGCTGGTTTGCGACATTATTATTGCGGATCGCATGGCGCGATTTTGCTTCCCGGAACTGCGGCTTGGGCTGATTCCTGGATTCGGCGGGATTCCGCGGCTGAAGCGGGATTTGGGCAATGCGGTGGTGCGCGATCTGCTGCTGACCGGGCGCAGCTTCAATGTGATGAAGGCGCAGCAAATTGGCCTCGTGAGCCAGATCGCCGCCGAAGGCGAGGCGCTGCGGGTGGCACGCGCTACGGGCAGCCAAGTCGGAAAATTTGACCGGCGGACGGCAGCGGCGGCGAAGGCGTTTGTGAAGCCGATTCCGTATGGGGAGTTGAAGCGGGAGATCGACATTTTCTGCGACCTTTATTCGCGTCCGGCCGTCGAAGAAGGGCTGCGCAAGTTTGTAGAGAATGAGGGAGTGCAACCGTATCTGCCCTAATTTGTAATTGTTGATTTGTAATTTGTAATTTGAAGGACGTCACGTCATGTCAGCGCCTGCTGCCGATCACACACTCGACGAAATCTTGAATCTTGCGGCTTCGCATTTTAAGGTGCCGCGGGAAAAGCTCACGCCCGACGACGACTTTTTCAAGACACTGGGAATCGACAGCCTGCAGGCGCTCGACTTGCTGACGCGGCTGGAGCATCACTTCCGCATCGAGTTGCCGGATTATGAACTGCAGGGCGTGTCGGATTTCCGGACGCTGGCGAATCGGATTCAGGCGCGGCTGTAGAACCAGTGGGCAGTGGGCAGTGGCCAGTGGCCAGCGCCCACCAGTAACGATCAACAACTGCCCACCGACCACTGACCACTGACCACTTCTTTATGGTGAGATAACGATTTGAATGCTTGATCTCCGCCAATATGCCAGCCTGGGTGCAGCGCTTAAGGATGCGCTGGAGCGCTGGCCAAACGAAACCTGCCTGATTGAAGCCGATCGCGACCGCGAAAAAGTGCGGCTCACCTATTCCGATTTTAAGGAAATGGCGCGTCCGCTTTGCCGCGCGCTCGAGGACGCCGATTTCAAGGCGGGCGACCGGGCGGCGATCATCATGACGAATCAGTCGAAGTGGCTGATTTCGGCGTACTCGATTTTTTTCTGCGGCGGGGTGCTGGTTCCGCTGGATTACAAATTGACCGCGGCGGAGCATCTGCAACTGCTGGCGCATTCGAAGGCGCGATTTCTGATTGTCGAATACTACCTGTGGCGGGCGATCACGCAGTCACCCGAGTTTACAAAGCTTACGGTTGAGATTGTGCTGGTGACGGAAGCGCCGGCGGGAGCGGACTTGCGCGGCGCTTACCGCTGGGAAGAATTCCGGAGGAAGGGCGAGCCGCAGTTGGCAACGAGGCAGCGTGAGGACACGGCCTGCATCGTCTATTCGTCGGGGACGGGCGGGCGTCCGAAGGGATGCGTGCTCACGCACGACAGTTATCTGGAGCAGTGCGCTTCGCTGACGGCGTGGTATCCATTTTGGCCGGGCGTGCGCTATTTGAGCATCCTGCCCACCAATCACGCGATTGATTTCATGGTGGGATTTATCGGGCCATTCGTGTGCGGAGCTTGCGTGGTCCATTTGCGTACGCTGCGTCCGGAGTTTGTGCGCGATGCGTTTGTTCGCTATCGCATCACCTATGTGGGCCTGGTACCCATGGTGCTGAAGAATCTGGAACGCGGACTGCGGGCGAAGTTTGATGAACTGAACCCTCGCAAGCGGTGGATGCTGGACCGGTTGATCAGTCTGAACAAAATGCTGACGCGAGGACGTCCGCGCGTGGGGCTCAGCCGGCGTCTGCTGCCGCAAGTACACATGGCGTTTGGCGGAGAGCTGCGCGCGCTGATTGTTGGCGGAGCATTTGCGGACCCTTCGACGTTGCAGTTTTTCTACGATCTGGGAATTCCGGTGACGTGTGGGTACGGCCTGACGGAAGCCTGCACGGCAGTGACGCTCAACGATCTGAAACCATTCCGCGCCGATACGGTGGGCAAGCCGCTGCCCGGGACCGAGGTGCGGGTGCTGAATCCGGATAGCGACGGGATTGGGGAGGTGGCGGTGCGGAGTCGCGCCGTCATGTCGCATTATCTGGATGACGCGGAACAGACGGCGCAGACGATCGTCGAAGGCTGGCTACTGACGGGCGATCAGGGGCGCTTTGAAGCGCATGGGCACCTGCAACTTGTCGGGCGCAAGAAAGATATGATTGTCACCGAGGGCGGGAAGAATATTTATCCCGAGGACATTGAGGCGGTGTTTGATGGTCTGCCGGTGAAGGAATACTGCGTGTTTGCGGCGAATTACTTGTGGCCGCAGAAGACGCTCGGTAACGAGATACTGGTGCTGGTATTGCGACTGGAGCAGAACCAGCAGTTCGACGATCGATTGCGCGAAGAGATTGTGGCGCGGAACCGGCGCCTGGCCGACTTCAAGCGCGTGGGCGGGTATTTAGTGTGGGAGAAAGATTTTCCGCGGACGGCGTCGCTGAAGGTCAAGCGCGGAGAATTGGCGGCGGAGATCGGCGCGGGCGCGGCGCGGAAATCTATCGTGGAGACTTAGGCAGAAAATCCACCACGGAGACACAGAGACACGGAGAACATCCGAGCGAAGGTCTCAGGTCTCAGGAATCTGATGTGGCTGGATAACATGCCTGGCACCTGAAAATCTGACACCCGCGACCTGACACCTGAAACCTGAGACCTAAACAGTGAACGAAACTTTTCTTGCCATTATTAATCCGGCGGCGGGTGGCGGGCGGTGCCGCGAACGGGTGGGGGCGGCGCTGGATCGCCTGCGGGCTGCGGGGATTGCGCTGGAGACGGCGGAGACGAGCGCGGCTGGCGAGGCCACGCAGATTGCGCGCGAAGCCTATGGGCGCGGCTATCGGAAGTTTCTGGCGGTGGGTGGGGATGGGACTTCCTATGAGATCGTCAACGGGTTGTTTCCGGATTCCCTGGTAGCGGCCGCGTCAGTAGCTATGCCGGAAGACGCAGTCGCAACGCTGGGATTTCTTCCGCTTGGTACCGGCAATTCGTTTCTGCGTGATTTCGCGGAAGGAGCTTCCGGCAAGAGCGGTTTGGAGCACGCGATGCAAGCGCTTGAGGCGCGGCGTTCGCGGCCTTGTGATGTTTTGCGATTGGCGCACAAAGACGGAGAGATCTACTACACGAATCTGCTGAGTGTGGGGTTTACGGCGGACGTGGCGGCGTTGCGGCACCGGCGGTTTTTGGCGCTGGGGCGGTTCGGGTATCTGCTGTCTATTTTTCTTTGCCTGGCGCGGCTCGATCGGCGGCCGTTTCCGGTGCGTTTGGAGGGGCAGCGAGAGTTTGATTCGCGACGCTGCTTGTTTCTGACGTTTAACAACAGCAAGTTCACGGGCGGCACGATGATGATCGCGCCCGACGCGGTTACCGATGACGGATTGATTGAGTACGTGCGATGGGGGCCGATTGGGCGACTGGGGCTGATTCGGAATTTGGCGACGCTTTATGATGGCACGCACACTCGGCATCCGCTGGCGGAGCGGCAGGCGGTGCGGCGCGTCGAGTTTCAACTCGACGGGCCGGTGGATGTGATGGTGGACGGCGAGGTGCTGAGGCTGGAGTGCCGGGCGATCGACGTGCTGCCCTCGGCGCTTCAGGTCGTGGTGTGAGACGGGGAAGCCCCGTCTCTACTCGTGATATAAGAAATCCATGTCGCAAGAGCGAAGAGAACGGCAAAAGGAAAAACTGGGGATAGAAACTGCTGCGAGCCGGAAATGGCGGCGGATTGCGATTTATGCAGTGCTGATTGTGGCTGCGTTCGGGCTGGCCTACTATCTCGGCAACCGCAGCCAGCACAAGCACGATGCGTTCGCGCGCTGTCTGACTGAGCGCGGCGCGAAGATGTACGGGGCGTGGTGGTGTCCGCATTGCGTGGAGCAAAAAGAAAAGTTCGGCGCTTCGTTCGAGTACGTTCCATACGTGGAGTGCGGCATCAAAGGCGACACACACGGTGTGGCGCAGGTTTGCAAAGAGGAAAACGTCAAGCATTATCCCACCTGGCAGTTTCCGCCTACCGGCGAACGAGTGGAGCGCATTTTCACTCTGGAAGAGCTGAGCGACCGCACTGGGTGCTCGCTGCCGTGACCGAGTTGACGCAGCGTCTGATGAGCCTGGTCGCCATTCTGGCGGTGTGCGGAATCGCAGCGTCGTCGTTGTCGTTGCAGCATCATTACGCGACCTCAAAGACGGCGTACTGTGAAATCGGCGAAACGTTCAATTGCGACATCGTGAACCGCAGCGAATATTCGTCGATCCTGGGGATTCCGGTCGCGCTGATTGGGATGCTCGGGTACGCGGCACTGGCGGGGCTGGCGACGGTGTATCGCGAGCGGCGGGAAACGCCGGCAATGCTCTTCAGCGGCGCTGCCGTGGGCCTGGCATTTGCTTTGTACCTGACCTACATTGAAGGGCGCGTGTTGGGAGTCTGGTGCATTTTATGTTTGAGTTCGCTGGCATTGATAGCGACGACGACCGTGTTGGCGGCGGTGATCTGGTGGAAGCGAGACAGCAGCGAGTAGCCAGTACCCATCCCCTAAAGGGGCGTCGGATTTTGAAGAATTTGCGGTATCGCTAAAGCGATACCCTGATACGAAACCGATTCACTCATGCACCGGCCCACGATACGAAAACTAAAGCTGAAGACGAAGGCTGCCGCCACCGTTGCCCTGCCGGTTTCGACCGGCAACCTGTGGCTGCATGAGCTGGACAGCCGAATCTTCGGGAACACGCGCCTGGTGCGGGTTTGGCTGCCTCCGGATTACAACGGCTGGGGCGCGACGCGCTATCCGGTCCTTTATTTGAATGACGGACAGAATCTGTTCGATCCGGTAACGGCTTTTGCGGGAGTGCACTGGCAGGTGGGCGAGACCGCGGCGCGGTTGATCGCCGAACAGAAAATTCGACCGCTCATTATCGTCGGCATCGACAACACGAAGAACCGGGCTCAGGAGTACATTCCGTACAAGTCAAAAGATCCCAGGGTTTTGGACGCGAAGGGAAAATGCTATCCGGATTTTCTGCAGCGTGAAGTGATGCCGCTGATCGAGGAGCATTATTCGATATTGAAGGGGCTGGAGAATACGGGATTAGGCGGTTCTTCTCTCGGAGGCCTGATCACGTTGTACACGCAACTGGCCGCGCCGGGAGTGTTTGGGCGATTGCTGATCGAGAGCCCGTCTTTGTTCGTGGCGAACCGGAAAATTCTCGAAGAGAGCCGCCGATTCCGCAGTTGGCCGGCGCGCACGTACCTGGGGATGGGGACACGGGAAGTGGGGCATGCGGAGAAAGACGAAAGGATTGTCGAGGACTTGCGCGAACTGGAATCGATTCTGCGCGGGGCTGGCCTGGACGAAGAGCGGCTGAAGGTCCGCATCGAAGAGGGCGCTGTACACAGCGAATCGGCTTGGGCGGCGCGGTTTCCGGAGGCGCTGGAGTTTCTTTATTCGGATCGCGAATTGCCTGCGTCGGGTCCTATAGCGAATCCAGGGTTGCTGTGAGCACAGGCAGATGCCGAACTGCGCTCGGCGGAGACGGGGCAAGCCCCGTCTCTACACGAGCGGGCTACAGCAACGCTGAATCCGCTCTAAGGTTTAGGACGCCATGGTGAAAGTGAGGCCTCGCTCTTCAATTCTCAATTCGCCACATGTTGTCATCCCGAGCGAAGCGAGGGATCTGTATTCTGCGGCGAACTGCAGATCCCTCGCTCCTCCACCCCAGCCAGCAAATGCGGCTGGCTGGGGGCCCCGGTCGCTCGGGATGACAATTCATGAAAGGTTCTAGCGTTCACGATGAGTTATTATTAACGGTCTTCTTCTCAAAGATCATTTATTCGGGGGTCGTCAATGAAGTTTCGCGGTTTGGTGGTGTGGTGTGTTCTGGTCGCAGCGCTGGCAATCTCGGCGGCGGCCCAGCCATATAACGAAGCGCAGTTTAAGGGAATGAAGTGGCGCGACATCGGGCCCTATCGCGGCGGCCGCGTGCTGGCTGTAACTGGAATTCCCGGCAGTCCCTTCACCTACTACTTCGGCGGCGTCGCCGGAGGCGTGTGGCGCACCACCGATGGCGGCGTGAGCTGGCAGCCGATTTCCGACAAGAGCGTGATCTCGTCGATCGGCGCGATTGCCGTGTCGGAATCGAATCCGAACGTGATCTATGTGGGGACGGGCGAGTCCTGCCTGCGCGGCGATATATCTTATGGCGATGGAGTCTACAAGACGACCGATGGCGGCAAGACGTGGCAGCACATCGGATTGAAGGACACGCAGCACATTGCGCGCGTTTGGATTGATCCGCGCAACTCCGATCATGTGCTGATCGCCGCGCTCGGTCACGCGTACGGGCCGAATCCGGATCGCGGCATTTTTCGCACCACCGACGGCGGCAAGACCTGGGACAAGATTCTTTACAAGGACGATAAATCAGGTGCGATCGATCTGGCGGTCGATCCACACAACTCCAACGTGATGTTCGCCGCTCTTTATCAGATCCAGCGCACGCCGTGGAGTTTGGAAAGCGGCGGCCCGGGCAGCGGATTGTACCGCTCGACCGACGGCGGAAATTCCTGGAAGCACCTGGAAGCGAAAGGCCTGCCGGAGGGGATTCTGGGGCGCATCGGGGTCAGCATTTCGGGCGCCGACTCGAATCGCGTGTACGCGCTCATCGAGTCGAAGGAGAGCGGGCTGTATCGTTCCGATGACGGCGGCGAAACCTGGTCGCGGGTCAATGATGACCAGCGGCTGACGCAGCGCGCGTGGTACTTCACGCATATTTTTGCCGATCCGAAGAGCGCGGACACGGTTTACATGCTGAACACCGGCCTGTTCCGCTCGACCGATGGTGGCAAGACGCTGAATCTTCTGCCGGCGCCGCACGGCGATCATCACGGTTTCTGGATCGATCCGCAGAATCCGAATCGCATGATCAACGGCAACGACGGCGGAGCGACGATCTCGGTCGATGGCGGCAAAAGCTGGTCCACGCTGTACAACCAGCCGACGGCGCAGTTCTACCACGTCGCTGCGGACAACGATTTTCTCTACAAGGTGTACGGCGCGCAGCAGGACAACTCGACCATCGGCATCGCCAGCCGCACCGACGACGGCTATGTCGGGCGCCAGCACTGGTTCGATGCGGGCGGCGGAGAGAGCGGCTACATTGCGCCCGATCCGCGGGACTCAAACATTATTTATGCGGGTTCGGGAGAAGGCGTGGTCACCCGCCTCGATCGCCGCAGCAATCAGGAGCAGGACATTACGGTTTGGCCGGAGGAGAGCGCAGGCCACGGCGTTGGCGATCTGAAATACCGGCTGGGATGGACGCAACCCATCGTGATCTCACCGCACGATCCCAATGTGATCTACACGACCGCCGAGCGCGTCTTCAAGACTACCGACGAAGGCAAGAGCTGGACGGCGATCAGTCCGGACCTGACGCGCAACGATAAAAGCAAGCAGGTTTCTTCCGGCGGCCCGCTGACCAAGGACAACACCTCGGTCGAGTATTACGACACCGTGTTCACGATCGCGGAGTCGCCGGTGCAGAAAGACCTGTTATGGGCGGGAACCGACGATGGCTTGATTCACGTTTCGCGCGATGGCGGCAAGAACTGGACGAACGTAACACCCAAGGGAATTCCGGAGTGGAGCCTGGTGAGCCTGATGGAGGCTTCGCCCCATGATGCGGGCACGGCGTATGCGGCGGTCGATACGCATAAGCTCGACGATCTGAAGCCTTATATTTTCAAGACCACGGATTTCGGCAAGACGTGGACGAAGATCACCGGCGGCATTCCGGATGGCGCTTACACGCACGCCGTGCGCGAAGATCCGGTGCGGAAGAACCTGCTGTATGCGGGCACGGAGACCGGGATTCACGTTTCGTTCGATGGCGGAGCGAACTGGCAATCGCTGCAGCTGAATTTGCCGAACACCCCGATCCACGACCTGATCGTGAAAAATGACGATCTGGTGGTGGCGACGCATGGGCGCTCTTTCTGGATTCTGGACGACCTCACACCGCTGCGCGCATCGACTGCGCAGGCGGCGCCGGAAGCGGTGCTTTACAAGCCGCGACTGACCTATCGCATGCGCTGGCCTGATTTCTTCGAGCGGCGGCAGCCGGTGGGCGACAATCCGCCGAGCGGCGCAATTGTTTATTACTACTTCCCAACCGCGCCGAAGGGCGTAGTAGCGCTCGAATTTCTGGATGCGTCGGGGAAGGTTGTGCGGCGCTACTCCAACGAAGAGAAGAAGGAAGCGGAAACACCGCCAGAGTGGCCCGATCAGACGCCTCCCGACGAGAAGATTCCGGCCGATGTGGGCGTGAACCGCTTTGCCTGGGATTTGCGTTTGCAGGGGCCGACGCCGCTGGCGGGAGAGCCGGGCGCGGAATTCCGCAATCGTGGGCCGATGGTATCGCCGGGCGCCTACCAGGTGCGGCTGACGGCCGATGGGAAATCGTACACCGTGCCGCTGGAGTTGAAAGCGGATCCACGGGCCAAGGTGTCGAACGACGACCTGCAAAAGCAGAGCGTATTGGGCCGCAAGATCGTGGCGCAAGTGTCGGAGATTCACGAGGCGGTCGCGACGATCCGCGAAGTGCGCACGCAGACTCGCGGGCTCAGCCGGCGTTTCGGCGACGATCCGCGCTACGCTTCGCTTGTTTCGGCCACCAAAGACTTCGACAAGAAGAGCTTCGATCTGGAGTCGCAATTGCTCCAGGTGAACTCGAAGAGTTCGGAGTCGAACCTGAACTACCCGGTGCTGATCGATGAGCGGCTGCACTCACTGCTGTTCAGCGTGGAGTTCGGCGATGCGGCGCCCACGAAGCAGCAGTACGAGGTCTTCGACGATCTGGAGAAACAGGCGCAACCGCTGCTGGCGCAATACCGCGAGCTGATGTCGAAGGACCTGCCAGCGTTGAATGAGATGGTGAACAAACAGAATATTCCCGCGCTGTACGTGCCGGTAGGGAAGTAAAAACACAAGAACACTGGAGCGCCGGGCGTCCCCGCCCGGCGTTCTATAGCTGACAAACGAAGATTTCCGTAGAAACGCGGCTTGCCGCGTCTCGCGCGCCGGCGGAGACGGGGCAAGCCCCGTCTCTACAGGAATATCTACTTCGTAATCACGCCGCAGGCGATGCGGTCGCCGGCGTTGCCCGCGGGGTCGGTTTTCTGGTCGTCGGCTTTGGCGTGCACTACGATTGCCGTGCCTCCGTTGCTGTACAGCGAATGGCTGTCGCTGCCGAGCGTGACGTCCTTATTCTCAGCACGGAAATGCGCTTTGCCGTCCGCGCCGACCGTGAAGTTGGGATTGTCGCCGGCGTGGTGGCCTTCCGGATTCTCCAATCCATGTTTTTTCCCATCGGGATTGAAATGGCCTCCCGCGGACTTGAAGTCCGGGGCGTCGCACTTCGCGTTCTGATGAAAGTGGATGGCATGTTCGCCGGGAGGCAGATTATCGAGATTGAGTTCCATCCCGATGCCCGGGGCGGACTCCCACAGTATCGCGGTGCCCACAACCTTGCCTTGAGCATCCTTGAGTTGAACCAAGATCTTGGCCGAACTGGCCGATACGAGTGCAACCACGAGCAGTGCGAGCGGGATCAGGCGAGCGGTTTTCATGGGGGGATTATAGCGAAATGCGGAGCAACCGCTCCAGCGTCCGGGATATTCGAGTGTGCTTGAGAAATGGCCGCCCCTCCGGGACTGATTCTGCGGCGCTTCGCCCCACCGGGTTGCCCGAAAACGAGTTCTCACACAGTCATTAACCCCGGGTTAATAGAGTTTGCGATTGCATTACCTCCGGTCTGGCGCAGAACGCGGGGCAATGGGACAATAGACAAATGCAAAGATCTCTCACTACAGCGCTACTATTGGCCGCGGCGATGATGCTGGCCGGAGATGGCTATGCCCAGCAGACTCCAGCAGCAAGCACTCCGGCGGCAACGACTCCAGCGGCTCCTGCAGCCACAACTCCGAAAGCAGCCACAACGGCGAAAGCTCCGGTGAAGAAAACGGGAACGGCAGCGAAAAGCGCGGCGGCTCCGGCGCTCACAACGCGAAAAGAAAAGTTCAGCTATGCGCTGGGAATGAACATCGGGAGCGGCCTTGGGGCCAACCTGAAAAAGCAGTCGGTGGAAGTGGATTCGAATCTCGTATCCCAGGGATTGAAGGACGCGATGGCCGGCGGTAAGACGCGTCTGACGCAAGAAGAAGCGCAGGCCGTGCTCACCGAGGTGCAGAACGAGGTTCGCAAACAGCAGCAGGAGAAAATGCAAGAGGCTGGGGCTGCGAACAAGACCGAAGGCGAAGCATTTCTGGCCGCCAACAAAAGTAAAGACGGCGTCGTCACTTTGCCCAGCGGTTTACAGTACAAGATTCTGACAGCCGGCACAGGACCGAAGCCCACGGCGAGCGACTCGGTCGTGTGTAACTACCGCGGCACTCTCATCAACGGCACGGAATTCGACAGCTCCTACAAGCGCGGGCAACCGGCGACGTTTGGAGTCGGTCAAGTGATCAAAGGTTGGACGGAAGCGCTGCAGCTCATGCCCGTGGGATCGAAGTGGCAGCTCTTTATTCCTTCGAGCCTTGCCTACGGTGAGCGGGGCGCGGGCGCCGAGATTGGGCCCAATGCGGCCCTGATCTTTGAGGTTGAACTGCTCTCGATCCAGGATAAGACGAAAGACGACAAGAGCAAGGAAGACAAGAAGGACGATAAGAGCCAAGAAAAGAAGTAGCGGAAACTTTGTCCGGTGGAGCGCCGGGCGTCCCCGCCCGGCAGGACGGGCGAGACGCCCGTCCCTCCACCGGATGACTCATCGCGCGGTCAGTAACTACATTCCCAGATACTGCACGTGGACGTAGGTTCCGAGCCTGACGTTATAGGCGAGGTACCAGCCGATGTGATCGGGATCGTCGTAGATGACGATGTCGTCCGAATCCCAGAACCAGCCGTTACAGTAGCCAACGTCGTAGGGAGCTACGGAGAAGAAGAAACCGCCGAACCAGAAGCGCCCGGGGCCACCGCCGCCGAGGCGCCACACGTGGCTGCGGCCGAAACCGCCGGTGAACCGGCCATGCTCCCACGGATGATCCAGGTGGTAATGAGCGTCGTTGCGGCCGGTATCATGGCCCACCCATTTTCCATTGGAGTGTACGTGGGGAGCTTCGGGATGTCCTGCCTTGTCGTTGAACTTGCGGTTTTCCGCAGCCGGATGCGGAGTGGTTACTTTCGCAGGACCGTGCTTAGGAATGTTTTGATGGCCGCCACCGACCTCCGGCCGGCCACCGCCGACACCTTGATGGCCGCCGTGTTGTGCCAGTGCTGAGAGAGAAAACGCGAAACATATCACGAGCAATCCAATCAGCTTTTTCATTTGTCATCATCCTCCAATAGCGATAACACTAGTTTAGTTTAGATGTTTCTGTGGATGTTCGGAATTTTAGCAGCGGAGGAGCGCCTGAGCAGGTTGCGAAAGAGTTTATTTGGCTCCCCGGCTGATTTCCCGTAGAGACGCGGCAAGCCCCGTCTCTACTACTCGTAGCGGAGGGCTTCGATCGGGTCGAGGCGGGAAGCGCGGATGGCTGGGACCATGCCGCTGATCAGTCCCACGGCACTGAGGATGAGGACAGCGACGATCAGGGTGACGGGGTTGATCATGAGGCGGATGTCGCCGGCTTCGGCGTGCTTGGCCATGGCGCTGTAGAGCGTAAGTCTGCCGACGGAGAAGGCAACGACGTAAGCCAGGACGATGCCCAGGAGTCCGCCGATGAAGGTGATGGTGAGAGCTTCGGCTAGAAACTGGAGGAAGATGTGGCGGCGACGCGCGCCCAGCGCTTTCTCGACGCCGATTTCGCGGGTGCGCTGGGTGACGGAGACGAGCATGATGTTCATCAGGCCGACGCCGCCGATGCCCAGAGTGAGGGTGCCAATGAAACCGAGCAGGATCTTGAGGCCGAGGGTGATGACCTCGAACTGGTGGACCTGCTCCATAAGATTAAAGACCATCAGGGCACGGCGGTCGGCAGGATTGAATTTGTGCTGCGCGGCCATGATGTAGCGCACGGATTGCTCGATCCGTTGATAGTCGTTGGTTTCGTAATTGAACCAGACGGAGTCAAGGTAGTGGGTGTCCTTGAGGTCACTCATGGTGGTGAAGGGGACGTAGACGACGCGATTGATGTTGTCGTCGCCGGCCTGCATCTTGGCGCTGAGAACACCGATAACTTCAAAGCTGATGCCATCAATGCGGATGTGCTCGCGCAGGGCGTTGCGTCCGGAGAAAAGTTTTTCTTTGGTTTCGGAACCGATGACGGCAACGCGCGCGCGCTGGATCTGATCCTGGGAGTTGTAGAAACGTCCCTGGGCGAGGCTCAGAGCGCGGATGGCGAAAGTGTTGGGGTATTCGCCGTTGACGCTCATGGTGTAAGAGCGGGTGTCATACTGCATGGTCGCGTCCTTGTCGCAACTGGGAGTGATGTGGGTGATCTGCGGGATGTTGGTGGAGAGCAGATCGACATCGTCCAGTGTGATGCGGGTTTGCGCGCCGGCCTTCTGGCCACCGGCCTGCATCGACGAGCGGCCGGGAACCACGATGATGAGTTTGGTGCCAAAATTCTTGAAGATATTGGCGATGGCCTGGCCGAAGCCATCGCCGTAGGCGAGGAGCATCACGACGGTGGCGATGCCCCAGGCCATGCCCAGCATGGTGAGCGCGGTGCGGCGCCGGTTGTGGCGCATGGCGTCGTAGGATTCCTGGAGCAGGTCGCGGATCATAGTGATTTGTGATTTGTAATTTGTGATTTGCAATTTCGAGCTTCCGAAACACAATTGCAAATTACAAATTGCCAATTACAAATTCTTATTCCTGCCTCAAGGCTTCGACCGGTTCAAGACGGGCGGCCTTGCGCGCGGGGTAGAGCCCGGCGGCGACGCCCGCGATCGTAAGGCTGGCAATGGCGAGGATCGCAGTTTTTGCAACGAGCCGCGGCGGGTCGAAGCCGCCCGGACCATTGTAATTGCGGAAGAGGGCCATAAGGCCGCCGGCCAGAGCCATGCCGATGAGGCCGCTGACCAGCGTGAGCAGAATGCCCTCGGCGAAAAATTGCAGCATGATGCTGCGGTTGGTGGCGCCCAGAGCTTTGCGCAATCCAATTTCGCGCGTGCGCTCGGTGACGGCGATGAGCATGATGTTGATGACGCCGATGGCGCCGAGCGCGAGCGTGACCACACCGACGGTGCCGAGGAATTCGTTCATCGCATCGAAGATGGTGCCCATCATTTGTGCTTGCTTGACGGTATCCCAGCCTTCAAAGGCGTCTTCATCGCGATAATCGAAGTGGTGATTGCGGGCGATGACGCGGCGAGCCTCATCCTGTGCGAGCAGATGTTCGTCGGCGACGCGAGGCTGATAGTTGAGGAACGAAATCGCGTCGTACGCCTCCTCGCCCTTGAGTGGGAAATCACTGCGCATGACCTGGAAGGGAATGTAGGCGCGGGTGTTGGTAGAGTTTTCGTCGCCGCGGCCGACCCGGCGCAGAGTGCCGATGACTTCAAAGCGATGGTCATTGAGCAGAATGAACGAGCCGACAGCGGGACGCCCCGGAAAAAGGTTGTGGGTCATCTCATCGCCGAGAACGACGACGTTGCGTTTTTGAACTTCGTCGAGGCCGTTGAGCCAGCGTCCCAGTTTCAGCGGGAGGAAGCGGATTCCGTTGTACTGCGGTTCGGCGCCGGTGAGTTGACCACTGGCGCTGGCGAACTCGCTGACGGCATGCACGTCGTTGGTAGTGAGAACGGGAGTGATGGCCCGAATGTGCGGAGATTCTTTGCGGATGTCAAGGTAATCCTGGTATGTGATCCGGTACTGGCGGGCGGAGTTCATGCTGCCCGGAACGGCCGGAGCGCGGCCGGGGAAGAGCATCATGATGTTTTCGCCGTACTCCGAAAGGCCGCGCTGGTTGCCGGTTCTGAAGCCCTCGCCGAGGCCGACCAGCAGCAGCAGGGAACCGACACCCCAGGCGATGCCGAACATGGTGAGGAACGAACGCAGTTTGTGCGCCCAGAGGGTGCCGAAAATCTGCGCGAAGACGTCGATTACCATTTGCATGGGGTGGATAACTCGCGATGCTAGCTCTTAGCTCTTGGTTCTTGGCTCTCAGCTCTTAAGTTCTTAGCTTCCAGTTCTCAGCAACTCGCTTTTGGCTGTTGGCTTTTGGCCGCCTGTATGTTTCTCAATCGCCGGGCGGGTTCTGCCCGGGACCGGCGGTTTCACTCCATCTGTGGTACCTGTTATTAGAATAGCAAGCGGGCGGAGTGGGGTACACCGCCAAGTTTTGGTGTCTATTTTCACGGTTATTCACCTTGATACAATTGCACCGATCTTGGTGCAACCGCTTGGCCGGCAGGCCCGCCGCCACTTTAGAATCATTCTCCCTCGCCGTGGTAGGGAATCACCGGATGTCCTTTCAGTGCCGCCCGAATCTGCTTGCGTTGCTCAGCGCTCAGCGCCGTGAACTGAAATTCGTACTCTGTTCCCAGTGCGCGAACAACTTTCGCCGGGATCACCTGTTTGCCGGAGTCCGACAGCGGGATTTCGAGCGTAGCGGACTCGCCCAGTATCAGAGCTTCGGCAACAAATGCTCTCAGGCCACTTTCGCTGAGATCACGCGCCCAGCCCTGCAGGCTAAGTTTCTTGCTGTCCCGCTGGAGACGAATCCGAATCCTTGTCTCGAACACATGCCGGGGTGAGATCGGATCCGCCGAACCCGGTACGTCGTCAGAAAAAGGAGTTGCCATTTGTCGAGATGTCCTCCGCACCACGGTTGGATCAGAAAGAATACCAGAGGGTGCTTGCGGCAAAGCTGTAGCCTGCCCTTATTGCAGGCGGGAGCAAAAGAATGTCCACAGAGCCACACAAGTTCTAGAAGGGCTACGCTGTCTTTCGTAGATGCAGACCTCGCCAATTCGATCTGTTCCGCTGCCCTAAAGTTCCATCCCTCGCTGGCCGATATACCGAGAAGCGGGCGCAAGAAGAAGCACCGGCATTTTCCCCTACGCAGAATGAGAACCTTTTCATGAGCATACGTGCCCTCATCGTGGACGATTCCTCGGTCATGCGGAAAATCGTGGAACGCTCGCTGCGCCAAGCCGGCATCGACCTCAGCAAGGTATTCGAGGCAGGCAACGGGGCCGAAGCGTTGGCTGTGCTCGCGGAAAACCAGGTTGACCTGATTCTTTGTGACATCAATATGCCAGTCATGGACGGGTTGGAATTTATCAAGCGGCTTCCGGGAGTGGCGAACGCGAAAGACGTGCCCGTGGTCATGATTACGACCGAGGGCAGCGAGTCTCATGTGGTGCAGGCCTTGTCCTGCGGTGCTCGCGGCTACATCCGCAAGCCATTCACGCCGGAGCAAGTGAAGGAACATGTCGTCCCGCTGCTGGGAGGTAAATCATGAAATCGGCGAATGAGTTGCATGCTGCCAACGGCAGCCACGAAACTTGGATTCCGCTGCTCGAAATGGCGACGCGGGAAGTCTTCGAGCTCATGCTGAGCTGCCAACTGACCGTACCAGCAACCGCGGAGGAGACAATCCCGGAAGTTACTGCCATGGTGGGATTGGCGGGGCAACTGTGCGGCGTGCTAAGCGTCCGCTGCACTAGGAAGGCGGCCGCGCTCATGGTTTCCAAGATGCTGGGCGTGGAACTGGACAAGGCCGGCCCAGAGGTGTCGGACGCGCTCGGCGAAGTCTGCAATATGGTGGCGGGCAACTTCAAGAACAAGATCGCCGGTCTGGCGGAAGGCTGCATGCTCTCCCCACCCACGGTAATCACCGGCAGCGACTACAATCTGCACTCCCATGCAGACTCCCCTGCCCTTGAGGTCAGGCTGCTGTTTGAAAGCATGCCCATCCTCATTTCCCTCCTGATCCAGAGCTAGCCCTCTTCTGGAATCACGTAGGCCCGGACGCCCTCGTCCGGGCAGGCGAGCGCAACTCGCCCGTTCTTGTCGGGGTACATTTTTTGTGAATCCGCTCTAGTCCTCCCGGTGCTGCCTCGATAATAGTTTTCTCAACCGCACCCCTTCACTGGTACGAAATTCTGCCTACCCCGGGTTGTTCTGGGCTGGCACTATTCGTCGCGCTGTTTTTCCCGTCGGTTCCTCGGAAGTATGGGTGGGTGGGCCTTCGGTCAGGTTCGCCCCGCAGCCGATCCGAAGATGGTGGATACCAGATCGAAGACTTCTCCCACCGCCTCGTCGAGCTCAAAGGTGAACCGCACCAAGTCCACCCCTTCGAGATCGCGGTGTTCCTTCAAGAGAATGGCCCATGCGGGGTCGGCGATCAAGTCCACCATGCGCCGCTCGTAGTATCCGTAACCCAGGCCGCGCATGCGGCAGAGGAGGTCGCTCAGGTGCACCAGGGCCACGAGTGGCTGCGACTTCTGGCTTTGTTCGACGGCATGATGATGTGCAATCACTTCAATGATATCGTCGGCCAGTTTCCATTTTTCAGCCAGGGCCTGTCCGGTCTCGCAGTGCGTGAACCCCATGGTGGCATGTTCCGCCTCGCCCAACGGAATCCCCTCCTGGCAGGCGCGCTCCATCGCGGTGGAAAATTCGTTGGGAAAAACCAGGCAGTTCACCATGAACCCTATGTCATGCAGCAACCCCGCCATATAAGCCTTCTCCCCATCCGCGGCAGCCAACTTCTCGCTGAACTTCCGGCACACCATGGCGCACCCCAGCGAGTGTCTCCAAAATACGGCCGGATCCAGCGCCCACTTTTTCGCGGGGAAAGCCTGCCCCAGACAGCAGGTGAGCAGTATGGTTTCGACCCGGCGCAGCCCCAAGGTGAGCACCGCTCCCTTGATCGATTTGGGCGGCTGCGCCAGGCCGAACAAGGGGGAGCCAGCCACGCGCAGGCATTGCGCGGCAATGGTGTTGTCGTAAGACACCAGGCGCACCACTTCGTCCAACGGCGCTTCCTGCGCGGAATTGCCCAGCAGCTTCATCAAGGGCAGAAAAACTGCCGGGATGGCGGGCATGGTTTCGATGTGCCGCACGCGTTCACGAATGGTTGCGGTGAAGGATGTCATCATAGTTTGCCACTGCTCAGGGATGGTTTCCAATACGCGATGGCTCCGGGAAAGTGGACCAGGTGAAACTGGTCATTCAAGTTCATCAATGATTCCGAGGTCCCCAGAAAGAAATAGCCGCCGAAATTAAGGTTGCTGAAAAAATGGTTAATCACCTTCGTCTTCGAGGGGCCATCAAAATAAATCAGCACGTTGCAGCAGAAGATCAGATCCATACCCTTCATGAAAAGCATCTTGGAGTCGTCCTGCAGGTTCAGGCGGCTGAACGCGATCAGCTTTTTCACCTCGGGGCGTACCTGCAGTTTCTTCTCATCGACCGTCGAGAAATATTTGCGCTTGAAATAGTCCGTGGTCGAGCGCAGCGCATAGTCGCCATAAATACCAGCCTTGGCGGTTTCGATGGAACGGTCATTCAGGTCAGTGGCGAGAATCTCCACCGTCCAGCCCGTTAGCAGACGCTCGCTTTCCTCAAGCATGTTCATGGCCAACGTATAGGACTCTTCCCCGGTAGAGCAGCCCGCACTCCAGATGCGCAACCGCCTGGTGATCTGCTTGGTTTTTTCCGCCACGATCTCCGGGAGGATCACTTTCCGCAGCGCGTCGAGCTGCGGCTGGCTGCGGAACAGGCAAGTCTCTCCGATGGTGACTTCGTTCAGTAGTTCCCTGAGTTCCGCATCCCGGAAGGGCGCCGCGGTGAGACGGTCCCAATACTCGCGCGGGCTCCGCGCTCCCACATGTTTCATCCGCCGCCCGCAGCCGTCGGCTAGAAGGTAAAGTTTTTCCTCGGCCTTGTAGATGCCCGAAACCTTGTACACCAGGTCGCGGATTTGCCGGTACACAGGATCCATGGCTTCGATGCCTTTAGTGGGGGCAGGCGGCGCCGGAGCGGCTTGGGGAGCGATCGTCATTTTGCGGGAGACTCCAAGGGAGCATGACTTTTCAAGTCAAACGGGACTCGAGGACCACGGCTCTGCAGCACGCGGCGCGTGATCTCCGTCGCCAAGAGATCGAGAGGATAAGCGGCATCGTCTAATCCTGAGGCGTGTACCAGGCCAGGCATTCCCCAGACGACGGAAGAAGCTTCGTCCTGGATAATGACGTCTCCGCCGGCGTCGCGAATATCTTGCGCTCCGAGTACACCGTCCGAGCCCATGCCGGTCATCACTACTCCGAGAACGTTGGCCCCGTAAGCCGCCGCCACGGAGCGAAACAGCACATCGACCGCCGGCCGGCAGGAGTTCTCTTGCGGTCCCTGATTCAAGTTCAGACACCGGCCCATGCCCGCGCGTATCACCTTCATATGGAAATTTCCCGGCGCGATCCAGGCGTGCCCGGGTGAGAGAACCACGCCCGCACTGCCCTCTTCCACGGGAATGGCGGAATGGCTGGCAAGCCGCTCCGCCAGCAGGCGGGTAAAAATTGGCGGCATGTGCTGCACCACGACAATCGGGACAGGAAAGTCGTTCGGGATCCGCGGCAAGACTTCCGCCAAAGCGTTCGGACCTCCGGTCGAAGTGCCGATGGCCACAATTTCGATGCGTGGGTTGGAGTGCAGTCGAACTTTCAATGCCGGACGGGCCGCTGGCAGCGGCAGGAGCTTCAATGGGGCTACGCCACACAGCGCCTTGATCTTGGGGATGAGTTCGGCGCGAATGCGCTCAATCGCAACCGCGGGACTGCCGGCATTGCTTGGTTTTGTGGCATAGTCCGACGCTCCCAGCGCGAGCGCATCGAGGGTCGCCGCCGCCCCGCGTTCGGTGAGCGTGCTGAACATGATGACCGGCAGCTTCGGATACAACTTGCGCAACGCCGCCAGCGTCTCCAGGCCGTCCATCACCGGCATTTCGATGTCGAGCGTAATCAGGTCGGGTTTAAGCAGTGGAATCTTCGCCAGAGCGATTCGTCCGTCGCTGGCCACACCTACCACCTCCAGCGCACGGTCTCCCGACAAGATGTCGGAAAGCAGTTTGCGAATCACCACCGAATCATCCACCACAAGAATGCGAATGGCAGTCATAGCAAGTCGCGTCTGTCCGTTTACGATCGTTTACGAATCGGCGTAACCGGCCGGTGGACTGCGGCCGGAAACACTCATGCACAAAGCACCCAACCGGGCAGCCAGCCAAAGGGTGCGCCGAGCCTACGCGCCCGCGTGAGCTGCCATGCTCCGAGCTCCAGTCGCTGCCGCGCCGTTCCCGCGCCCGTTTTCGCCGGCGTTGATCTTGAACTGCTCGACCAGTTGGCGGAGTTGTGTGGACGTCTCCACCAGTTGCTGCGACGCCTTCTGGGTATCGGTGGCGCCGCGCGTCGTACCCTGCGCCGCCTCCGCCACACCCGTAATGTTGCTGGTGATCTC
>JBEKDG010000059.1:0-42632 GCA_050014475.1 Terriglobales bacterium | reverse complement strand
TCCCCGGATACACCACCACCGAGCGTCTTCCGCCCTCGCCGTCACTCTCGGTGCGCAAATCTTTTTCCTCACGCAGCGCCAGATGCACGATGCGGCGCTCGCGCGACGACATGGGCCCGAAGCGGTAGGGCTCGCTGGTGCGGCGCACCTGCTCCGCCGCCACCCGCGCCGCCAGTTGCAGCTCGTCAATCCGCATCGCCCGGAAATTCTTGCAGTCGAACCAGATCTTCTCGTGCTCGTTGCCCTGCAGGTGCAGGATCTCCGACGCCAGCAGCTCAAACGACCGCAGCAACTCGCCACCCCGCTCCAGCAATAGCGCCGAATCCGGCCCCGCAAACTCCACCAGAATTTCCGGATGCTCCCACTCGCGATTCTGCGCGATCGGCGGATCCACCGTGATCCTGTATTTCAGCTTGAAGTCGCCATTGGAGATTACGGCTTGCAGGAATTCCCCAATCTGTTTTGCAGCGGCAACCTTGTCCGTGATCGGCATAGTTAAGTTCTCAGCTTTTGGCTCTTAGCTCTTCGTCTTCAGGAGTCCGGCGACCCTCCGCCGTGTCATCTTTCCCGCTGCCCAGTCCCCGCCAGACAAGATTTCCTGGCGGCTGAAAGCCAAAAGCTTATTTCTCTTTCTTCCGCGCCCGCTTCTCCATCATCTCGCGCATTTCGCGGCCCAGCGACGTGCGATTCATCGCCCACTGCTGCACGATGCCGATCAACTGGCCCGCGGACCAGTACAAGCCCAACCCGGCCGGCAGGTTCCAGCTCATGAGGCCCAGCATGCCTGGCATCATGATGTTCATCATCTTCTGCTGCGCCGGATCCATGCCCGCCTGCGGCGTCATGCGCTGCATCACCAGCATGGTAACGATGATGGCGACCGGCAGAATGTGCCACGGATCGGGCGCCGAAAGATCGTGAATCCACATCCACGGCGCATGACGCAAATCCATCGCGACGTTGAGCATCCGGTAGTACGCAAACAGAAACGGCATCTGGATCACCAGCGGCAGACATCCACCCGCCGGATTCACGCCTTCCTTCTTATACAGCGCCGAGATCTCTTCGTTCATCGGGGCTTTCTTCGGATCGCGCAGGCTGTACTTCTTGTATTTCTCCTGGATCGCTTTGATCTGCGGCGCCACGCGCTGCATCTTCAGCATCGACTTCATCTGTGAAAGCCGCAGCGGCAGCAGCGCCAGGTTGATGACCAGCGTCTGCAGCAGGATCGCCCAGCCCCAGTTGGCGACGATGTGGTTGTACATCCACTTCAACCACAAAAACAGCGGCCGCGCGATGATTCCCAGCCAGCCAAAGTCGATGATCTCCCGCAGATCCGGTTCTGCACCCGTGATGCCCGGCACGGCCACCGATTGCAGATCCGACAGCGCCTTCGGGCCCACATACAGCCGGGCATCGGTTACGCCCTTTAGGCTGCCGACCGCCGCGCCCAGCACGTCCACCTTGTCCATCTGCTTGTTATTCGCATCGGACGCGTTGTGCGGAATTTCAATGGCGTTGTGCAGCGTCACCATGGCCGCGTTCTGCGGATCCTGCGGCAAAAAAACCGCCGCGAAATACTGGTTCGAGACTCCCGCCCAGTGGAACGGTCCGGGTAGCGTCCCGCCTCCGCTGATCTTCTTGATCGCCAGCCGCTCGACCTTGTTGTCGTACTGATACACGATCTGGCCGGTCCCGTACTGTGCCCCGGTCGTATCGCCGCCGAACCCCGCCGGCCACATCGGAAACGCCGTGACCTGCGCCCCCTTCTGTTCCACCGAAGTCCGCACCCCAACTACATAGCCGTGGTCGAACTTGAAACTCTTCTGAACCGAGACGTCGCCGTCGTTATAGGCAAACCTGATCTCAGCCGGAGCCGTTGCCCCGGTGCTGGTCGCCACATACAGCGCCGAGTTCACTTTGTTCCGCAGCGTCTCGTCATAGGTCCACAACGTCAGCGGATACCCGATCTTCTCCGCCGCCACGTTATTTACCAGTTCCAACGGACCGCCTTTGTCGTCGGTGTACTTCTTCAGTACCCACGACTTGACCCGCCCCCCGCGGTTGGTGAACACGATCCGGTAGACGTCATTTTCAATCACCGTCTCCGACTCGCTCGCCGCCTGCAGCGGAGCCGATGCGGCCGCGGTCTTCCCACGCGCAGCACCAGTCGCTGTCGAGACTTGCGTAGGAAGTTGGGTGGGGGTCTGGGAAGGAAGTTGCGCCTGATTCTGCCCTGCCGCCTGCGAGCTCTCGGGTTTCGCGGGAGGCTGCGGCCCGTACTTCTTCAAAAGCGGCTGGAAAAGGATGATGACCAGAAACGTCAGCGCAAACACCACCAACAGCTTGCGCTCCATCCCGGGTTCTTGTTGCGGATTATTGAATTCAGCCAAATCAGTCGCTCGCCATTTCTTCGTTAGTCGCTGTAGAGACGGGGCAAGCCGCGTCTCTACGGGAAATCAGATACCCCTCTAGAGCCTGAGCCACGTCCAGTGCTATTTTCCCACCACCGGATCCAGCCCGCCCGTCGCCAACGGATGGCACCGCAAAACGCGCCAAGCCGCCATCGCCCCGCCGCGCAACGCGCCATACCGCTCGACCGCTTCCATCGCATATTCCGAGCACGTTGGCAGGTAGCGGCACGACGGTGGAAACGCTGGCGAAAGCCACCGTTTATAAAGTCGCAGCAGCCCCAGAGCGAGAGACTTCATTTCTCCACCAGCTTTTTCGCGATCACATCCAACGCCCGGCCCACTTCTTCGAGCACCACAGAGAATTCCAGCGTCAGCACCGACTTCTTCGGATTGATCACCACATCAACCGCGCCCTTCAGCACTGAACGCCGCCGCCGCACCGCTTCACGCAGCCGGCGCTTGATCCGGTTCCGCTCCACCGCGCCGCCCAGCACTCGACCCACCGTGAACCCGATGCGGGCGCCGCCCTCCGCTTGCCGCAGGTAGAACACGGTCATGTGCGAGGAAAAGTGCCGCCGCCCCTGCTTGTACACGCGATCGAAGTCGGAGTGCTTCAGCAGCCGCGCCGCCCGCGGAAAGCTTGCCCCCGCCTTCGTCGTAGGCTGCTCTGCACTGCGCTTCGGAGCATCGGCGCTCACCAGCTCACAATCCTGCACAATAGTTAATGATAATGACGGCCTTTGCTGTCCGTCGGGGGAAAACTAATCGCGGAAACCCGGCGCCACTGAAACACGCTTGCGCCCCTTGGCCCGGCGGCGCGACAGCACGGCGGCTCCGCTCTTGGTCTTCATGCGAGTCCGGAACCCGTGCTTCTTCGAGCGCTTGCGTTTGTTGGGTTGAAATGTACGTTTCGGCATCGGAAATCCCTTGCTCCTGATTGAATCAGCTGGCTTGAGGCGAAACGTCAGTATAAATGACGGTGACTCT
Organism: Terriglobales bacterium; assembly: GCA_050014475.1. GTDB lineage: Bacteria > Acidobacteriota > Terriglobia > Terriglobales > Acidobacteriaceae > Acidiflorens. The sequence goes on along the minus strand of JBEKDG010000059.1, from coordinate 39,231 downwards.
CCCCGGCAAACGCGTCTGCTAGCTACAATGAACCTGATCGCGATCCACTGGCCACTGACCACCGGCCACTGGCCACTGCTTACCAATGAATCTCGATGACACCATCGTCGCCATCGCCACCCCGCCCGGCCGCGGCGGCATAGGCGTAGTCCGCTTGGCCGGCCCAGAAGCGCGCGACATAGCCAAGTCCATGCTCCGCCTAAAGCGCGAACTGGGACCCAACCGAGCCCAGCGCTGCGATCTGGTCGACCCGTGTGGCGCGGACACTCCTGTCCGCGAAACCGTCACCCCCTCCCCAACTCACGCAGCGACGGACGCCCCCGGCCGTCCAGCGGAACAAAGCTCCGCGGGTGCCAACAGCACCACAACTCAGGCGCCGCCCGCCCGCATCGACGAGGTCGTCGTCACCTACTTCGCCAAGCCCCACTCCTACACCACCGACGACATCGTCGAAATCTCCGCGCACGGCTCGCCCGTGGTGCTGCGCCACATCGTCGAACTCTCTCTCGCCCGCGGCGCCCGACTCGCCGAGCCCGGCGAATTTACCATGCGCGCCTTTCTCAACGGACGCCTCGACCTGACCCAGGCCGAAGCCGTCCGCGACCTGATCGACGCGCAAACACTGTTTCAAGCCAAGGTCGCCGCCCAGCAACTGGAAGGCGCGCTCTCCAATCGCCTCAAGCCCATCAAGCAGAAATTAATCGACCTGATCGCGCTGCTCGAGGCCGGCATCGACTTCGCCGAAGACGACGTCTCCATTGCCCCCGACGCCACCATCCTCGATCACATCGCTCAAGTCAAAAGCCCGCTCATGCAACTCGCCGCCACTTTTACTTACGGCAAGATCGTTCACCAGGGATTGACCCTGGCCATCGTAGGTCGTCCAAACGTAGGCAAGTCGAGCCTCTTCAATCGCCTGGTCGAACGCGAGCGCGCCATCGTCACCGCCCAGCCCGGCACCACTCGCGATCTGGTCAGCGAAACCGTCGCCATCGGTGGAATTCCTGTGGAACTGGTGGACACCGCCGGCATCCGCCGCGCCCTCGACGAAGCCGAAAGCATCGGCATCAAGAAATCGATGGAGGCCCTCGCCGACGCCGACTTAGTCCTCGTAGTAATCGACAGAACCCAGCCCCTCTCCGACGAAGACCGCGAGTTACTAACTCAGGTAGAAGGCCGCCCCGCGATCGTAGTAGAAAACAAATCCGACCTTCCAAACTCATGTGGGGACGAAACGACTCACGTAGGGGCGGCCGCCCTCGGCCGCCCAGCCGAGCGCAGCTCGGCAACGCGGACGTCGCCCATGATTCGAACCTCCGCCCTAACCGGCGAAGGCATTCCCGCCCTGCGCGCCGCCATCCTCCAGCACGTCGCCGGAGACTCCACCACTCAGCTCGAGACCGGCTTCTTAACCAGCGTTCGCCATCGGAAACTAGTCAACGATGCGCTCACCGCGCTCGACGCCGCGACCAACGCCGTAGCCGCCCGAGTTCCCCACGAAATGCTCCTGCTCGATCTCTACGGAGCCCTGCGCCCCCTCGACGAAATCACGGGGGCCACCACCACCGACGACATCCTAAACCTGATCTTCGGCACCTTCTGCATCGGAAAATAAAGTGGGATCCAGCAGGGTCCGATGAGATGTAATGTCGCGGAATAATATATTGAAAGATACTTTCTGCACATGTTTCGCAAATGTGGTCCTGTCATGTGCGCCTTGACCAGGAGCCACTGAGCATTTACATTGTCGGCAATTCTGGAAGCGGAGGGGACGTAATGTTATCTGGTTTTAAGCAGTTTATTTTGCGCGGTAATGTGGTGGATCTGGCAGTCGGTGTGGTGATCGGCGGCGCCTTCGGGACAATCGTCACCGCTTTCGTCAAGGACATTATCAATCCCATCATTGCGCTCGTGGCGGGCAAGCCGGACTTTACGGGGATCTCTTTCGCAATCAGAGGCACGGTGTTTCCGATTGGCGATTTCATCACCGCGGTGGTCAGCTTTCTGCTGGTCGCGGGTGCGGTTTACTTTTTTGTGGTGACGCCGATCAATGCGCTGATCGCGCGGACGCGCAAGGCGCCGACGCCGGCGGATCCGACCACCAAGAAGTGTCCGGAATGCCTGAGCGAGATTCCGATCGATGCGCGCCGGTGCGGACACTGCGCGGAGCCGGTGATGGGGAGGGCGGCGTAGCAGTTGATGCCCAACCCCTAGAGGGGCATCTGATTTCGGAGGACTTACGGCATCGCTAAAGCGATGCCCTGATACGAAGCCCGAGTTTTCCGCCGCCTGTAGGGAATTCAGAGTTGGTGTGGCCGCAGGCAAGTGCCGAGCTGCGCTCGGCTTGGACGGCCGGAGGCGGCCGTCCCTACGCGAGCGGGTTGGGTCTGGCTTGGCGGAATCCGGCGGATTCCTGTAAAATGATGGCTTCGGCAACAGGCCTGGAAGGATTTCAGAGTTATGGCACGAGTTTGTGATATCTGCGGCAAGGGGCCGCAGTTCGGAAATACCATCAGTCACGCCCACAATGTGAGTAAACGGCGCTGGAACGTCAATCTGCGCCCGGTTCACGCCAAGGTGGGAGCCGCTACCAAACACATCCGCGTCTGCACTTCCTGTCTGCGCAGCGGTAAAGTGGTTAAGGCGTAGAAGATCAGAGCCCGCAGAGATGTGGAAATCCTGCGGGCCTTTGTCTGCTTGGACAAAGGGGCGCGGACAGAGCCTGCCCTGAGCGAAGTGTCCCGCGTCTGCCGAGCTGCGCTCGGCTTGGACGGGCGAGGACGCCCGTCCCTCCACAAGCCTCGCTACTTCACATCTACCAGTTGCACGTCGAAGATCAGGGTTGCGTTGGCCGGAATTGCCCCGGGATAACCGGCTGCTCCGTAGGCCAGGTCTGGCGGGATGCGCAGTTGACGCTTGCCACCGACCTTCATGCCGGCTATGCCTTCGTCCCAGCCCTTGATGACCTGGCTGGCGCCCAGCATGAACGCAAACGGATGGCCGGTCCCGACCGAGCTGTCGAACTTCTTGCCGTTGGTGAGCCAGCCGGTGTAATCGACTTTGACGTGCTGTCCGCTCTGCGCGACCGTGCCGGTGCCAACTTTGATGTCCCAGTATTCGAGACCGCTGGCGGTTTTGGTGGGCGCGCCGGCGACCTTGGTGGGGCCGCTGGTAGCGGGCTGCGCCGTTGCCTTGTTAGTGGGAGCCGTCTGGGCGGCGACCAGGGTGGCCAGTGCGAGCAGTGTGATGGCTAGGATGAGAGTTTTCATAGTGCGTCCCCTTTTCTTCGGTCGGTAAGATCCTCTTATTTCGTTTCGATCGCGAATTCTAGAGTTGGTGTGAACGGCGGCGGCTGCCGAGCTGCGCTCGGCTTGGACGGGCGGGGGCGCCCGTCCCCACACGAGCCCACGAGCGGTCAAGCTAACGCTATCACATCAATTTCAACTAACACGTCTTTCGGAAGGCGGGCTACTTCTACGGTGGAGCGGGCTGGCGGCGACTGCTTGAAGTAGCGGCCGTAAACTTCGTTCATGGCGGCGAAATCTCCCATGTTCTTGAGAAAGACGGTGCAGCGCAGAACTTTCTCCAGAGAGCTGCCCGAGGCCTGCAAGATGGCAGCGAGGTTCTTGAGCACGCGGTCGGTCTGCGCGCTCACATCGCCGGCGACGATCTGCGCGGTGGCGGGATCGATGGCGATCTGTCCTGAAGTAAAGATCAAGCCCTGGGCTCGAATTGCCTGCGAGTACGGGCCGATGGCTTGCGGGGCGTGCTCGGTGGCGATTACTTCGCGCATGATTCCTCCAGTGTGTTGCGTGTCTGCGGAAATGATAACGAAGAGTGATTAACGCAGATTGCGGCGGTGGAAGTCAAACCCGGACTCGCATCTTCCGGTTTATAGTGAATCCAGAGTTGATGTGCCCTCAGGCAGCTGCCGAGCTGCGCTCGGCTTGGACCCTTCGACTGCGCTCAGGGCAGGCTCGCGAGGGCGCCCGTCCCCACACGAGCACTCTAGAAGAGCGAGCTTTGGCGGCGGTTCGGAGTGATTCCGAAATGTTCGTAGGCTAGCTGGGTTGCTACTCGGCCGCGCGGAGTGCGGTTTAGGAAGCCGATCTGGATCAGGAAGGGCTCGTAGATTTCTTCGATGGCGTCGGGTTCCTCGGCGAGCGCGGCGCCCAGCGTATTCAAGCCCACCGGCCCGCCCTGGTATTTCTCGATGATGGTGAGCAGCAGTTTGCGGTCGACTTCGTCGAAGCCGTGGCGGTCCACTTCTAACATGCTGAGCGCGGACTGGGCGGTGGGCAGATCGATGGAGCCGTTGGCACGCACCTGGGCGTAGTCGCGGACGCGGCGCAGCAGGCGGTTGGCGATACGCGGCGTTCCACGAGAGCGGCTTGCGATTTCGATGGCGCCGGGACGATCGATGCTCACGCCGAGAATCTCGGCCGAACGCTCGACAATGACGCGGAGGTCGTCGTGGGTGTAGAACTCGAGGCGCAGCAGCAGGCCGAAACGGGAGCGCAGGGGCGCGGAGAGCAGTCCCGCGCGCGTGGTGGCGCCGATGAAGGTGAAGGGCTTCACGTCCATCGTGTGAGTGCGCGCGGACGGGCCCTGGCCGATCATGATATCGAGCTTGTAGTCTTCGAGCGCGGAGTAGAGGATCTCTTCGAGCGCGGCCTGCAGGCGGTGCACTTCATCAATGAATAGCACCTGCCGGTCGCGGAGATTGGTGAGGATCGCCGTCAGGTCGCCCTTGATCTGTAGCGTGGGGCCGGAGGTCTGCTGGAAAGCGGCGCCGAGTTCGTTAGCGATGATGTTGGCGAGCGTCGTTTTGCCGAGGCCGGGCGGACCGTAGAGCAGGACGTGGTCGAGCGCTTCGCCTCGGGACTTGGCGGCCTGGATGGCTACGTCGAGATTCTCTTTGACCTTGTTCTGGCCGATGAACTCCTGCAGGCGCTGGGGGCGGAGCTTGAGCTCGAAAGAGGAATCGTCCTCGACCGGGGCGGCGGAGACGAGGCGGTCTTTCAAGTTGGGATTGTCTTTGGCAGCGGACACTGAAGGCGATGGTAGCAGTTGTCGGTGGCGAGTGGCCAGTGCGGCGCGGACACTCTTGTCCGCGAAAGCTCGGCACAGAGAACCCGCCGACAATGGTTCCAAATTGGCGGACAAGAGTGTCCGCCCCTCACAATCTACTGCCCAATCACTCCCAGGCGCACGCCCTTCAGCTTGCCGGCGTCGAACCATGCTACCTTCTGGCCGAACCAGGTTTTGGCGCCGGAGAGCTTGTACTTCCTGGTGGCCGCTGCGAAGTCGCGCGCGTTGAGCAGGTAGGCGACCGGGGTTTCGCCAAACTTGGCGAGCCGTTCCGAGAGCCAGCCTCCGCCCGCAGGAGCGGCCAGAATCACGGGCTGGCCGGGGAAATACGCGAGTTTGCCGAAGTCTTTCTGCGTCTCGATGAGAGGGGCGGCCCAGCCGTAAGCCTTGCGGAACAGGGCAATCGAAGCATCCAGGTTGTTGACGCCGAGGACGACGTTCTCGATACCGGCAAGCGGTGCTCCTTGTGCGCTGGCCGAAGTCTGGACGCGCCAAGCGCGCGGCGTCTGGTCCTCGATGATGAAGGGCAGCGTGGAGCCCGGTGTTCCGGAGCCAACGTCGGCGGTCATCCACTCGATGGACATGCCGTCGGGGCGCTTGCGGCTGCCACGCTCGGGAGCCTTGACGGGAATGCCGGCCTTTTTCAGGCGATCCACTTCCTGCAGCAAAACGTTTGTGCCTACCGCCCATGCGCAGGTGACCGCATCCTCGGCCATAAATTTCGCCCAATCGGATCCCGCGGTCACGCCCGGCTTTATGGGCGCAATCAGTTCAATGTAAGACGCGTCATCCAGGCCGATGATGGCCATCTGGGTAATGCCGTTGCCGTGGGGGCCGCCGAAGTCTGGAGTCAGACCCACATCCGTGAAGGCCTGGCGCAGCGCGTCGAGATTCGATCCGCAGATCGATGCGTGGTCGAGCTCCAGCGTCACGCTCTTGCTTTCCTGGGTCATCGCGGTGCGGGAGATTAGTAAGAGAGCTAGCGTCGCGAAGGACAAGCGGCGGCAGATCGGGGAACTCCGCTTGGACATGCGTGCCTCCTTAGAAAGGGGAATGGTACGCTACAAACGGCTTGCGGTGAATCTGTTTCTTGGATTCGGGGCAGCGGTCCGCACGAGTAAAGAAGCTGCGGGAACAGTCGATACTCGATGCCCAGCCCCTAAAGGGGCGGTTGATTTCGAAGAACCTGTGGTATCGCTAAAGCCATACCCTGATACGAAGCCCGAGTTTTTCCGCAGCCTCTGCGGAGCTTTGCTCCGCTGGACGGGGCAGAGCCCCGTCCCCACACGAGATTATTCCTCTTCTTCTTTAACCTCGCCGCGCTCCGCTTTTGCCTTCTCGATAATCTTGTCCTGCAGTTGTTGCGGGACGGTGTCGTAGTGGTGCATTTCCATCGAGAAGCTGCCGCGGCCCTGGGTCATGGAAGTGAGATCGGCGCCGTAGGTGAGCATCTCGGCCATGGGGACTTCGGCTTTAACGATGGTGTTGCCCGCTTTGTTATCCATGCCCTGGATGCGTCCGCGGCGGCTGTTGAGGTCTCCCATGATGGTGCCGGCGAACTCGTCGGGTATGGTGATCTCGACGGTCATGATCGGCTCAAGCAGCGTGGGCTTGGCAACTTCCATGGCCTTGCGGAAGGCGATGCGGCCCGCCATCTGGAAGGAGAGGTCGTTCGAATCCACGTCGTGGTAGGAGCCGTCGTAAAGGATGGCGCGAAAGTTCACCACGGGATAGCCGGCGAGGTAGCCGCGGGCAGCGGCGTCCTTGATTCCTTTTTCCACGGCGGGAATGAAGTTGCGCGGGATGGCGCCACCAAAGATATCGTTGACGAATTCGAATTCGGCGCCGCGTGGCAGCGGCTCCATCTTGATTTTGCAATCGCCGTACTGACCGTGGCCGCCGGTCTGCTTCTTGTGCCGTCCCTGGACGTCGGCCTTGCCGCGAATGGTTTCGCGATACGGCACTTTGGGCGCCTTCAGGACCACTTCGGCGTGGTAACGCTTCTTCATCTTCGAGACCACGACTTCGATGTGCTGCTGTCCGGTGCCCGCGATCAGGAACTCTTTGGTCTGCGGATCGCGGAAGAAGCGCAGCATAGCGTCTTCTTCCATCAGCTTGTGGAGGCCGACGCCGAGCTTGTCTTCGTCGGCGCGGCTTTTCGGTTCGATGGCGAAGGTGATCGCCGGCTCGGGCAACTGCACGGCCGGATACCGGATCGGCGATGACTTATCGCCTAGCGTGTCACCGGTGAGCGTCTCTCTCAGCTTCGCGACCGCGCCGATATCGCCGGCATGCAGTTCCGGGATCGGAACCGCTTGCTTGCCCTGGATCAGGGAGATGTGAGCGAACTTCTCCAGCGTGTTGCGATTGTAGTTTTGCAGCGAGGCGTCGTTTTTCAGCACGCCGGAAAAAACTTTGAAATAGGAGATGCGGCCGGCGAACGCGTCGGACATAGTCTTGAAGACGTACACGGAAGCCGGCTCGTTGTCGGTGCCTTTGCGCACGGCCGGCTCGGTGCTGCCCTCGGCCGTCCAGCCGGTGAGGGCGTGATGTTCGCTGGCGGCGGGCGTGTAGTCCACGATGAAATCCATGAGCTCGTCGACGCCGATATTGCCGAGGCCGGAAGTGAACAGCACCGGGAAAAGTTTATCTTCGCGGATCGCTTCGTGCAGCGCCGGAACCAGATCTTCTTCGGGGATTGTGCCCTTCTCGAAGAACTCTTCCATCAACTCGTCTTTACCCTCGGCGATCAGTTCGACCAGCCGCTCGTGAGCTTCCTGGGCGACGCCGGCCATGTCGGCGGGGATCGGGCCTTCCTTGCCCTTACCGTTTCCGCCCATCTCGTAGGTGTAAGCCTTCATGCGGACGAGATCGATGATGCCGCTGAGACTCTTCTCGCTGCCGATGGGGAGTTGGAGCGGGGTGACGGCGCGGCCGAAGGCGTTGGTGAGCGATTCGAGCACGCGGTTGGCGTCGGCGCGGTCGCGATCCATGCGGTTGACGACGATCATGCGCGGCAGGTCGATGTCATTGCAGTATCCCCAGACGCGCTGGGTCACGACCTCGACGCCGGCGACGCCGTCCACGACGACGAGCGCGGCGTCCACCACGGGCAGCACCATCTTGGCCTCGTGGACGAACATATTGAAGCCGGGGGTGTCGAGCAGATTGATCTTGACCTTCGAATCCGTCTTGCCCCACTCGACAAAAGCGAGGCCGGTCCCAATCGACATCTTGCGGGCGATCTCTTCTTCGTCGTAGTCGGTGGTGGCGGAGCCGTCGTCCACGCGCGTGAGGCGCGGCGTGGCGCCGGCGGTATAGAGCATGGCGGACACGAGGGTTGTCTTGCCGGCATGCCCGTGTCCGATGAGGGCAAGGTTGCGGAGATTGGCTCCTTCGTACGCTTTCACGGGTTGTCTCCTTCCGCAGGCTTACGGGAAGGGTGATAAGGCCCGGGATGAGGATGAGTACAGGGAACAGGCCAGCCCAACAACGCCTGCGAAACTTTTGATGCTAACACAGGGGGTGGGGCTCAAGGAACAGCCCGCGTAGGGGCGGCCGTCCCTACGTGGGCATTGCCGATTACAGCGTGGCGCTCTTCTCCGCAATCAGCTTCTTGATCTTCTCCACGAATTCCGCTGTGGGCATGTCTTCGGTCTTCTCTTTGCCTCGGGTGCGGACGTTGACTTTGTTGGCTTCGGATTCTTTGTCGCCGACCACCAGCAGGAACGGCACTTTCTGCATGGCGTGTTCGCGGATTTTTGCGTTCATCTTTTCGTTGCGCGCATCGACTTCCACGCGCACGCCCACCGCCCGCAGTTGCGACGCTACTTTTTCCGCGTAGTCGGAATGGCGCTCGGCGATCGGGATCATCGCCACCTGCACCGGCGAGAGCCACACCGGGAACGCTCCGGCGTAGTGCTCGATCAGCACGCCGAAGAAGCGCTCGACCGATCCGTAGAGCGCGCGGTGGACCATGACGGGCTGCTTGCGGGTACCGTCTTCGGCTACGTATTCGAGCTGAAAGCGCTGCGGCAGGTTGAAGTCGAACTGCACGGTCGAGAGTTGCCACAGGCGTCCGATCGCGTCCACCAGCTTGACGTCGATCTTCGGCCCGTAAAACGCGGCTTCGCCCGGGATGACCTTGTACTTCACGTTGAGCCGCTTGAGCGCGTTCTCGAGCGAATGGTTGGCGAGGTTCCATTGGTCCTCGCTGCCGAGGAAGCTCTTCCTGTGGCCCGGGTCCCAGGTGGAAAGCTCGGTCTGGTAGTCGTCAAAGCCGAAGGCCTTCAGCACGGCGAGCGCAAACTCCATGCAGCCGACAATCTCGTTTTCGATCTGATCGGGAGTGCAGAAGATGTGGGCGTCGTCCTGGGTAAAGCCGCGGACGCGCAGCAGCCCGTGCATCACGCCCGAGCGCTCGTAGCGATAGACGGTGCCGAGCTCGCCGAGCCGCACCGGCAGGTCGCGGTAGGACTTCAGAGAGTCTTTATAGATCAGGATGTGTCCCGGGCAGTTCATGGGCTTCAGGCGGTACTCGGCGTCGTCGAGCTCCATGGCGTCGAACATGTTGTCCGAGTAAAAGCCCTCGTGGCCCGAGGTGTGGAACAACTGGCGGCGCGCCACGTGCGGCGTGCAGACGAGCGAGTAGCCGCGGCGCAGGTACTCTTCGCGCATCCAGTCTTCCATCTCCTTGCGGATGATGCCGCCCTTCGGATGCCAGAAGATCAGGCCGGGTCCGGCGAGCTCCTGGATCGAAAACAGGTCGAGCTGTTTGCCCAGCACGCGATGGTCGCGTTTCTTCGCTTCTTCGATGCCGGTGAGGTAGGCGTCGAGATCCTTTTTCGAAAAAAACGACGTGCCATAGATGCGTTGCAGTTGCGAATTGTTTTCGTCTCCCAGCCAGTACGCGCCAGCGATGTTGAGCAGCTTGAAGGCTTTGATTTTCCCGGTCGAAGGCAGGTGGGGACCGCGGCAGAAATCCTGGAACTTGCCGGTCTTGTAAATCGAAATTTTCTCATCGGGCTTGGTGAATTGCTGGATGAAGTGGCACTTCATGAAATCGCCTTCACCCTTGAACTTCTCGAGACCTTCCTTGCGCGGCAGAAACTCGCGGGCGTAGGGCAGGTTTTGCTGGACTAGCTCCTGCATTTTCTTTTCGATCTTCTCGAGATCTTCGGGCGTGAACGGGGTCGGGCGAAAAAAGTCGTAGAAGAATCCGTTTTCAGTCGCGGGACCGTGGCCGAGCTTGGTCTCGGGGAAGAGTTCGAGCACAGCCGCGGCGAGCAGGTGCGCAGACGAATGCCGATAGACTTCGAGCGCCTCAGGGTCGCGGTCGGTGAGGATGCGCAGGTCGGTGTCTTCGTCGAGCGGGCGGGTTAGGTCGATCAGGTCGCCATTCGATTTGGCGGCGAGAGCAGCGTCGGCAAGACGCGGGCTAATGGACTTGGCAACGTCGAGGGCAGTGGTGCCCTTCGGGAATTCCCCGCTGCTGCCATCGGGAAGCTTGAGATGAATGCTGTCAGACATGGATCAGGCCTTGTATTCCGCTCAATTTGTTAAGTTTACCATTTGCTCGCGTAGGGGCAGGTGCCCTCACCTGCCCAGCGGGGCGCAGCCCCGCAGTTTCCCATTGTGCCGGCAAAAGGCTGGCGCGCTCTGCGCGCCTCCCCAGACGAGGGCGTCTGGGGCTACGTGGTTCCTAGTAGTGCGTACGGATTTGCGAATGGCTGATGCCAGAGCCAGCGATAGTCGTGCCAATCGCTTACCAGACCGCGGCGAACGGGATTCTCTAATACATAGGTTATTTTTTGATCGAGGCTTTCCGAGGATCGCAAGACGTGATCGAAGGATTCCTCCTGCCAGATCGTGCCATGCTGGTTCAACCTGCGATTGATGGCGTGCGCGGAGGCGCCTTTGATTGCTTTCATAATTTCGGCCATGGAAACGACCAGTTGTCTTTGCTCGTCGATGAGTGGTGTAAAGATCAGGTGTACGTGGTCGGGCATTACAACCGCCACATGCAGCTCGTACTTTGTCCCGTGATCGTGACGGCAGCAACTCAGCACGATGTCGCGAGCCCAGTCCGGCAGTGTCCAGCGATTTTTCGTAACAAAAGTGACGAACTGGGCCTTGAAGTCACGCTGTAGATGGGGCAGGTTGCGACGATAGAAAGTCATGGCGTTTGGCACCGCTCGCGTAGGGGCAGGTGCCCTCACCTGCCCAGCGGGGCGCAGCCCCGCAGTTTCCCATTGTGCAGGCAAAAGGCTGGCGCGCTTCGCGCGCCTGCCCGGACGAGGGCGTCCGGGCCTACGTGGTCCGGGATAGCGTCAACTGTTCTTACCAGCCCACCTTCTTCCCCTTGTTCTGCTCGTCCAGCCACTGCTTCAACGGAGCGAAGTATTCGAGCAGGGCGCCGGCGTCGGTCTGGCGTTCGCCGGTGAGGACTTCGAGTGCGTCCGGCCAGGGTTTGCTCTGGCCCATGGCGAGCATCTTGTTGAACTTCGCGCCGGCTTCCTTCGAGCCGTAGAACGTGCAGCGGTTGAGCGGGCCGGTGTATCCGGACTCGCGGCAGAGAGCGCGGTAGAACTGAAACTCCAGGACTTGGGCGAGGAAATATCTTGTGTAGGGCACGTTCGCCGCGACGTGATATTTCGCTCCCGGATCGAAATCGGCCTCGCTGCGCGGCATCGGCGGTGCCACGCCTTGATACTGCAGCCGCAGCTTCCACCACGACTTGTTATAGTCCGCGGGCGCAATCTCTCCGGAGAATACTTTCCAGCGCCACCGGTCGATCATCAGGCCAAAGGGAAGGAAGGCGACATGGCCGAGCGCTTGCTTGAGTAATTCCGGGATGTCGTTGCCCGCCTGCGGCGCATTTTCCAGCAGCCCAACCTTGTGGAGGTACTCGGGTGTGACGGCCAGCGCGATGGCGTCGCCGATCGCCTCGTGGAAGCCGTCATTGGCGCCGTTCTTGAACATGAAGGGCTGATCTTTGTAGGCCCGCTGGTACATGTTGTGTCCAAGTTCGTGGTGAATGGTGACGAAATCCACGTCGCGCACCTGGATGCACATCTTCACCCGGAGATCGTCGAAGTTGTCCACATCCCAGGCGCTGGCGTGACAGACGACATCGCGGTCGGCCGGCTTGGTAAAGAGCGAGCGCGCCCAGAAAGTCGGCGGCAGCGGCGCGAAGCCCATCGACGTGTAGAAGCCTTCGCCGTACTTCACCATCCCCTTCGCGTCGAGATTCTTCCTCTTGAGCAGTTCGGTGACATTGACGCCGCCGCCTTTGTCCTCTTGCACTCCGAGCAGGTCGTAGATATTGCCCCACTGCTGGGCCCAGGGATCGCCCAGCAGATGCGCGGGGATCGGGCCGTCGGGCGAAACGACATTCGGGCCGTATTTTTCCGCGAGCTTCCAGCGCACGAAAGTGTGCAGCGAGATGTACAGCGGTCTCACCTGGTTCCATAAACGCTCGAGGTCGGCGGAAAATTCTTCCGGCGTCATGTCGTAGCCGGCGCGCCACAGGGCGCCAGTATCCTTGAATCCAATTTCTCGAGATCCCTGATTGGAGAGATCGACGAATCGCACGTAGCGCTGCCGCATGGGCGGAGCAATCGCGTGCCATCCCGTCCAAACTTCTTTGAGCTCTTCCGGATCGCGGCTGGTGGACATCAGCTTCTCGATCGCCGTAATGTCCAGACACTCGCCGTTCTTGCGGCAGTACTTGCCCTTACCGTAGTCGCCATCCAGCGAGACGCCGATCTCGGTCATTTCCCGCCGCAGCGCGGCATCTTTCGGCGCAGGCGCCGTGAGCGAGAGCTTCAGCAGCATGAATTTTCGCGCCAGCTCGGGGGGCAGTGCGAGGCCGTCAAAACGCCTGGCCTGTTCCACCAACTGCGTCGTGACGGCGGTGACTTCATCGATCGCGTCGGCCGCCATGGCTTGCGTGTCGTCGGTGATGAAATTCTCCTGTACCCAAGAGGCGCGTTGTTGCTTGACGCTCAGGTCGGAGAGCTGGGCCTCGGCCTTATTCATGAATTCCCGGGCTTCGGCGGCGGTGGGGGCGGTGGTTTGAGCGTAGACGTTCATGGCAAAAAATAAGAATACGAGAGCAAGGGATTTCATGACACCTCCAGGCGAACAAAAGATTATGACGGATGACGGAGGAGATTGTCAGCCGGCTTGGCCGGAAGGTGGCGTCCTAAAAGAGCGTTGTTGAAAACTGGAACCTAGATTTTCTTGGCAGTCTTCGACGTTGCACCGTAAAACTCTTCCCGAGTAAAACCTGACTGCGAAATGAGATTTCTTATCATCTTCTCTTCGAAGTCATCGTAGTTGTCCACGGTGACTATCGCTCGCTTTCGGGTTGCATCCGCAGGACGTTCGTACTGCGCATGGGTTGATTCCTGACGTGCCAGTGTGAACCCTAGCGTGGTGACGATCTGAACTACTTCTCGATGCTTGAGCGGGGGATATTTGCGCTTTCCCATGCGTTTAGCAGTGAGAAAGAATTGTGGCCCCTAGAATCTGCAGTTCTTCGACAGTGTGATGCGGATGACGGCCACTGGAGAGTCGGTCTCTCAGTACGGCGAGATAATAGCGAATGAAGGATGTCAGCGGAGCCTTACGCGGAATCAGGCCTTCCGTGCCGTCCCCCGCAAACACGGTTGCGACATAGCTAAACATTTGCTCCTGAAGCCGACTGATGGCCTCATCTCTCGTGTTTCCACGAGCGAGCAAATTTAGATCTATGCATTCGGCGTAAAAGGCTTCACCCTTGCCATAGCTGAAACAGCGGAGCGGCAATAGATGCCCGCAGTGCCCACACTGAATCAGTGGCTTTAGAAACATGGAGGCACCGCATCGCTGACAGTGACGCACTTCGTGAACGGCAGGCGGCAAGGGCTGTCTTGCTTCCTTCACGGGAGGTTGGATGGTGGTGGTTCCCATTTTAGATTCCTCCTCCCTTACTAGATGACAAGTGGCCGAGTTGGGTGCATACGCCTGGTGTAGAAAGTTCTCAAGATTACCTAGGGTGTATATCCCAAAACGGCAGCCTTTGTCTCATGAACACAAGTGCAAAGTCAAAGATAAAACGCCGAAACACTTGGGGAAGGGGGCCAAGAACGGTACTCCGAGAGGAACCAGTCATGCGCCGGGCCAACACCTATTCTATCGGCAAGAATCGTCGCGGACAAGGGCACCCTGGGGCAGATACTTTATAACGTCTTATTTGTCAATGAGATGTGGGGATAATAATTATTCAGCCCAGTCCCAACTTGAGACTGACGACCGTTGCTTCAAGCCTCTAGCATTTCTCCGATACTCCATACGTGGTCTTTGTTCCTACGTGCTTCTGGGGGCGGAATGCAGGGCTTCGATTGCCGCCTTCACCTTGGCCGACACCTCGTCGGTATCGCGCACGGTCAACCCAGCCGTGGAGATTGGTTCACCAACCCGCATCTCCAGCGGCTGGCACTTGATGTGGTAGGTGTTCATGGGCAGCAGGTCGAAGGTGCCGAGGAGCGCGATCGGCACGATATCGGCCTGCGCCTTGATCGCCAGAAAAAATGCGCCCGGCAGAAAAGGTTGAATCTGTCCATCTCGCGTACGGCCGCCCTCGGGAAAGATGACCAGCGGCGTGCCACTGCGCAGGCCCCTCAGCGCTGACTTGATGGCGCCGATCGAAGCGGCCGGGTTCTGCTGGTTGATGCAGACCTGCCCCGAGCGTTTCAGATGCCAGCCGATGAATGGGTAGGCGAGCAATTCACTCTTGAAAATGATGCGGAATTGAAATGGCAAGTTGACGTAGAGGATCGGAATGTCGAGCGCCGACGCATGCGTGACCGCATACACGCGGGGTTTGGATTTGTCGATCTTATCCTTATCCATGCCGATCACTTTCACCGGCGACAGGATCGTCTTCATGATCAGCCACGACCAGAGGCGGGCAAGATTGTGCTGCATGCGCCCGTTGCGGTCGAAGATTGAGCAGATCAGAGAAAGCGTTCCCAGAATCAGCGTGTAGGCCCAGATCAGCGGGTCGAAAATGAAGTACGAGCGCAGGCGGCTGGGCCAGCCATGGCGTTGGACGGGATGAGTTGCGGGCCGGGTCTCAGGCCACGTAGGGACAGCCGCCCCCGGCTGCTCAGCCGAGCGCAGCTCGGCCCGCTCTTTTTCCGGCTCCGCAGTTGTGGCAATCTTGTTCAAATTTCCCTGTTAAACTTTCTTCGCGCGGCAGAGCCTGCCTTGAGCGAAGAGAGACGGGGCAAGCCCCGTCTCTACTTGGATGCGCCGAGCGTTCGCATTGCTTCTCCTACAATGTAAATCGACCCAGTAACTACAACCAGGCCGCGGGGTCCTGCAACCTTCCGCGCCCGGCCCAAGGCCGACGCTACATCCTCGGCCTCTTCAATATCAGTGCTTGCTGCCACACGCGCCGCTGCTTGTCGAATCTCATCCGGGCTCGCCGAGCGCGGGTTGTTGGCGCGGGTCGCGATCACGTGGCTGGCGATCGGAAACAGAATCTCGGTAATTTCCGCCACTGCCTTGTCCCGCATCACGCCAAACACCATGGTGATCTCGCGGCCGTTTCCCAAATCGTCGTTTCTTGGATCGTGGTAAGCGGCCGAAAGCGTCGACCGCAACGCCCAGGCCCCGGCCGGATTATGCGCGACATCGAGCACATACTCGGGATTGTCTCCCGCGGACGGCACCACCTGGAAGCGCCCCGGCCAATTCGTCTCGCGAATGCCTCGCGCGATCGTCTCCGGCGTGATCTGAACTATTCCCTGATTGTGCAGTTCCTCAGCCGCCGCGACCGCCAGCGCAAGGTTGCGCAACTGATGACGGCCCACCAACGGCGACTCGACCATAATTCGCGTGCCCATGACTTCCAGCGGATACCGTTGCCACTGACCACTGGCCACTGGCCACTGACCACTGCTGGGCGACACTGGCGGGACATACGGCACGGCATTCACCGCGCGCGCGCCCATATCCAAAATTGCGTTTCCGATCGCGTCGTTGGCTTCGGGCAATTGCGGCAGCGTAACCACAATCCCGCCCGGCCGGATAATCCCCGCTTTCTCGCGCGCAATCTCGCCGACGGTTTCGCCCAGATATTTTTGATGATCGAGCGAGATGTCGGTGATGATGCTGAGGCGGGGCTCAACCACATTGGTCGCATCCAGACGCCCGCCCATGCCGACCTCAAGCACAACCATGTCGGGCCGGCTGCGGGCGAAATACTCGAAGGCCATTGCGGTCAGCGTTTCAAAGAAGCTGGGATGCCACGGCAGATCGCCTTCCCCCACCAGCCGCTCGGCGGTCCGGTCAACCACGTCATGGAGCATCGCGAAATCATCGTCGGCGATGGGTTCGCCATTGAGGCGAATCCGCTCATTAATCCGAACCAGATGCGGCGAAGTATAGAGCCCCGTCTTCAGCCCGGAAGCTCGCAGGATGGACGCCAGAGTAGCGGCCGTCGAACCCTTGCCGTTGGTGCCAGCGACCAGCACAGTTGGAAAACTATTTTCCGGATGCCCCAGCGCCGCCAGCAGCACGCGCACGTGCGCCAGATCGAACTTGTGCGACGGCGTCTGCGCCAACTCGTGGCCCAACGCATACATCTGCGCGACTGCGGTTTCGTAGGACAAGGGCGGCTCTCAGTCGTCAGTTCTCAGTTGTCAGTTACTAGTTTCAATCTTTGCATCCCGGCTATCCAGAAAACCACATTCAAGGGTCAAACCCCGCACTGAATAGGGAATAGCACAACCTGACAGGCATTGATGCGGGCCGGTAAGCGGGTTTCGAGCCTTAGCCGCGCGGAAGAAACTGAGAGCTGAAAACTGACAACTGAGAGCTGCCCTACGCCGCCTGCACCATAAACTCCAGCGCCCGCGCGATGTAGGCTTTCAAATCCTTGCGCGCGACCACGGCATCGAGCATTCCGTGTTCCAGGAGAAACTCGGAGCGCTGGAAACCTGGCGGCAGCTTCTGCCGGATCGTCTGCTCGATCACTCGCGGCCCGGCGAAGCCAATCAGGGCGCCGGGTTCGGCGATGTTGAGATCGCCCAACATGGCAAACGATGCGGTCACGCCGCCCGTGGTGGGATCGGTTAAGACCGAAATGTACGGGACCCGCGCCGCGTCCAAACGCGCCAGCGCGGCGGAGATCTTCGCCAGCTGCATCAGGCTGATCACGCCTTCCATCATGCGCGCGCCGCCCGATGCCGAAACGATGATAATCGGCGTCCGCGTTTCGATCGCCTTTTCAATTGCCCGCGTAATGGCCTCGCCAACCACCGCTCCCATGCTTCCGCCGATAAACGAATATTCCATCGCGCTCACGATCACCGGGCGGCCGTTCAGTTTGCCATGGGCGTTGATGATGGCATCTTTCAGGCCGGTGTCGGCCTTCGCCTGCTTCAGGCGCGAGGAGTACGCTTTCAAGTCCACAAATTTCAACGGGTCGGTGGAGACGAGATTACAGTCGAAAACGTCGTATTGATTGTCGTCGAGAAGCTGAGCCAGGCGGGCGCGGGCGTCGATGCGGAAGTGTTTGTCGCACTTCGGGCAGACGTTGAGATTGTCTTCGAGGTCCTTCTTCCAGATAATCTGGCGGCAGCCGTCACACTTCACCCACAGCCCCTCGGTGCGTACTTTCCTCTCGCCCGAAGTGTCCAACTCACCGGATTGTCGCTTGAACCAAGTCATAGCTGATCGGGTCATCGGGTGATCGGGTCATCGGGCCATCTGAAGTCCCGATTCATCCGACGTTGTAATACTCGACCAAGCCGGGGCGACCAGGTTCAGATCACCCGATCACCCGATGGCCCGATCACCCGATCCTAGTATTCGATTCCTCTCTGCGCCATCACGCCTTTCTCGTAGGCATGCTTTACCTGGCGCATTTCGGTCACGGTGTCGGCTAGCTCGACAATTGTCGGATGCGCGTTTCTTCCCGTCAAGATGACGTGCACCATCTCCGGCTTCCGCGCCAGAGACTCCGCCACTTTCGCCGGGTCGAGCATACCGTAGCTGATGGCGTAATTGATTTCATCGAGGACGACTAAATCCCAGTCGCCGGATTGGATCGCTTTCTCGGCCTCGGCCCAGGCCTCCTCCACCATCCGGACATCTTCAGGGTCGGGCTTCTCGGCGCCGACTTTCACAAAGCCGCGTCCCATCTGTTTCATGACGAACTTGTCGCCGAAAGCTTTGACCGCGTCGAGTTCCCCGTAGTGCCACGAGCCCTTCAGAAATTGCAGCATCAGGACGCGCATTCCCTGCCCGACGGCCCGCAGCGCCGTCCCCATGGCCGCGGTGGTCTTCCCCTTGCCCGGCCCGGTATTCACGATGATGAGACCACGGCGCAGATCCGACATAAGTAACGATCCGCCATAAGGCCGAATCAGTAATTGTACGCGGACGGGAATGGACACGCCATAGATTGCCGCACCGGGTAGCGGGTCAGTTTGGTTTTCCCCAGGGGGCGGACTATGATTAGGCCGCCGAAGCCGTCGCAACGCTTACGGGTATTTCCTAAGCGGCTTCTTCCTAGGTTCGGAACTCGCCGTCGCCTACTCCCAGATTCGAGAGCACAAAAAGAGCAGCTCTTGATTCGGTGTCTGCATCAACGAGTCATTCTGCGGGACGACGTTTCCCAAATTGCCGGGTGCCCCAGGTCTCGCGGTTTTCGAGACCTGGGATTCCACTGCCGCGTAAAGCTTGGGATTCTCTTGGAAGTCGAGGAAGGGCCAGTTGCCCCACGTCTCGAGACCTCAAGATCATCGCCTGAATTGCCGCCCACTGAGTACCGGGTACTGAGTACCGGGTACTGCCTTTTTTCATCACAACCAAGCTGTGACCGCCCTCACAGACTTCCAACCCGCCCGATGCGACAATAGGTTTCTGATTGGGGCAGTGCCGACGTGCGCCGCTCAATCAAGACGGACCTCGAAGCTGCCCCAAACCCATTTTCAGCGCTCGAAGCTGCCCCAAACCCATTTTCAGCGCTCTTTGACAACCTAAGTTGAGGCGTTTAGCGGGCGTGAGCGAAGCGGGAGCCCGCTGCCGAAATCCTGAGCGAAGCGAACGGATCTCGTAAGTTATTGGTTCTCAAAGACTTTACCTATAAGTCCTTTAAACTCAAAGATTTGGCGGGATTTTCCTCCTAACCCTATGATTCTAAAAGATCGGGGGTGAGTTTTTTTGGGGGGGGGTACCCACCGTACTAATTGGTTATTGACTTAAGAGTAAATAGGCTCGGGAAGCGCCCCACTCCTCGAAAAGCGGACTGTCAGTTTGTGCCCTGGCGGAGATATGAACACAGACCTTCTCCCACAAACAGGGAGGCGGACGGTTTTAGCTTCCGTCCGCCTCGAGTCCAACGGGGGAGGAAATTCTCTAGGGCATTTCGACGACGCGTTGCAGCTTAGGCTGACCTTCGCCATTGGCGCCCGGATCCTCGGCGCCCAGCAAGCGCGCTGCGATCCGCAGAGCGTCCATCTCTTTGCGGACCCGCAGCAGCTCCTGCTCTTTCATTCGTAGTACGTCGTACGGGTTTTTCATGGGGGGAGGGCCTCGCCAACAAATTCAGATTTGTTTCGCCTGTCAAGAATACAGTAAGCCAATTTCGCGTCCCCGTGAAGCTGCCAGAGGTGCATCGGGACTGGGAATCGAGCTCGCGAGCATGGGGCTGATTGGCCGCTGCCCCGTTACCATAAAGTTAATGTCCCAAATGATAGGGATGATTCTTAAGAATGGTGAAAGCACGGTAAAGCTGCTCGAGCAGAACCACGCGCGCCAGCTCGTGTGGCAGCGTCATCTTTCCCAGGGACAGCGTAAACCCGGCGAGGCGACGTGCTTCTTCACTGAAGCCATCGCTGCCACCAATCGCGAACAGCAGCGGCGTCGCGTTCACCTGCTCGCGTTCCAGAAATTCGGCCAGCTCTTCGGAGGAAAGCTGTTTCCCCCGCGAATCGAGGAGAACCAGCTTGTACCGCTCCTTATTCTTCTTCTGCCGCTCGCCGCTCGCCAGCGATAAAATTGCGGCTTCGTCTTTCAAGGCCAGGCCCGCAACCTCGGCATAGCGCGAGATGCGTTTCAAATACTCGTCGGTCAGAGCCTCGATCGCCGGCTCTTTCGTCTTCCCGATCCATGCCACTTTGATCTTCATGGGGCTTCCGCCACTCAGGCCTTTCCCGACGCCAGAACCACGTCAGCGCCGAACCGGATCTCATCCCCCACACGATACCGCTCGATCGCCGCCTTCGCCTCCGCGCGGATCGCCGGCCACTGTTCCGCCGGAACCCGTTCCAGCATCGGACGGAACGGAGCTGACACGGCGCAGGCGTATTCGAAAACTTCTTCCGCGTCTCCCGGCCAAGTCCAGGGCAGATGTTGAATCGACTCCTCTACCTCGTGAAATCCCGAGGCGCTAAGCATCTCTGAGAGAGAGCCCGGTGCCGAGAATCGAAAAGGATCGGACCCTCCCGGTTGAAGCATGGTTCCACCCACATGCCGGTGCACAATCTTCATCGTGGTTTGCCAATAAGGTTGTTCCATCGGGCCCCAGGCGGCAAAGCAGGCGCGAGATCCGGGCTTCAACACGCGGCGCAGTTCCGCCAGCGCTCGTTGGGCATCGCCGAAAAACATCACCCCAAAGCGGCAAGTGGCGAGATCAAAGCGCTGGCCGGCAAACGGCAACTGGTGCGCGTCGGCCTGCTGGGTCGTGAAGTTTGAGAGTTTCTTGTTCCGGGCTCGCTCGGCGGCAATGTCGAGCAGTTCCGAACTCTGATCCACCGCTGTGACCGAACCCCGAGAGCCAACGCGCTGCGCCAGAGTGATGCCAGGTTCGCCGGTGCCGCTGGCCAGATCGAGAACGAGCATGTCAGGGAACGGACGCGAGTATTCAACAATAGCTTCTGTGACCGCGGTGCCCATCGCCGCCGATTTTGCCTTCCACTTTTCCGCGGCTACCAGGCGGAAAGAGGAACCCCACGGGGCTGGATTCGAAGCGCACATTTCAGGCCTTCTTCTTGCGCGGTTTCTTGGGCGCCGCGGAAGCGGTTTTGGCGGTTGTGGATTTGGCAATTGCGGCCCGACGCGGCTTCGGCTTCGCCATCAGTTCCGCTGGCTCCAGCCGCTTGGCCGACTTCCACAAGCGTTCCAGGTCGTAGAACTGGCGGGCTTTCTCGGAGAAAATATGGACGACGAAGTCCACGTAGTCGAGCAGCACCCACTCCGCGTGTTTGTAGCCCTCGGCGTGAGTCACGCGGAGGCCCAGTGCCTCCAGGCGCTCGTCCACCGCGTCGGCAATCGCCTGGATCTGCCGCGGATTGGTCCCGCTGCACATCACAAAGTAGTCGGTGAACGCTCCCGAATCTTTTTCCAGTTCGAGAATCGCGACATCGTCAGCTTGTTTGTCTTGGCACGCGAGGATGGCTTCACTTACCTGGAGTTTGAGGTCGTTCTTCTTCTTCATAGGAGATCATTGATTGTAACCCGCCCCGCGGTAGAGACGCGCTTGCCGCGTCGCACAGGAGAGGAAGACCCGGAAGAGGAATGGTCGCAAATGCAAGTGGGATTCGTATCAGGGCATCGCTTTAGCGATGCCGAAAGCCTTCTGGATGCGGCTTTAGCCGCTGCGACGTACGATCGATCAGCATTGCGAATGGGAATCGACATTCAACCCCATCGCCTGAAGGCGCTCTCCGTTTGCGTGTGTTGGCGGTATCACTAAATTGATACCCTGATACGAATCTCACGCTATTTCTCCCATCGCTTCCCACGGTACAGTCCGTGCTTCCGAATGTAATCCGCCACGCGCGGGTCGAGCCATCGTGTCAGCGGCTTGCCCTGCGCCGCCGCCGCACGAATCGCGGTCGCGGAGATGTTCTGGCGAACGCCTTCCAGCAAGTGCAGCGTGACTCCGGGAAGAACCAGATCGCCCTTTGCGGGCTGCTTATGGAACGGACGAGTCACCGCCGCCGGAGGGCGCAATTCTTCCGGCAACGACTCGGCCACATCCCGCAGCGAAAATCCGGGACGGCTGGCCACGATGAAATCGCATTCCGCCAGCAGCGCACGCGCCTGGTGCCATTTTGCGACGTCGCGGAAGGCATCAATTCCGATCAGGAAAAAAAGCCGGTCCGATTTCTTGAGAGTTCGTTTCAGGCGCCGAACCGTATCGATCGAGTAATTCGCGGCTGCGGAGCTTCGCCCCGCTGGACAGCCGAGGGCTGCCGTCCCTACGTGTGGTGTCGCAAATTCTGGCGCCTCCAGCAGCGACGGCACGAATCCCCGTTCGTTCTGCGTTGCGAGCGCCACCATGGCATAACGATGGATGAACGCGGTGAGCGGCTGTTTCTGTTTGTGTGGAGGAACATTCGCCGGCACAAACAGCACCTGCCGCAGAGAGTAGCGGCTGGCGGCCGCCTGGGCCAGTGCCAGGTGTCCGCGATGGATAGGGTCGAAGCTGCCGCCGAAGAGGCCGATATTCATTCCGATGTTCCCTGCGATGCCCCGTTAGTTTCGTCGTTTGCCGGTCTCTGTTGCAAGTCCTATTGCAAGACTATGTTCCCCGCTCGCCTTTGTGTACCAGCGAGTTTTGCGGAAACCGGCATCTCAGACTAGGCTGTGGCCAAGCGTTTCCTTCTCACTGAACTTTGCCCCCAGGTTGAGGGACGATGGAGGGACGGGCGTCCTCGCCCGTCCAGCCGGGCGAGGACGCCCGGCGCTCCATCGTTCTTCTCGGTAGGTGTACCTCTGGCCACTGTGCCGCCAGGAAAATGCGGTGGACTGGCGTAACTCGCTCTGCGCGCGGTCGGCGCATAGCATGAGCCCATGCGAATGAAACTCCCCCTCATCCGCAGCTTGGCCGTAGCTCCGGCGCGCGCGCCTGTCCTGCGCTATGGAGTCGCTCTCCTCAGCACTGTCCTGGCGCTGATTCCAACCTTGTTTTTCTCCGATATCGCAGAGAGCCGCCTCGTCGTGTTCGCCGTCGCGGTGATGGTCAGTGCCTGGTACGGAGGATGGAAGCCCGGACTCGCCGCCACCTCTTTTGCGCTCACCGTCAGCGCCTACTATTCGCTCACCGGGGAACAGACTCCACGCGAGTATCACAAGGCCATCGCGCACCTCGCCTTGTTCTTCGCCGTGGCCCTGCTGATCTGCTGGTTCAACGCCGCCCTCCGCGCCACTCAGGAGAGCCTGCGCCGCTCCGAGAGCAACTTTCGCTCGCTGGTGATGAACGCGCCGTACGGCATCTGCCGCTGCGACACCCTCGGAATCCTCCAGGACGCAAACCCCGCGCTGGTGGCTATGTTTGGTTATGCCAGCGCCGCCGAACTCGCGGGCAGACATCTGGGAAGCCTGTACGCCGATGCCCAGCAATGGTTTCAAACCGCCGATTACTTTCACGCCCGGAAAGAATTTAACAACCTGACCACCGAGTGCGTCCGCAAGGATGGCGCGGCCATCGTGGCGCGCATTTCCGGACGCTCGATTCCAAACGGGCAAGACGGAGGCACCTTCGAGATTTTCATGGAAGACGTTACCGAAACCCGCACGCTGGAGATGCAACTCCGTCAGGCCCAAAAGATGGAAGCGATCGGCCGCCTCGCCGGCGGCATCGCCCACGACTTCAACAACCTGCTGATGGTGATCTCCGGCTACTCTGAATTCTTGCTCGAGCGCCTCGGGCCCGATCCCCAGCTGCGGGGGCCGGCGCAGGAAATCTCCAATGCCACGCAGCGCGCCACTTCCCTGACCCGGCAATTGCTGGCCTTCAGCCGCAAGCAGATGCTTGCCCCCAAGGTGCTCGACCTGAACGAGGTGGTGGCCGAGAACCTGAAAATGCTTACGCGCATGATCGGCGAGGATATCGATCTGGTCATGGTGCCAGGCCCCGCACTCGGAGCGGTACGCGCCGATCCTGGCCAGATCGACCAGGTCATCATGAACCTGGCCGTGAACGGCCGCGACGCCATGCCGCAAGGCGGCAAGCTCACCATCGAGACCGCCAACGTCACTCTAGACGAAAACTTCGCGCGTACTCACACCCCGCTCCCCGCCGGCGACTACATCATGCTCGCCATCAGCGACACCGGCGTCGGCATGGACAACGAAACCCAGTCGCACATCTTCGAGCCTTTCTTCACCACCAAGGGTTCCAAAGGCACCGGCCTCGGCCTGTCTACGGTGTATGGCATCGTGAAACAGAGCGGCGGCTTTATCTTCGTCGACAGCCAGCCGCAACGCGGCACCGCCTTCCGTGCCTATTTCCCGCGAGTCGATGGCCGGGAAGACGCTGCTGCCGCGCAGGACGCTCTCGGCTTTCCCCGCGCCGAGCATGGGCAGGAGGCCATCCTCCTCGTCGAAGATGAAACCAATCTCCGCCGTCTCGCCCGCCAGTATCTGGAAACGCAGGGCTACAAGATCCTCGAAGCCGAAGACGGCGCCGCTGCGCTGCAAATTGTCGACGGCCACCAGGGCGCCATCGACCTGCTGCTCACCGATGTCATTACGCCCGGCATGAATGGCCGCGAATTGGCCGCGCGCATCACCAAGCTGCTCCCGGACGTTCGCGTGCTCTACATGTCGGGTTACACCGAGAATGCCGTCGGTCTAGATGGAACGCTCGATGCCGGCATTAACTTGCTGCAAAAACCATTCAGCCTGCCCGCTCTGAAAGACCGGGTGCGGGAGGTGCTGGATTCCGAGCCTATCCCCCTGGATGTCGCGATGTCATCCCGCGGTTCAAGCGTTCTTGAAAAGAAGCTTCCACCGTTCCGAGCTCGCCGGTTTAATCTCCATCTTCCGCTGCGCTATCGTCCGCTCGGTGAAAAGAGCTGGCGCCCGGGCACCACCGAGAACATCAGCCGCTCCGGATTGCTTTTCCAGGCGCAGGAATTGCTCCTTCCGAATGCACTACTGGAGATTAGCCTCGTGCTGCCGGCGGAAATTGCCGGGCTCGCGGCCACCGAAGTCATCTGTCGCGGAGAAGTGGTCCGCTCCATCGAAGCGCACGGACAGGGTGTGACCCCCGCCTTGGCCGCGAAGATTCTCCAATACCACTTCCAGCACGGCGCCCACGTCGGGCAAGCGTGAGAGTGTGGCGCGGACACTCCTGTCCGCGAGTCCTTAGTCTGCCCGGGGACAGCGGCCCCACCTGTCCCCGTTATCAATCCGCGGTTACTTTCGGTACCCGGCTCCGCTTGGACAACGCCCTCCGGGGCTGTTACATTGCGGCCAGTACCATTGCATCGTTCAGTGAGGATAGCCATGTCCCTGGTCGTGAAACTGGAAGACGATCTCGGCGAACGGAGCGAGTGGGTGATGCTGCACGGGGTGGTTCCCGCCACCAACCATGCGGATTTCCTGCTGCTCAGCGGCATTGATCCGTTCGGCAAAACCGTGTTCAATCACCTGCAGATGGAAGCCTTTCTCAAGGAATGGGATCGTGCGAAAGATCGCGTGCGCGATGACTCTCAGTTAGAAGCCTGGGAAAAGGTGAAGCACATGGCGGAAACCTGCCGCCACGACCGCGACCTCTATCTGCGCTTCGTCGGCAACTAAGTGCTCGCGCATCCCGCGTGCATTACCGGATCACATGGATCCTGACGCCCAATTTCAGGTTCTTCCACGATTTGTCGGCCGTGTACACGGGGGCCTTCAGCGCAAGTCCGAGAGCTAAACAGGCCCGGTCTCCCAATGACAAGCCGAGGGCGCGGGTTTGGGCAACCAGACTTCCTGCAATTCTCGCGTGCTCGGCAGTGAAGGGCATGGCCTCCCGAATGGGGCTGAGCGTGTCTTCCCATGCTTCATCGGGGGCGCCACCCTCGCTTACGAGTTTGGTTTGCACTTCGGCAAGATTGACCGTACTGCAGGTGGTGTTGCTCAATAGTACCGGAGTCAGCTTGTCCGCCCCTGGCTCATTGTTGAGTAACGCCAGCACGACGGAAGCGTCCAGCACGACCCTACTCACGTTTGGCTGCCTCGCGGCGTTCGGCAATCAGTTCGTCGGCCAGAGACCTTCCGGGTTTTATGTAGCGCCGGATGCGCCGCTGCGCGCGCTCGACGCGGCGTTTCAGCGTCGTGATCCGTAATTCGTCATCCTCGATTCGCAGCACCACCTCATCGCCGGCGTTGATACCCAGCGCCTTGCGAAAAGAAGCGGGGATCACCACACGGCCGTTTTCATTGACCCGCAGCCGGGCTTCCGCATCCATTGTCACACCATCCAGAATATGACACGATCATATCATAATGTCATTATTGATAGAATGTGACAATTCCTCCTTCTTGCGGCACACAAGGCTAGAACTGGTCCCATAAATGATTCCCAGGGCGTGATATTCGGCCCTCAGGGGCTAAAGCCCGCATTTTTGCGGCTCTGAGCGGCACGGCTAGAAAAATGACTCAAGTTAGTAATCCGAGCATTTTCTCGAACCAAGATTCAACAACTTACAGGAGTATTTTTGACTCAAAAAGCCCTGAAATTACTACCTTGGTTCATTTTTCCGCAGCCTGTAAAGCCGTGCCCTTCCCAAAAACATTCATGAGGTAGCTTCTTGGCGCAAAATCACTTCGACAGCGATCCCAGCGCGTCGCGAAACAGCACTTCAAAACTCTGAGGACTCTTGCCGCCTCGCGCTGCCAGCAGCGCCTTATCCGCCGCTGCGCGCTGATAGCCCAGATTCACCAGCGCGGAAACAACGTCTTCCTCTACCGGGCTCGCCAGCGCGGCGCTCATTTCGGACGCTCCCGCCGGCGCCGGCAGCTTGTCGCGCAACTCCAGCACCATGCGCTCCGCTGTCTTCTTGCCGATTCCTGGAATGCGCGTGAGCCGCGCCAGGTCGCCTCCGCGAATGGCTTCCACCATCTCGTCCGCCGGCATGCCGCTCAGAATCGTGATCGCGAGCTTCGGGCCAATCCCGCTTACCGTCAGCAGCTTCTCGAAAAGCTGTTTCTCGGCCAGCCGCAAAAATCCGTACAGGCTGAGCGCGTCCTCGCGAACGTGCGTGTGGATGTGAAGCGCGACTTCAGCGCCTGCCGCCGGCATTTCCGTGAACGTCGGCACGCTGATCGCAACGTCATAGCCAACCCCATGAGTTTCCACGATCGCCTGGTTCGGACGCTTCGCCAGCAAAGTTCCTCGAAGATGCGCAATCATCGGAGGTAATTGTACGGCAGCCTGCGTAGGCTGCGGAAAAAGCACACCTCAGGCGCTAAAGCGTGAGCGCGTTTCAACGTCTTAGTGGTACGAGTGAACTCGTGCCCTTCCCAAGAACCTGCTTGAATCCGAGCTTTTACGCCGCCCACCAGTTTCTCCCGCCGCATCGCCGCGCCAATAAAAATACACTTTTCCTTCCCTTTCCACAGGAAGTTTCTCCGCTCCACAGTTTTTACACAACGGAGCCGCAGTTTGCGGTTGCGTTAATTTTTCTCCTGCGGCAAAGTGCTTGCAGTCAAAAGCGTGAGATGTTCTGAATCTGTTCCGATCAGGGTTCAGCGTTGCCGGTGATTTCTCGAGAGTGAGTCACCGGGGGAAAATCGGCGTATGTCCAGTGCGCTGGTGCCCGGGCTTTGCGGCCTCCTCAGAAATCCTTCTTCCAAGGAGGATGGAAGCGCTGGATCCTAACCCTGAAGCGCAAGCCTCAGGGGAGCATCGATGCAGGGCGCTTTTACGAGTGCAGTTGCGCGATGATCTTTCGCCCAGGCGAAAGACGGCAGTCAGAACGTCCGCGATAACAATGCGGCTCGGGTGGCTGGCCCGAGCCGCATTTGTTTTTGACGCCTCCCCCATTCCCAATCTTCCGCGCTGCCACAGGGTCAGCGCAAAACAAAACCGCAGCGAACCTTCTGCCTCGAAAAGTAAGTAGCGTCCCGTCTAAACGTGCGATGATGTTCCGAGTTTCAAAAGGAGCTTTCCCCCATGGCTGACGGAGCCCCGCAGAATTTTTCCAATCACACGCGCCGAGATCCGCTCTTCCACTTTTTCATCCTGCCTGTATTCGCCATCACGCTGCTCGCGACCATCGTCCATCTGGTCCGAAGGCCAGGACTGCATTCGGCATGGGTGGTCGTCGTCATGATCGCGGCGATGGCCGTCATCTTCAAGCTCCGGCTTTATGCCCTAAAGGTGCAGGACCGCGTCATTCGCCTGGAAGAAAGATTGCGGCTCGCGTCCTTACTCGACGCAGCCCTTCGTCCCCGCATCGCGGAATTCACCGAATCCCAACTAATCGCACTGCGCTTCGCGTCCGATGCGGAACTCCCCGCGCTTGCCGCCCGAGCCCTGAACGAGAAGCTCTCCGCCCCCGAGATCAAAAAAGCCGTCCAGCAGTGGCGGCCCGACTATTGGAGAGTGTGAACCTTAATTTCTCTGGGACTGTCCTTTCCGCTTTTCGGCTGTTTACTAGAAAGGTATTAACCCGTGTTTACCACTACCCCCCTCCCCCCGGTCTATTGGAATCATAGGGTTAGGAGGAAATTCCCGCCAGGTCTTTCAGTTTAAAGGACTTATAGGTAAAGTATTCCAGAATCAAGGACTTAGCTTCTCAAAGAGCGCTGAAAATGGGTTTGGGGCAGTTTTGAGGGCCGTCTTGGGAGACGGCACACGTCTGACTGCCCCAATCTGATCCCCATTGTCGCACTGGATGGGTTGGAAGTCTGTGACGCATGACCCGGCTGTTTGTGATGAAAAAAGAAGTCAAAGGCCCCGCCCAAACGGAGCTTGGACGGGCCACCCTCGTGAGTTCAGGCGATTCGCGATAGGCTGCGCCACCCGCCGTCGGAAGGCCCGGTTTTATTGGCGTCCGCACACGTGTCGAATCTTACCCTTTGTGAAACGCGGGCGTTTAGTGTGCTACTCTGTCGCGCTAGAGGCTTTCTGATGGAAGAAAAGATAATTTTGGGAGCGAAGCCGAAAAACCGTAAAAAGAAAAAGGGCCTAAGGGTGCTCGGGGGCCACCGCCAACCCACCCTGTATAAGCGCGTCGACGAGTCAAAGCGCAACTACGAAATCATCTTGCACAACAACCATCCGGGCCATGGCTCAACGACAATAGACATCGTGCGTGGGATGGATGCAGCAAGAGAATCCTGCGAGCGTCATAACGGACAGTTGACGCAAGAACAGCGTGATGAAGGGTGGAGCCACTTCACAGAGCCTACAACGAAAAAGCCGTGGTCGAAGCCCAAGCGCATCGACAACAACCGAAGCGTCAAGAGCGCGGGGAAGAAACGGTAAACCTTGCCGCCGAGGCCAGGGCAGCACGGTATAGAATTCGTTCGATGAAATAGCTACGCAGTCTCGCGGCGACCTTTATGCCCGTGTTCCGTCCTGTTGTCAAAAGAGTGCTTGCGACGTTGTTGAGCCTGCCTACGATCCTCGCTCTCTCGATTGCCCTTCTCCTCACCGCCTGCGGCGGAGGGGGCAGCACGCCTTCTCCCCCAACGCCTCCCCCACCGCCGCCTAACACCAAAGTATGGACATGGATGAGCGGAGCCGACACAGCAAATGCAAAGGGCAGCTACGGTACCCAGGGTGTCGCAGCGGCTGGCAATGTTCCCGGTGGCCGATGGAGCGCCGTCAGTTGGATCGACACCAGCGGCAATCTCTGGCTCTTCGGAGGCAATGGCCTTGATTCGACGGGAGTGTGTTGCCTTCTCAACGACCTCTGGGAGTTCAACCCCACGGCCAAGACCTGGACATGGGTGAGCGGAAGCAGCACGGTGAATGCAATCGGTGTCTACGGCACGGAGGGTGTTGCCTCCGCCAGCAATGTCCCCGGAGGCCGGTACGCCTCTGTCTCTTGGATTGACACTAGCGGCAACCTATTTCTCTTCGGCGGCGGTGGGACTAATGGGTTGCTCAACGACCTCTGGGAGTTTGGCCCGACGGCCAAGACCTGGACATGGGTGAGCGGGAGCGACGCAGCGGGTGCAATAAAGGGCGTCTACGGCACGCTGGGTGTCGCCTCCGCCAGCAACGTCCCTGGAAGCCGGTCGAACGCTGTTAGTTGGATCGACAACAACAACAATCTCTGGCTCTTCGGAGGATCGGGCTATGATTCGTTCCCGTTGGCTGGAGACCTCAACGATCTCTGGGAGTTCAATCCCACGGCTAAGACTTGGACTTGGGTGAGCGGAAGCAGCACGGTGAATGCAATCGGCGTCTACGGCACGGAGGGCGTTGCTGCCGACAGCAACGTCCCCGGAAGCCGGTGGAACGCTGTTAGTTGGATCGACACGAGCGGCAATCTGTGGCTTTTCGGGGGAATGGGTAACGATTCGACGGGGACGAATGGGAACCTCAACGATCTTTGGGAGTTCAACCCCTCGGCTAAGACTTGGACTTGGGTGAGCGGGAGCAGCACAGCAAATGCACAAGGCGTCTATGGGACGCAGGGTGTCGCCTCCGCCAGCAATGTTCCAGGAAGCCGGTTAGCTGCCGTTAGTTGGATCGACAGCAGCAACAATCTCTGGCTCTTCGGAGGTTTTAACACTGGTTCGGGTGGCCCTTCGGAAGTCCTATTCAACGACCTCTGGGAGTTCAACCCCACGAATAAGGCATGGACGTGGGTGAGGGGAGCCAACACGGGAAATGCGAGCGGCGTCTACGGTACGCAGGGTGTCGCAGCGGCCAGCAACGTACCAGGTGCACGGGGTAACGGCGTCAGCTGGACTGACAGTAGTGGCAATCTCTGGCTCTTCGGGGGCAACGGTTTAGATTCGACGGGAGCGGGCGGCAACCTCAACGACCTCTGGCGTTACCAGCCCTAGCCAACTCGTCCGAAGGGTTAGCGGAGTTCACAAGTAGTACTGAGGCGGGGGAACAATCCGCGCGGCGCGGCAAAGGTCTGGGATCAGGCCTAGACGCGATTATGTGGATTACCGCGCCGACTCCAAAACGATGCGATGAGAATTCGAAAACAAGATATCGAGCGCAGAACTGTCATTGAGGCGTACGCGAAATACGACTGTTCAAAGACGAACCGTCCTGTACCGGCCTTTGCGATTTGGGATTGGTCGCAGGCCGACGCGATCGATAAGGAAATGTGCCGCGCACAACTCAAGACCGGCGTTCCCGCGGGCTACCTGCTATGGGACGAGATCGAAGTCACAGTGTCGGACCTTCGCGAGTGTGCGGTAGATGTCAGAATCTTTCCGGGGCAATCGCGGAGGCTTGGGCTTGTCAGTGCTGGCGAGCTTGCTGACTGGAGACCGGACCGTCCGACCTCATGGTACGAAGGCATCGCTGGCGGCCAGACTTTCGATGAGACCGCTCCCATGCTGCTCCGTCCAGCAGTGAGCGGAGAGTCCCCCGCCTGCTGGTACATCGAGGACGGCAGCGGACGTGCAATCGCGTTCGTCGCAAACCATCATACGTTCGACCCATCGCGAACCTTAGCTATTGGCTATTTGGGACGCAAGCCAGACCCGAACAGCTCTTTTATGCGAGAGAAGTTTCGGGAACTCTTGTGCAGATAAATCGCCCGTCATCCACCCTTTTCGTAAAGTACGCGAAAAGGGCTGTCCCCTGAGAAGTTATTTGCTTTTTATTCGCCCTATGACATACTGCCTTGCAGGCGCCGCCGAGCTTCGCTCGGCCGGACAGCCGAGGGCGGCTGTCCCTACGTGTAAGGCACCGCAGCTCAATCGCCGAAAGAAATTCAATTTCGGACGCGTTTTCCGTTTGTTCCACAGCACGGAACATTGTTCCACAGGTGGAACAAAGGTTACGATGCAACGCACTCACTTAAACATCGTGGCGACTCTGGAAACCAGCATCGGCCGTTTGCCGGCGAACATCGAGGCCGAGCGCTCCATTCTGGGCGCTGTCCTGCTTGACAATCATGCCTTTAACGACGCCGCGGAGCACCTCAAGCCCGAAGATTTTTCCATTGATTCGCACCGGCGGATTTATTCGCGCATGATGGAACTGGCCGAATCTTCGCGGCCTATTGACATCATTACGCTGGTTGAGGAGCTGGAGCAAAAGAAGGATCTGCAAGCGGTCGGCGATGTCGGCTACATTTCCGGCCTGCTTGACGGCGTGCCCGACCGGCCTTCCATCGAGCATTACGTTCGAATCGTCCGCGACAAGGCCATCCTGCGCGGGCTGATCAACGTGGCCAATACCGCCATCGCCAAAGCCAGCGAGCAGGCCGAACCCGCCGACGAAATCCTCAACGACGCCGAAGCCGCCGTCTTCCAGCTCTCCGAGAAACGCATTGGCAAGGGCTTTCAGGGAATCAAGGAGATCGTCCGCAACTCGTTTGGCTCGGTGGATGCGCTGCTGCAACGGGGCCAGCGCATCACCGGCCTGGCCACCCACTACACCGATCTCGACGAGAAGACCAGCGGCCTCCAGAAATCCGACCTGGTCATTCTCGCGGCGCGGCCTTCCATGGGCAAGACCGCTCTCGCCATGAACATCGCCGAGAACGCCGCCATCGACGACGGCAAGGTGGTCGGCATCTTCTCGCTGGAAATGTCGAGTGAGGCGCTGCTGCAACGCCTGCTCTGTTCGCGCGCCATTGTGGACGCGCACAAGATGCGCACCGGCTCGCTCTGGGGCGACGACATGAAAAAAATCGTTCGTGCCATGGAGGAACTCTCGAACGCGCTCCTGTTCATCGACGACTCGCCCGGCATTTCCCTGAGCGAAATGCGCGCCAAAGCCCGCCGCCTCAAACAGTCGCAAGGACGCCTCGACCTGCTGGTCGTTGACTACCTGCAACTCATGTCCGGCGGCAGCAAGCGCTTCGAGAATCGGACGCAGGAAGTTTCGTCCATCTCGCGCGGACTGAAAGCCATTGCCAAAGAACTCCAGGTCCCCGTGCTGGCGTTGTCGCAGCTCAGCCGCGCTCCCGAAAGCCGGGGCGGCGACCACCGGCCGCAGCTCTCCGACCTGCGCGAATCCGGGTCGATTGAGCAGGACGCCGACGTCGTCATGTTCATCTTCCGCGAAGAGCTCTACAAGCAGGACGACCCCGACCTCAAAGGCCGTGCCGAAATCATCATCGCCAAGCAGCGTAACGGCCCCATCGGCAAGTTCAATCTGGCGTTTTTGCACAATTCGACGCGCTTCGCGAACATGCTCGAGGGCAACAACGAACCCGGCGAGTAGCCCGGCCTCCCGAAAGACCGATGACCGGTTAAGGACCGATAAAGGCCGGGAAAGCTCAACCCTGAGGCACCTCTACCCTGTGGAAAAGTTTGTGGATGAGAAGGACGGGCTCCGGAATCCAGCGGCACCGACCGGCCGGTTGGGATATTTCAGAGCCGCCTGAGCCTTTCCTAAAGCTATGTTTCTAAGTTGGTTAACTCTCGTTTGCACGCCAATCGGCGCAACCGCTTGCGAATCAGCACTTTCGTCACGAAATCTGAGATTTGCACATTATCCGAAAGGCTGTAGCCCGCATCCCCAGCGGCTGGCGGTCGCGTAAACCGTCCCGACAGACCCGCCAGGGTGCGGAAATCCCGACTTTTCATCAATGGTCGAGCTGGAACTTGCCTCAATGCCGGGGCCCGAAGTGATAGCTGGCTTGGGTCGTCGCGACGGACGGCTTCCCGTCAACCAACTGGGGCTCATAAACGTACTGCTTCACAGCAGCAACGACAGGACTAATGAACGGTTCATCGCCACCTACAACCTTGACATCCTGAACTTTGCCGTCCGCACCAATGGTAATGGTCAGATACACTGACCCCGACTTGCCCGCCAATTCAGGCGGCAATTGCGGCTCAACGCTTGACACCTTGCGAGGATCGAGCACCAACGCACCCTTGTCGTTCACGACACCAGTCCGAAACTCTGGCCGATCGGGAATCGATGACATGCAGTCCACGCGACCCTTGGTTTCGACACCCTTCCCCTCCAGTGAGAAGTGAAACCCCAATTGGCTCTCGACTCTGATCGCAGCTCCATTGAGCAGGTAGGGGCGGAAGTGGAAGTCTCGCAGCGCATCCACACTGGCAGCAACAAGCAGCGGGTCGCCTTCGACAGGCACACTCAGTACAATCTTTCCGGTTTCATCGACGGTGATCTTGAAAATCACGTCGCCTTGAATTCCCTTCGTCATGGCCTCTTCGGGGTACTCTGGCATCGCTTTGTGTTCGACCAGTCCAAGCATCACTCCACCAGAAACGCGAATCCTTGACGGCCGAGGGGGTTGAACTTGTGATTGAGCGTCAGCACTATTTTGTGCGAGCCCAACTGTTGTGCAACCCGCGAGTAGCGCAACGATCATCTTGATTCGTGACATATAACCTCCCACCGGTGGCCTTTTGCGAGATAAGTGTTGCTGAGTTCCAGGGTTTCGGAAGTGCCTAGCTGCTGCCCTCGCCCACCTTCAGCACCGCCAGAAACGCTTCCTGCGGAATATCCACCCGCCCGATGCGCTTCATCCGCTTCTTGCCTGCCTTCTGTTTTTCCAGCAGCTTGCGTTTGCGGGAAATGTCGCCGCCGTAGCACTTGGCGATCACGTTCTTGCGGATCGCCGGCACGGTTTCGCGGGCAATGATCTTGGCCCCAATCGCCGCCTGGATGGCCACCTCAAACATCTGCCGCGGGATCAGTTCTTTCATCTTCGCCGCCAGCGCCCGCCCGCGATCGTATGCAAAGTCGCGATGGATGATGGTCGACAACGCATCCACCGGCTCGCCCGCGACCATGATGTCGAGCTTGGCCATCGGCGATACCCAGTTGCCCGACAGGTGATAGTCGAGCGATGCGTAGCCCCGCGACACCGACTTTAACCGGTCGTAAAAATCGAGCACGATTTCATTCAGCGGTAGCTCGTACTGCAGCATCACCCGCGAAGAGCTCACATATTCAAAACTCTTCTGCTTCCCGCGCTTCTCTTCGACCAGCTTCAGAATGCCGCCCACATATTCCTCGTTGGTCAAAATCACCGCGAGAATCACCGGCTCTTCCACCTTCGCGATCTCGCTTACATCCGGCCAGCGCGAAGGATTATCCACCTCGATCACCTCTCCGTCCGTCTTGGTGATCTGGTAGCGCACCCCCGGCGCCGTCGTGATCAGGTCGAGATTGTATTCGCGCTCCAGCCGTTCCTGGATGATCTCCATGTGCAGCAGCCCCAGAAAGCCGCACCGGAAGCCGAATCCGAGCGCCACCGAACTTTCCGGCTCGAAGAAAAACGACGAATCGTTCAGCCGCAATTTTTCCAGCGCCTCGCGCAGCTGCGTGTGCTCGTGCGCGTCCACCGTGTACAGTCCCGCGAAAACCATGGGCTTGATTTCTTCAAACCCGGGCAATGCCTGCAGCGACGGCCGGTCATCGTCCGTGATGGTGTCGCCGATCTTAGTATCCGCGACGTTCTTGATACCCGCGATCAGGAACCCAACTTCGCCCGCCACCAGTTCGTCGATCTCCACCGGTTTCGGCGTGAGCACACCCAGAGTTTCCACCTGAAAAACGTGCCCGTTCGACCATAGCCGGATCTTCTGCCCCTTGCGCAACCGGCCCTCGAAGACACGCGCCAGCACCACCACCCCGCGATACGGATCGAACCACGAATCAAACAGCAGCGCCTGCAGATGCCGCTCCGGCGCGCCTTTCGGCGGCGGAACGCGCTTCACAATCGCCTCCAGCACATCCGGCACGCCCTGCCCGGTCTTCGCGCTGATCAGCAACGCATCGGACGCATCCAGCCCTACCGCGCTCTCGATCATCTCCTTGGTGCGCGGGACGTCGGCGCTCTGCAAGTCGATCTTGTTGATCACCGGGATAATTTCGAGGCCATGATTGATCGCCAAATAAGAGTTCGCCAGCGTCTGCGCTTCCACTCCCTGCGAAGCGTCCACCACTAGCAGCGCCCCTTCGCAGGCGGCCAAAGAGCGCGAGACCTCGTAAGAAAAATCCACGTGCCCCGGCGTATCGATCAGGTTGAGCTGGTAAATCTGTCCATCCTGCGCCGGATACATCATGCGGACGGCATGAGCCTTGATCGTAATGCCGCGCTCGCGCTCCAGGTCCATCGAATCCAGAACCTGCTCCTGCATTTCGCGCATGGCCAGCGACCCGGTCAACTCCAGCAGCCGGTCGGCGAGCGTGGATTTCCCGTGATCAATATGCGCAATAATCGCAAAATTGCGGATGCGAGCGGCTTCCATGAGGATAGTTCGATTCTAGCAGGGGTGTGGGGCAGGCACTTTTGTCCGCGACCTCCTAACTACTTGGTACCGGGGGAGTCGTGGAGCAAAAACAAAGGGCGCGATTGCTCGCGCCCTTCCGATCGTCCACCGTTCTGAGATACCTGACCTTTACTGTTTCTCCTTTTCCTTGAGGGCAGCCGGTACGACGGCCTCCTTCTTCGGTTTCCCTTTCTTGGTGGCGACGGCCGGCGCCTCTTCTTTGATGGTCCAGAAATCCGGGTTGGCGGCAATCAGCGACTGCGGCGCGCGACTCAGTTTGGGCTCCACCCGGGAATAGGTGGTCTCAATGTGCGAGATGCACTCCTTGCCGATCCTCTGGAACATCTGCCGCATGGGCGTGCTCTCGAACAGTTCCTTGGTGGCCGCCGGCGGTTCCTGGTCCATGTCGGCGAGGGAGCGCATGGTGGTCACAAAGAGAACAGAGGGTTCGGGATAGCCGGCGCGAATTTCGTAGGCGGTCCAGTGCTCGTTGTCGCCGGCCTTCTTGTGCAGGTCGGTCACCTGCTTGACCACGTCGGCGAACTCATATTCGCATCCGGGTTTGAGGTTAAACAGGCTGGTCGCCCACCAGGTGGTGTTGGCCATCGGGACCATGTCCGGCCGGTAGGAAAGCTCCTTGCTGTACTCGGCCAGCACCCAGTGCGAGCCGGCTTCGGCTTCGGCGGCTTGCGTGGCGAAGCTCGCGTTCTTGAGAGTGATGGCCTCCTCCACCTTTTCGAAAGCGGTGATTGTCTTCTCGAGGGAAGCCAGGTTGTCGTGGAAGGTGACGAAGGTGACGCGGTCGGAGTCGCCGGTAATGGGCGTTCCCGCGATCCAGTGCACCTCGGGCGCCGTGGTCGTCGTGGCCTCCCGATACTGCGCCATGACTTTGTTGAAGAGTTCGTATTTGCCGCCGTTGATCTTGGCGGTCTCGTACCAGATGTATTTGCTAGGTTGATCGGTGGTCTTCTGCGCCTGCCCGAAAGCGAAGGGGCTGCAGAGACACACCACCGCCACTGCTATGGCGAATCGCTTTGCCATACCCTATCCTCCTTATCTGTGAACCGAAACAGGTTGTCTGTTAGGAGCAATTAGCTGCTGAGATAAGCGATGGACCCTCTTTCGAGCGGAATGTACACCTGCGGGAAGGGGGTGTCAAATCAGCCGGGTGGGCCAGTCGTTTTCGAAACATGGGATAGCCGAAACAAAAAAAGGAGCGCGATCGCTCGCGCCCCTAAGATTCTGCGGAGCTTCGCTCCGCTTGGACGGCCGAGGGCGGCCGTCCCTACGTGAGCATTGCTAGTCCCGAACCCCGTCCATGAACGCTCGCAGCTTTCTTGAGCGCGATGGATGGCGCAGTTTTCTTAGCGCTTTGGCTTCGATTTGGCGGATGCGTTCGCGGGTGACTGCGAACGACTGGCCGACTTCTTCGAGCGTGTGCTCTGAACCGTCTTCCAGTCCGAAGCGCATCTTGATGACCTTTTCCTCGCGCGGGGTCAGCGTGCGCAGCACCTGCGAAGTCTGGTCTTTGAGGTTGACGTTGATCACGGCCTCGGCCGGTGAAACTACCGCACGGTCTTCGATGAAGTCGCCCAGGTGCGAATCTTCCTCTTCGCCAATCGGCGTTTCGAGGGAGATTGGCTCCTGCGCAATCTTCAGGACTTTGCGGACTTTCGCCACCGGAATGTCCATCCGCTTGGCGATTTCTTCCGACGTAGGCTCGCGTCCCAGTTCCTGCACCAACTGCCGCGAAGTGCGGATCAGCTTGTTGATGGTTTCGATCATGTGCACCGGGATGCGAATCGTACGCGCCTGATCGGCGATGGCGCGGGTAATTGCCTGCCGAATCCACCATGTGGCATAAGTCGAGAACTTATACCCGCGGCGGTATTCGAACTTGTCCACGGCTTTCATCAGGCCGATGTTGCCTTCCTGAATCAGGTCGAGGAACTGCAAGCCGCGATTGGTGTACTTCTTCGCAATCGAGACCACCAGGCGCAAGTTGGCTTCGATCAGCTCGCGCTTGGCGTGCTCGGCGTCCATGTCGCCCTGGATGATCTCGCGCTGGGTGCGCTTGAGCTCCTGGAACAACAGGCCCGCTTCCGCTTCGAGCTTTTCCAGCTCGCCGCGGACCGCGCGCGACTGTTTGCGATATTCCTTGCGCTGTTCTTCGCTGCGCGTCGCCTCGGCCCGTTTTTCCAGGTTCTGGACCTGACGGTCGAGCGAGCGCATGCCGTCAACCGTGCGATTCACGCGGTCAATCAGGCGCTTGCGTTCGTTGTTGGTGAAGCCCAGCTTCCGCACCGCGATCGAAGTGCGCACAATCGCGTGCGCCAGGTGGAAGCGGTAACGGCGATGGTCGCGCGGCCGTTTCTTCAGATTCACCGCCGCCAGCTTTTCCTGGAGCGGCGCCACCTTCTTGTAAAGCTTTTCGAGCGTGTTGATCTTGCCGAGAAATTCTTTCAGGCGATTGTCGACGATCTCTTCCGTGATTTCCTCTTCGTCGAACGTCACCAGCTCTTTGATCGAGCGGACGCCCTTCTCGAGGTCCTCGCCCAAAGCGAGGAGTTCACGAATCACAATCGGCGAGCGCGACAGCGCCTTCAGAACCCGGTTTTGTCCCCGTTCGATGCGCTTGGCGATTTCAACTTCGCCTTCGCGCGTAAGCAAGGGAACAGTGCCCATCTCCCGCAAGTACATGCGGACGGGGTCGTTGGTTTTTTCCAGGGCGCCGGGGGTTAGGTCGAGTTCGACGTCCTCGGAGCTCTCTTCCACTTCTTCGAATTTTTTTTCCAGATCGGTCGTCGGCCCTTTCGAGCTTTCGAGTACATCGATGCCTTGTGTCCCGATCGTGGTTAGCAGATCTTCCAGGTCCTCAGGAGAGTGCACATCGTGCGGGATAAGGTCGTTGACCTGATCATAGGTCAGATATCCCTTCTCTTTGCCTGCGTCGATCAG
>JBEKDG010000058.1:0-22648 GCA_050014475.1 Terriglobales bacterium | reverse complement strand
AAGGCGGCCGGAAAAACCTCGCTCAACGAACGCCCCACCACCTGCCAACGCGGCTGGGCATACATGACTTCCATCTGCGAGTTCCAGGACTCGATGCGGTCCTGTAGGTCCACGGCCATTACGCCGACGTTGATGGATTCAACAATGTTCTCGTTGAAATCCTTGAGCCGCTCGTACTCGCTGACCTTTTGCTCGAGCGAGGCGTACAGCCGCCCGTTCTGGATTGCGATGCCGATGTATCCCGCCAGCGCTTCGAGCAACTCCACGTCTTCGCTGGAGAGGAAGTCGCCCTGCATCGTCTTGCCCAGTCCGAGGAAGGCGATGGTCTTTTGCCGCGCGTGGCAGGGAATGTAGTAGTTCAGATCCAGGCGTCCGATGGCTTCTTGCGCGGTAGCATTCTCACGCGGCAACTGGTGCGTGTTCTCGAAGAAGATATGCCCGACAGCGTCCTCGATTCGCGGTTTCGCGAGGAACGACAGGTCGAGACCGGTGACGTGGGCGATGCCAAACGATTTCGACAGTTCAAAGCGCGAAGAGTCGCTGTTGCCGAGGAAGATGGCGATGCGATCCACCAGCAGGGTGCGCGCCAGCCGGTCCACCAGCGAGGACAGCATTTTGTCGAGGTCGGTCTCCGAACTCAACTCGCGTCCGAACTCGATCAGCGTGCGCCGGTAGTCGTAGCCTGTGCGGTAGAAGAACTGGTCAAGCTTTTCCTGAATCCATTTCCGCACCGGATCAAACAGCAGCGCGGTGACCACGACGGCCGCCACCAACCCGTAAGGTCCGGAACTGGGCACGCGCGTGTGCACCAGTTCCGCAATCGCGGCCACGACGGTGAAGTACGCTCCCACGATGGCCGCCGCCGCCAGCGTATAGGCCATGCCGCGCTTGAAGATCAGATCCACGTCCATCAACCGGTAGCGGAAAATGGCGTATCCAAAAGTCAGCGGCAACAATCCCAGCGATAGCACTGACACCTTCATGGTGAGCGAAGGCATCACTCCGAACAGGTACGGCAGAACATAACAAAGCGTGAACGGCGTTATGGCGAGAATAGTGCCGCGAGTGATCCACTTGAGTTGCTGCCGCAGAATCGGCGTTGTGGCCCGGCGATAGTTGTTCCAAAGAACCGCCGCCGCCGAAACGAAGAAGATTGTCAGATAAGCCCAGTGCACTCGGTTCAGATTGAAGAGCAGCCCAGCGCTGGCTTTCAAGTACGCGAAAGCGAGGACCTGGATTCCGAGCAGTACCGCTCCCGGCAGATAGAGCAGCGGAATCGACCAGCGATGCTTGCTGACGAACTCCCGCCGTTCCGGGAAGGTCAATGCAAAGTGCAGAAACAGCGTCGGCTGCAGCAGCCAGGCGACTTCATTGGCCCACAGGACGCTCCAGTCAAAAGCGTTGAACTTGCCGGTGTAGTGCAGCGAGTAGAAAACGAAAGACACCAGGCAGAAAATGTAAAAATGGGTGGAGCCGACCGCTGTCCAGCGCCGCAGCAGTACATAAAGCCCAATGCCCAGGTAAATGAGCGCGATCAGCCGCAGCCAATCGTTCATGGAGCGCTCGGCCGGAGCCAGCACCACTTCCACGTCCAGCGGAACCGAACCGCGGATCAGCGAGTAGGTTGCCTTCGACCAGACGCCGGAATAGTAGATCTGCCGCGTCACTGCCGCTGATGTGTCCACCGCGCGGCCGTTGATGCTGACTACTTGGTCTCCGCGGCGGATTCCGGCCCGCTCTGCCGGCCCGTTCGGCTCCAGCCGATCCGCCATCAGGCGGCCGCTCCGTTCCATCCACCACGCGCCATCGTCGGGAACCGCAGACTGGTGCTCGATCTTGAAGTTGAAACCGGCGAACAGTACGGCCGCTACTGTGAGAAGAGCCAGCAGGATGGCGGTAAATCGGGCCTCAAATTCGCGGTTCATGGGCTGGGACGGTTGCGCGACGACGCGGCCAGACATTCGACGCTGTTCAGGCATTAGCAACTTCACTGCCACCTTCCAATTTTGCACAGCCTTGCTAAGTCGCTTCCATGCAGCGACTTCCACAATTATAGAGAGGATTCGGAATGGCGACTATGAATTATGGAAGGTTGCTTCTGCTTTTCGGGATGCTATTTTGGCTGCGGGAAAAGGGTCTGGGTGCTGGG
Source organism: Terriglobales bacterium (assembly GCA_050014475.1). Classification (GTDB taxonomy): domain Bacteria; phylum Acidobacteriota; class Terriglobia; order Terriglobales; family Acidobacteriaceae; genus Acidiflorens. The sequence goes on along the minus strand of JBEKDG010000058.1, from coordinate 20,499 downwards.
TAAGCTTGAGGGAGCTAGCGGATTTTGTGGTCGGCTTGTTTCTGAAGTGAAGTGAGGTGATGTGCCCACACCCTTCATTGGTATTTGAGGGGTTCGAGAACCTTCCCCGTTTCCCGAACCCCCCACTTACTGGGCTCACCAGGCTCGCTTAGGAGAGGTGAGCAAATCCCGCAAGTGAGTGTGATCTTGCGCCTGATTCCTGGAAACGTCCATGGAGCCAGTCTGAAGCCGTCTGAATTGATCTGAAGAAATTCACCATCGCGCGCTTGACACGGCAAGCCCGGCAGAACAGAATTTCTGAACCCGTAGAGACGCGGCTTGCCGCGTCTCCCGCCGGCGCCCGGAGCGCCTGTTCCGGGTGATGGCACCGGCGAGACCGCTGTAGTGACGTGGGTTAACGGACATAGGAGTTGTGCATTGCCGGAGAAGAAGGTTCGCTTCGACGATTTCGAGTTGGATTACGGTCGGTTTCAGCTCTGCCGCCGGGGCAGCCCGGTTCGGCTCGAGGGCCTGCCGCTGCAATTGCTCATGTTCCTGGTCGAAAAGAAGGGACAACTGGTCACGCGCGAGCAGATCTCCAGCGAGTTGTGGAGCAAGGATGTGTTCGTCGACGTCGAACAGGGAATCAATACCGCCATCCGCAAGATTCGCCGCGCCCTGGCGGACGATGCCGACGAGCCGCGGTACCTGCAGACCGTGGTCGGAAGGGGCTATCGCTTCGTCGCGCCCACCGCCGAAGAAGATGCCAGTGGCCAGGCGTCATCCGAAGGATTTACCGTTTCCGCCGAAGACCTGGGACGCGCCATCATGACCGCCGCCGGGTTGGATCCAGAAAATCCCCGAGGAACTCCGAAAGCTGGCGGCGAAAGCTGAAAGCTGAAAGCTGAAAACTGACAGCTGCTGGCGGAGACGCGGCAAGCCGCGCCTCTACCCAAGTATCCTGCGTCCGTTCGTTTTACAATTGAAGGTATGTCCCGCCTCGAACAGATTGCCGATCTCGAAAAGCGCTTCCTTCTCCCCACCTACAACCGCTATCCGGTTGCCTTTGAGCGCGGGAAGGGCGTTTTCCTGTACGACTTCGAAGGCAAAAAGTATCTCGACTTTGTCGCCGGGCTGGGCGTGAACGCGCTAGGTCATGCTCATCCGCGCATCGTGAAGACCATTCGCGAGCAGGCGGCCCGGGTTATTCATCTCTCGAATCTCTATTACAACGAATACCAGGGACAACTGGCCGAGCGCCTGTGCCAGCTTTCGGGTCTCGATCGCGTCTTCTTCTCGAACAGCGGTACCGAGGCGATGGAAGGCGCCATCAAGCTGGCGCGTCTCGCCGGACACAGGGCGGGCGGTGCCGCCAAGTCCCAATTGGTGGCGCTGGAGGGTTCGTATCACGGCCGGACATTTGGCGCGATGTCCCTGACCGGACAGGAAAAATACCGCAAGGGTTTTGAGCCTCTGCTCGAAAACGTGACCTTTGTTGCGCAGAACAATGTCGAAGCGCTGCACGCTGCCGTCAATGCCAACACTTGCGCCATCGTGCTGGAACCCATCTTTGGCGAAGGCGGCATCCTGGAGTGCTCCGAAGACTTCCTGCGCGCCTGCCGGACCCTTGCCGACCAGCACCAGGCCGCGCTCATCTTCGACGAGATCCAGTGCGGGCTCGGCCGCACCGGCAAGATCTTCGCCTTCCAGAGCTTTGGCGTGTTTCCCGACATTGTCGCCATCGCCAAGCCGATCGCGGCGGGAGTGCCGCTCGGTGCGTTCCTGTCGAAAGAACATTTCGCCTCCGCGATTTCACCCGGACAGCACGGCACCACCTTTGGCGGCGGTCCGCTGGCGTGCCGCGTCGGACTCGAATATCTGGCGATCGTCGAAGAGGAGCACCTGCTCGAAAACGTCGTGAAGGTGGGCGGATACCTGCATCAACAAATCCAGGAACTGGTCGCCAGGTACGCCGCCGCCCGCGAAGTGCGCGGCCGCGGACTCATTCAGGGCCTCGTCCTCGATATTCCCGCGCGGCCATTGGTGGAGCAGGGGTTGGCGGAGGGCGTGCTCTTCAACGCGACCCAGGACACAGTCCTGCGCTTCCTGCCGCCGTTCCTGCTGGAAGAAAAGCACGTGGATAAAGGCATTAGAGTGCTGAAGAAGCTGCTGGGCAAGAAGCGGAAGAAAGCGCAGAACGTGGCTTCGGAGGTTGTTGAAAAAGTCTGATTCACGCGGGTTTTGGGAAGGGCACGACTTCAGTCGTGCCGTAAGTCGTTGCAAATGTGCGTGCGCTTTAGCGCCTGCGGTGCGCTCTTTACGCCCTCGATTAGTTTTTCCGCAGCCTCTTCAGGCGGCATCGCCGCGCTAGCGAACTGATGCAGGACGCTCAACAAAAAAGAAGGGGAGCCAGAATTCAGCTCCCCAAAGCGTTAGAGGCGATATCACTTAGTAAGAATCTGTCTGCGAGGATTTCGTTGCCCATCGAAACGCAACATCCCGAAGAAAAATTCATCCCTGCCGGCGAGCACAACACGAGCGCGGGCACTGCGGGAATTGGAGTTGCATCGGAGCCGCAAATTCAAATCGAAGAGCACTGGCTCGAACTCGCCGGCGGACGCATGCGCTACCTCAAGGCCGGATCAGGCCCGGCGCTCATCCTGATTCATGGGTTGATGGGATATTCCTTTTCCTGGAGATTCACCATCCCCGCGCTGGCGCCCCATGCGACCGTTTTTGCCATCGACAATCTGGGCGCTGGGTTGTCGACGGCTAATGAGGGCATGGACTGCAGCGTCCGTGCCACCGCTGAGCGCGTCCTGCAGTTCGCGGACGCTCTCGGCATTGAAGATTTCGACCTGCTGGGCACTTCCCACGGCGGAGGCGTCGCCATCATGGTGGCAGCCATCTGTGCGGAGCAGGAAGATGCCCGCCTGCAGCGCCTGGTGCTGGTGGCGCCCGTCAATCCCTGGTCACCGCATGGCAAGCGGCTCGCGCCGTTCTTGGGCAGTGCCTTCGGTGCCATGCTCTTCCGCAACACCATCGAGCGCTGGCGCTCGCTCGACTACCTGTGGCTGCGCCGCCTGTTCGGCGACGGATCAAAAATTCCTCCCGATTCGCTCCAGGGCTACCGCATACCCGTACTCAAGAATCACGCGTTCCGTCATGCTTCGCGCATCGTAAGGAACTGGACGGCAGACCTCGCGGAACTGGAAACGGCGCTCCCCAAGATTCGCGATTACCCCACTCTCTTCATCTGGGGAACGAAAGACCGCGCCGTTCATTTTCCATCCGCCGCGCCGCTGCGCCGGAATTTTCGCGATGCCCGCCTGGTGACGTTCGAGGGCGTCGGCCACCTGCCCTACGAAGAGGCGCCCGAGGACTTCAACCGCGCGCTCGTCGATTTCCTCATTGGCGGAAGGAGAACTATTACTACGACTGTGTGATGACACGCGATGGAGGGACGGGCGTCTTACCAGTCCCATCCGGGCGGGGACGCCCGGCGCTCCACCAGCAAAGCACGTTGCACTCAATGCACCATACCATTTTTCACTCGCTGCGCGCATTCATCGCCGACTACGGTTACTGGGCCGTAGCTCTGGCATTGCTCTGCGAGAACGCAGGCATACCCGTTCCCGGCGAAACCACGCTGCTGCTGGCGAGTTTTCTGGCCTATTCCGAGCACCAGCTCCATCTCGGCTGGATCATCGTGGTTGCCACCTGTGCCGCCACGCTTGGCGACAATCTGGGCTACGCCATCGGCCACTATGGCGGGCGTCCGCTGCTCGATCGCTATCAACACTTCTTTCGGATTCCGCCGGCCACGCTGAAACGCGGCGAGAAAATGATCGCCCGCTACGGCGCAGCCGCCATTTTCTTTGCCCGCTTCGTTTTCGGCATGCGCGTTTTCGCCGGACCAATGGCCGGCGTGCTGCGCATGCGCTGGCGAGCTTTTACTCTCTTCAACTTCCTGGGTGCGGCCGTCTGGGTCACCTGCATCGCCAGCGCCGGATATCTGTTCGGGCAACATTGGCGCAGCCTGCTGCGTGTCCTGCAGCGCTTCAATATCGCCGCTCTGATTATCGCCGTGGCCGTGATCCTGTTTCTATGGTGGAAATATCGCCGCCAGCCTCCGCCGGAAAATGGGTAGCGTCCCAAATTCATTAACCACGAAGGACACGAAGTCACACAAAGGTTTGAATCCCCTGAGGGTTTCCTTCGTGATCCTTTGTGTCCTTTGTGGTTAATTGACACTGCCCAGTGTCTTCGGTCACTTCCACTCGCCGCTCCGCCGTCATATGCTGACAGAAGCACCGCCCGGCACTGGAGAACCCCGTGATCTCTGAACGCACGCCAACCAGCCCGCAACCGGCAGCAGCGCCACGCTTCCCGCGGCTGGCACTTCCGGAGGTCTGGGTGCGATTCCTGCTGGCCATTGTGGGCCTGATGCTGGCTTTCGGTGCGGCGCTGTTTTCCACGATATCGCGCGAGGCGGGCAACATTTGGGGGACCATCATCCTGGCGTCGGCGGCACTGTTGCTGGCCACCTTCGTCGGCCTCACCACGGTGCCCTACCTGGCACGGCGGGTGGTCGCGACCCGTGTCCGCGAAGCCATGGACTACGACGTCACGCGCGCTGGCATGATCTACATCCTGATCAGCGTCGTGATCGGGATCGCCGCCATCAACACCGGGAACAATCTGCTCTACGTGGTCGTCGCCGCGCTGCTCTCTGCCATTCTGGTTTCCGGCATCGCCTCGGCGCTGGTGCTCCGTAGTCTCACGCTCGATGTCCACTTGCCCGAACACGTTTTTGCCGGGCGTCCGATGCTGGCGCGTCTGCTCTTGCGCAACGCCAGTTCGTGGTTACCATCTTTTTCCGTGCGCGTCGTTCCTGCCAAGCGCAAAAACAAGGCCCGCTGGCGTTGGGAAGCCTACACATTCGGCTGGCCTCGCAATCGCGCGCCCCAGAACCAGTGGCTCCGCCTGCCCGACCGCCGCTTGCGCCGTGTGCGCGAGGAAGCCGAAAAACCCATCCTGCAAGAATCCGTCTATTTTCCTTTTCTCGCTCCCGGACAGGAACTCCGCGCCGACCTGGAGATCAGCTTCCCAGCCCGCGGCCGCTACTCGGAAAAAAACTTCGGTCTGGCCACTCGCTTTCCCTTCGCCTTCCTCATGAAAACCCGGCGGATCAACCTGGCCCGCGAAGTGATCGTCTATCCCGTCGTCGAGCCCACCGAACAGTTCCGCGAAGTTCTTCCCATGGTCACCGGCGAGTTCGAAACCTTTGTGCGCGGCCGCGGCTACGATCTTTACCTCATCCGCGAGTACATGCCCGACGACTCCGCCCGCCATGTGGACTGGAAAGCCACGGCCCGCACCGGCGCGCTCAAAGTGCGCGAGTTCAGCCGCGAAGATGAACGCAAGCTCCGCATCGTGTTTGACAACCCGGCACCCGGAGCCCTGCCGCCCGCGGTGTATGAGCGAGCGGTAAGCCTGGCAGCCTCCCTGGGATGGTACTTCCACCACGAAGATGTCGAAGTCTCCTTCGTCGCGCCGGGATTGGAGCCAACCGAAGATGTCCTCACTTTCCTGCGATACCTGGCGCTGGTCGAGCCGCAGGAGGCGACCCCGGTGTTCAGTCGCCTTCGGGCCAGTGAAGATTACAACGTGATCGTTACCGCCCGCGACGCCGCCGAGATGCCCGCCGCTTTGGCCGCCAGATCCTACGTCATTTCCCTGGGGGTGTGGGGACGGGGCTCCGCCCCGTCCCGGCGGGGCGAAGCCCCGCCGCCACATGGTTCCGTCACACCGCAAGCTTGAGCCACCGGAGTCTGTGTCATAGCTTGAGGTCGAACGAAAAAGTGGGACGAACGATGATCCAGCCGCGCAGCGGCGGAACAGGAAAGCCCGGCACGTCAGTGCCGGGTAGTCGAAAGTGGAAAAGCCCGAGTCCCGCAAGGGACGGCACTCGGCCTACGCCACAAACTCCTCCACCGGCGGGTCTTCATTTTTTTCTTCCCCCCTGGCGATTTTCGACATATACTCCGCCCCGGGTCCAGACATTAAAACGGTTTTGCTTCCTTCGTTCAGGACCAATTTGACGCTGTTTGCCCGGCTCGCCGCTTTCCGGCACAAGTCCACGGGAGGTGCAAATGTTGATCTGTGATCTGCTCAGAAATCAAGTCCCCATATCCGCCGAGGGCCACCAGACCGTGCTCGAAGTCGCCAGCATGATGGTGGAGCACAACATCGGCGCCGTACCGGTTCTGCGAGAAGGCCAGCTGGTAGGCATTTTCTCCGAGCGCGACCTGATGAGCCGTGTGGTGGTGGGCGGCAAGGACCCCGCCCGTACCCTGGTCAGCCAGGTCATGACCGAAGATCCTCTGACCGTCGCTCCGAACGATTCCCTGGAGACCTGCATGACCCTGATGAAGCGGCATGGGTTCCGGCACCTGCCGATCTGCGCGGGACGTGAACTGAAGGGCATCGTTTCCTTGCGCGACATCCTGCTGCACGATCTCGACGAAAAAGACGATGAAGTGCGCATGATGCGCGCCTACCTGCATTCCACGCCCGACGCCGGATAGGCCTGCCCGCCCCTTACCCTGTGACGGCTCGCTGCCAAGAGGGTAATGGTTACCAAGGTTACCTAAGTAGATTGACCCCGCAGGGCCACCTGCCTGAGGATGTGGAGCAGGGCGGAGGCGCGGCGGTTACGGTTGGTCGCGTCCTTCCCCGCATTTCCCATGACTGGGCACAGTCATACCATCGTCCTTTATTTGTGGTGCGCGCAACCGATCCTGCAATCGGTGGTGGCGGTGATCTTATGGCGCCGTAAGCTGCACAAGCAGTTTTTCGTGTTTTTCCTGTTCCTCCTGGCGCAGGTTGCGAATTTTGCCGTCATCTTTCCGCTTTGGCTCAGCGGCAATGGCACGTATTTCTGGCTTTTCTGGCTGGGCGAGGCGGTCAACGCGGTTCTCGGCTTCAAGGTTATTCATGAGATTTTCCTCGACGTGTTCCGCCCCTATCACACCCTGAAAGACCTGGGCACTCTGCTGTTCAAGTGGGCGGGCGTGGTGATGCTGCTGGTTTCGGTGGTAGTCTCCTTTTCGAATTCTTTCGACAAGAATCTGCTGTGGCAAGTTCTCACCACTCTGCAGCGCTCCGTTCGCATCGTGCAGCTGGGCCTCATCCTCTTTTTGCTCCTGTTTTCGCGTTTTCTGGGAGTGTCCCGAAAGCAGATCAGTTTTGGGATCTCTCTCGGCTTTGGGTTCTTCGCCGGTGTGGAATTGATGCTGTATGCGTTGCATTCGGGGGGATTTGTCAAGATGGGCGTCTTCAACCTGATCAACATGGTCGCTTATATTCTCGCCATTTTTGTTTGGCTCGGCTACTCGCTCTCCCGCCAAGTGGTGCGCGTGGCCGCCGTCAACCACTTGCAGACCCAGCGATGGGAACAGGGCCTGGCGGATCTTCAACACCCGGTACCTTCCGATTCGCTGATCCCGATGTTCGAAGGCATGGTGGAGCGCGCGTTCTCGCGAAGCTCGAATCTGGCGCCTGCGGAAAATCATTCCTCGCTCAACAACTCCGGCGCCCCACTCGAAGCCAATTCCGCGGCAGCCGGGTCCAAAACTCAACCATAGTTCTGGATACGCCAAAAGCAGCCCCGCGCAAAAACCTTGTCAAGAGGATTTTTTGCGCTCCGCAATCGCTCCTCCCAGAGCCTGAAACGAAGCGTTTCTATTCAAACCATTACCTTAAGAAACCAGCGTAAATACCGCTAATATTGCCTGCCGGACGGCCCCATCAATTTTCGGCATTACCTGTCAACTGGGCGCATCGTTCTGTGCGCTTGATGTAACCTCCTATTAATCAGAAAGTTGCAGGGTTGTGTATAATTCCCGGCGCTGGAGGTCGGCAGTTTGACGCCAGCCTCCGGCAGACCCTAAGGAGAAAGTAACCATGAAACGTTCGCTCAGGGCGTTACTGCTGTTGGTAGGTTTGGTAGGTACATTCGCGTATGCCGCTATCCCGAGAGTTCCCACTCCCTCGGGGCCGATACCGTGTTCCCCCACTAGACCGCTCTGCGACGAGTAGTCGCATGATTTGCATGACCACTTAAGTTAAGCAACATGACGTAACCATTTGCATCACGAAGCAATCTTCCGGGCTGGCCTCGTTGCCAGCCTCTTTTTTTACTTCTCGTCTTTCTTGCCCGTGGTTTCAGGTTCCGCCTTCGCGCCTGCTGCTGACGGTTTCCCCTCTTCCGATTCTTTCGCACCCTCCCCGGGAGACTGCGCTTCGTCGGTGTTGCTGCTGATGTACTGCACGATGATCGAAACGCGCCGGTTCGCCGGATCCAGCGGATCCTTTACGTTGCGCAGGCGCTGGTCCGCAAAGCCCCGCACCTGCGAGACCTGATCGCCGCCCAATCCCGCCTGCTGCATCAAGCGCCGCGCCGCATTCGCCCGGTCGGCCGAGAGTTCCCAATTGCTGTAGCTGCCCTTGCCTATAAAAGGCTTGGCGTCCGTGTGTCCCTCGACCGAAACATGGTTGGGAACTGTTCCCAGTTCCGCCGCCAGCAGCGTCAGCAGCTCCTGCCCATTCTGGTTGAGCGTGGCGCTCCCGCTGTCGAAGAACGTTCCTTTCTCCGATTCCAGCAACTCGATGCGCAGACCTTCCGCGGTCACTGTAATCTCGATATTTTTTTTCAGCTTGTCGAGGTCATTGATGCTCCGGATACTCTTTTGCACCTGCTCTTTGAGCTTCGGCATGTCCTCCTTGGTCAGTTGAAGATTCTCGCCCGATCCGGCCACATTGCTTCCGACCTTCTTCGCGGTTCCGCTGGGATCTTTGAAGTAACCGCTGATTGCCGCCTGAATCTGCTTGTTGGTATTCATCAGCCACAACACGATGAACAGTGCCATCATGGCCGTGACGAAGTCGGCATAGGCGACCTTCCAGGCGCCGCCGTGATGGCCGCCATGGCCGTTTTTTTTCCTGATGATGATGATGGGTGGTTTCGGCATGACGGTGCTTATCCTGCGCCCGCAGCGGTAGCATCCGCCGCCCCATCCGCCGCCGCCGCCGCTGCCGCTTCGGTTCTCGCGCCCCGGCAAGCCTCTTCGATCGCCGTGAACGAAGGACGCACATGCCCGGGCACCGTCCGCCGCCCAATCTCAACCGCCATGATCGGGGCTACACCTTTCAGAAAAGCAATCATGGTCACCCGCAACACCATCATGAACGCGTGTTCCTCGTCCGCCATCTTGCCCATGCGCGCCGCCAGCGGCCCGACCAACCCGTAGCACAGCAGAACGCCCAGAAAGGTCCCCACCAGCGCCGCCGCTACTTTACGTCCAATCTCTTCCGGAGGTCCGCCCAGCGCGCTCATCGTGATCACCACCCCCAGCACCGCCGCCACAATGCCCAGTCCCGGCAACGAGTCCGCCACCGTGCTCATCGCCGATACCGGCTCGCCGGCCTCGTGATGATGGACTTCCATGTCCGCCTCCAGCATCTGATCCAGATCGAATACTTCCACCCCGCCGCTCACCGCCATTCGCATCGTGTCGCAGACGAAAGCCACGGCATGATGCTGCTTCATGAAATCTTCGTACTTCAAGAACAGCGGGCTCTTGTCCGGTTCCTCGATGTCCGACTCCAGTGACACCAGGCCTTCCTTGCGCGCCTTTTGCAGCAGTTCATACATCATCGTCAATAAATCGATGTAGCGCTGCTGGTCGTACTTCGACGATCTAAATGCCCCAATTACCCCGCTCATCATCTGCTTCAGAGTGTGGACTGGATTCGAGATCAGCAACGTGCCCAGCGCCGCCCCGGCGACGATGAGCAGCTCCGCCGGCTGGAGCAGCACCGTCAGGTTGCCGTGCTCCATCAGGTAGCCCGCCACGATGCAGCCGAAAACAACCACGATCCCAATGATCGAAAACATGGGCATCATCCTCGCGAGTGTCCAGAACCGTTGGCAGCGCCCGCCGCCACCGCTTTCGCCGTCCCGTTCGAGTGCGAAGGCTTCATCTCCCGCAAAAGCGATTCCAGGTCCTTGCCCGCGGTGGCCACCGTGTAGGCCACCTCTGCCGCAACCAGAAAACGGTCGCCCCACCACGAAACTTCCGAATGGCTAAGCAGGTTCCATAAGATTTCAGCCGTCATGGCCACCATCATCGGGCTCGCCGAGGGCAGCACCACCAGAAATTCGTTCTCTCCCCAGCATCCCAGAAAGTTTTCCGCATCCAGGCTGTTGCGCAACGTCTGCGCCGCGGTGTGCAGAAAAGGCACGACCGACTGCGGACCGTGTTTTGCGCGAAACTCCTCCAGCCCCAGCATCCGTATCCGCAGAACCCCGAAGCCGAGATGCGATTCCTCCATGCCCGCCATGCATTCGTTCAGCACGGCTCGCGTCAGACGGCGCGAAGGAATTCCCGTCGTCGCGTCCAGACATCCGTACATCGGCGGCCCCGACGATTCCTCGCGGTACACAAACGCTTCTTCGAAAAGAACCGTCGCACCCCCGATCGTGTCGCCGTACTCAAGTAGCGGCCGCGTACGGATCCTCACCGCTACCCGGTGCCCATTCTTGTGCAGGTAGAAAACAGTACATTGCTGCGGCTTTCGCTGGCTGATGGTCATCGTCACCGGGCAGCGCTCGCCACTCAAGCTGTTGCCCCGCCGGTCGCAGGCCTGCACAATATCTTCGAAGACATGTCCCACTACCTCGTGCGCCAGATGCCCGGTGAGGTGTTCCGCGCCATGGTTCCAAAAACGAATCCGCCGTTCCCGGTCCACGATGTAGATTCCCACCGGCAAGTCTTCCACCAAATGCCGGAACAGCTTCGGGTTATCGAGAAGGTTGGAAAACACGTCTGGACACTCCGCCTTCTAGTTCCATCGGCAGTCAAAGCGGGAAACTTCAGGGACCGGAAGGGCTGCACGGCGGGGCGCATTGTCCGTCGCACAAATGTCTGTCGCACAGGTGTGTCGCTCGATGTGTCTCGCGCGCCGTAATTCCATCAAATAGCGGCGCGGGTGGAGCAGCATGTCCGTAAAAAGGTGATATGGGCTCAGAGTCGGCCGGTCGCTGCCTGAAACAACAAGAGCGCTCCAATACCCAACAAGCCGAGGTAAATGTACTTTAAAAAAGCCTCTCCATGCAGGCGATGATTGATCACCCTACCGAGGAACACCGCTAGCAGCGTGACCGGCAGTGAGACCAGATAATAATGCGTTACGGCGCGGACCCAGAGTCCTGCCAGCCAATAACCACCCATGCCAATGATGCTGGCAGGTAGAAAATATCCTTGCAGGGTCGCCCGGAAGTGCTGCGCTGACCACCGTCGCATGGCTCCGTAAACAACCAGCGGTGGGCCATTCATTCCGTAGGCTCCGCCCAGCACACCGGCACAGAATCCACAGGCCAAAAGCCATCCTCGACTGTCGCGTCGTAGTTCCAGCGGTGTGCGGCCTATGAAGGAGTAGGCGGAGAACATTATGATAATCACTCCGAGCGCGGCCTTCACTATCCGTTGATGACTACTCGTCAGGAGTAGAAGACCCAGCGGGATACCAAGAAGGGTCGAGAACACGAGCCACGCTGTGCTCCGCATGTGAATCTTCTTCCAGTCTTGCACGACGACTATGCCAGCGATGGTAATCGACACCAGCACCACGAGCGGCGCGGCCACGTCCAGCGGAATACAGAAGGCGAGCAGCGGAACCGCGACCAGAGCCTCGCCAAAGCCGAACGCCGATCGAATCAGCGTGGCGATAAACACAATGAATAAAACGTTCAGAGTATTAACGTCGATTGTGCTCTCCTGGGCGTACAGAATTCGCCATAGACAACATAGTCAGCTCCTATGGGATTGAGTCCTCGAGGTTGTCCACCCGCTTCCAAAACCAGCTCACCCAGCTCACGCCGCTGGACGCGCCCGCGCCCCCAGCGCCCGCGCCAGTTCCTCCGCATCGAAAATCGGCGGCTGGCACGCCGACCCCGAGCACGCCACCGCAAACGACCGTCCCCCGCCGAGCGCCGGAAGATTCGGAATCGTATCCGCCAAAGCCGGCGGCAGGTTCTGCGCGACCGCCTTATCGGCGTCCAAACGCAGAACCGCTGTGCTCAAGCAAAGCGGCCGCACCGCAGCCCGATACAACTCCGCGGCCGCTTCATCTTTCCCGACGACCACCACTTGTGTGTGCGGTTGGATGAAGCGTGTCACCGCCAGCCCGTAAGTCGCCGCAAAAATCCCGTGCTGCCCCGCGACCCCGGCATAGACCTCCAGCGTCTGCTCGGCCTGGTCGCGATACGACGCATCGTTGGCGTAACCATGCAGACGCAGCAGCGCAATCGCCGCCGCCGAATTTCCCGCCGGAGTCGGCGAATCCTGAAACGGCTTCCGCCGCGTCCCCAGAATCCCGAGCGCGGTTTCGTTCAACGCTTCGACCGCCGCCCCACGCGTATCAAAAAATCCACCCGCCACCGCATCGAAGAACCCCGCCACCATCGCGTCGGCAATCGCCCGTGCAAAACGGAAGTAGCTCAGGTCTGCCGTCGCCTCGTAAGCGTCGAGACAAGCAATCACCGCGAAAGCATAGTCATCCAGCACGCCAGGGACAGCGACAGCGACTTCGCGCCGCTCCGCCTTCGGATCCGAGTAAGCAATCACATGCTTCATGCCGCGCTCCGCGTTCCATCCTTCGGAAAGCAGCCGGTCCAGTGAGCGCAAAGCAAAGTGGCGCGCCTCCGCGAGATCAAGCACCTTGGCCGCTTCCAGATAAGCCGAAACGCACATCGCGTTCCAGCCCGCGTAAACCGTCTTGTCCACATACGGCGTCGGGCGCAGCAAACGCGCCGCATACATCTTCTTCTTCGCCGCCGCCAGCAGCGCGCCTACCCGCTCTTCCTGAATGTTCAGCCGCTGCGCAATTTCTTCCACCGAGGTTCGAATCGAGGTTCGAATGTGGAGCACATTCTTCGCCGGATTGTGATGCATGTCCCCGACTTCCTTGATGTCGTAGTAGAGCGCCGCCACCGCCGCCTCGTCCGCGGTCAGCACCGCTTTCGTTTCCTCCAGGGTCCAGGTGAAATAATCGCCGTCATCGTCCATCGAGCAATCGGCATCTTGCGAGGCGTAAAAGCCGCCGTGCGCGCGGTCGCTGAGCCACTCGTCCATCCAGCGAACGATGTCGCGCGCCACCCCAACGAAGAACTCATCCCCCGTCGCCTGATAAGCGTGCACATAGTTTTTCAGCAACTCCGAGTTGTCGTAGCACATCTTCTCGAAGTGCGGCACGATCCAGCGCTCGTCCACCGAGTAGCGATGGAAGCCGCCCGCCAACTGGTCATAGACGCCGCCACGCGCCATCTTCTCCAGCGTGTGGACGAAAATAGTACGCAGCTCTTCATTGGCCGCGCGATGGTTGCCCGCACGATCGTCGCCCGTACGCGTTCGAACATACTGATCCATCACCAGATCCAGCGCCGCCGGATGCGGAAACTTCGGCGCGCTTCCAAATCCGCCGTTGGCCTCGTCAAACATCTTCCGCGCCGATTCCAAGATCGTGTCAATCACCGTGGCAGACACCGTTCCGCCGCCCCCCGAAAAAGACTCCGCCCGCGAGATCGCGCTCTCAACCATCTGCGCCTGCTCCAGCACCTCGCCGTGCTTGTCGCGATAGGCCTGAGCAATCGAAAGCAGCACTCGCTTAAAGCTGGGCCGCCCGTAAGCGTCCGCCGGAGGAAAATAAGTCCCTCCATAAAACGGCTTGCCGTCGGGAGTAAGAAACGCCGTAAGCGGCCACCCGCCCTGCCCAGTGAGCGCACTCACCGCCACCTGGTATCGGCTGTCAATATCCGGACGCTCGTCCCGATCCACCTTCACCGCGATGTAATGCTCGTTGACGATCGCCGCCACCTCGGCATCGTCATACGACTCGCGATCCATCACATGACACCAATGACACCAAACCGCCCCAATATCCAAAAGCATTGGCTTGTTCGCCAGCCGAGCCGCCGCAAAAGCCTCCTCCCCAAACTCATGCCACTGGATAGGCTGATGCATAGCCGACCGCAGATAGGAAGAAGAAGCGCGAGCGAGGGAATTATGCGGGGAGTTCGTCATGAGCCTAGTTTAGCTTGGCAGCGAGAAAGAGTGCGGGGCGATCTCTGCAGGAACAAACGGCCGAGCGGGCAGAAAAGCTAAACGATCTAAATAGTCCTTTTGATCGGCCGCGCCCCCGTGACCTGCTTGGCAGCGTTCGGAGGACTGAATTCATGGCTCTTGCCGCAATGCGGACATGTTGTAACCTTGGCGTTGTGATCGGCCATCTCGTGCAGGAAGGCGGAAAATGCCTGGCCACAGTGCTTGCATAAAAGATCGATCTTCTCGTCGCTCATTTCTATTCTCGTCACAGCGTCACGTCTGATCTGTTGAGCCCTTCGGTAGCGGCCTCCTATCGTCTATTCTAAGCCCTATCGGATCGCGCGCGTCCCATAGAATAGACAACAGTATGTCCCTCGGCCTCTACATCTCAGTCCCCTTCTGCCGGACCAAGTGCAGTTACTGCAACTTCGCCTCCGACGTGCTCTCGAAGTCCGCTTACGAAAATTACGTTGCCCGCCTGCTCGAAGATATCGCCAGCTCGCGGAAGCTTGCGTCGGAGTTGGGATGCGCGCTAGAGGAGACCGCCGACTCCATCTACCTCGGCGGCGGAACTCCGTCGATCCTCGATGCCGCGCAGTTGCTGCGCATCTTCGCCGCCGTGCGCGATCAATTTGCGGTTACGCCCGATGCCGAGATCACCGTCGAATGCGCTCCGGGCACGCTTACGCCCGCTCTTATCGAAACCCTGCTGCAATGCGGCGTGAACCGGGTGAGCCTGGGCGTGCAGTCGTTCGTCGATCGGGAAGCGCAGTCCGTGGGGCGGCTGCACAAACGCACCACCGTTCTCGAAGAGATCGCTCGCCTGCGGGAAGCCGGCCTCGGAAACATTAACATCGATCTGATTGCCGGGTTGCCGCACCAGACGGCGGAAAGCTGGGCCTTCTCGGTGTCGGAGACGATTGCGACGGGGGTTCCGCACGTGAGCGTTTACATGCTCGAAGTAGACGAAGATTCCCGCCTGGGCAGGGAACTGATCGCCGGAGGCGCCCGCTACCACGCCCACTTTGTGCCCGATGACGACGCGACCGCGGATTTCTATCAGCAGGCCTGCCACATGCTGGCCTCTGCCGGCATCGCACAGTACGAAATCTCCAACTTTGCCCGCGTCACCCTACAGCCGCGCGGTGACGAGTTACAAATTGATAACGAGTTGCAAAGTAACGAGTCGCGCCATAACTTGAAATATTGGACGCGCCAGCCCTACCTCGGCTTCGGCGTCGATGCGCACTCGATGCTTGCTGCCGATCACCACGAGGCCGGCCGTCACCAGGCCGTCCGCTTCGCAACCCCCGACTCGCTTGACGCGTACATGAACCGTGCGCCGCATTCAGTGACACCGGTTTCAGCGCAGGCAGCGATAGAAGAAAGTTTCTTCCTCGGTCTGCGCCTAAACCGCGGTATCGATCTCGTCCGCCTTCGCAAAGAATTCAGCGCGAAGTTCCGACCTGCAGACTTTTTGAACATGAATTGTCATCCTGAGCGAAGCGAAGGACCTGCTGTTTGTCGGAAAGCGGCGCAAACTGCGGGTTCTTTGTCGCCTTCGCGACATACGTTCAGCCGAGACGCAATCGCCGCATGGGAATCCGCAATAAAACAATGCCTGCACGACGGCCTCCTCGAACAGCAGGGCGCGACCCTGCGCCTCACCGGCCGCGGCCGTCTCTTGTCTAACGAAGTATTTGCCAGATTTCTTGCCGAAGAAACAAAAGTGGGAACCGGCCACGTGAATTCACGTTAGTTGACCGATCAGTGCCGTTCGGCTTTGGCCTATCCGGTCCCCACCATCTCAAAAACTTTGGGGAGGCCGATGCCCAAGATGGGCGGCTCAAATGCCAAAGCCTGTATGCCGGCCTCTCCCGAAAGACTCATCCACACAATGCGAAACTGCGCCCGCGACGCGCCAAGTTGCACGTCCAGCACTTCTCCGGTCTGGACCTTCGAGTGCACGCCGGTCAGAACTGCCCCGTGGTTGCTGACGTTTCGCACCCGAACCATCTCCGCGAAAGGCCGCGCCATCCTGTCCACGCCCCAGATGCGTACCGGCAACTCCAGGTTCAGTCTGCGCTCTTTTCGCCGATCCATTTCCGCTCCGAGTTCCGCTCCGAGTTCCGCTCAAAGACTCAAGCGGATCATAACGAGGAACGCCTCAAAGCGAAACGTCACATCGGTTACACGCCAAACAGTTCCCAAAGTTATGTTGCATTAGCGAGAAAATAGTCGAGGAAATACCAATGAGTGCTCTATAGCCTATAGCTACTATCGAAGTAAAATTCCGCACTTAATGTTTCACATGAAACACTTTTGAACGCAAACAAAGGGCTTAGTCGAGGTTTTTCAGCGAGCAGGCTCCTGGCCCGCGAGCGTCGCCGCACGACCCACAGGGTCCCGCCGGCATCGACGGCTGTGCCGTCGCGCCGCTCTTCGCCGCCACGGCAAACACGGAGAGCTGCGGCTCCAGTTTCTTGCTCTGGCACTTCGGGCACTCGGCTTTTTGTTTGCCGAAGACCAGAGCCTCGAACTCGTGCTGGCATTCCTTGCAGACGTACTCGAAGATGGGCATGAAGAAAACTCCGCGAAGAAAATTGCTCCCTTCTATTTAAAATCAAAGCGTGGGTATTTCGCAAACACACGAAGAGATACGTCGCTTCACACCGCGTCGCTGGTTGCGTGGCGGGCACGTGCAAACGGTTGCCAGCTTTTTAATCCCGCGACGTTTTCATCTGCCTGCGCCCGAGGAGCGGTTGATCGAAGTGGCGCCCGGCATCCAGGTACTTTGCCATTGCCACTGGCAGGCGGATCGAGCGAGCGCGCTGACCATCATTGTTGTGCACGGGCTCGAAGGGTCGAGCGACTCGCAGTACATGCTCGGCGTCACCGAGAAGGCGCTGGCTGCGGGGATGAATGTGATCCGCTACAACCAGCGCAACTGTGGCGGCACGGACGCGCTCGCCCCGGTGCTCTACCACTCCGGGCTGTCGAATGATGTCGCGGCGGTGGCGCGGGAGATGATCGCGCGCGATGGAGTTTCGCGTCTGGCGCTGGTCGGCTTCTCGATGGGCGGCAACATCGTGCTGAAGTTGGCGGGAGAGTGGGGATCGCAAGCTCCGCCGCAGTTTCGCGCCGTGGCTGCGTGTTGTCCGGCAATTGATCTGGCCGCGTCGGCGGATGCGCTGCACGAACCGGCGAACCGAATTTACGAAAAATATTTTTTGTGGGCGCTTCGCCGCCGGATGCTTCAGAAGGCGCGGCTCTTTCCCGGCCACTTCGACGTGAGCCGCCTGCGTGGCATCCGCAGCCTGCGCGAGTTCGATGACAAGGTGACCGCTTACTATTGCGGCTTCACAGGCGTGGACGATTACTACGATCGCGCATCGGCGGCGCACGTGGTGGAGCGGATCGCGGCGCCGGCGCTGGTCTTGCACGCGGCGAATGATCCGTTCGTTCGCATCACGGCGGAGACGCGGCGGAAGATTTTATCGAACCGGAACATCACCTTCGTGGAGACGGCCGATGGCGGCCACTGCGCGTTTATCGGATCGCCTGTGGGGTTACCTGTGAGATCGCCCGCCGGAGTGGGGAATAGCAGCGATGGTCGTTATGACGACGGTTATTGGGCGGAGCATGAGATTGTGAACTTTCTGCGCCGGTTCTAAGGGATGAGGTTCTGATGGATGCCGACTTTTCCATCGAGTTGGGGCGGGAAGATCCGGTGCTGGATTTTCCGTGGAAGGACCCGGCGGGCACGTTCGCTTACGTTGACTTGAAGCGGCGTCCGGAGTTGACGGCGTGGATCGAGGAAGCGGAACGGTTTCCCGAGCTGGGGGAATTCCTTCGGGTGCTGAACTGGGCGCGGAGCATGGTGGAGACGGCGAAGTGCGACGCCGGGGTGACGAGGGAGTTGAGCGCGGAGGAGGAAATCTATGATGCGTCGCATAAGTTCGCGAGTTATGTGGACGTGGTGTTTTCTCATATTGATATGCGTCTATCTTTAGCTGCTCACGAACAGTTCGCTCGAAAGCTGGTTGAGTTGTTGCGCCGGGCGCCGGAGACTCCGTCGGCGGCGGAGGTGTGCGTGCGGCGGTGTTACTTCGGCGAGGAGGGCGGCGTCCGGGAAGGTTTTTACTGCACCTTGTATGTGAGCGGCTACGGAGACGACGGCGCCAGCGCGCGTCAGAATTGGGGAGTGGGGCTGAAGCTGATGGGGAATGCGATCGTGCAGCTGTCAGCGGGCGGAGTGACGGGAAGTTAAAAATGAAGCCGTGCCCCTAGGAAGAGCTTCTATTCATGCCGCGAATTGTGGACATCGCAATAGATGGAATGAAGAATCTTGCTCCGTCGTGAGTGGTAATGGCGCTAGCGGAGGGGCCGAGCTGCGCTCGGCTGGACGGGGCGAAGCCCCGTCCCCACGCGATCCAAACCTACGCGGGTTGGACTCGGCCGATCATCTTTTTCCAGTTGATCTTCTTCCGGTCAATCCTTTTCCAGTCGATTCTGGTGCGGAGCAGGGAGAGGATGAGCATGAATAGGAAAATGTCCAGCAATCCTCGCGAGGCGGAGGGGATGGTTTGAGCTCGTTTGTGGAGCAGGGAGTAGCGTCCGTAAACGAATTCTATGTGGACCCAGTAAACGAGTAAGGACGTCTGGCCCAGTTGAATTACTGGGCTGAAGCCGCGAGTTGCCAGGCCCCAGCGGCACCAGGCATAACTCAGGAAGGCGATCACTAACAGAAGACCTACGCGCGTCATTAGAAAGTTCGGGCTGGTGTGCCAGTAGTCGTAGGTGGAGTAAAGATAGAAGGAAGAGTGGTCGAGTTGACGCGCTGCGAGGATTGCTGCGGCCCCGACGGCGGCGAACAAGGCTAGCGTTTTCCCGGTTTGGTTGCGGAGACGGTCGCTGAAGAGAAGGAACCCGGCGGCGAGGCCGGCGAAGGCGAAGGCGGCCCAGGGGAAGAGGGGAAAGAGCCAGTGCTGGGGGGCGCCGAGGTTGTGGCATCCGTTGAGGTAGGACTCGATCGGCCAGGGGAGCCAGGTTGGGCGCCAGGTGGTGTAGAGGGGCGGAGTTAGCAGGGCGATCAGAGATGCGGCGGCGATGGCGGCGGCTACCATAGCGAACCCAGAGCTGTTGTGGCCGCCGGCGGCTGCCGAGCTGCGCTCGGCTTGGACGGGCGATGGCGCCCGTCCCCACACGAGCGGGCTACAGCGCCATGCTGTTAGTGTGATTCCGCAGGTTAGGGCCATCAGGATCATGGATAGGCCGATGATATTCAGGACGTCCACGCGGAGTAAGTCGGACCACGGGGCCCATCCCCAGGCGATGAGAAATTCCTGCAGGCGGAAGAGGAGTCCGAAGGCGAGGATTTCTGCGCCGCGGCGGGCCATGGCGCGGGTGATTTCGGCGGGGCTCAGGTTCTTGCGAATGAGTTTGTCGGTGACCAGGGCGAAGGAGACTCCGGCCAGGAAAAGAAAGAGCGGGGCGGGGAGCGTGCCGAGGAGTTGCGATCCTTTTAGGAAGCTGGTTTTGCGGGCAATGCCGCCCAGCCAGGCGTCGTAACAGTGGGTCTGGAACATGAGGACGCAGGCCAAGCCGCGCATCCAGTCGATCCAGGCTAGGCGGGAAGAAGGGGCCGAGGTCACGGACGAGAGTGTAACTTGCGAGCCGGGGTGGGGCCAAGATAAAAGGGGACGGGCGAAGACGCCCGTCTCTCCATTGGCTATTCGTATTGCACTTCTTCGCGGTCGTTGTTGTTTAGCGGCGGTTGTTTAGCCGCGCGCTGGCTGGCGTGCTAGCATTTTTGGGGAAGGACTCCACCGTGAAGCATTGGTTTGGTATTGGAACCGTTGTTTTCGCTCTGCTGATCGCGGGTTGCTTCTCGCAGCTGGCTTTTGCCAAGGACGAACCCAAGTGGATCGAAGTGCATACCGCGCATTTTTCCGTGATCACGGATGCGGGCGACAAGCGCGGGCGGGAAGTTGCTTTGCGGATGGAGCAGATGCGGGCGGTTTTTGGACAACTGCTTTTGAAAGACAAGTTGAAAATGCCGGTGCCGATCACCGTCATTGCGCTTAAGAGCGACAAGCAGTATGGCCTGGTTGCTCCGGCGAAACAGAGCATGGCGGGCGGGTTTTATGTGCCGGGGCCGGATCGGGTTTATATCGTCCTGAATCTTTTTGAAATCGATCCTTGGCGAGCGGTGGCGCATCCGCTGGCGCATTATCTCTTGAATTACAACTATCCTCCGGCGCAGGGCTGGTTCGACGAAGGGCTGGCGGAATACTTTGGGTCAATACAGATCGGCAAGCAGGTGGGGATTGGAGGCGATCCGGAGCTGGCG
>JBEKDG010000057.1:0-53541 GCA_050014475.1 Terriglobales bacterium | reverse complement strand
GTCGATCTGGTATCGTTTCCTCATAGCGACTCTCTCCTTTTTTTCTTGGCAGAAAAAACTACCTCGGTCATTATGACCGGGGTTGAGAGTCGCTACTTTCTACGAATTAACGGGCATCCTCAAAAGTGCTGCTCCGGTCGCTTCTTTGTCGATTTTATAAACCTAAGCGCTTAGGAAACGTGATAGAATTCCAGTGGGTGCCGACAGTTCTCAGATTTGATGGACTGCGCGTCGTGATCTATCCAAACGATCACAGACCCGCTCACGTCCATGTGATTGGACGGGACTGTGAAGCTGTATTCAATGTGAACTGTCCGACCGGACCGGTGGAGCTTCGGGAGAATTACGGGTTTTCAAAACGGGAACTGACGCACATCCAAAATGCATTGACGGAGCATTTGGAAAAGCTTTGCCGAGCATGGAAGGGAATTCATGGCGTTGCTTGACAATTTCGAACTGGCGAACCAGCGGGCTAGGGACCTGCAAGAGGCTATCCCCAGGGCTGTCTCCGCGCATTACGACCGTAAGAGCGGCCATATTGTGATCGAGCTCAGCTCAAGATTGATTCTGAGTTTCTCACCGCACGATGCGCAGGGTTTGCAGAACGCCAAGCCATCGCAACTTGACGAGATTGAGGTCACTCCATCCGGTTTCGGAATTCACTTCCCAAAGCTCGATGCAGATCTCTACGTGCCGGGCCTCATGGAGGGCTTTCTTGGCTCAAAGAAATGGATGGCGTCCAGGCTCGGTCAACTTGGCGGACAATCCAGAAGCAGAGCCAAGCGAGCGGCTTCTAAAGCAAATGGCAGGCTCGGCGGAAGACCCAGGAAAGCAGTTAGAGGCTAGCACGGGGACATCGATTACGGCTGGCTGCTGCTAGGGCTTGCATACTTGACAGGGTTAGCCGCCCCGCGTTTCCGCATCGAATCCGGAAGGCGTCGCCGTAAATAGGACCTTGCAATCTGTTCAGGTGCCTCATGTCCTACGAATCCCCATCTCCCTGGTCGGTCAGTCGAAGTACCGGGAAAATTCGCGGGGGTTGCCGCGAGCCACTTGTCCGCCAAAAATACACCAACGATTAGACCCTGCAAAACGGCCAAGACTATCTCCGCCTTCGCTGCCTTCTTCGGATCGAGCTTCCAAGCGTAACGTACTGCTTCGTAAACACTATCTTTTTCTGTTGCAGATCGATTGATGTTAATAAGAATTGCCTTATGTTCGAAGACGGCTTCTTTCGCTTCGTAACGTTCAATTATTTGGTTCGCATGCATTAATCCTCGTTCGTCCGAGGCACGACCGCCGACCGCATTAGTTGCTTCGGGGTATGCATCTATCAGGGCCGCTTCGACTTCGAACGCGGTTTGCTCATCCACACCATGCCGATGAATAACATGCGCGACTTCGAAACCATCCACTCGAATGTCACGGATTCGTTGGAGTTTATCAGTCAGAACGTCGGCATCGCTGCCTAGCTCACCTTTTACATGCGCGAAGACTCGATTGCCTGTGCCCTTACCTACATAGAAAGTCTCGCCATTGCGTGGGTCGATTAGCCGATAAACGTAATACTTGAGCTGGTCGGACACTTCTTTGGTGAACATCTCACCCTTCTTCTCGGCAGACACTGGAGCGGCAGTGAATTATAACGTCCTTTGTCTTTCACTATCCGAGCGCCGGGGCGTCCAGCTCCCAGGTCTCGAAAACCGCGAGACCTGGGGTACCCGGCGACTGAGCCGTTGGAGCCGGACTGTTCGGCGCAGCTTCGGGCGGCGGGGTCTGGCCGTTCTGGACTGAGCCGTTGTTGCCTGGGCTCGAGCCAGGGTTGAGATTGAAATGGTTGTCATCATAGTTCGAGCTAGGGTTCGAGCTAGGGTTCGAGTTTGGCGTGCTCAGGTAGCTTGCCGACGGGTCAGGGTCATACGACGAATCCGGCCTGTACGGCGGCGGATTGTCGGACCAGTCGTACCAGTAATCCGAGTAGTACGGGTAGTAGCCGTACGCCGGCCACGCGCCATACCAATAAGGATCGTACAACCAAGGATCCCAGCCGAACCCCCAGCCAAGTCCCCAGTACGGCCATCCGAAGCCCCAGCCCCAACCTCCCCAGCCCCAGCCCCACCCGCGGCCCCACCCGCGGCCCCAACCGTAACCAGGCCAACCGCCTCTCCAACCATCGCCACCCCGACCGAAGCCCGGCGCCGCGCGGGAAGCCCCGCCAGCGAAACCGGACCCGCCTCTTGACGGGCCACTGCTTGAGCGGCCAAAAGAGTGCCAACGGCCGTCGGAAATCCCGGTGTTGCGAGCTGTGAGGCTTGAGTTCGCCGCGCCTCCGGAATTGCGTCCTTCACTGGAACGCGCGGCACTCCCGGCACTGGAACGCGCGGACGTACCGGCGTTGCCGAACGAATGCCACTGGCCATCGTTGATTGCGGGACGAAGATTCGACGACCGGGCATTCGACGACTGACTTCCGGAGGACCTGAAATTTCGGCCAGCTTCTGCGCCACGGCCTTGGTAACCTCCTCCGCCAAGAGACCTCTGGCCGCCATGGGAGCCGCCGTCACGTACTTCGCCAGCACCGCCGCGATACGAGCCTCCGCCGCCATGAAAACCGCCGCCTCCGCCACCATGAAAACCTCCGCCTCCACCGCCATGGAAACCGCCGCCACCACCGCCGTGACCGCCGCCGCCACCGTGCTGAGCGAATGCTGCATCTGGCGTGAGAGCAAGACCGATGAAAACAGCAAATGCGATGAGGGATCTGAGAACACCGAATCGGCTCATAACCCGTACCTCCGATCGAAGCAGCGCACCTTCGAGCGAGGAGCCCATGGGGAAGGACGGCGCGCTCCTACTTAATGAGATTCTACTGCTGTGCACGGGGTTGCGCGGATGTCAGATCAAAATCAAGACTCGGTCTAGATGTGAGCGGTCGCAACGGCCAAGCAGTCCGCATCGAGTGCGTACGCATTGCTTCCCGCGAGCTGGCCCATGAGCCACAAATACGTGGTCAGGTGGTGCATGCAAGGGATCGTGGGATTGATCTGGTTGGGCGGGGGGATCAGTTCGTACTGCGTATTGACGTGCTCATAGGGTAAGGGCAGAATCGGCGGCAACTTCGGCACTAAATCCTGACGATTCGCAATTCGATAGCAGGAAGGAATCGCGGCGTTGCATGAGCCCGCGAAGATGTGGTCACCGGTACGCGGGCTCGCGTAGGTGTACGCCGTGGGAGTGTGGCACGACGTGTTCGATGCCACGTCGAGGGTCAACAACGTTGCCAGCGCGCCGCCCAGGCTATGCCCGCAGACCGTTACACTGGTGGCAGCCCCGGTTTCGATACAGCTTTTTATCGAATCCTTCGCGGACAAGCTCCCATTGGCTTGCCCAATTCTCAGCGACCGGTACACGGCCGTGAAGCCATCTTCGGTAAAACCATGAGAACCGGCAATCGGAGACGGCATCATCAAATACGATGCATCATGCAGCCATTCCAAGATCGTGTCCGTGCCGCGAATGACGGCCACCAATTCCTTCGCGTCGGAAACGGCCAAGAAGCCGAACGTGACGACGTCTCCTACATAAGGATCAATGTCGGTTGCCAGATCGTCGCCATAAAGCGTCTGAAGGAATGCGTAGCCGGCATTCTTGATCGCACTTATTTCACTTGGGCCGTAGCTGCCGGCCGGCTCGACCGATTCGGCGATCTTGACCAGAAGGGCATACTGAATCGCTGTATTCCAATTGATCGGCAGCATAGATACCTCACAATTTCTAGTACTTTACAATCGCGGCGAACGATTTGGGGTCGAGCGAGGCTCCGCCTACCAGGGCGCCGTCGATTTCTTCTTCCGACATCAGGGCATGGGCGTTTTCCGGTTTGACCGAGCCGCCGTAGAGGATGCGGAGTTTGCCGGCGAATTCCTGACCGAAGGATTCGACGGCTTGGGCTCGGATGATGGCGTGAGCGTCGGCGGCCATCTGCGGGGTTGCAGTTTTGCCGGTGCCGATGGCCCAGACCGGTTCGTAGGCGACTACGAGGCTGACGGCTTTTTTGGCCGAGACGGTGTGGAAGGCTCGGAGACACTGGCGGCGCAGGACGTCGTCGGTGAGCCCGGCTTCGCGCTCTTCGAGGACTTCTCCCACGCAGACGATGGGGATGAGTCCGGCTTCGAGGGCGGACTTGAGCTTGAGGTTGACGGTGTCGTCGGTCTCGCCGAAATACTGGCGGCGTTCGGAGTGTCCGATGATGACGTGGGTGACACCGACGGCGAGCAGCATGGCGGCGTTGACTTCACCGGTGAAAGCGCCCTCTTTTTCCCAGTGGAGATTCTGAGCGCCGATGGCGACGCTGGAACCTTTGGCGGCGTGGACGGCTACATCAATTGCGAGGTAATTCGGGCAGACGACGATTTCGTCGCGGTCGTGGCCTTGGACCATCGGAAGGAAATCGCGAAAGAAGTCGCGGGCCTGGTCGGTGGTTTTGTACATCTTCCAGTTGGCGGCGATGAGTTTTGTTCTCATGAAAGACCTTTCTCGAAAATAGCGGAATTTGCGAGTGGTTGCTGGGACAATGTTTCGGCGGCCCGGACGTAGGCTTTGCAGGTGGCAATGTCGAAGAGCACGAAACGGACGTGCTCTACATGGGCGCAGGGCGGCAGAGCTTCGACGATGGTGCCAACGGCGATTTCGGCGGCCTCGTGAACAGGATAGCCGAAGGCTCCGGTCGATATGGAAGGGAAGGCCAGGGAGCGGATTCCATGATCATCGGCAGTTCGGATGGACTCGCGGTAACAACTGGCGAGGGTTGCGGCCTCGTGCTGTTGGCCTCCTCGATACACGGGGCCGACGGTGTGGATGACATATTTGGCGGGCAGTCGTCCGCCAGTGGTGATGACGGCTTTGCCGGCGGGGAGAGTGCCGATTTTGGCCACGATGCGCTTGCATTCTTGCAGGATCGACGGGCCGCCAGCGTGGTGAATCGCTCCATCCACGCCTCCGCCACCGAGCAAAGAGGAGTTGGCGGCGTTGACGATGGCGTCGGTGGTCTCCTTGGTGATGTCGGCGGGGCCGTGGAGTTCGAGCGTCTTGCCGTCGGCGAAAGTCAGTCGGGCTGCGAAGTCGGACATAGCGGCCCCTAAAGGGGAAGTCGGTGAAGCGCGGCTTTCGGCATCGTTAGACGGATTCCCGATTACTGCAATAGGCACTTCTAGGGCACTACAGTCACAGTGATTGTGGTGGACTTGACTTCTTCTTTGTTTTCGTCATCGTAGTATCGCACTTGGACCGTGTATTTCCCCGGCACGCTGAGATCATACAAATCACTGAGTCTGATCTCGGTTTTCATGACCTCTCCTGGAGGCATGGGAACGCGCAGTACTTCATTTAGCACAAGTGTTGACTTATCTTCGGGGGTCTCTCGTCCGAAGGCCAGCCTGCCCCACTTCGTCAAGGGGGGCTCGTTCCCCTGGGCGTCTCTCACAATCGGAGGGAAGCCAACCAGTTCCCCGTGGACATCCCATCCAGGTAGTCCCATCCTGTAGATAACATGATCCGATGTGTTTTTCAGTTGTACCTTAACGACGATCGGGGATCCCACCTTTATGGTCTCGTGCACCACACTGATACCAAAACTAAATGACCGCTGCACCGTCTGTGCAAGAGCAGCCCCGACCGTTATGGCCAGAATGGACGCCAAAGCTTTTGCCATGCTCGTCATCGTTCCCTCCTGGTCATCATCATCAACGTGGCGCGAAGCGCCACCCAGTTGGCTGAGGCGACGCCGTGATACGAAGCGAAGAGCTAAGAACTAAGAGCTAACGGCCAAGAGCCTATTTCTTTTCCGTCAGCGCTTCTACCCCGGGCAACTTCTTGCCTTCCAGAAATTCCAGTGAGGCGCCGCCGCCGGTTGAAATATGTGTGATCTTGTCGGCTACGCCGGCGGCCTTGACGGCGGCTACGGAATCTCCGCCGCCTACGATCGAAGTGGCCCCGGGATTTTCCGCCACGGCTTGGGCGATCTTGAAGGTGCCTCTGGCGAAGGGCGGCAATTCGAAAACGCCCATGGGGCCGTTCCAGACGATGGTGCGGGCGCGGGCTACTTCTTCGGAAAACGCCTCGATCGATTGCGGGCCGATATCGAGCGCCATCATGTTGGCGGGGATGGGTTCGCCATGGCCGACAAATTTGACCAAGGCGCTGGCTTCAACGCGGTCGGCGACGACGTGATCGGTGGGCAAGAGGAACTTGAGCTTGTGGGTTTTCGCCTGCTGCAGAAGGTCGCGGGCGAGTTCGAGCTTGTCTTCTTCGACCAAGCTCTTGCCGACCGGTTCGCCTTGCGCCTTGAGAAAGGTGTACGCCATGCCGCCGCCGATGATGAGGACGTCGACTTTGTTGAGCAGGTTCTGGATAACTCCGATTTTGTCGCTGACTTTGGCGCCGCCGAGGATGGCGACGAAGGGGCGCTCGGGGTTCTGCAGGACGCGGCCCAGATATTGCAGCTCCTTTTCCATGAGCAAACCGGCGGCGGATTTCTGCACGAACCTGGTGATGCCAACGGTGGAAGCGTGGGCACGATGGGCGGTGCCGAAGGCGTCGTTGACGTAGAAATCGGCGAGCTTGGCGAGTTGCTTCGAAAACTGTTCGTCGTTGGCTTCTTCCTCGGCGTGGAAGCGAAGGTTTTCGAGGAGCAGCGCCTGGCCTTTCTCAAGTTTGAGCGCCACTTCTTCGGCTTCGGGCCCAACGCACTCGGGACAGAAGCCAACATTTTCGCCGCGCGACAGTTCCTTGTCTAACAACATGCGGAGACGTTCGGCGACGGGCTTGAGGCTCAGCTTGGGATTGACCTTGCCTTTGGGGCGGCCCAGGTGAGATGCCAGGATCAGGCGGGCGCCGTGCCGCAGAGCGTACTCGATGGTGGGCAGGGTTTCGCGGATGCGGGTGTCGTCCATGACCCGGCCGTCGTCGAGCGGAACGTTGAAGTCGACACGCATGAAGATGCGGTGATCGTTGAGAGGGAGGTCGCGAATGGAAAGCTTGGACATGGAAAGCACTCCGTCGTTCGACATTTGCTGGTGGAGAGCCGGGCGTCCCCGCCCGGCTGGACGGGCGAGACGCCTGTCCCTCCACGCTGCCAGAACCTACAGTCCTTTGGCCGCCATCAGGTTGATCAGGTCGCGCACACGGCAGGAGTATCCCCACTCGTTGTCATACCAGGAGATCACCTTGACGCAGTTGCCAGCGACTACCAGGGTCATGTGCGCGTCGACGATGGAGGAGCGGGAGTCGCCTTTGAAATCGGACGAGACCAGTTCGTTCTCCTCGAACCCGAGGTAGCCCTTCAGCGGGCCTGACTCGGAGGCTTTTTTCAGCGCGGCGTTGACCTCTTCCTTGGTGGTCTTTTTTTCTACCCAGACGACGAGGTCAACGACCGAGACATTGGGCGTGGGGACGCGCATGGCGAAGCCGTCGATTTTGCCGGCCAGATCGGGGATGACGAGTTTGAGCGCTTTGGCGGCGCCGGTCGAGGTCGGGATCATGTTGATCGCCGCCGCGCGGGCTCGCCGCAAATCCTTGTGCGGGAAGTCGAGGATCACCTGATCGTTCGTATAAGAGTGGATGGTGGTCATGGTGCCGCTGACGATCTTGAAGTTGTCGTTGACGACCTTGGCGATCGGGGCCAGACAATTCGTGGTGCAGGAAGCGTTCGAGATGATGTGATGCTTGGCAGGATCGTACTTCTCCTCGTTCACGCCGAGCACCACGGTGAGGTCTTCGTTCTTCCCGGGGGCGGTGATGATGATTTTCTTCACGGTGCCGCGCAGATGCTTCTTCGCTTCGTTGGCGTCGGTGAACCGGCCGGTGGACTCGATGACGACCTGAGCTCCGACGGAGTCCCAAGGCAGGCCAGCGGGATCTTTTTCCTTGAAGACTTTGATGGTCTTGCCGTCGATCGAAATGCTGTCGGCCCCGGCGGTGATTTTGTGCGGCAGGTTGCCCAGAATCGAATCGTACTTGAGCAGGTGAGCCAGAGTCTTGGGATCCGTGAGATCGTTGACGGCGACGAAGTCGAGGTTCTTGTCGGCGAGCGCGGTGCGGAGAACGTTGCGTCCGATGCGTCCAAATCCATTTATGCCAATTTTTACGGCCATGGTGCCTCCAAAAGAAAGTTTTCTTGCCTAAAAAATATGCTGGGCCCCAGGACAACATTTGATGGTATCAGGGTCGAGGAGCGAGCGTAAATGTCACGCGTCACAGGTGCTGCCCTCGTTCTTCCCAAATTAGGACGCCACTCGCCGCCGCGGGCGCAGAGCCCGGTGGCGGAGTTGGATTCATGCCGGCTTATTCATGCGGGCGTGATCTCGAGGTAGGTGTCGGTGTTGCGCCAAAGGAAGGGGACGCGGGCGAGCCAGTATTTTGCGTTGATCGCCTGGCGGACGCGGGCAAACTCGTCCGGGGGCAGGATGCGGACGGTTGCGGGGAACTCGGGGCCGGTGATTTTTCCGCGGATGGTGCAGGGGGCGATCCTGACTTGCGGGTTGTTGCGGATGCGCTTGCACTTTCCGGATTTGCTGTTTGTCATGAAGTAAAGTTTGTTATCGTCTTCGGCAAACCAGATGGGGGTGTAAACGGCGGCGCCGCTTTTTCGGAAGGTGGCGAGGCTGATGTAACGCTGGCCGTGGATTTCAGCGGGGATGGACGCCATGCGCATATTGTAAGGCGGTGCGAAGGATTTTTGCGGGGGAGTGCACACGGAGATCACGCTGAACTTCCGCGTCACCTGCTTTTGACCGGTTGTGCGCGCGGTCACTTACAATAGCGAGCTATTGAGGCTCCGGATATGAGCGAGACCGGGAAGCAATGGGAAGGCCGCACGGTCGATGGGAGATTTCCGCTACAAAGCTACTTAGGGGGTTCCGATCACAGTGCCGTGTTCCTTACGCAAGGCGGTGCTGGGGATTCCAAGAAAGCCGCCATCAAGTTGATTCCCGTCGACCCGGCGGGTGCGGAGAAGCAACTCCTGCAATGGAAGTCGGCCCGCGATCTCAACCATCCGAATCTGATTCGTATTTTCGAGGCGGGACGCTGCGAACTGGATGGCACGGAGCGGCTCTATGTTGTGATGGAGTACGCGGAGGAAGATCTTTCGCAGATTCTTCCGGAGCGCGCGCTGACGGCAGAGGAAGCGCGAGGGATGCTTCCGCCGGTTCTGCGGGCTTTGCAGTCTGTGCATGATAAGGGCTTCGTGCATGGACACATCCAACCTTCAAATATTTTGGCCATTGGGGACCAGGTGAAGCTGTCGAGCGACGCTCTGGGTGTGCCGGGCGAGAGGGGCGCGAGGGCGACGGGCGCCTACGATCCGCCAGAAGCGGCGACGGGAGCGGTTTCGACGGCTGCCGACGTTTGGCAGTTGGCGATGACATTGATCGAGGTGCTGACGCAGCACTTGCCGGTTTGGGATCGCGCACGGCCGAGCCCGCCGGAAGTACCGGCGGCGGTCCCGGAGCCATTCCGCGAAATCGCTGGGCACTGCTTGCGGGTGGATGCGGGAAAGCGATGGACAGTTGCGGAGATCGGCGATCGGTTGGGAGCGGAGCGGCAGGGATCGGAGAGGGTGGAATCGGCGCGGCCAGTACCGACGTCAGCTCAGACTGAAGCTCAAACTGAAAAGATGGCTTCTGCGCCAGCGATCTCGGGTCCGCAGAAAGCATCTGCAAAATGGCGCTACGTTCTGGGGTTGGCGGCGGTGGTTGCGGTTGTCTTTTTCTTGATTGCGAGACCGAAACCGGCGAACCCTCCGGCGGAGATTCAATCGACGCAAGCTCAGCAGGGCGCCGCCGCCGAAGGCTCCCAGTCCGCGCAGGCCCCGGCACAGCCGGAGCCAAAGCCGAGTCCCGCTGCGCCGGGAGAGGCAGGCGGTGAGGAAGAAGCGTCTGCGAATGCTGACGAGAGCGGGGTTGTGCGGCGGGTGATGCCGCAGGTTTCGCCGAGCGCACGCCGCACGATTCAAGGCAAGATCAAGGTTCGAGTGAAAGTCGAAGTCGATGCCGGGGGCAATGTGGCGAAGGCGGAGCTCGAATCTGCCGGTCCGAGCAAGTATTTTTCGCGCGTCGCACTGGAAGCTGCCCGGGGTTGGAAGTTTTCTCCGGCACAAACCGGTGAGCAGAGTGGCGAGAGGGAATGGAAGCTGCAGTTCGCCTTCAGCAGGGCGAGGACGGAAGTTTCTGCGGTGCGCGCAAAGCGTTAGGCCACAAACCGGACGCCCTTGATACACCGATTCGGGGTGCTCCGGGTGAAGATCGTTTCAAGATTTCGCGAGCAGGCGAAAATTGGTATAGACTGGCAGCGGTTTCGAGGCCAAAAGCAATTCCAGTTTAAATACTGGCCGGGCAGATTTAGCTCGGAAACCTTTTGCGCCGAGATTGTCAGGCGTATAGTACCGGCGCATTCAAAAACGAGACGAAGGTGTCGAATTGATGTTGTCGATCAGGTTTGATTCAACGGCGAAACGCTTCTTCCTCTATCTGATAGCGTTTTTTTCTATAGCCCCCCTCGCATTAGCTGGGCAGAACCATGCAACAAATTCCGGATCGTGGTCCGGCATCCTTGTGTCCAGCAGTTGCAACGCCGACGAAGCCTTTAACGAATCTCCCGAGTGCAGCAAGAACGTGCCGGGGGCGAAGCTGTCGCTGTATGACGATACGAGCAGGGTAATGTACAGCCTTGAGCCGCAGGAATCGGTAACCGCTCACCTCGGAGACACGGTGACCGTCCGGGGAACACTCGATGGCGATACGATTCGGATGGCTTCCATCGAGTTGATGTCGATTGGCCTTGCGCCCGGTCAGAAGGCTCCCGCTTTTTCGGCTCGCGACCAGTCTGGCCGGGTACAAACTCTCGATACCTTGAAAGGATCGAACGGCACCGTCCTTCTGTTTTTCCGTTCGGCGGACTGGTGACCCTTCTGCAAAGGGCAGCTGGTCCAGCTGCAGAGTGCGTTTCCGCGATTCGAGAAGCAAGGGGTCAAGTTGGCGGCCATCAGCTATGACTCGGAAGAAATCCTGAAATTTTTTGCCGACCGGCACAAGATCGACTACCCGATGCTCGGGGACCCTGACTCGAAGACCATCAAAGCTTATGGCGTCCTCAATCCGGAAGCTACGGGGATGCAGAAAGGCTTTGCCCGCCCCGGTTACTTCTTCATCGATACCAAGGGCATCATTCGAGAAAAGTTCTTCGAAGCGAAATACCGGGAGCGGATTACCGGAAACAGTATTATCTCCAAGCTCTTTCCGGAATTAGGCCAGGAGGTAACAGAAACAGTCGAAGCCCCGAATCTTCAACTGGCCCTTGAACAATCCGATCGCATCGGCGTTCCCGGTACTCGCGTCACCCTCGTTGCCGAAGTGCGGCTGCCCCCGGATGTGCATGTTTATGCGCCCGGCGCCCAGGGTTATAAGCCCATCAAACTGGTGATTGATCCAATCCCACAGCTGGAACTAAAACCAGCAGTTTTCCCAGCATCGAAAATCCTGTATATGCCCGCGATCAAGGAGCGCGTGCCCGTCTTCGAGGGGACATTCCGCATCAGCCAGGATGTTCGAGTCAGCTCCGGGGCAGAGTTCTGGGGCTCGCTTGGGAAGGACGGGAAAGTCTTCGAAATTTCGGGGAAGCTTGAATACCAGGCGTGCAACAAAACCGAGTGCTTCCTGCCAAAGTCCGTCCCGGTCAAGTGGCAACTGCAAGTTTTTCCCCTGGATCGCACCCGGGCCCCGGAGAACATTCGACACAAATAGTAGAGATGGGGCTTGCCCCGTCTGCTTTGTGCGCGGCGGGAGACGCGGCAAGCCGCGTCTCTACCGGACACGATTTGTCCTGCGCGAAGAAAATCCTAACTACAGAGGTCACGGAGGAGCACAGGGAAGGCTGCTGATTCGCGATTCATTCGATACCCCGGTTGAATAAGAAGTCCCCTGTGAACCCCTGTGTCCTCTGTGGTGAAGGGTTTTGCTCGGCGGCTCGCTACTACGGTTTGCTGCCGGAAGTCATTTGGCGGCGGGCTTCTTCGCAGGCTTGCTGCGGGTCGCGTCCGGTGACTTGCTTGTACCAGGCGGGGTGGAAGGTCCAGGCCCAGGCTTCGCTGACGGCGCCGCGAATCATCGCCTGGAAGGTGCCGGGCTGGCCGAAGGTGCTCTCATAGATGTGGATGAAGATTCCGCCGAGCATAATGAGGGCGGAGATGTCGTGGATGACGTAGCTGATGGCGACTGAGATTCTTCCGAAAGTCCTTGCGCCCGTCCATAGGATGATGCCGGTGATGAGGTACACGACGCAGCCGCCGACGATCTCCCAGAATTGAATTTTCTGTCCGGCGTTGAAGAAGCCGGTGTCGGGCGGGTCCATTTTCTCTTCGCTGCTGACGATCTTCTTTATGTTTCGCAACCAGTTGGAATCGGCTGCGGTCCAGATCATGGGCTGGAGCCAGTGCAGGGCTTGCAATCCGAAGAAGAAGACGAAACCCACGCCGAACCATGGGTGCATGACGCGGCTGAGTGGTCCGCCGCCGAAGATCGGAGTGAACCAGCGGAACAGCCACGGGAGATAGACGGCGAAGCCGGTGAAGAGCGCGAGGAAGAAAAACAGCGCGACCATCCAGTGGAGCACGCGCGTGTACACCGGATGGCGCAGCAGCTCTCCGCGATAGACGGTGGTGTGGCCCACGGATTCGAAACTCTCGCGAGCCTTGGCGTCGAAACGTTCGACCGCGCTAGACGTTGATATTGGCATCGGCGCCATCCTTTGCCGGCGATTCCGGTTGGGTCCGGCGCGGGCCGGAGCTTACGTAGTGCAATATGACGCCGAGGAAACCGAACAGGGCGAAGGTCCCGAGCACGGGTTTGAACAGCCACTTCCACACCGTGTAGCTCCACGGGATCTGCGGGTCTTTCGGCAGGTTGCCGTAGCGCTCGGGATCGGTGGCGTCGTGGAGTACGTAGATCACATGCGTTCCGCCGACGGATTGCGGATCGTAAACGCCGGCGTTCTGCCAGCCGAAATGTTTGCGCAGTTGATCGGCGCGCTCCTCGGCGATGAATTTCATGTCGTCTTTGGTACCGAACTTGAGACAGCCGGTCGGACACGCCTTGATGCAGGCGGGTTCGAGACCCTCGCCGACTCGGTCGGAGCACAGTGTGCACTTGTAAACGCGCTTGGTCTCGGGATTGAAGCGCGGAATATTGAAGGGACAACCGGAAACGCAGAATTCGCAGCCAATGCAGTTTTCCTCATTAAAGTCGACGATGCCGTTGGCGTACTTCACGATGGCGCCGTCGGCGGGGCAGGCATGCAGGCAGCCGGGATCGGCGCAGTGCATGCACTGATCCTTGCGCATCAGCCACTGGATCGTGCCATCCGGATTCTGGTGCTCATTGAACTTGATGAGGTTCCAGAAATTCCAGCGCGTTTGCGGCATGGTCTGGTAGGTGTTGTCGAAGGTGGTCGGGGAGAACGGCAAGTCGTTCCACTCGGCGCACGCTACTTCGCACGCTTTGCAGCCGATGCAAGTGGTGGTGTCGACCAGTTTGCAGACTTCGAGGTCGCGCTGCATGCCGTAGCCAGGCGCGGAGAGGGAATGGGCCGAGATCATTTCGGCTTGTAGCGTTCTGCGGTCTGCCATCTCCCGTCCTCGGTCGTGAATTACATTGCTTGTGGAGCGCCGGGCGTCCCCGCCCGGCCCGACGGGCGAGACGCCCGTCGCTCCACTAAACCTTTTCGATCTTCACCAAAAAGCCCTTAAACTCTGGCGTGAACGCGTTCGGATCTATCACGGTCGGCGTGAGCTGATTCGCCAAGGTCTTCGCCGTCTTGCCTTCATCTTCCGCAATGCCGCGGAAGCCCCAGTGAATGGGGATGCCGATCTGGAACGTCTCCTTGCCATCGATTTTCATGGGCCGGATGCGGCGCGTGACCATCGCCTTGGCAATGTAGTGAGCGCGCGCGCTGGTGACTTTTACCTTTTCGCCGCCGCGAATGCCCATGCGGTCGGCGAGTTCGACCGGGACTTCCACGAACGGTTCCGGCACGAGCTGCACGTTCATGGGATTGTTCTTGGTCCAGTAGTGATAGTGCTCGGTCAGGCGATAGGTGGTGCAGATGACGTCGAATCCCTGACCAGCCTTGGCGTACTTGTCCATGTCCGTCTTGTACGACTTCGCGATCGGATTGCTGGACTGGTTGGGGTGCAGCGGGTTCACGAGCGGACTTTCGAAGGGCTCGTAGTGTTCGGGGAAGGGGCCGTCGTTGAGACCGAGCGGCACGAACAAACGTCCGATGCCCTCGGGATTCATGATGAAGGGGCCCATGTGATCTTTGGGCGCGGAATCCGCTTTGAAATCGGGAACGTCGACGCCCACCCAGCTTTGCTTGGCTTCGTCCCACCAAACCTGGCGGCGCGAAGGATCCCAGGGCTTACCGTCGAGATCGCAGGAGGCGCGGTTATAGAGAACGCGGCGATTCGCCGGCCAGGACCATCCCCAATTGGGATAAATGCCGAGGCCGGACGGGTCGTCAGTTCCGCGGCGCTGCATCATGGCGCCGGCTTCGGTCCATGATCCGCAGTAGAGCCAGTTTCCGGCGAGCGTCGTGCCGTCGTCTTTGAGCCAGGCAAAGCCGGGGAGTTGCTGGCCAGCCTTGATGGTCACGTTCGTCTTCGGGTCGGTGATGTCGGCCAGCGCTTTGCCGTTGATTTCTTTCGCGACCTCGGCGAGCGACGGGTTGTACGGGTTGGTGTACGGGAACGTCGCGTTCAGAACGGGATCGGGGAACTTGCCGCCGTCTTTCTTATAGAGCTCGCGAACTTTCAAAAAGATGGTCGCGAGGATTTCCTGGTCGAGCCGCGCCTGCCCAGGCGGCGGCACGGCGACATTCTTCCATTGCAGCCAGCGCGCGGAGTTTACGAAGGTGCCGTCTTTTTCCGCAAAGCCTGCGCCCGGCAAGCGGTACACGGTGGTGTTGATCTTCTTTACGTCGTCGGCGGTGATGCCGGGGGCGCGCCAGAATTCGCTGGTTTCGTCGGGATAGATTTCGCAAACCACCAGCCAGTCGGCCTTTTTCAGGGCTTCGATATTCTTATTCGAATCGGGGCCGATCATGACGCCGTTCATACCGAAGGCGAAGATGCCTTTGATCTTGCCCTCATACATGTCGTTCCAGATATTCACCCAGGAATAGTTGCGGTCGATCTTCGGCAGATAGTTGAAGGCCCAATCGTTTTCTTTGGTGGCCGCTGGTCCGTACATCGCTTTCAGGAACGAGACGGCAAATTTTGGCGTGTTCGACCAGTAGTTAAACGAATCCCACGGATCGGGCTTGGCTTGCAGTGGTGTGGTGCGCTTCAGATAGGCGGCCAGGTCCACATCGGTGGGATTCGGCATCTTCAAGTAACCGGGGAGGATGTCGAAGATTCCCGCCATATCGGTGGCGCCCTGAATGTTGGCGTGGCCGCGGAGGGCATTGACTCCGCCGCCGGCGCGGCCGATGTTGCCCATGAGCAGTTGCAGGATGGCGGCGGTGCGGATGATCTGGGTGCCGAAGCTGTGCTGCGTCCAGCCGACGGCATAAATAATGGTGGCGACTTTTTTCATGTCGCCATCTTTGCGGACGGAAGTGAAGAGGTCGGCGGCTTTGTTGAATTGGTCTGGCTCAATGCCGGTGATGCGGTAAACCATATCGGGCGTGTAGCGCTCGTACTGCTTCTTCAACAGTTGATAGACGCAGCGCGGATGCTGCAACGAAAGATCGAACGCGATCTTCGACGGGAGCGAAGGTGGAGGCGGCGCGGCCCCCGATGGCAAATGGGGAAGGGCCTTTTCCGGAGGCGAGCCGGCGACCGGTTTGCCGGTCAGGTTTCCGCCTTCTTCATAATTCCAGGTCTTCTTGTCGTAGGTCTTCTTCTCGGGATCGAATCCGGAGTAGAGGCCGTCTTCGGGCAGCTTGAATCCGTCTTTGATAATGAAGGAGGCGTTGGTGTAGTTGAGGAGATAGTCTTTGGCGATGCGGTTGTTTGCGACGGCGTAGTTGATCAGGCCGCCGAGGAAGGCGATGTCGGCGCCGGCGCGGATCTGCACGTACATGTCCGCGGTCGCGGCGGTGCGGGTGAGGCGCGGATCGACGACGATGGTTTTCGCGTTACGGTGAATCTTGGCTTCAATCGCCCACTTGAAGCCGCAGGGGTGGTTCTCGGCGGGATTGCCGCCCATGATCAACATCATGTCGGTGTTCTTGATGTCGATCCAGCCATTGGTCATTGCGCCGCGTCCGAAGGTGGGCCCCAAACTGGAGACCGTGGGGCCGTGTCAAACGCGGGCCTGGTTTTCCAGGTAGCAGACCCCCAGGCTGCGCATACTTTTTACAACCAGATAATTAAATTCGTTGGTGTCGGTGCAGCCGCCAGTGAAGGCCATGCCTTCGCAGCGGTTCACGGTGTGGCCGGCGGCATCCTTTTCGAGGAACGTGTCGTCGCGCGTTTTCTTGACGCGCTGCGCAATCTCGCTGTAGGCCTGGTCCCACGAAATGTCTTCCCAGTGATCGGATCCGGGACGCCGCACTTGCGGCTTCAGCAGGCGGCGGTCGTTGAGAATGTCCTGCTCGAGCGACGATCCCTTGGGACAGAGCGTGCCGCGGTTGATGGGGTGGTCGGGATCGCCTTCGACGTGCACGACCTGGGAGATCGCGTTCTTGGCCTTGTCGCCCAGGGTGTAGATGATCACGCCACAACTGACGGAACAATAAGGACAGGTGCTGCGCGTCTCGCTGGCGCGGGAAATCTTGAGGGACTGGGTCTGGGCGTAAACCGGAGTCAGATCAAAGCCGAGGGCGGAGAAACCGGCTCCGCCAAGCACGGTGCCTTTGAGAAAAGTCCTGCGAGAGAACTCCATTTTGTTGCCCCCGTGCTGCACTTTCCAGAGTTACGGAGGTGAATGGTTGAGGACGCCCACGAGAGCGGCCAGCTTCTGCTGCGCGAATGCGGAGAACTATACCTCCGGTCGGACTGGATCGTCAATCAGGAAAATCGTTGATCAGTCAGACCCATCGGGCCAACGCTTCATCAGGACAATGCTTCGTCAAGACAGCGCTTTGTCAGGACAACCAGCATCCGGCATTGCGCGGCGGGAGCCTGGGACTGATAATCGCACCATGTCTAATCGCACCGGGGTGCAAAATGAATGGCAGCGGCGGATTGCGCGGGCGGAGGAACTCGGCGCCCAATACACCTTTGCGGCGGAAATCCTGCGCTTCTATGTGGCCATCGCGCGTTTTCAGGAAAAGTTCTACGGGGAGTTCGGAAGATTGAGCGCTGGGGCTGGTGATGTCGCATCAGACTCGGAGCCCTTTGCGCGGCCGCTCCCACCAGAACTGACCCGCCGTTTCGGGAAATTTCTTTCGGTGGTCGAACAGAACGGTCCGGGTCCGCTTCGGGAAGCTGCTCGTGAGTTGCGGGACGGCGGCGCAGACTCACATTCCCAATTGCTGACGGCTTTCTGGAATGGAAGCGAGACCGGGGCGTTGCCGCCGGGTCCTAACGATTTTTTCGCCCGCGCCTTTCTTCAGCCTTACGCGGCAGGCATTCGTTCGCGGTCAAGTATGCGCTGGAGCGGGCCAACGCCGTATTTGTGTCCGTTTTGTAAAAGGAAACCGGGTCTGGGCGTTCTGCGTCCGTTGGGAGATGGCGGCCAGCGATCTCTCGTGTGCTCATTTTGTCTGGCGGAATGGGAGTTCCGGCGGATCGTCTGTCCGGGGTGCGGGGAAGAGAACCACGCGAAGCTTCCGGTTTACACGGCGGAGGAACTGAAGCACGTCCGCGTGGAAGCTTGCGACAGTTGCCGAAGTTACATCAAGACGGTGGATCTTACGAGGAGCGGGCTGGCCGAACCTATCGTGGATGAGATGGCGTCGATCCCGCTCGACCTGTGGGCCCAGAAGCAGGGATACACGAAGGTACAGTGCAACCTTTTGCAGCTTTGACCGACTAGCGCAAGCGACAATGTTTGTTGACAAAGCCCAGGCTACGAAGCACAATACCCCCCTCGCGAACTCCTGCTGGGCACCCTATTTGGGGGCGCCGCTGGGAACAACGAGGGGACTAACTGCGAACTGGGGTAGGGAAAATGACTTGGAAAGCAAGAACTCCTGCTGCCGTCAAGTGCGCTGTCCGCGCGTTGAAGAAGGAGATCTTCGGATTCAGTTTCGACTACCCTCTCCACATTGTCCCGGAAAGTGCGGCGAAAGATTCGCTGCACTATTACCTCTATAGTGATGCACTGTCCTGGGAGGCGCTGCGGTTGGATCCCAACGGCATTCCCAGGGCGTGATATCGAGTGACAGGGGCCGTTTACTGGCCCTCCTACATTGCATGGTACGGACTGGTCCAGTTAGGGCACTACCTCCGACGCGGGGATGAAACGAACCTGGGCGCTTTCCTTAAACAGGTTTCCTGGCTGGAGGAGCATGCGGTCTTGCGCAGCGACGGTGCGGTGGTTTGGCCGATGAACTTCGATTACCCCAACGGCGCAGTCCTGCTCAAGGCGCCGTGGATCTCGGCATACACTCAGGGCCTGGCTATCAGCGCCCTGGTTCGCGCGTGGCGTCTGACGAAGCGGCCCCATTTGCTGGAGCTTCTCAAAAATTCAGCGAAAGTATTTGAACTCGATGTCAAGGATTCCGGAGTCCGGGTTTCGCTGGATGGCCACACTCTGTACACGGAGATTCCAGGCGGCCCGCTTCCCGGTATTCTCGACGGTTTCATGACCTCGCTTATCGGTCTCTATGACTTGTATGTCGAAACCGAAGACCCTGTGGTGGGTCGCTTATTTGAAGAGGGAATTGCTGGGCTCAGGTATGCTCTGCCACGCTGGGACTACGGAAGCAAGTGGAGTTGGTATGGTTGCCGCGCCTATCTGAGCCCGCCTGCCTATCACAACCAGAATTGTCTTCTTCTGGAAGTGCTGGCGGGCTTGTCAAAGCAGCCGGTTCTGGCTGAATACGCGCGGCGATGGAGCCCCAAGCAACTTTCGGCGCTGGACCGAACCGAGATCTATCTTGGTTTTGTGCTCACGAAAAATGCGAACCGTTTGCGGCATCGAACCTGGCGTCAGAAGGCGGACAAGACTTCCGCGTCTTCGCGGACGCTGGTGCCGGCTTCCGTTCCACAGGCGGTGTTGGATCCGAGTGGCCGATAGGTGACAACCACGCACAAGGCGCCGGTGTTTGTGGTTGGTTCGGCGCGGTCCGGGAACACGATGCTGTATCACATGCTCCTCTCTTCGGGGCGCTTCCCGGTTTACCGAACAGAACCGTGTGTCTTTGATCTGCTGGTTCCGAGATTTGGGGATTTTCGCAGCCTTTCCACCAGGCGCGAACTGATGCGCTGTTGGCCTCGGACGAAACAGTTCCGGCGCTCCGGCTTGGATGCCGGAGAAATAACAGAAAAGGTTCTGACCTCTGTGACCACGGGCGGCGAATTCCTGCGCGCCGTGATGGAGGAAATGGCGCGCGCCGGCGGCTTTCAGCGCTGGGCTGTGGGGGGCCCCGATAATCTTCTTCATATTCCAACCATCAAACGGCAGATTCCGGACGCTCTCTTCATTCATGTGATACGAGACGGACGCGACGTGGCGTGCGCTTTGGATAGGAAAGAGTTCATTCGTCCTTTTCGCTGGGACCGGAGCTACCGCCTGTATGTTTCCGCGCTCCATTGGATGTGGAAAGTCCAAACCGGCCGGCGCCACGGCCGGGCCATCGGATCGGACTACCTGGAGGTCCGCTTCGAGGATCTGGTGCTCCATCCCGAGGAAGCGCTCACGAAAGTCGGTGCGTTTATCGGCGAGAACCTGGATTACGAGAAGATTCGCAAAGCGAAAATCGGCGTGATCCATGTTCCCAATACATCGTTTACCGAGGAATGGAAGTCGGGAAGCTTTTCCCCGGTGGGTCGGTGGAGGCGGCAGCTTTCGGATGACAAGGTGACTCGGCTGGAGGGGCTGGTTGGAGAACTTCTGGTGGAACTTGGCTATCCTCTATCTCGCGCTGAGACTACGACACTCGGCTTCAGGCTACGAACAATGCGAACGATGTATCCCTCCTTCTATCAATTGAAAGAATGGCTCAAGACGGCGACTCCGCTGGGACGCTTCGTCAATATAAATCGCTTGCAAATTGACCAACACGGAGATTCAAGCGACGTCGAGGAAGGCGCGGTCGCTGGGGAGAGTGCCGGACTTTTGTCCAGCACGCCGGCAACCTGCGCGAGCTGGAAAAATTCGCCGAACGCTTCCTGACGCACGGCGATGAAGACGCGGCGTTGCATGAATTGCATTTGCGCCCCGATTACGGGTTCGCAGGTAAGGGTGAGAATGGGAAGGGGAACGGGCACGCGAAAACCAGCGTTCCCCCATCGAGCCTGCACACATCGGAAGAAAAGTCGTCTCTGAAATTGCTGGTAAGAAACGCAAAGGGGGAAGCCGAGCGCGGCGCGATTGCTCATGCGCTTGCTAACCAACGCGGGTGAAGTAGGCGATGGA
The DNA here is from genome assembly GCA_050014475.1 of Terriglobales bacterium. GTDB lineage: Bacteria > Acidobacteriota > Terriglobia > Terriglobales > Acidobacteriaceae > Acidiflorens. The sequence continues at coordinate 32,962 of JBEKDG010000057.1, read as the reverse complement.
CCCGACCAGGGTCACAGCGGCGGTGCCGGCTCCGTCCCCCCCGCTCCAAATTCTCCGCCTTGGCGATCAAGCGGCCCGATTGCCGGTTGACCGGCATAAGATTCTGCCCCTCACCTTGCGGAAAGCAAGCGACGAATTGGTTCTGATCATCCACCCCCTCTCCTGCGATTGTCATCAGATCATTTAATCGCAGATAATTTAATCTAGGTTGTCGTTGATCGGAGAATCTGTGCACGTATTTCACATCGTAGGCGCTCGCCCAAATTTCATGAAAGTGGCGCCCGTGATGAACGCGCTCAAGATGCGCAAGCACGTGGTCCAGACCCTGGTTCACACGGGCCAGCACTATGACGCGAATATGTCGGACGTGTTTTTTGAGCAGCTTGGCATCCCGGCTCCGGATGTGAACCTGGCGGTGGGCTCTGGGACACATGCTCGGCAGACGGCCGAAATCATGACTCGTTTCGAGCCGGTGCTGTTGGACCGCAAGCCCGATATGGTGCTGGTCTATGGCGACGTCAACTCAACCGTCGCCACCGCTCTGGTCTGCGCCAAGCTCGGAGTGCGCGTCGGCCACGTCGAAGCCGGACTGCGCTCTTTCGACCGCACAATGCCGGAGGAAATCAACCGGGTGGTTACCGATCAGCTCGCGGATATGCTGTTTACGCCTTCCGAGGACGGAGACTTCAATCTTCAGAAGGAGGGAATTCCCGCCGAAAAAATCTTCCGCGTCGGCAACGTGATGATCGATTCTCTGGTGAAGCTTCTGCCCGCGGCGCGGCGTCAGAACCAAAACGGCCTTCCCGAGCGCTATGCATTGGTCACATTGCATCGCCCGGCCAATGTTGACGACGGCGCAGTTCTGAAGCGCATTCTGCAGTCTTTGCTTGAGGTCAGCCAGGGTCTTTCCGTCATATTCCCCGCGCACCCGCGCACCCGAAAACGCATTGCCGATTTCGGTCTGCACGCCGACCAGCTCCAGATCCTCGACCCGCTGTCCTATCTGGAGTTTCTGGGCATGCAGTCCCGCGCAACCGTCGTCATAACGGACTCTGGCGGCATCCAGGAAGAGACCACCTACCTCGGCGTTCCTTGCCTGACGCTCCGCGAGAACACCGAGCGCCCGGTTACGGTTTCCCTTGGAACGAACGTCCTCGTCGGACGCGATCCAGACAAACTGCGCGCTGAACTCTCCCGAGTGCTCGCCGGCCAGGCGAAGAAGGGCACCGTTCCTCCTCTCTGGGACGGTCACGCGGGCGAACGAATCGCGGCTTTGCTCGCCGGGGAGACGCGGCAAGCCGCGTCTCTACGCTAGACGTCGAACCATGATCTCGAACTAGGAGTCGAACCACCAGCTAAGTTATTCTTAGAGACGCGGCAAGCCGCGTCTCCCTTTTCCCGCGAATGGGAATCACGGCGAAAGCAGGCTCTGACGCCAGCGTTCTGTCTTCCGATGAGATCGCGCGCGCCAGCCGGGGGTCACATTTGGGCAGGTTTCACCAGGCGGACAACAAGGAAAGGCGACGGCAATGTGCAGAACATTGCACATCGCCCGTATTCAGCTCATCATCACCGGCGTTGCATCGAACCGCTGTCCCGACTAACCCGTTAGTCTTCTTTCGGTTCTCGCGAGTGCTTTCCCGTGGTGGCGGGTTTAATATAGGAGAGATGTGAGAGTTGGATGGCAGGGTGCGTGCATCTAAAGATAAAGATAGGTGGCTCGAAATTCCGGAGCAGAGGATCGAGGATTCAAAGATGAGATTTTCGTTGGCGCTTGCGGTCGCACTCGTGGGTATCAGTGTGAGCGGCTGGACGCAGCAAAACAATACATTCAAGGTTAAGCCTTCGCACGCTGAAAAGGCGCCGAAAAAAAGCGCGCCCGTCGGCAAGACGGCAGCGAGTCCGGCAACGGCTTCCGCGTCCGCTTCCAAGGAATTGCAAACTCTGGAGCATCAAACCGCCAAGTCGTCAGCGCCGTCTCGATCTGCCGGAAAGAAGACGCCCGGAACGGCGTCCGCGCTGAAGCCGGTAAAAAGTAAGCCCAATCCGCCGATCAACTTCGGCGCTACGGGCGGCGGCAAAAGTGCAGGAACGACCAACCAAGGTTCGAATCCTTACAAAGGTCGGCTCAAGCAGAAACACACTCACCAATAGAAGCTCACCTATAGAAAGAGACCGCTGCACGCGAGATTCATCGCGGAACGGTGGAGCGATCCGGGGCCGGAACTGCCTGCGCGACAGTTCTCGCCGTGGGTTCTTTGAGGGAGTACTTCAACAGGCAATACAAGGCTCGAACGCCGTCTTTCCATCCAATCTTTTTACCCTCCTCGTAGGTGCGCCCCCAGTAACTGATTCCCACCTCAATGCGCAGGTTTCGCCGCGCAACTTTCACCGTGATCTCGGGCTCGAATCCGAAACGATTCTCCTCGATCGGGATCGACTGAATCACCTCGCGCCGGAAGACTTTGTAGCAGGTTTCCATGTCGGAAAGATTGATGTTGGTGAGGCAGTTGGAAAGCAGGGTGAGAGCCCGGTTGCCGACCGAATGCCAGAAGTACAACACGCGATGCGGCGCGCCGCCCAGGAAGCGTGAGCCAAACACTACGTCCGCCTTGCCCTGGATCAAGGGCTCGATCATCAGCGGATACTCCGCCGGATCGTATTCCAGATCGGCGTCCTGAATAATGACGAAGTCGCCCGTGGCTTCCTGAATGCCGCAGCGGAGCGCTGCTCCTTTACCCATATTGTGCGGCTGAAGAACGACGCGGATTTGCGGATGCTCAGAGTGCAGTTCGGCCAGGATCTCGCGTGAGCCATCCCGCGAGCCGTCGTCCACGCAGATCAGTTCGATCTCCAGCGGAACGGAGAGAACCTTCCGCACCACCTCTCGAAGCGTGGCGCGTTCGTTATAGACCGGCATGACAACGGAAAGTTTCATACATCGAGATCGTAACAACGCGCGCTCTCCAAGCACAACTGATCGTCACTGCACTCAACGACGGCCAGGGCTATACTCACTTGTCGCGCGGGAAACTGGATCACGCCATCTCGCCCGGCACGGAACGATGAGGACTTCCCGCAATCTCAAGTTCCTCGCTGCCGCGCTGGCCTTCGTGGTTGGCCTCGGCACGGCTGGCTTTCACTACATCGAGGGATGGCCCTGGTTCGATGGTTTCTACATGGTCATCACCACGCTGACCACCATCGGATATCAGGAAGTACATCCCCTGTCGCATGCCGGGCGCGTGTTCAACGTCATCGTCATCCTGGGTGGAGTCTCGCTCGTGTTTCTGGCCATCGGATCCCTCACCCAGGCTTTGCTAGAATTCGAGCTGCAGAATTTCTTTGGAAGGCGCCGCATGGAGCGCGACATAGGCCGTCTCACCGATCACTACATCATCTGCGGCGCCGGACGCGTCGGCCGCAGTGCTGCCCACGAGTTGGCGCGCCGGCCCGCTCAGTTCGTGATTATCGAAAACAACGAGGCGAAAGCGCAGAAATTCGCCAGCGAGAACTGGCTCATGCTCATCGGTGACGCCACCCAGGAGCAGACTCTGCGCGACGCCCAGATCGAGCACGCGCTTGGTCTCGTCGCGGCCACCACCACCGACGCCACGAATCTTTATATCGTGCTGACCGCCCGCAGTCTGAATCCGAGCCTCCGCATCATCGCCCGCGCCAGCGAAGAGATGGCGGAGAAGCACCTGCGCAGCGCGGGCGCCGATTCGGTCGTCTGTCCCTATGTTTTTGCCGGACAGCGTATCGCCCATTCGTTCCTGCGTCCGCACGTGGTCAGTTTCCTGGACACCGCCACCACCCATCTCGGCATGGATCTCGAGATCGGCGAAGTACCGGTCAGCCCGCGCAGTCCGTTTGCCGGTAAGACCATCGAGAGCTCGCGCATCCGCCAGGACCGCGGCGTCATCATCCTCGCGATCAAGCGCGAGACGGGTATGCGCTTCAACCCCGCGCCTGACGATCGCATCGAAGCCGGCGATTTTCTGATCGCCATGGGCGAGCCGCAACAACTTCGCGAACTCGAACAGACGGCCGGGTCGCAACCATCCGGGTCGCAACCATGAAGATTGTCAGCGCGGCGGAAATGCGTGAGATCGATCGCGCGACCTCGGAGCGCTTCGGCGTGCCTTCGTTGACGCTGATGGAGAACGCCGGCGCGGCCGTCGCCCGTTTCGTGCTCTCCGATTACCCGCAAGCGGAGCGCGTCGGCATTCTCTGCGGCAAAGGCAACAACGGCGGCGATGGCTTCGTCGTGGCCCGCAAGCTGGTCGAAGCGGGCCGCGCCGTGCGCATTCTGCTGTTGTGCGATCCCGAAGAGCTTCGCGGGGATGCGGCGGCCATGTTTCAAGACATGGTGCAGACGCTCCGGCCACTGAACCTTGCGCCCCTCATCGTGCGCGAGGCGAGTGGGCTCGATTCATTGGATGCGGCGGAGATCTTTGCCGCCGACGTGATCGTGGACGCCATCCTCGGCACAGGATTTCGTCCGCCGGTCAGCCCACTCTATGCAGCCGCGATCAGCAAGATGAATCGGGCTTTGGCTCCAATTGTTGCCGTTGACATTCCCTCGGGCGCGGATGCCGATGCGACGCGGCCGCCAAGCGCGATTGAATCACGTGCCGATGCCATCGTGACCTTCACTGCTCCGCGTCGGGCGCACGTTTTCGCGGAGTTGACGAGCGGCCCCACCGTGATTGCGCCCATCGGTTCACCACCAGAGGCAATCGTCTCCGAGCTCGGACTTCATCTGAGTACTCCCTTCGATTTCGCTCCGCTGCTCGTGCCCCGAGCGCGTGACGCCAACAAGGGCAGCTACGGACACGTGCTTGTAATCGGTGGATCGCTCGGCAAAGCGGGCGCGGCGGCGATGGCGGGATTTTCCGCGCTCCGAGCGGGCGCCGGTCTTTCCACAGTAGCCACGCCAAAATCCGTGCTCGCGACCGTTGCGGCCTTTCATCCTGAACTAATGACCGAGCCGCTGGCAGAAACCGAACAGGGCACGATCTCGCTGCGAGCGCTCGGACCCGGACTCGATGCGCTGCTGGAACCGAAGACACTCATCGCGATTGGCCCAGGAATCTCGCGCAATTCCGAGACCGCCGAATTCGTGCGCGCGATCGTCAAGCGCCGCGACAAGTCGATCGTGGTGGACGCGGACGGGCTGAACGTCTTCGAAGGATCGGCCGGCCAACTGAACGGCCGCGGACGAACCGTCGTCATCACTCCGCACCCGGGAGAAATGTCGCGCTTGACCGGCTTGAGCATTGCCGAAGTTCAAGCGAACCGCCTGGACGTCGCGCGAAACTTCGCTCGCGACCACGAGTTGATTGTCGTACTCAAGGGACATCGTACATTGATTGCAGGGCCGAGGGTCGCAGCGTCCGATGGCACTGTCTGGGTGAATCCCACCGGCAATCCGGGCATGGCAACCGGAGGCACGGGAGACATCCTCACCGGAATGGTCGCTGGCCTAATCGCGCAACATCCGCAGCATGCGCTGGCAGCCACCGCTCTCGCTGTCTATCTTCATGGACTGGCGGGGGACCTGGCCGCAGAATCCGTCGGCGAGAATTCTTTGGTGGCGACGGACCTGGTGCGCTTCCTGCCCCAGGCGTTCGCGCAGATGCGGAATCGGAAATCTGAGGAGATTCGGCTTCACGCGTAGCAGGCTCGAATGGGAGTTTGCTTTCCCGTAGAGACGCGGCTTGCCGCGTCTAGTCAAGGGAGACAGGGCAAGCCCCGTCTCTACAGGCGGAATCTGGTACGAACCAGGGTTACCGCGGAATGCGACTGTCAAGCAGCGGAAGTAACTGCGAACCGAGCTTCATGATGCGCGCCTGGGCGGCATCGGGAGACTCGCCATCAAGCATCGGGGTCATCAGGCGCACCAGTCCGCCGTCGCTGCGATTCATGCGAACCGAATCGGACACCAGATAGTACTTGGCCCAGTACTCGCTGGCGACCGTGCGGCCATGAGCCTGAAACCAGTACAACACCAGTTGCCGTTCTCCCAATTTTGAAACCACGTAGCGGTTGACGGGGAACGAAGAGCCGTCGGGACGCGTAATCTGAACGAACTCCCGCGAAGTCGGAACCCATCCCGCGCCCGGCAGGCAGTGGTTTGGCGAATGGATCGTATCGCCTGTTTTTTGCGTCGGAAAGTAGGCGATGTAGAGATTGATCCAAGGTTGAGGCTGGGGTTGCGACGGGCTCGCGTTTTCGTAATCGCGCACCAGAAACTCGCCCGGCCCGAGGATGTCGAGGGTCTGCTGGTCGAGGACGCTGTCGGTTCCCGTCCAACCATCAATCTGCAAGGGCAGGGAACTCAGAGACGCTCGCGGCGGAAAATGCTCGCTGCGCGAATGGGCCTGGAGCACAAGCGCCGTGGCCAACATGAGCACAGCCGCAATCCCGAAGCGAAGCGACCCGGCATTCATGCGGATTTCGCCTCCGGGCCGCTCTTCGAAATGCAGATGAGCGAGATCACGCGGTGCACAGCGAACAGCATGATCAGTGCCACCACGAAGATCAGCCATCCCGAAAAGAGATGGAAAAATCCCTCTGCTTTATCCGGATCCCAGTACTGCACCAGCAGCCCTGTGCCAAAAATGCGAACGCTGTTGGCCGCCACTGCGATCGGCACGGCTGAGAGTACCAGTACCACGCGCACCCAGATGCGAGTCTCCATCAGGTACCCGTAGATGATGGCCAGTGTTACCAGGGTGAGAAGGGACCGGATTCCGCTGCATGCTTCCGCGACGTCCAGCGGCATGGAAGCAAGCACGATTACATTCCCCTGCCGTAACACGGGAACTCCGACTACTTCCAGCAGTACCGTGGCCAGCTTTGAGGCCAGCAACTGAAGCGGGAAGGTGACCTGCTGCAGGATCAGGTTCGGGATCGGGATCATCAGAATCAGAAAAGCCCAGGGGAACAGGACCGCGCGAAAGAACGTCCCTCCCTGAAAGAGAATGATGAGGCCTGCCAGCAGGATCAGCAGCGAAACCCGCGAGAAAAACAATTCCGCGCCCAGGACTCCCAGAACCAGCATAAGCAGGCTCAGCACCACCAGCGGAAGACCCGCCCATGATGGGGCCGATGCAATTGCCTTCAGTTTCTTGCGGTCCTGCCAGAGAATAAACAAAGCAAAGAGGGGGACGAAGATCCCGTGCTCGAAGTTCGGATCGTGGGAAGGCCCGACCCACTGCAGAAAAAGGCGGGCGAGAATCGAGGCGTAAAGCCAGGCGATCAGCAGCAGCAGCGCCACTGCCTGCCAACGGGGCAAGCTGGACGACAAGCGACCCTCCCTCGTCGAGCGGAGTGGAGTTACCTCTGCTGAGTTACCCATATAGCGCGCGCTTGCATGTGAGAATATGCGAAAAGTGGGTCTTCGCGCAAAGTAAAACGAGCACTTCGGGCGGCGAACAGAGAAGTGACCTTCGAGCCGGTCGCCTCCACTCGGGCGCTCGACCGGCGGGCGCCGTGTGCCACAAAAATGGAAAAACATTTCCCATTCCATTCCGGGCAATCGCAGAGGTCATCGTGCCCTTTAGGCAGACACCAATTTGCTAGTGCTTGCAGACAGTTAGGACTTTATCCTCAAGACAGGTGGAAAGTAATCCCCACGGATTACCTAAGATGTGGGCAATAAATTTCCCATTTGTCCGCAATGTGGTAACGTATAGGTCGCGTCGCGATACAGGGTTGCAATCGCAAGCCATTGAAACATAAGGATATATTGTTCGAGTGACGCGCAACTATTTTTGACCGGATTGGCAGCGCGTGTGCTCTACACTGTTGAGCCTTTGTCCCAAGACGTCCCCCCGCTGTCTTGGCCGCGAAATGGTGAAGCGGAATATCATTATGGATCTCGACCGAACCGAAATCCTGGCAACTGCCGGAGCACCGCAGAACGGCGGTGCCCGTGTCTGGATTGAAAGCGTCAGCGCCGGCATGCGCACCGTCGAAGCCGTGATCCGCGAGCTGTCGCAGAATGATGTTCCCGTGTTAGTGGTGGCCGAGCACGGTTCCGGCAAGGCGGCGGCGGCGGCGCGCATTCACGCTCTTTCCAGCCGTGCTGCCGAGCCCTTTCAAGTCTATCAGGGGCATGAAGCCAGCGCAGAAATTCTGGCGGCTTGCGACGGTCAAGGTGGAACCGTCTATCTTCAGGAAGTGGGAGACCTCCCTGCGGCGGCGCAGAAGGAACTGGTTCGCCAGATCGGGTTGAACGGCGCCGAGCAGCGCCGTGTGCCGCGTTTCATCTGCGGAACCTCGCGCGAGTTGGAGCCCGAGGTCAAGGCCGGCAAGTTCCGCGAAGACCTTTATTATGGGATCAGCGGAGTTTGTTTGCGTCTGCCTCCTTTGCGCCAGCGGAAAGAAGATATTCCCGTTCTGCGCGACTGGTTTCTCTCGGCCGCTGCCCGTGATTTTTGCCGAACCGTACCCTTGCTTAGTCCGGAAACCCAAAACTTCTTTCTGGAATACAACTGGCCGGGAAACATCCGCGAACTGAAAGACGCCGCTCGCGCCATTGTCGCGCTCGGCGATGAAGCGCTCGCCATGGGAGGATTGCGCTCTCTTTTGCGGCGCGTCGATCGCGGCGGCAACGGCGAGAAAATTTCTTTGAAAGATGCGGCGCGCGCCGCCTCCCGCGAAGCCGAGCGGGAAATCATTCTTCAGGTCCTGACCCGCACCCGCTGGAACCGGCGCCGGGCCGCGCAGGAATTGCAGATCAGCTACAAAGCGCTGCTCTACAAGCTGAAGCAGATCGGGTACGAAGAGTATGGGGCCTGAACGCAAGGTTTCAAAGTTTCAAGGTTTCAAAGAACAAAAGAATCGCGGCGATTTAGACCTTGAAACCTTGAAACCTTGAAACTTTGAAGCCTGGAGTGAGAGGAATCGATATGAAATCAGCATGGAAAGCGGCGGTTGCGGCACTGGTCTTGATCAGCGGCATCGCGTTGGCGCAGGATGATGCTGCCCAGCCCGCCGACAGTTCCGCTCCCGACAAGACCGCCTCCGGCAAGGCGACGAATGCGGCTCCCACCAGCCAGGTCGCACCCGAGTATGTCATCGGCCCCGAGGACGTACTCCACATCGCGGTCTGGAAAGAAGCCGACCTCACCGCCACTTTGCCGGTGCGTCCCGACGGCAAAATCTCTCTTCCCTTGCTCAACGATGTGCAGGCCGCAGGCCTGACGCCCAAACAGTTGGCCGACTCAGTGACGGAGAAGCTGAAAAAATACATCGCCGACCCGCGCGTCACCGTGGTGGTGACTGCGATCAACAGCAAGCGGATTTACCTGGTCGGCGAGGTGTTGCATGCCGGGGCCACGCCGATGTTGCCCAACATGACCGTTCTACAAGCCTTGTCCAGCGCCGGATTAAGCCAGTTTGCCAACACTAAACGCATTTACGTCCTGCGCACCGAGAACGGCAAACAGCAGAAACTGCCGGTGAACTATCGCAAGCTGGTCAAAGGTGAGCAGATCGAACAGAATTATGTGTTGCAGCCCGGGGATACAATTGTCGTCCCGTAAAGGAAACGCGGTCCTGTAAGCGATCTACGGGTGAAAAGCATGGCAAAAACGCAAAAAATCCGGTTGGCGCTGCTGGTTTTCGGCATGAGCATCTGCGCCGCCGCCCAGACTAGTGACCAGTCCCAGCCAGGGACCACTCCGGCTCCGGCGCCGGCCTTCGGCCAAAACGCGCCGGTGCTGAACCCGGAGAACCCACCGGTATCTGGCCTGGACGAGCCCGGGCTCGAACTGCATATGGCCAGCCGCAGCTTCGTCTCGCCAGCTTTGCAGGTGAGCGAATCGGCGGACACGAACGGAGCCAATCAGCTCGGCAACACCGGTTTAGAATCTATCACCCACGTTCTCGGAGCTCTCGACCTCCAGCAATTCTGGCCCAAGAGCGATCTCTTTCTCGAGTACCTCGGCGGCGGAGCGTTCTACGGCAATCCCTATGACGTGAAGCAAATGCATGCCGCCGGCCTTGAGGCCGTGACGCGCTGGCGAACTGGCCGGGTGACGCTGCGGGACTCCTTCAGCTACCTGCCCGACGGTTCCTTCTCCGTCTCTACCTTTGGTGGCGTCCCGGGGTTGGGTCTCGCCGGCGGCGGCGGCACCGGGATGGCGGGGGGTGGTTTGCCCGGCAGCCACAACTTCGGCAGCGGTCAGTTCGGTGCGATCGGAAACATTCCCCGGCTCGCGAACACGGCGATTCTCGATGCGGTTCAGACTCTGAATCCGGTCTCCGCAATCACCGTGGCGGGCGGATTCAGCAACGCTCATTTCTACGACCCCTCCAAGCCGCCTATTCTGCTCAACAGCGACCAGATCACGGTTCAGGGCGGATACAGCCGTCTGCTTTCCCGTCACGATCAGATCGGCGGAATTTACGGTTTTCAGTTGTTTCAATTTCCGCAAAATACCGGCGGCCAGATTTATAACCACGTCGTCAATGTGCGCTGGAGCCACACCATCAGCGGCAGGATGAGCTTGACTGCCGGCGCCGGTCCGCAGTACACCGACCTGCAACAGGGTGGCGAGCTTAAGCATTGGTCGGTGAGCGCGCGGGTTCAGCTACGCTACAAGTTCGGTCATTCGTTGATGGCTGCGACCTACGAAAAATTTACTTCGGCAGGATCGGGCTTCTTCGCCGGCGCCAACACCCAGGCTGCGCGGCTCGGGTATACCCGCCCACTGGGACGCACTTGGAGTTTCTATGGTGATCTGGGCTACTCCCACAATAAGAAACTCCAGAGCGCGTTGTTTGGGGGCGTGGCTGCGTCCAGCTATAACGAAGGCTCTGCCGGAGCCGTCTTGCGCAAACACCTGGGACGTACCTACGACTTTTTTGCCGCGTATCGCTTCAGCGAGGTGGCCTTCGATGTTCCGGTTTGCCTGACGGGCACCTGCGGCAGGATTGCTCAGCGGCACGTCGGCAGCATTGGGGTGGAATGGCACCCCACGCCGACTCGTATCGACTAATTTTTTTGGGCCGCCCCAGGCGGCCGGATTGGTGAACAGCATGAGTGAAAATCGCGAACTGACGATGGACGATTATCTGGCGATGCTACGGCGCCGCCTTAAAGTCATTTTGATCCCGGCCCTGCTTGCCCCGCTGGCGGGCTTCGGGGTCTCTTATGTCTTCCCGCCGAAATACACCTCCCAGTCCACGGTTCTGGTGGAAGCCCAGAAGGTGCCCGACAACTACGTCCAGTCGGTCATCACGGCCGATTTTACCCAGCGCATCCAGACCCTCAGCCAGCAGGTCCTGAGCCCCAGCCGCCTGCGTCCCGTGATTCAGAGCCTTACGATCGTTAAGCCTGATGAAGAAAACAAGCTCATCGAAGACATCCAGCACAATATGTCGGTCGAGCCGGTGATCACCTCGATGAGCGCTGCCGCGGCCCAGGCGGGAATTTCTGGCGCCAAGAAAAGGAAGGCTTCTGCCGCCGACGTGCCGTTGCCCGGGTTCAATGTCAACTACACCGACAGCAACGCAATCCGCGCACAAAAAATCTGCAATGCCATGACCTCGCTGATCGTGGATGAAAACCTGCGCGAGCGCGCCGGGATCGCCCAGGGCACCACCGATTTTCTTAGCCGCCAGGTCGAAGACGCCAAGCGCGCCATTGACGAGCAGGATGCCAAGCTCGCCAACTTCAAAAAGCAATACATGGGTCAGCTGCCCGGTGACGCCGACAACAACATGCGCATGCTGATGGCGCTGAACTCGCAACTCGATGCCACCACCCAGACCCTGAGCCGCGCCCAGCAGGATAAGGCCTACACCGAAAGCATGCTGGCGCAGCAGACGGCCACCTGGAAGAGTTCGCAGTCCAGCACCAATCCTCAGACTCTCGAACAAGGATTGGCCCAGCTGCAGGCGCAATTGCTGCAACTGCAGGCGCGCTATACCGACGATCACCCCGACGTGATCAAAACCAAGGCTGACATCGCCGAGGTCGAGAAGAAGCTGAAACAGGTCAACGCCGCGGCCGCCAACGCCACCGACAGCACCGAGAAGGCTAGCGCCGCCGAACCGCCTGAAATTCGCCAGCTCCGTCTCCAGATTCACCAATACCAGAGCGTGATCGAGCAAGCCACCCTCGACCAGAAGAGGCTGCAAAGCCAGATCGGCGTCTACCAGAGCCGCACCGCCATGAGCCCGGGCGTCGAGGAGCAATACAAGCTGCTTACCCGCGACAACGATAACGCCCAGGCCTTCTACAAAGATTTGCTGGCCAAGAAAAGCTCCGCCGAGCTGGGCACCAGCATGGAGAACCAGCAGCAGGGCGAGCAGATGCACATTCTGGCCGGAGCTGGCCTGCCCGATTCTCCCAGTTTCCCCAACCGCCCGATTTTTGCCGCAGGCGGCTTGGGTGTCGGTCTGGCGCTCGGCCTGATCATCGCCATGTGGCTGGAGTTTAGCGACAAGTCGATCCGCACCGAAAAAGACGCTGCCGCCATCATGGATCTGCCCCTCCTGATTTCCGTGCCCTGGCTGGGTGAGGACGAGGACGATGCCGCCGCCAAAAGCAACGGACGCCGCCGTTTCTGGGGCCGGGGTGATCCCCCATCGCCAAAGGAACACGAGAACGTCGAGGTCTAGCGGAAGCCTATGTACAAAGAATTTTTTGGACTTCGCGCCAACCCGTTCAACGTCAATCCGGACCCGCGTTACCTGTTCCTCACGCGGCACACCGAAGAGGCGTTGGCCTGCCTTACCTACGGCATACAAAGCCGCAAGGGCTTCGTGCTGCTTACCGGCGAGGTGGGGACGGGCAAAACGACGCTGATCAATAAATTGATGGAATGGCTCCGCCTGCAGCAGGTCGCGACCGCCTTCATCTTCAACTCGCGCATGGACGTGCCCCAGTTCCTCGATTTCATGATGGCCGATTTCGGCATTCCCTGCGATACCAAGTCGAAGAGCCAGATCCTGCAGCGCCTCTATAACTGGCTGCTCGATCGCTATCGCGCCGGTGAGACTGCGGTGCTGGTCATCGACGAGGCTCAAAATCTCTCCGACGAAGTGCTCGAAGAGATCCGCATGCTCACCAATCTCGAGACCTTCACCGAAAAGCTCCTACAAATCGTTCTGGTCGGACAGCCGGAACTCGAACAGCGTCTGAAGCAGCCCCAGTTACGGCAGTTGCGTCAGCGCTTGACGCTGCGCGCCAAGACTCATCCTTTCAATCTTGAGGAAACCAAGTCCTATATCAGCCAGCGCCTCCGCATCGCGGGGTCGAACGGCGATCCGATTTTCGATTCCGACGCCACCGTCGCCATTTTTCGTTACGCGCTGGGCATTCCGCGCATCATCAACCTGCTCTGCGAGCACTGCCTGGTCAGCGCGTTCGTCGACCAGAAGAAGACCATCGCCGCCGAAGTCGTCGATTCGGTCGCCCGCGATTTCGATCTCGCCGATGGCAACGCCGCCGCAGCCATGACCGCACCGGCGCCTCCGTCATCCGAAAAGTTTGATCTGGTCGAAGCCTTACGCACCTTGGCGACACTGGCCGACCGGCTGCGCCAATCAGAACAACAGGATCTCCCCAAGGAAAGGAAACTATGAGCCGCATCCATGACGCTTTAAAACGCGCCGAGCAGGAAAGAGCAACCTTCACGGGGACGCACGTCGAGCCCGCCTTCGACCAACCCGCCTTCGACCAACCCGAAGCGCGACGCGAGAACATGCCTGCGCTGCAACCATCGGGAGCCACCCCGCTGCCAACCATGGCCTCCGGGTTGAGTTACGAAGCGCTGCTTGCCCGCTGCCCCCAGACCGAATGGAGTCCGGATCCGCGCACCATGCTCTTCTTCCAGGAAGACGACAGTCGCGTCGGAGCGGAAGAGTTCCGCACCCTGCGCTCCCGCCTCTGCCAGATCCGCGAGAAGATGCCGCTGAAACGCCTGCTGATAACCAGCGCGCTTCCCAAAGAAGGGAAGTCTTTCGTGGCTGCCAATCTAGCCCAGGTCTTGGTGCGGCAGCACGGACGCCGAGCCCTCGTTATCGACGCCGATCTGCGCAACCCCGGCATGCACCACCACCTCGGAGCGGCCCAGTCGCCGGGATTGGCCGAATACCTGTTGGGCGAATGCGATGAGTTCGCCGCGCTGCAACGTGGGCCCATGGAAAACCTGTTCTTCATGCCGGCGGGCCGGGTCGTTACGAGCGCCCCCGAACTGCTCGCCAATGGGCGTCTGAAGCTGTTCCTGCAGCGCGTCGAGCCCTTGTTCGATTGGATCATTCTCGACTCATCGCCCGTCATCCCCGTGTCGGATGCCACACTGGTCGCAAGTTTCTGCGACGGCATTCTCATGGTCGTGCGCTCCAATGTGACGCCTTCCGATCTGGCTCGCCGGGCCCGCGAAGAATTCCCCGACAAGCTGCTGCTCGGAGTTGTGCTTAACGGAGCCCCCTCCGGAAAGCTTAAACAGTCGAAGTACTACTATGGCGAGGCCGTGAACAGCCAAGCCTGATCTCTAGGATGAAGACGAACCGAGGCCCCGTTGATCCGGCTCTTCAATGTTTATTATCCAGTTCGTACTCTGGTCCTGCTGATCGGAGAGGCCCTCATCATCTGGACCTCGTTCCTCCTCGGCGCGGTGTACGAACTTCGCGAAGACAGTTCCCTGGTGCTCAACTACGAGGGTGGCTACCTTAAGATCCTCGGAGTCACGGTGCTGGTATTGCTGTGTTCGCACTGGCTCGACCTGTACGACACCGCGCGCCTCAATGCCAAAGGTGAGCTTTATTTCCGCTTGCTCATGGTTCCCGGCGTGCTCGCCTTCATTCTGGCGGGCATCGCATACGTACGGCCGAACTACTTGTTGGGGAGCGGTTCTTCGGCGGTCAGCCTGATCATCCTCACTGTCGCTCTGTTCGGATGGCGGTTCGCCTTTACCTGGCTGGTCCAGTTGCCAATTTTGGTCGAGCGCGTCTACGTCCTGGGTACCGGAGAGCGCGCGCAACGCCTGGTGCAAGGCCTGCGCCAGAATCCTGAAATCGGCGTCGAGATCGCCAGCTGGACCGGCAAGCTGGAAGGCGCGGTAACCCGCGACTCCGTGGCGGCGCACCTGATGGAAGTCGTCCACAAACAAAAAGTCCATCGCGTCATCGTGGCCATGCCCGATCGCCGCGGTACCGTCCCCATGCGGGAACTACTTGACCTGCGCATGCAGGGGGTCAAGATCGAGGAAGCCACCACCTGGCTGGAAAAAATCTCGGGCAAGATCGAGGTCGAGAATCTCTATCCCAGCTGGCTGGTGTTTGGCGAAGGGTTTCGCCGCAGCGCCATCTTCATCGTGGTGCGCCGCGTGGTCTCCATCGTCATCTCGCTGATTGGTCTCATCCTCGCCTTGCCTTTGTTTCCGTTGATCATGCTCGCCATCCGGCTCGATTCCAAAGGGCCCGTGTTCTATACCCAGACGCGAGTGGGCAAGGCCGGACGCATCTTCAAGGTCGTGAAATTCCGCACCATGCGCCGGGACGCCGAAGGCGCGAACGGCCCGCAGTGGGCGGGCGATAACGATCCCCGCGTGACCCGCGTCGGCAAGTTTCTCCGCTCCTCGCGCCTCGATGAGATTCCCCAGCTGTGGTGCGTGCTCAAGGGCGATATGGCATTCGTCGGCCCGCGTCCCGAGCGCCCGGAATTCATCGAGTGGCTCTCCAAAGAAATTCCCTATTACGGCGTGCGCCACATGGTGCGGCCCGGCCTCACCGGATGGGCGCAGGTCAAGTACAAGTACGGCAGCACCGTCGAAGATGCGCGCGAAAAACTTCAGTACGACCTGTTCTACATCAAGAACGCTTCCATTGGTCTGGATCTGCTGATCATGTTCCTGACGGTCAAGACCGTGCTGTTGCGCCGGGGTGCGCAATAATGACGAAGATCAAATACGTCTTCTGGTTCGCGGCCGTGCTCGTCGGCTACTCCTACCTGGGCTATCCGGCGTGGTTATGGCTGCGCAGCCGATGGTCGCCGCGTCCGGTGCGCCGGGGTTTTGTCGAAAGTTCCGCTGCACCCGCGGTCTCGGCGGTGATGGTCGTGCGCAATGAGGAAACGGTGATCGCTCGCAAGCTCGAAAACCTGCTGGCCCTCGACTATCCCCAGGCGAAGCTGGACGTCGTCGTCGTCTCCGACGGTTCCAGCGATCGCACGCCCGCCATTCTCGCCGACTATGCCCGCGATCCGCGGGTGCGAAACAGGGTGCGAACTCTGATGAAACCGGCATCTCAGGGCAAAGCCGCTGGCCTCAATGATGCGATCAAACTGGCGTCCGGGGAAGTGCTGCTGTTTACCGATGCCCGCCAGCAGATCGAAACCGGCGCCCTGCGGTTGCTGATCGAGAATTTCGCCGATCCCGATGTCGGCGCCGCCAGTGGCCAGTTGATGCTGGGCGATCCCACCAGCGGAGAGACTGGGAAGGGAATGGGGTTGTATTGGCGCATCGAAAAGAGGATTCGTGAACTGGAGTCCGCCTCCGGTTCTGTTGCCGGCGCTACCGGCGCCATCTATTGTGCCCGCCGGAGATTGCTCGACACGTCGCCGTTGCCCGAGGGCACCATCCTCGACGACGTCCTGTTGCCCATGCAGATCGTGCGCCAGGGATCTCGCGTCATCTTCGACTCCCGCGCCCGCGCCTGGGACTCGCCCGACTTGGGCGAAGGCCGTGAATTTTCCCGCAAGGTTCGCACCCTGAGCGGCAACTATCAGCTCCTGCAACTTGCTCCATGGTTGTTGAGCTCACAAAACGCGATTCGATTTGAATTCGTAAGCCACAAACTCTCGCGCTTGGCCGTGCCCTTTGCCTTGCTGGCGCTTCTGATCGCGTCCATGTTCCTGCCCCAGCCGCTCTATCGCGCGGCGCTCGGGGCGCAGCTTGCGTTTTACGCCCTCAGTTTGGCCGCGCTTGCGGGCGTCAAGATCGGCCCGCTCTCGCGCATTGCCGATCCTGCCCGCACTTTCGTCGTCCTCAATTCCGCCGCCATGGTCGCCTTCATCAACTTTGTCCGGGGCAGAAAGGCAGTCTGGGTTCGCTGAATGATGATCGCTGAACAACGATCGCCGATCCTGCCATGAGAATCCTCTGGGTCAAAGCCGATAAGCTCCTCCCCGTGCAGAACGGCGGCAATATCCGCTCGTACCACGTCTTGCGATATCTGTCCGCGCGGCATGAGCTTACGTTTTACTCTTACTATGGAGGAGCGCCCGACCCAGACTACGAGCGCGAGTTGCAGCGGCAGTTGCCCGGTGCGGTGGCCGTCTGCACCGGCAAGCGCGAACTTTCGGGAGCCGCGCGCGGCCTCGACTATGTGGCTCATCTCAGCGCCCAGCCGCCGTATGCGATCAGCCGCTTCGCTCACGCCAAAGTCCAGAGGCAGCTCCAGACCTGGTTCCGCGAGCGGCGCTTCGATGTCGCCGTCTGCGACTTCCTGGATGCCGCGGTCAATTTTCCCGGATGTCTCAACCTCCCCAGTGTGCTCTTCCAGCACAACGTGGAAAGCGAAATCTGGCGCCGCCATGCCGCCACCGCAGGCAATCCGGTAAAAAAGATGATGTACCGCATGGAATTCCGGAAGATGCTCCGCTACGAGCGCGCCGCCGTTTGCAAGTTCCAGCAGGTGATTGCCGTGTCGGAAAACGATCGCTCCCTCATGACGCAGTGGGTGGATGGAGATCGCGTCACCGTCGTCCCCACGGGCGTCGATCTCGCGCAGTATCGCCCTGATCCCTCGGCCTCCGATCCGGCTCCGCTCGCTCGATCCGCGCCCCTCATCACCTTCGTCGGCGCCATGGACTGGGAGCCGAACGTGGACGGCGTCGAATTTTTTTGCGCTGAAGTCTGGCCCGCGATCAAGGCCGAAGTGCCGCAGGCCCGATTCCGCATCGTTGGCCGCAATCCCGACCGCCGCGTTCAGAAGTGGGCCTCTAATTCGATCAATAACTCGATCAATGACTCGAGCAATGACTCGATCGAAGTCACCGGCCGCGTGCCCTCGGTCGTCGAGCATCTGCGCCAGTCCGCCGTAGTCATCGTGCCCTTGCGCATCGGCGGCGGAACGCGTCTGAAGATCTACGAGGCCATGGCGGCTGCCAAAGCGGTCGTCTCCACCACCGTCGGCGCCGAAGGATTGGATGTTCATCACGGCCGCGACATTATGCTGGCCGACGATGCCCGTTCCTTCGCCCAGGCGGTGATCATGCTGTTGCGCGATCCGGAACTGCGCCGCCGTTACGAAAAGGCCGCCGCCGAGACCGCCGCCCGCTATGACTGGCCGGCGATCGGCGAACGTTTCAGCGGAATTTTGCAGGCGGTAGTAGAAAAGAAATCCGTTGCGGTACGTGAGATTCCGACGCGCTTCGCGGAAAAGAAAGCTTAAGAGAAGAAGAGGACTTTGTGGCCATCGGCGATAACGGCAATGTAGTACCGGCGGAAGTCTCTGGAAGGCGCACATCCTTCAAAGCCGCGGATCCGACCAAGAACGCGTTCTTCTGGCTCAGTGGTTTCTTCGTGGTTTATTGCGCCCGCCCGGAAGACTGGATTCCCGGTCTGGCCTATCTGCCGCTCGCCAAGATTACAGCCATCATGGCCCTGTGGGGTCTGTTCACCAGCCTGGGTAGAACCAAACGCACATTCAAGGATCTGCCCAAGGAAGCAACAATCCTCCTGAGTATGATCGGCCTTCTCTTTTTTGGAGGATTTCTGTCTCCGGTCTGGAAAGGCGGTGCCGTTTCCCGCACCATAGATTTTTCCAAGGTCTACGTCGCATGGGTGCTGGTTTTCCTGCTGATTACCACTTTCGACCGCTTGCGGCGAATCATCTTTATTCAGGTATTTTCGGTGGTCGTCGTTTGTGCTGCCGCCCTGGCCAAGGGCCACAGCACGCCTCGTCTCGAAGGTGTGCTGGGTGGCATTTATTCGAACCCGAACGATCTCGCATTCGCCATCGTGTTATCGCTGCCGTTTGTCCTGGCCTTCATGGTCACCGCCAGGAATACTGTCGTCAAAGTGCTTTGGCTTTGCGGAATGCTGGTGATGGCGGTAGCCATTTTTAAGACCGCATCCCGGGCCGGTTTCATCGACCTCGTCATCTCCGGCAGTGTCACTCTCTACTACTTTGCCATCAAGGGAAAGCGCCCTTATCTGATCGTCGCCACTGCCCTCGTCGGCGTCGTGGTGATGTCCGCCTTCGGCGGAAAACTCTATGATCGCTTCGGCGCCTTGTCGGGCGACAGCACTACCGAACAGTCCGCCTACGGCTCCTACGAGGCTCGCAAATTCCTCATGGTGCGCGCCTACTCGGGGGTATGGCACGACGTGCACATGACCTACCTCCAGATCTGCGCCGAAGGTGGCATCGCCGTGCTGATTCTCTACCTCATGTTTTTCTGGCGCGCGTTTATGAATCTAAGGATCCTGCATAAGAAGAAGAATCTCGATCCCGACATCGTTTTGTTCGTCGGAGCATTGCAAAGTTCGCTGGTCGGTTTCGCGGTGGGTGCGCTGTTTGCGCCCGAAGCGTACCAGTACTTTCCCTATTTTGCCGTGGCGTTTACGGCGACGTTGTTGCAGACGGTCAAGGAAAAAGAGCAAGAACAAGCACCCGGCTCGGCGCCTCCCCCGCCGAAAAAGCCGCGTCACTTCCTGGAGGTTTATGCCGATCACCGAACCACCGGCGCAGTCTCGCCTGTCCGCTGACTTGCAGGCAATTTTGCATTGCCTGAACTGCGGCGGGCGCCGCTACACCCATACGCTAATATTCGCACCCTCGCCAAGGAGCCTGCGATGAAGGCGCCGCACGTGCAGGAGACCGGAAGATGGGATCACCGTTCCACTGGGCTGCTGCTTTGCGTGCTTGTGATAGCCATGGTGGCGATACTCCGCGGTATCCGCGTTGGCGAGTTCAGTTACAACGTGGATGAAGCGCAGCACGCGGTTACTGGGCTCTACGTTGCAGATCTGGTCCGAGACCATCCTTTTGCGCATCCGGTAGAGTACACATACCGCTATTACGCGCAGTATCCCGCACTCTCCGGAATCATCCACTGGCCGCCACTTTTTTATTGCTTCGAAGGCCTATTTTTCCTGGTTCTGGGCCCCACCGTGGTTGCCGCGCGGTTGGCGATCCTGTTTTTTGCACTGCTCGGTTTGGTCTTTTGGTTCCTGCTGGTGAGAGAGCTTTTGGGCGAGTGGGCGGCCGCATTTTCCACGGCATTGCTCGCATTACTGCCTTCCGTGCTCTTGTTTGAAAAAACCGTGATGCTGGAGATTCCATTACTTTCATGCTGCATTGCCGCGAGTTTCTTTTGGATCTTGTACCTCCTCAAGGGTAAGAAATCCCACATCTATTGGTTTGCCCTGTTTGCCAGCGCCGCCCTCCTAACCAAGCAGAACGGAGTTTATCTAATCCCATTTTGTGTTCTGTCGGGCCTTCTGTGCGGAGGTTGGAAGCTGTTTCTGCGCAAGGAAGTGCTGCGCGCCGTGGCCATTTGTTTCCTCCTAATTTCACCCTTCTATACCCTCGTCTATGCCGTCCATTGGAAGACCATTGCGATGGATCTCAATGAAAAAAGCAGCGGGGCCGGCGGCAGCCGCTGGCTCTTCTATCTCACTGCGCTCCCGGCCCAGTTGGGCTGGGCCCTTCTGGGGCTGGCATTCCTCGGCATTCTGACCAGTCGGACATGGGCACGGGCTAAGGTTCCTGGGATCATGTCGAGTTGGATTGTGGCTTGTTATGTGACCCTTACACTCATCGGACACAAGGAAGCTCGATACGTAATCTACTGGATCCCTCCATTTTTATATTTTGCTTCCGGATTGCTGTTTTGCTTCTTTCGCAAGCCCGTGTTCAAAGCAGCGGGGGCGGCCGCCGCGGTGGTTCTGCTAGGGGCAACACTGACGTCCGCGTGGTCGTTCCACCGCCCTTACGTGACCGGATTTGCCGCGGTTCCGAAGAAGATTCTGGAGCAGAGCAAGTCCGCCGTCGTCCTGTTTGATGGACCGCTGCCCGGCAATTTCATCTTCTTCATGCGTGCAGAGGATCCCGACCGGCGATTCCTTGTGTTGCGGAAGGCGCTATACGCTTTCCAACTCAAGAAAAGCGGCGGTAGCGTGGAGTTGGTTCACAGTCCACAGGAGATCGAGAATCTGTTCCGTGAGGATGGGGTACGATTCATTGTTGTCTCGGATCAGGTTTCTCTCAATTTTGAGTCGCAGAAAATGTTGCGGGATCTCTTGAAGACTCCTTCCTACAAAGAGCTGGGCAGATTTCCGATAGGAGGGAACGACCTGTCCCCTCCGAAGAGCAGTCTGGTTCTATACGAGAACCTGAAGTGGACACCGCCCACGGGGAAATATCTGCGGATTATAATGCTGACCATGAGCCATGACATTGTCGTTCCGTGGGACAGTTTTGGTGCTCTACAAACCAAGTAGCGGCGACCGAGCAAGCCGCGACATTTCCTGGAGGTTTATGCCGATTACGGAACAACCGGTGCAGTCTCCCCTGTCCGCTGACTTGCAGGCAATTTTGCGTTGCCTCAGTTGCGACTCGAAACTTGAAAGCGACCAGGCCGCCGGCTTCCTCTGCCCGGCTTGCAAGCGCGTCTATCCCAACGTGCAGGGCATCGCGCGCTTTGTAGACGCCCAACACTACGCCGCCAGTTTCGGTTTTCAGTGGCACCGTTATCAGAAGACGCAGCTCGACCACGACGAGGTTCGCGAATCCGAGCAGAACTTCCTGATGAAGACTGCTCTCCGCCCCGAAGATCTTAAAGGCAAACTTGTCCTCGACGTCGGTTGCGGCATGGGACGCTTCGCCGAAGTCGCTACTCGCTGGGGCGCGCGCGTGGTGGGCGTTGACTTGAGCGCCGCCGCCGAAGTGGCCGCCAAGAACCTTGCCAGCCGCGACTTTGTTGCTTTCCAGGCCGATGTTTTCGCCCTGCCCTTCGCTCCCGAAAGCTTCGACGTCATCTATAGCATTGGTGTGCTCCACCACACGCCGGATTGCGAAGCCGCCGTCAAAGCGTTGGATAAATATCTGAAACCCGGTGGCCTCCTCGTCGTCTGGCTCTACAGTGGATACAACAAGTGGTATCGCTTCAGCGATTTCTGGCGCCGCTACACCCACAAGATGAAGCCCGAGACCCTGCACGGCATTCTGAAATTTGCGGTCCCGTTCTTCTACAACTTGCAACAGGGATTGAAGCACGTGCCCCTTTTGGGCCGTCTAGCCGCTGGCATTGTTCATCACATGTTTCCAGTGAACCGCCAGAAAGATCCGGAAGCCCGCATGCTCGACACCTTCGACTGGTATTCTCCCAAGTATCAGTCCAAGCACACCTACGAACAGGTGTTCAAATGGTACGCAGCGATGGGCATGGAAGACATGCGCGTGGGTGAGATTTCCATTGGTGTGCGCGGCCGCAAACCGGTAAGGGGAAACTAGTCGGCTGCTCGAAAACAGCGAAGTCCAGATTTCAACATGCGTCTCAAGGAACAAATCGCCTATGCCCGAAAAGCCCTGCCGTCCGCGACCTGGCGCGCGCTAACCTCGCCGGCCCGCGGCCCCGTACACCTGATCATCGCCCTGGCTGACCATTTCGAACCGGCCATTGTTCCCGAAGACGGCCAAAAGCGTGCACCCCGTTCCGCCCAGGAACGCAGACTGGAATGGTGGTCGCGCGAATATCCCAAAATCGTCGACGATTTTCGAGACCAGGATGGCCGCCCCTTTATCCACACCTACTTCTATCCCGCCGAGCAGTACGACCAAGGCTTGCTCGAGATGCTTGCCGATCACTGCCACGTCGGCTGGGGTGAAGTCGAGGTCCATCTGCACCACGGAATTCCGCATCCCGACACCGCCGAAAACACTCGCCAACTGCTCACTGAATTCCGCGACCGGCTGGCCTTTCGCCATCGCTGCCTCGCCGTCGAAGAAGGTTCCACTCGGCCCGCCTACGCTTTTGTGCATGGAAATTTCGCGCTCGCCAACTCCGCCGCCGGGCTCTTCTGCGGCGTCGATTCGGAAATGCAGATTCTGGCCGAGACCGGCTGCTACGCCGACTTGACCATGCCCAGTGCCTTCTGGCATCCGGCACAGACCGAAAAAATTAATTCCGTATACGAATGCGCTCTTCCCCTCGATCAGGCAGCGCCGCACCGCCAGGGGCGCGACCTGCTTGCAGGACGCGTGCCCACCACTTTTCCTCTCATCGTCCAAGGTCCGCTCGTAACCGACCTCCGGCGTACCTTTCGTTCTGCCCGGCCCGCTTTCGACAACGGCGCCATCACCGCATCGAAACCCGCGACCATGCACCGGCTCTCCCTCTGGAAGCAGGCGCAAGTCCGCGTGCTCGGACGTCCCGACTGGTTGTTCATCAAACTGCATTGCCATAGCATGGACCCGACCCAAAAAGACGCCCTTATCGGCGACAGCTTCCGCAACTTTCTTGCTGCCCTGGTCGGCGGTGCGGCCGGCAGAAAGGAAACACTGCACTTTGTTGCCGCGCGCGAGATGGCCAACATCCTGCTTGCCGCTTGCGACGGCCGCGAGGGAAATCCGGGTGACTACCGCAATTATCGCTTCAAACGTTTTGCGGATGTGCGGTCGTCGGTGGAGAAGCCGAGTTCAATTCCGGTGGCGTCGAAAGGATAAACTAAGATCATGTGCGGGATCGCTGGAGTGGTGAGCACAACTCGCGAGAGCAACATCACCGAAGCTTTCGTGCACCACATGTGCGAACAGATCGTGTACCGCGGCCCCGACGACGAGGGACTCTACGTCGCCGACGGCGCTGGTCTCGGCATGCGTCGCCTCTCGATCATCGACCTCTCAGGTGGCCATCAACCGGTCTTCAACGAGGACCGCAGTGCATGGATCGTTTTCAACGGCGAAATTTATAACTTTCTCGAACTCCGCCCCGAGCTCGAAAGCCGCGGCCATCGCTTCCACACTCACACCGACACCGAAGTCATTATTCATCTCTACGAAGAGATGGGCGCCGACTGCGTCAAGAAGCTGCGCGGCATGTTCGGTCTTGCCATCTACGATAAAACAAAACGCAAATTGACCCTCGCGCGCGACCGCCTGGGCAAAAAGCCGCTTCACTATGCCCTTCACAATGGAAATCTCTATTTCGCCTCCGAAATCAAATCGATCCTCGCCGTCGTCCCCGAACTCGCCGTAGTCAACTCCCAGGGCCTGCTTGAATATCTTTATTACGGGTACGTGCCCGATCCCATTACCGCATTCACCGGCATCCACAAGCTGCCGCCCGGACATCTGCTGGAATTCGAGAACGGAAACATTAGCGTCCGCCAGTATTGGAACCTGCCGCCCTACGACACCTATTTCCCCAAAACCGAAGAAGAGTGCCTGGAAGAGCTGGAACGCCGT
The DNA here is from genome assembly GCA_050014475.1 of Terriglobales bacterium. Classification (GTDB taxonomy): domain Bacteria; phylum Acidobacteriota; class Terriglobia; order Terriglobales; family Acidobacteriaceae; genus Acidiflorens. The sequence goes on along the minus strand of JBEKDG010000057.1, from coordinate 8,521 downwards.
TTGTTCGAGGCCACGCGCATCCGCCTAATTTCCGACGTCCCGCTCGGCGCGTTCCTCAGCGGCGGTGTCGATTCCTCCACCGTCGTCGCCATGATGGCCCGCGCCAGTTCCGGTCCCGTCAAGACCTTCAGCATTGGCTTTACCAAGGACGATTTCAACGAGGCGCACTACGCCCGCATCGTCGCCAAGACATTCGCCACCGAGCATCACGAGATGATCCTTGAGCCCGACGTCGTCCAGACCGTCGAGCATCTGACCAGTTCGCTTGAAGAGCCCTTCGGCGATTCTTCCATGCTGCCCACGTACTACGTGTCGCAGATGGCTCGCCAACACGTGACCGTGGCGCTTTCCGGCGACGGCGGCGACGAAATCTTTGCCGGCTACGACCGCTACCGTATCCACGCCGGCCGTCAACTCTTCGAACACATTCCCGCCTGGGCACGCAAGTTCTACCGCAGCCAGATCTTTCCGCGCCTGCCCAGCACCATGCGCGGACGTAAATTCAGCTTCAACGTCTCCTTGGCCTGGCAGGAGCGCTACGTCGATGGGCTCTCGTTCCTGCCCGCCTTCGAACGCGACATGCCGCTGCTCTCCGACGACTTCCGCGACGTGCTGCGCTGCAGCGACGATCCCGGCAACGCTCTCCGCCGCTACTTCACTCACAGCCCGGCCAAAGATCCGGTCAGCCAGATTCTCTACGTCGACACCAAAACCTACATGGTCGGCGACATTCTCACCAAAGTGGACCGCATGAGCATGCTCAATTCGCTCGAAGTCCGCGTGCCGATCCTCGACCATGAACTCGTCGAATGGGCCGCTGGCTTGTCATCCGCCTGGAAGCTGCGCGGCCGCCAGCAGAAGTACATTCTGTTGAAGCTCGCCGAACGCGTCGGCGTGCCCAGGGAAGCTCTCTATCGCAAGAAGCAAGGGTTTGCGCTCCCGCTCGAATTCTGGATGCGCCACGAACTGAAAGATATGCTGATGGTGCTGGTCGAGCCCCGCACTTTGCAACGGGGTTATTTCGAAGCCACCGGTCTGCGCAAGCTCATGGACGACCATGTGCACGGTGGCCGCGACTTGAGCGGCCGCCTCTGGCGCTTGCTGATGTTCGAGCTCTGGCACCGTAACTTCCTCGAGAAGTTCGTCAAGCCCGCCGGCCTGTTCTCTCTTCCCGTGGTTGCCGACTCCCGGAGAAATGTACCGAGCGCCTCCGTGTTAGCATCGGCCCCGGTGGGAGAATGACCGGGTGGACGCCAGGAATGCTGCCATCATAAATGCAAGCCGTCCCGTAGATCCGCCGATCAGCCTGTTTCTGATGATCAACACCTTCGAAACAGGCGGATCGGAGCGCCAGTTCACCGTCCTCGCGCAAAATATCAGCGCGTCAGCATTCCAACTTCACTTGGGATGCGTGAACCACCGCGGTCCTTTGGCCGAGCATTTCGGAGACGTGCCTCAGTTTCCTCTTGGCGGCAGCTTGTTCGGATGGCAGTCGCTGCGTGCGCGCCTCAATTTGAGCCGTCACCTGCGTCGCCAGCAAGTCCAGGTCGCGCACGCGTTCGACTTCTATACCGACTTGACGCTGATCCCCGCCGCCCGTTTCGCCCGCGTGCCCGTCGTCATCGGCAGCCATCGCCAACTCGGCGACCTGATGACACCCGCGCAATTCCGCGCTCAGGCCGCCGCTTTTCGCTGGTGCGACGTCGTGGTCTGCAATTCGCAAGCCGCTGCCAATCGCCTCATCGCCACCGGCCTTTCATCCGACAAAATCGCAGTCATCGGAAACGCCCTGCCGGCCCAGGCTTTCACCGCAGTACCTGCAGCTCTGCCGAAGCGTCCTGGTGTCGCCCGTGTCGGCATGGTTGCGCGCATGAATGCACGCTACAAGAATCACTCTGGATTTCTACGCATCGCCGCGCAAATTCATCAGCGCATGCCAAATGCTGAATTTCTTCTCGTCGGCGATGGTCTGCTACGTCAGCAACTGGAGAACGAGGCGTCGGCCCTCGGCCTCGGCGCCTCCGTGATCTTCCTCGGCGATCGTCAGGATATTCCCGCTGTTCTCGCTTCGATCGACGTCGCCGTCCTTACTTCCGATTCCGAAAGCTTGTCCAACGTCATTCTCGAAGCCATGGCCGCTGGTTTGCCCGTGGTCGCCTACAACGTCGGGGGTAATTCTGAACTGCTCAGCCAGCAACACGGAAGCCTGATTCCCGCCAGCAACGAAGCCAGCTTTGCCGATGCTGTCCAGAAACTTCTCGCCGACTCCGCACTTCGCGAGCAACTCGGACGCAACGCCCTGCAGTTTGCGCAAAAAAACTTTAGCCTTGAGCGTGTGCTCCAGCACTACGTGGAACTCTATGTCACGCTTCTCCAGAAAAAGCGCCGAAGGAATTCCGCCGCATGAGCGAGCCCTCCGATTTCAGCTCTACGAAAACGACCATGGCCCAGGGTGCCCCATCCAAGCTCTGCTCGGGTGGGGGTTTTCCGAAAGGCTCGCCGCCCAAGCAAAGCTCAGCGAGGTGCCTGCGAGTCTGCATCGTCGCACCAAGCTTGCGCTATGTCGGCGGACAATCCGTCCAGGCCGATTTGCTGTTACGGCACTGGCGGAACGATGCCGACATCGACATCAGCTTCCTCGCCGTCGATCCGCCGTTGCCCCGCGCTCTCGCCTGGGCGGAACGTATCCCTGGCCTGCGCACGATTCTGCGCGAGCCTATCTACTTCTCGCATCTCTGGCGAGGCCTCAAAGGAGTCGATATTGCTCATATCTTTTCCGCGTCCTACTGGTCGTTCCTGCTCGCACCCGCCCCCGGGTGGTTCTTTGCGAAACTGCGCGGGAACAAAAGCATCATCAACTACCGCAGCGGCGAAGCGCGCGATCACCTGCAACGCTTTCGCTCCGCAAGGTTCGTGCTCTCGCGCGTCGACAAGATCGTCGTCCAATCCAGCTACCTGGTCGACGTTTTTCGCGAATTCGGATTATCGGCAAGCGTTGTGCCGAACATCGTCGACCTCTCGCAGTTCCGCTATCGCGAGCGCCATCCGCTGCGTCCGCACCTCGTCTGCACCCGCGGCTTCTCCACGTACTACAGCGTGGATGTGGTCGTTCGAGCATTTGCCGAAGTAAAAAAGGAATATCCCCAAGCGCAACTCGACCTGGTCGGCGGCGGCCCTCTCGAAGGCGATGTGCGCAAACTGGTTGCGGACTTGAATCTCGGCGGCGTCAACTTCACCGGCGTCGCCTCGCGTCAGGAAATCGGCAAGTATTACGACCAGGCCGACATCTTCATCAACGCCTCTTGGCTTGACAACATGCCCGTGTCGGTCATCGAAGCCTTTGCGGCGGGCACTCCTGTGGTCACCACTTCGCCGGAGAGCATGCCCTATCTCGTCGAGCACGAGCACACCGGATTGCTCTCAGCGGTGGGCGACGAAAAGGCCCTCGCCGCAAATGTCATCCGCTTGTTGCGCGACCCCGCGCTCGCCGCTCGCTTGGTGCAGAACGCCCACCATCAATCGCGAAACTACACCTGGGAAGCCGTCCGCGAACAATGGGTGAGCATATATCGCGGACTACTATGACGATTTCGGTTGTGTCGAAGAAGTTGATGCCGTAGAGAGATTGGCTGGAAGAAGGTTCAATCGCGTGATCGGTATTAAAAAGGCGTTCTCCAAGCAGCGACGGAAATGCGCTCACGTTTCGCGCTGCACCAGGACGATCTCAGGACCGGACCGACTCCGCCACTCGCACCGGTTCTCCTTCAAGTTCGAGCGCGGACATGCTAACCAGCCGGCCGAAGGGCGTATGCAACTTCAGCCACATCTTGCCGCCGAGAAACGCGGGATACATTCCGCGCATCCACGAGTGGCGTAAGCTCCGGCGGCGCTCCGCGGCGGGAAGCGACAGTTCGTAACCATTTTCCTGCAGGCAGTCGCCCACGGTTGCTTCGATCGCGGCAATATCGGCGTGCGCCAGGCGTTCTTTCCAGCGGCCCAGCGGGTTGATCTTTTTTTTAGCGCCTTCTTCGCGAAACGAAGAGTTCGTTTCGGACAGGCGGCCCAGGCCGGCGCGCTGAATCCGATCGTAGTCCAGATCGTGATCGAGGAAGCCGCCGAGTTTGCCGAGCGTTTCGTGTGGGTTAGTGATCAGGTCTTCGTAGCGGATCTCGATGTAGTCGGCAGGGAACTTGCGGCCATGCGCGCGGCCTTGGTGAACCATCCACTTCCAGTACAGCGCAGTCGCCACCAGGCTATTGGTTTGGCTGCGGTCCCAGGGCAGAGGAGTGAAGCCACCCATTTTTTTGAGCGAGAGCGCAATGTCGCGCCCGTCGCGGATGATGTGTACAAACAGCGCGTTGGGTAGGTCGCGCTTTGCGCGCTCGACGTGCAGCACACTGTCAGCATCGTACATCGCCCAGCGCTGCAGCTGCTGGCTCCGGGCCACCGCGTCCATGACGACGCGGATGAAGTCTCCCCCGGTGCGGCATTCCTCCAGAATGTGCGCCGACAACTGCTCGGCATCGAGGCCGGTGCGCCGGAAACCCTTGCTACGGAGCCAGGTCTCGAGAATTTTTTCGCGATTCGCGCGGCTCTGCATTGAGCCGAAGCGGGGAATCAGAGTTTTATAAATCGGCAGAATACCGCGGTAGATGGCAAACCCGCCGGAGGACAACAACATGTCGTACAGCAGGTTCGTCCCAGAGCGGTGGCAGCCCATCACGAAGACAGGAGAGTGCTTGCGATCGCTTGGGCTGAGCATGGGCACCCTAAGAATCTTATCACGCAAGGCGGCCTGGGGCGTTTGAAGCCCTTGTTAAAACAGGGGTTACCGAAGTCACCAGAGACTTGGATTCGGCTTCGACTCAAACTGCTAACTCCAGCGGTGGGTTGGGCGGCAGCGCCAACTGCGCCGCCAGTAGACGGCGTGAGATCCTATAGTTACAATGATTTCCTCGCAAGCGGACATGCAGGGGTCATTTTCACGACGGAACGCCCGTCTCAAGGGCGGGAAGAAGACCGAAGCGAAATGCTCACCAATATTCAATATCGAATTCTAAAGAGGATCTCTCCCGGAGCCCCAGGTTGCTGTAGCGGATCCGTTTACGAAGGCAAGTCGAAGCTCGCGGTTCAAATGGGGGATGAAATCTTCACCAGGATTGCTGGGAAAGTTATCATCGACTTCGGCTGTGGCGAAGGAGCGGATGCCGTGGAGATGGCCGGAAGAGGGGCCAAGCGCGTGATCGGTATTGATAACCGTGAGGACGTCCTCCAAGCGGCAAGACAGAAGGCGCTCAGTGCGGGTGTTCAAAATACTTGTCTCTTCGTATCTTCGACGAAGGAGCTTGCGGACATTGTCGTTTCCATGGACTCCTTCGAGCATTTCGCCGACCCCGCGGAAATCTTGCGTATCATGAACACGCTCCTGCAGCCAGCAGGCGAAGTGCTCGTGAGCTTCGGGCCAACTTGGTATCACCCATTGGGCGGTCATCTATTCTCCGTTTTTCCATGGGCACATCTAATATTCAGCGAGAAGGCCCTTATCCGTTGGCGGTCCACTTTTAAGACGGATGGGGCAGCACGATTCAGCGAGGTGGCCGGGGGTCTGAACCAAATGACTGTAGCGAAGTTCGAAAAGTTGGTAGCCAGCAGCCCCCTCAAGTTGGAAAGCTTCGAACTTGTACCCATCAAGAAGGTTCGACATTTTCACAACCGCTTGACGCGCGAATTTACAACAGCCATTGTGCGCTGCCGTCTGGTCAGACGAACGTGATGCAGCTCAAACCCAGAAGGAATTTATGGTTTCCACCAAGCTTCGTGGTATTCCACCGAGATTACTGGTCCCATGGCAACCTGAAGGGCCAGCGGCTCGACGGGCGCCACAGACTTAGTGACATGAAACACACGGCCTGTCTTATAAGCCCAGAGCACTCCAATGCCACGCCTGTGGGTGTTGAAAAACCTTTTTTACGGTGTTCCAACAACGAAGTTCGTTCATAAGTTACTGAATGTTAGTGCGCGGTAGGCGCTGAAATTCGCATAGGAATTAATGGCAGAGTAATTCGTAGATACTTGTTAGCGAACATGTCCGTGCGTATTGCGCTGCCTCACAGACTTGTTTGACTCTGACGTACGAATGAACTTACAATGCTGATTGTGGGCAAAGTGAATCTCTGGTATTGTTAGCAAATTGGATGAAAGCAAAGCTTAAGAACTGGGTCAAGCGGCAAAGCGGACTGCTGCGTTTGGCGAACCAATTTGCGCCCGCTGGAGCTGCCATCCTAATGTATCACTCCGTTCGGGCTGAGCCGGAGCGCTATGCCAACACGATTGGCATGGGCATTCTTCATGCCACGTCGGCGTTTGAGCGGCAGATGGACTTGGTCTCCAGGCGATTTAGCCCTGTAACCATTGATGAGATTCGGCTGTTTGTAAATGGAGGGAAATCATTACCTCGGAGAGCTGTTGCCGTAACCTTTGACGACGGGTATGCGGACAATGCCGAGATCGTCGCGCCCATCCTGAGCCGCTTCGGCATTCGCGCAGCCTTCTACTTGACGGTTAGTGCCATCGGAACGAACAATGCCCCGTGGTACTGCCGGCTACGCTACGCGTTCGGTACGACGCAGAAAAAAGAATGGCGCTCTCCAGCGAACGGAAAGCCATGGGGCTTGACGACTGCCCAGGACCGGAATGTTGCGCTACTTGCGGCCTTCGATTTTTGCGCGCCCTTGGCCGGAGACACTCTCGAACAGACCGTCGAGACCATCGAGCATGGTCTTGAAATCGAAGCGTTGATCGGGGGCAGCGAGTTCATGATGGACTGGAACCAGGCTAGGGCCCTACAGCGGGCTGGCCACATTGTCGGATGTCACACACTGACGCATCCAAATGTGGCGCAGGTAGCCCCGGACGTCGCCCGTAAGGAGCTGGTGCTATCAAAGCGCAAGTTGGAAGAGGAGCTGAGTGCTCCCGTGCTGCACTTCAGCTATCCGCACCCAGCCTTGAATCCGCACTGGACTCCTGGAACGGTGGCGATGACTAAGGAAGCCGGATACGAAACCGCTGTCACCACGAGCCCCGGCCCGGTGCGCAGGGGAGATGATGCGCTTATGCTCACCCGCATCTGGACGCCCTTCTCCGAACATGAGTTTATGTGGAATCTGGAGCGCAGCTTCCTCCGCACTCGTGCGAGGCCTGCTACCTGAGTCGGGAAATACTGGAGTAAAAGGCGACGTGCAACGCGATCTTTGAGATGGATGCCCTCCGCCTTAACTATTTGGTCGCACGAACGCACACCAGTTGGTTGGAGGCGAGCCAGTTCAATAGGGAACTCCGTGCGAAGCGGTCGCTGATGCGACAGAATGCCCCTTGGTTAATGAACGGTTCAAGGCTGTACCACCCCCAACTGTGACAAGCCCAATCCTCTGGCTCCAGTTGCATAGTACGGAGCAGATTCAGCCACCGGGGACGATAGTATCGGTGATGGATAACGACAGGCAGCCTGCCACGGGGAGGCAACGGTTTCCCGCGTAAGCGGTATCGGAAGAAACGCACCAGTGGCCGCGCCAGCGCAGTCATCTTCAGGAACGCGACATCCATATAAAAGAAGGGACAGATGCTGCTGGGGGTGGTGATCACGGCTCGACCACCCGGTTTGAGCACTCGCCAAATCTCCCGCAACGCTGGTTCGTCCTTCTCCAGATACTCCATGACGCCAAGGCACATCACTGCATCGAAGGTGTTATCCGGAAAGGGAATCTGCTCGATGTCGCCGACCCGAAACCGATCCCGGTTGAAGTGCTCGCGTGCATACTCCACCATCGCGTCTGAAAGGTCCACACCCCAAGCCCCGTAACCCCGCTGCATTAGGTCTCCCGCCAGATGGCCAGTCCCACACCCGATATCCAAGATACTCGACCCCGGTGGAACCCTTGCTTCGACCATCTCCAAAGCAAAGCGCCTGCGCGAGACAAGATTCTGGGCACCCATGGTTGCCGGCTTGGGATCGCGATAGAAGCGAGCCCAATCCTCGACAGTTTTCGTGAACAACTCATCCACCTGTCCCTTAGAACTCATCTCCCCCCACATTTCATCCAGCGCAGGCGACTGCGCTCAGTTTCGTCAAGTAGTTGCCTAGCTAGCTTACTCAAATACAACTATGTTTGTTTCGCTTTCTTACATCGCTTCGTTAGCGGTGTCAAACATGCCAAAGAGACAAGGCCACAGTTCAGCGAGACTAACCCTAAGACGAAAATTCACGAATTCAGAGACAGCCATGAGAACGTGCTTGCCGATCGCTTGGGCTGGGCATGGGCACCCCAAAAATCTTATCACGCAAGGCGGCTTGGGTCGCTTGAAACCATTGTTAAAAAATGGGTTACCGAAGTCACCCAAGGTATTCCACGCCAGCAACGGCCGCTTGGACGGCGTCAATGTCGGCGCCCAAGTCACGGCCATCGGAAGCTGCGGCTGCGCCGGGAGAGGCTTTAGGACAGCCTGGCCCCTTCGCGTTGCAGAG
>JBEKDG010000056.1:0-24366 GCA_050014475.1 Terriglobales bacterium | reverse complement strand
CCGAACGGAACCGTTTTCCCCCCTCCGCTCGTGCCGGTCGACTGGAACTATCCCTCCCCGAAATGCCGTCCCAGTTCCGCCCTCGGGGATCGCCGGGTTCGCCTCGAGCGGCATAATCCCTGATCGATTGCCACCCTCCGACAAACCATCGCCCGGGTTCTTGTTCGACAACTCTCCAGTTGTCCTTTTTGTGGCGCTCCACACTTATAACACAGTAGTACTATGGCGTGTTAACACTAAATAGGATTTTGTGGTATTCTCCTTTTCATGGAGATTACCGAGGCGCAGTACGGTCGCATCGAGTCCAGTCTTCCGCGTCAGCGCGGCAACGTGAGCCTGACCAACCTCGCGGTGTTGAACGCGATCCTGTATGTGGCCGAGCAAGGGTGCAAGTGGCGTGGACTTCCCAAGCGCTTCGGCAACTGGCACACCATTTACACCCGCATGAACCGCTGGTCCAAGAACGGCGTGTTGGACCGCATCTTTGAGCAGTTGCAGCGCGAGCAGATCGTGCGCATCAAGATCACGGCCGTCAAACTGGACTCCACCATCGTCAAGGTGCATCCCGATGGCACCGGCGCGTTAAAAAAAACGGTCCCCAAGCCATTGGTAAATCCCGCGGCGGATGGACCACCAAGATTCATCTGGTTGCCGCGAATGCTCGAACGGCGATAAGTTTCGCGCTCTCGCCCGGCCAAGCCTCCGACGCGAAGCAGGGCCGCATCCTGCTGGGCGGCATGGGACCGCTGCCCGCGCCCTTGCATCTGATCATGGATCGCGCCTACGAAGACAACGAAACCCGGCAACTGGCGCTCGATTTCGGCTTCATTCCGGTGGTTCCTCCCAAGAGCAATCGTTTGGAACCATGGCAGTACGATAAGGCCCTCTACCGCAAGCGCAACGAAGTGGAACGGCTCTTTCGCCGGCTCAAGGGCTTCCGACGTATCTTCTCCCGCTTCGACAAACTCGACGTCATCTTTCTTGCATTTCTCAACTTCGCCTTAATTGTCGAAGCCCTGCGATAGTGTTAACACGCCATAACAACCCGTGGGGCAAGTACGGGCTGTAGGGATTCAGAAAAATCCAGGAACGTGCCGGATCACGACAACAGGCCGTGCTCGCGCAGTTTCCGGTACAAATTCCGCTCGCTGATACCGAGAATTTTGGCCGCGTTTCCGCGGTGACCCTTGCTGGCCTCAATCGCCAATCGGATGTGCTTGATCTCCGCTTCTTCGAGCGTCGGCAGCGGGGCGTCCGGCGCTAAGGGAGCAGGCGGCGGAACAGGCTTCGAATTCCGCAAGGAGGCGGGCAGGTGCTCCGGCAGAACTTGCGATCCCTCACAGAGCACCAGAGCCGCTTCGACCACGTGCAGTAGTTCGCGCACGTTCCCGGGCCAGTTGTGCCGTCGCAGGAGTTGCAGGGCCGCTTCGCCGATTTGTTTGTTGGAGCCGAAGCGCTCGTTGAGCACGGTCGCGAAGTGTTGTGCCAGCAGGTCCACATCGGCGCCTCGAACGCGCAGGGGCGGCACCTCCACCGTGATCGTACTGAGGCGGTAAAACAAATCCTCGCGGAACAGGCCCTGCCGCACCATGGAGGGCACATCGCGATTGGTCGCAGTCAGAATCCGGACATCGACTCGAATTTCCCTGGTACCGCCGACATGCCGGAACGTGGAGGTATCGAGCACGCGCAGCAGCTTGGTCTGGGTCGCCGGGCTCACCTCCCCGATTTCGTCGAGGAAAATCGTTCCACCATTGGCGACTTCGAACAATCCGGGCTTGGCGCGGTCCGCTCCGGTGAATGCGCCACGCTCGTGGCCGAACAGTTCGCTCTGGAGCAGGCTTTCCTGCAGTGCGGCGCACTCGACTACCACGAACGGCCGCGACCGGCGGGAACTGCGCGCGTGAATCAGCTTGGCCACCCATTCCTTTCCCGCGCCCGTCTCGCCGGTTATGAGCACGGTCGAATCGCTGGGGGCCACGCGGTCGATGAGGTTGAGCAGGCGGCGGAATTCCGGGCTGTCGCCGATGAAGGAACTGCCGAGATCCGGAGGAGTCAGAACACGCTCGAGAAGATTCGCTCGCTGGCGCAGTGATCGCCGTTCGAGCGCCCTTTGAATGCGAATGTGGAGTTCGTCCAGCGGGCAAGGTTTCACCACGTAATCGAAGGCGCCGATACGGATCGATTCGATTGCGGTATCGATGGAGCCGTGTCCGGTCAACATGATGACCTCGGTTGCCGGCGTGGCGGCCTGGATGGCCTTCAGCGTCTCCAGCCCGCCCATACCCGGCAAACGCAGATCGAGCAAGACGACTTCGGGTTCCGCCGCTGCGACGCGCTCGATTGCCTCCTCACCCGTGCCCACCGCGTCCACTTCGTAGCCGAGACGACTCAGTTCGCCCGCCATCACCTGCCGGAATGCTGTATCGTCATCGACCAGAAGGAGGGAGGAGGGCTTCATAGCCCGCCCTTCGGTTGCGGACCGGGATGGATTGCCGGGATCACGACTTCGAATATAGACCCCTTTCCAGGGGTACTCTCGACTAGGATGTTGCCTCCCCAGCTCCGGACCGCGTTCAGCGACAGGAACAGACCGAGGCCAGTGCCGCCCGGGCGGAGGCTGAAAAAGGGCTCAAAGATCTTTTGCAGGTATTCCGGGGCAATCCCGCATCCTTCATCGCTGACGCGAATGTGCACAGCATCGCCGCCCTGGGTGGCAACGACGACCTTGCCGCCCGGCTTCGATGCCTGAATCGCGTTGAGCAGAAGATTGACCAGCAGATTCTGCAGCTCGGCCTCGTCGGCCCGGACGTGCAGGGTGGTTGCGAACGGTCGCACCGCGACATCCACGGAGTTGGCGCGCGCCGTCGGATCGACGAGCCTCTGGGCGGCCGCGATGGCCGCATCCAGTTCCACGATATCTCCGGCATGCCGCTGTCCGCGTGACAGGCGCAGGAAGTGCTGGGTGATGCCGCGGCAGCGTAGGATCTGTTCGCGCGCGATCGTCGCATTCTCACGGATTCTGGCCTGATCCATTTGCCCGCCCTGCCCGGCAGGAGTCTCGCGGAGGATTCCCTCCACGCACATCAGGGTTGTTGCCAGCGGGGTGTTCATCTCGTGCGAAAACCCGGAGGCCAGGACTCCGACCGATGCCAGGCGGTAAGACTCGGCCAGCTTCGCCTCGGCCGCTCGCCGCTCGGAGATGTCGCGCCAGACCTCCACTACTTGAGCCAGCCGCCCAGAAGCGTCCAGAATCGGTGAAGCGTGGATTTCTTCCCAAGCCACCGTGCCGTTGCCTGTCTTGCGCTCGCAGATCCGGACCTGGCGCTCACCCGACCGCAGGCAGGCGAGGGTGGGACAGTCGGATAGGTCGCACGGCCGCGGTCCGAGTTCGTAGCAGCAGCAGCCCAGAACCTGCTCGCGGGAGTTGCCGGCGCGCTGCAGAAAGGCGTCGTTGGCCGCCATAATCTTTCGTTCCCCGTCGAGGACTACGATCCCGTCATCAATACTGTTGATCACCGTTTCCAGCCGCTCCCGCTGGGTACGTACTTCCCCGACCAGGCCTGAGACCGAGTCGGCCATGGCATTGAACTCAGTTGCCAGCCACGCCAGCGTGTCCGAGCCTTCCGCGGGCACACGCCGTTCCAGATCGCCCTGGGAAATCAGGCGCGCCGTGGTTTCAAAACGCTGCAAGCGGCGCAAGACCGACACCCGGATCACCAAGGCGATGGCCCCCACGATGACGAAGGTCAAGGCGCCGGTGCCGGCGACCATCCAGCGCAGGTCCCGCGTCATCGCGGCGCGGACCTCTCCGGCGTTGTAGTCCAGAATCAGGATCCCATTGATTTTCTGCCGGGGATCGTGGCACCGGTGGCACTCCTCGCGGTTGCGAATCGGCACGACGGTTCGCAGAATCGTTCCACCCCGGGTTTCGATGACGCGGCTGGATCCGCGGCGTTCCGGCGGATCGCGATGGCAGGCCTGGCAGGTGGGAGAGTCGATGCGGAAATCGTTCCCCGCTGTCCCCGGCTTACTCGAGTAGCGCTCCACGCCACTGCGGTCCAGCAGTACGAGTTGTTCGACGCGTGCCTGTTTACCGAAGCTCTCGATCATTTGCGCGATCAGGGTGCGGTCATTCCCCACCATCTGGTGCTCGAGCGCGGTGCGGATCAATTCGCCTTCGGCCAGCGCGCTGCTGTGTGCAGTTTCGAGAAGGCTTTGAAAATGATGGACCGAAAAGACGTAGGCGGCGACCGTGCAGGCCACAACCACCGCCGCAGTGACACCGAGCGCGAGGCCGACCGTCATGCTGGCAAAACGCAGCTTCATCATGATGGCACAGAGATGGCGGGATGATGGCACACGTGCGGACAGCCGTCAACGACTGACAAATAGTCAGGCTCGACCTGACATTGTGGCAGTCCGGTTGTTTCGCACATCCCCACCTCGTCTGAAGGAAAAGGAGTTAGCCCTCGGCCAACGCTGGCATAGCACGTGCGATAAGAAATGTTGAAGGAGGGTTTCTGCCATGGAAATGCTTTTGATGGGCTTGTGCGTGGCCGTATTTGGGATGGGAGTCGCGGCTGTTGCGTTTGGAGCGGCGACGCGTTCGGAGTCATCCGATTCAGCGGTGCAGCCCCAGCTTCCGTTGGTCAAAGCGGTTGCCCCGGCCCGTTTTTTCTCGGACCGTGTTGCTGTACCGCCACCACCGCCAGCGGTCCCGTCCTGGCCGGTGCCTATTGAGGTCCTGTTGCTACAAATTGAAAATCACGTCCGCATGGAGCAGGCCGCCGCGGAGTCGTTCATAGCATTTCCCACTCACGCCCTGTTGCACAGTAAGACAACTTCGCCGTTTGTGAACTGAGAGAGTGGCTCATGACGCATGAACTGCTGAACGGCCTCTCGTCCGCCGAGGCCGAGCAGGTTCTGGCGCTCGGCGCCAGGGTGATCGTTCCCAGCGGAACCTCGCTGTTCCGGCTGGGAGACCCAGCCGATCGCCTGTTCCTGACCGAACGCGGCCGAATCAGGCTTACCCTGCCGATGCAGGTCCGGGGCCGGGAAGAGGATATTTTCGTCGAAGAAAGATCTCCCGGTCAGACCGTGGGCTGGTCGGCCCTGATTCCGCCCTACCGGTTCACCCTCACCGCCACCGCGGCGCTGCTTGAAGCGGAAGTTATTGCCTTGCCGCGCGAGGCCTTGCTCGAGTATTTCGCCGCTAATCCGGCGGCGGGGCGCAAAATCGCTCTGAATCTGGCCGTCGTCATTGGACATCGCCTGCAACTGTTCCAGACGATGTGGCTGCGCGAGATGCAGCGTACCGTGGAAGTGCGTTCTGTTTGACGCGGGGAATCGGCCCATGAGACGATCCGGATTCCTGAGTGGTTCCTGCGGCAGGGGGCGCAGTGAATGACCGTTGACCAGCTTTCCCAACCCGAACCCACGCGCCGCCGCCTGATTGAAATCTTCCTCGGTGGCGGCCTGCTCGCTTCTTTTGCTTCCTTCATCTATCCCGTGCTCCGCTATCTTGTCCCTCCGGCGGTGGTAGATCTCGGCGGGGACGAGATCGTCGCCGCCAAGCTCACGGAGCTGAAGCCGAACAGCGGAAAGATTTTCCGGTTTGGTAATCGCCCTGGTCTGCTGATCCGCACTGCCAGCGGAGAGTACCGCGCCATGTCGGCGACCTGCACCCATCTCTCCTGCACCGTGCAGTACCGCGACGATCTGCGCCAAGTCTGGTGTGCCTGCCATAACGGTAAGTACGACCTCAATGGCCGAAACATTTCGGGTCCTCCGCCGCGCCCGCTGGAAGGCTTTGAGGTGCAGGTGCGGGGGGACGAGATATACGTGAGGCGCCGGCGGGAGGCTTAAGATGAGTCCCCTACGCAAGGTGCGCAGCTGGCTGGACCAGCGATTCGGATGGGATGACCTGATCGCCCCGTTGCGGAAGAAAACTGTTCCTCTCCACCGGCTCTCCTATTGGTACTTCCTCGGGGGTATCACTCTCTTCTTGTTCGTGATCCAGGTGCTGACCGGGATCCTGCTGCTTCTGTACTACCGGCCGGGTGCCAACGAGGCCTTCGAGAGCGTCCAGTACATCATGACCCGGGTGCGCTTTGGCTGGCTGGTTCGTTCCATCCACTCCTGGTCGGCCAATCTCATGATTTTCACTGCCTTTGCGCACATGTTCAGCGTGCTCTTTCTCAAGGCCTACCGCAAACCCAGAGAGCTGACATGGGTCAGCGGAGTGATTCTCCTGTTTCTCGTCATGGGGTTCGGTTTCAGCGGCTACTTGCTGCCGTGGAACACCTTGGCCTTCTTCGCCACCAAGGTCGGCACCGAGATTACCGGGCAGGTTCCGATCATCGGCAAGCCCCTGTTGATCTTTCTCCGCGGTGGTGAAGAGGTGACTGGAGCCACGCTCACCAGGTTCTTTGGATTCCATGTCGCCGTTCTACCCGGATTGGCAACCTTGCTGCTCCTGCTGCACCTGCTGCTGGTTCAACGCCTTGGCATCAGCATTCCCCCGAAACTGGAAGTTCAGTGGACCGCGAATCCCTCCGTGAAACGGGAAATGAAATTCTTTCCCAACTTCTTGCTGCGGGAATTGATGGCTTGGTACGTGGCCCTGGGAGTACTGGGCGCGTTGGCGGCACTCTTCCCCTGGAACCTCGGTGTCAAGGCAGATCCTTTTGTGTCTGCCCCAGCGGGAATCAAGCCCGAGTGGTACTTCCTCTTCATGTTCCAGACGCTCAAGCTCATCCCCTCCAAAGTGTGGTTCATCGACGGGGAGGTTTTGGGTGTGCTTGCTTTCGGCCTAATCGGGTTGTTGTGGCTTCTGCTGCCTTTTTTTGAGAGTGATCAGCCCTCGCGACCCAAGCGGTGGATCACTGGGCTTGCAGTCTTTGCTCTTGCGTACGTGGCAGGTATGAGCGTTTATGGTCATCTTGCGAAATAGGCTCGGACCGTTCAGCGCAGCCCGCTATGTCGGGCTGGCCGGCTTCATCGTGCTCGCAGCGTGCCTCGGTTATGGGCAAACCACGAACTCGTGCATGGACTGTCACTCCGCCTTGCCCGATCCCCTGGGAGTGAGCCAGGAGAAGTTCAGCCAGGACATACACGCACAAAAGGGTTTGACTTGCGCCAGTTGCCACGGCGGCGACCCAACCAGCGACGATCCCGACAAAGCCATGAGCCGAAAGGCGGGCTGGAAAGGCAAGATCGATCGCAAGCAGGTCCCGCAGTTGTGCGGAAGTTGCCATTCGGATCCCGCCTATATTCGGCAGTTCAACCCCAGCTTGCGCACGGACCAGTTGGGCCAGTACCGCACCAGTGTCCATGGCAAGCGCTTCGCGGCTGGAGACACGAAGGTTGCAGTATGCACGGATTGTCATAGTGTCCACGATCTCAGGGCGCCCAGCGATCCCCGTTCCACGGTGAACCCGGTCAACGTGGCCAACACGTGCGCTCGTTGCCATGCTGACGCGGATTATATGAAGGAATATCCCATTCCCACGGATCAGTTCGCAAAGTACAGCGCGAGCGTGCACCACCAGGCGCTGGCGGTGCGAGGCGATCTGAGTGCGCCAACCTGTTCAACGTGTCATGGAAACCATGGCGCGGCGCCCCCAGGAATAGACAAGGTTCAGAATGTGTGCTCGAACTGTCACGCGTTCCAAGCCCAGATGTACGAAAAAAGTTCGCACAAAAAGGCCTTTGAAGCGGCTTCTCTTCCAGGATGCGTCGTGTGTCACAGCAATCATGGCATCAGCCATCCAACCGACGCGAAGCTTGGCACTGGTCCTGACGCCGTCTGCATGCGGTGTCATACCCCAGGTGACCGCTGTGATCAAGCCAGGGCAGGATTACAGAGCAGCTTGAGTCGATTGGACGAGGCCATCAAAAGCGCGGACCAGATTCTCCGTGTCGCCGAGTCTTCTGGCATGGAGGTCAGCGAGGCCCGGCTGGGACAGGATCAGGCACAGGATTCGCTGACCAAGGCTCGAGTTACGATCCATAGCTTCCGGACGGACTTGGTGGATCGGGATATTCAAGCCGGCCTGAAAATCGCCGCCAAGAACCTGCAAGCTGGGAGGGAAGCCATGGTTGAGCGCAACTATCGCCGGGTCGGGCTCGGAATGTCCCTCATCGCGATCGCGATAGTGTTGGCCGGGCTTCGGCTGTACATCAAGAAGATAGAGAGTTAGACCTTAGGCGGCTGGCCCGGCTTCGCGTCCATCCTAAACTCTGGAGGGCGCCCCGTCCAAGCTCCGCTTGGGCGGGGTTTTTCCGCGGGTTGGCTTCTATCCATTGCAGAGGAAGACTACTTTTCTTTCGCCACATTCAGCCGCGTTTCCGCGCGCTGCAATGCGTCTTCCGCGCGCGTGTAGTCCACCTGAGGATCGTTGCTCTTCAGTCGCTGTTCGGCCCGGTCTTTGGCTTTTTGCGCGCGCTCTACGTCAATTTCCTGCGGACGCTCCGCCGCCTCCGCCAGGATCGTCACCTTGTCGGGCAGCACTTCCATGAAACCCCACGCCACCGACAGCGAGTGTGTCGCGCCACTCGCCTTGTAAGTAATCACACCGACGGCAAGCTCGGTAATCAGCGGAGCGTGCCCGGGAAGAATCCCCAGATACCCGCTCAACCCCGGGATCTGCGCTTCCTCCGCCGCGTCCTTCACCAGGAGCCTGGAGGGAGTAACGATTTCGAGTTGGAAAGTTTCTGCCATGTTTTCGTTGTTACTCTTAGTTCCTTAATCCGCACTCGACGCGAAGAGATTGAGCTTTCGGAGTTCGTCTTTATGCTCGCGGACAAACTTGATGTTTGCGGGATTGACATACGCTGGAGGATTTTGTTTCGCATCTTCAGCAGCCACGGCACCGGCCGTGCTTAAGGCGACCAGGGGAGTAAATATAAAGTCGCGCGCTGTGGTGCCATTGCTCCTGAAAAAAGCTGCGAAATGCGGAGACTTTTCCGCCAGGCCGGCTTTCTGAATGTTGTAAGCATCGGTCTCTTCGAGCTTCTTCATCTCCGCAGCCATCACCGGATCGGCTTTCGCCGCCGCATCGATCTTTTTCGCAACCTCGGCGAATTTCTTAGCCTTATCCATGGTCAGGAGGTAGTCGTGAATCGCCGCATCATCGGGGGTCGCTTCCTCTGCGGCCGCATGCTTGGCCTGGGCTAGAGCGACGGATGACAAAAAGACTAACGCCATCACCACGGTCGAAACTTTCATCCGCCAATTCATCCTTAGAGTCATTTCCATCTCCTTAAAAAGCGAATCAAAACCCAACTACGCCGGCGCACTCTACGCGGCCGCGCCCTTCATCTTCTCCGCCGTCTCCAGCACTTCCTCGATCGTTCCCTTCATGTAGAAAGCCTGCTCCGGAATGTCGTCATACTTCCCTTCCACGATGCCGCGGAAACCTTTCACCGTCTCGGCGATCTTCACATAGCGTCCCGGAGTGCCCGTGAACTGCTCGGCCACAAAGAACGGTTGCGAGAGGAACTTCTGGATCTTGCGCGCGCGCGCCACCGTCACCTTCTGGTCTTCGCTAAGTTCGTCGATGCCCAGAATGGCGATGATGTCCTGCAGGTCCTTGTAAGTCTGCAGTGTCTTCTTAACCATCTGCGCCACATCGTAATGATCCTGCCCAACAATCCGAGCATCGAGAATCCGCGAAGTAGAAGCCAGCGGATCCACCGCCGGATAAATTCCAATCTCCGTAAGCGCGCGCGAAAGCACAGTGGTAGCATCCAAATGCGCAAACGTAGTAGCCGGCGCCGGATCGGTTAAATCATCCGCCGGCACATAAATCGCTTGCACCGAAGTTACCGACCCCTTCTTAGTAGAAGTAATCCGCTCCTGCAACTCCCCCATCTCAGTAGCTAAGTTCGGTTGATAACCGACGGCGGAGGGCATTCTTCCTAATAGGGCGGATACTTCGCTGCCGGCTTGGGTGAAGCGGAAAATGTTGTCGATGAAGAGGAGCGTGTCGGAGCCTTCTTCATCGCGGAAAAATTCGGCTACGGTTAGAGCGGTTAGCGCGACGCGGAGACGCGCTCCGGGAGGTTCGGTCATCTGGCCGTAGATCAGCGCGGCTTTTGACTCGTCGGGTTTGCCGGGCTTGATTACTCCCGACTCACTCATTTCCAGCCAGAGGTCGTTGCCTTCTCTGGTGCGCTCGCCTACGCCGGCGAATACGGAAAATCCACCGTGTTGCTTGGCTACGTTGTTGATCAACTCCATGATGACTACGGTCTTGCCTACGCCGGCGCCTCCGAAGAGGCCGATCTTTCCGCCTTTCAGGAATGGCTGAATGAGGTCAATTACTTTTACGCCGGTCTCGAACATCTCGGCCGTGGTTGACTGTTCATCGAACGCAGGCGCGAGGCGGTGGATTGGCATTCTCTTCTCAAAGGCGATCGGGCCGAGATTGTCCACGGGTTCGCCGATGACGTTCATCACGCGGCCGAGGGTGCCGCGGCCGACGGGGGCGGAGATGGGTCCACCCTGATCAATGGCTTTCATGCCGCGGACCATGCCGTCGGTCGCTTCCATGGCGACGCAGCGCACGCGGCCTTCGCCGAGATGCTGCTGCACTTCCAGAATGACGTTGATGGGGGAAGGCACGGTGAAGCCGTCGCTGACGACGCGAAGGGCCTGATAGATGGGAGGCATGGCCGCTTCGGTGAACTGCACGTCCACGGCGGGGCCTGCGATTTGGATTACGTTTCCGATATTTTCTGCCATAGATAAGGTCTCAAAGTCGTTAGTCGTTGGTCGTTCGCTGTTCGTCGTTCGCCTTGAGGCTGACAAACTCGTGCTGCGCGCCGCAGTCTCCCTCAGCGGCTAAAGCCGCTTGTGTGGCGTGTCCTAACGGCGCGGCTGAAGCCGCGCCCTTTCAAAACAAAGTCACAATTCGTTTCTACTGCGCTGCGGCTCCGCTTACTATTTCGATAATTTCTTTTGTGATCTTGGCCTGGCGCGCGCGATTCATGATCAGCGTCAGGGAATCGATCATGTCGCTGGCGTTGCTGGTTGCCGCATCCATCGCCGTCATGCGGGCGGCGTGCTCGGCGGCTACGGACTCGAGCAGCGCGTGAAAAATCTGGATGCCGATGTACTTGGGCAGAATACCCCGAAAAAGCCGCTCGGGCCGCTGCTCGTAGATGTAATCCACCGGCAGCGCCCCGAACCTGGCGGCGGCCTCATCGACGGCGCGGGTATCGACTGGACGCAGACCGACGTGTGCCGACTTCGCCGCTTCGATTCGCTTCTTGCGTTCTTCTTCCGAAGGCTCTTCCGCCATGTGGACGTCGACTTCGCCGATCTCCTTGATTGGGAGCAGGCGCTCGGCGACGAGGCGTTGCGCGATGACCGACTTGAATTCGTTGAAGAGAATGTAGACGCCGTCAATCTCGCCGCGGGTGTAGCGGGCGATCACGCTCCGGCTAAGAGTGTTTGCGAAATTATGGTCGACCTTGCCCAGGACTCCGACATATTCGCCTGCGATCTGGACTCGACCGGCGCGCGGGGGAGCGGCTTCTGTGTCCGAGTGGACGGGCGAGGCGCCCATCTCTCCACCGGCAGAGACGGTTGTCGCTCCATCGGCAGAGGGCCTCTCTGGGACGAGCGGGTAGCGTCGGCGCATGAAGTCGCGGCCTTTGCGTCCGATGCATTCGACGTCGATATTCTGATCTGGCTTCGACTCGATGAATTTTGAAACCATCTTCAGGATATTGGTATTGAAGGCGCCGGCCAGGCCCTTATCTCCGGTGACAACGATCAGCAGGATGTTGTTTTCCGGGCGCTCGGCGAGCAGGGGATGACGCGGCAATCCGGTGAGCGGATCGTAGATATCGGCTCGCGAGGTGAGCGATTTGAGAACGTTGGTGAGCATCTGCGAATAAGGACGCGCGGCCATGGCGCCCTCTTGCGCGCGGCGCAGCTTTGCGGCCGAGACGGTCTTCATGGCCTTGGTGATCTGCCGCGTGTTGACCACGCTGCGGATGCGGCGCCGGATGTCGAGGATGTTTGCCATTTACGAGTTCTCAGTTCTCAGTTCTCAGTTCTCAGTTTCAGTCAGATTGTCCTGGAATTCAGGATTAACTGAGAACTGGGAACCGGGAACTGAGAACTTTTTACTTCGCTACTACTTGCTTTGAATCCACGAACTGCTGTTTGGCTTCTTTTATTACTCTGGACAATTCTGCTTTTAGATCGTCGTCCAGAATCTTTTTTTCCATGATGGTGTTTAGCAGGCCTGGATTTGTGGTTTCCACGTACTTGTAGAGGTCTTTCTCGAAGTCGCGTACCTGGTCGACCGGCATATCGTCCAGCACTCCGCTGGTGCCGGCGAAGATGATCAGAATCTGTTGCGAGAAGGGGAGGGGCGAGAACTGGCCTTGCTTCAGGAGTTCTACCAGGCGCTGACCGCGATTGAGTTGCGCCTGCGTGGCTTTATCGAGATCGCTGCCGAACTGGGCGAAGGCAGCTAGTTCGCGGTACTGGGCTAGTTCCAGCTTTAGGGTTCCGGCTACCTGGCGCATGGCCTTGATCTGGGCGCTGCCGCCGACGCGGCTTACGGAGAGTCCGACGTTCACGGCGGGGCGGACGCCCTGGTTGAAGAGATCGGTTTCCAGATAAATCTGGCCGTCGGTAATCGAAATCACGTTGGTTGGAATGTAGGCGGAAACGTCGCCGGCCTGAGTTTCGATGATGGGCAACGCGGTGAGCGATCCACCACCGTTCTGGTCGCTGAGCTTGGCGGCGCGCTCTAACAGACGCGAGTGGAGATAGAAGACGTCTCCGGGATAGGCTTCGCGGCCGGGAGGACGGCGGAGCAAAAGCGAAATTTCGCGATAGGAGGCGGCGTGTTTCGAAAGATCGTCGTAGATGCAGAGGGCGTGGCGTCCGTTGTCGCGAAAAAACTCGCCCATGGCGCATGCCGCGTAGGGAGAGATGTACTGCATGGGAGCGGGTTCGGAAGCGGAAGCCGCGACCACGATGGTGTACTCCATGGCGCCGGCATCTTCGAGAATCTTGACCACCTGGGCAATCGACGAGCGCTTCTGACCGATGGCGTTATAGATGCAGATGAGGTTGTTGCCCTTGCTGTTGATGATGGTGTCGAGGGCAACGGCGGTCTTGCCGGTCTGGCGATCGCCAATGATCAGTTCGCGCTGTCCGCGGCCGATGGGGATCATGGAGTCGATGGCCTTTAGTCCGGTGGCCATGGGCTCGCGCACGGGCTGGCGGGCAACGACGCCGGGAGCGAGGCGCTCGAGGGGAATGAATTTATCGGTGGCGATCGGACCCTTGTCGTCGATCGGCACGCCGAGCGAATTGACGACGCGGCCAATCAGGGCGTCGCCCACGGGCACGCTCATGATACGGCCGGTGCGCTTGACCTCGTCGCCTTCCTTGATCTCGGTGTATTCGCCGAGCAGGACCACGCCGACCTGATCTTCTTCGAGGTTCATGGCGATTCCGGCGACGCCGTGCGGGAAGCTGAGCATCTCTCCGGCCATGACCTTGTCGAGGCCGTAGACACGGGCGATGCCGTCACCGAGGGTGATGACGGTGCCAACTTCGTCGACCGCGATTTTGGATTCATAGTTCTCGATTTGCTCGCGGATTAATTGGGTAATTTCGTCTGCTTTGATTTGTGGCATAAAGTCAGCTCTCATTGCTTTTAGCTCTCAGCTTTCAGTTCTTCGGTTGTAGAAAGCGAGCAAGCTCCGTCCCCACAGGCTTCGAACTGCGGGCTCCGAGCTGTGAGCGAACCGGTGTGCTCGTGGCTCGTGGCTCGCAGCTGTCAGCCTTCCACCAACTGCTCCCTTATCCGGTCCAGCTGCCCCTTCACCGACCCGTCGTAAATCGTGCTGCCTACTTGCACTACTGCTCCACCTAACAGCGAGGCGTCTTGTTCGTAGCGCGCTCGGACTTTTTTGCCGGTCATTTTTGCGATCTCGGCTTCGAGCATCTGTTTCTCCGGGTCGCTCAGTTGACGCGCAGTGCTTACTTGCGCTTCGGCGAAGCCCTGGCGGTCGTTCAATTCCTGCTCTACTTGCCTCAGGATTTCGCTGAACAGCGGCAGCCTTCTGTGATCGGTGAGTACGGCGATGAAATTCCGTACTTGTCTTGTCGTGCCCAACCGCGTGGTAATGGCATCCAGCACGGCGCGTTTGCGGTCGCCGGGAATGGACGGGTTTTCGAGGACGCGGCGCAACGGATCGCTTTCCTTGAGCAGGGCTTCGATGCTGTGCAATTCCTGCAACGCGCGCGCGGGATCGAGGTGGCTGGTCGTTTTCCCGGCAACCGGCGTCATTACCACATCGGCGAAGGCGCGGGCGTAGATGCCGACTACGGAAGCCATGGTTAGCGGCCGTCCTTTCCGCCGTCGTCATTATTATTATTGTGAGACGCCAGCTTCGAGGCAAAAGTACGGACCAGCACCTGGTCGGTATTGGAATCGACGTTAATTTGTTTGCGGGCCAGGGCGATGGCCAGGCCGGCGGTGTGGGTGGACAATTCGCGGCGGGCTTGCTTGGCGGCGGCGGCGATTTCCCGCTCGGCGGCCAGCACCACTTTGCGAATATCTTCTTCGGCGGCTTTCTGGCTGCGGCCTTCCTCGGCTTCGGCTTCCTTTTCCGCGGTGGCCTGCATCTGTCCGATTTCGACATCTAACTGGCGGAGGCGATTCTCGATGCCGGCCAGACGGCGATTGGCATCCTGGCTGGCGGCACGCGCTTCTTCCAAAGCCCGCTGGATGGATTGGCTGCGGTTGCGCAACATGCCGGGCACGAACTTGCGCGCGGCCCAGAACACAACGACGACAATGATGGCGAAGTTCAGACTGAGCGCCACCATATGTGCCTGATGCACGCTCAGACCGGTTTTACGCGCCAGCCAACGGACCGGGGCGGCGTGCTTGAGGGCGGCGTGCTCTTCCTCTTCGTCGGCGCCGGTGGACTCGCGGGTCTGCTCGGCGAGTTCTCCGCCGATGCTTTCGTGATCGGGGGCGGGCTGGTTGGCTTCTTTTGCGGGGGCTGCGGAAGTTTGCTGGGGAGACGGTGCGGCGGAGGGTCCTTGCGCGTAGGCTCGGGATGGAATCGCCGACGAGAATGCGAAGAGCGCGAGCGCGAGCAGCCCAGCCCCTAAAGGGGCGGTTGAGAGCAGGCGGTTTATGGCATCGCTGAAGCGATGCCCCGATACGAAACCAAACCGGACAACTCCCGGCATCGGGTTCAGCTTCATTGCAGCGGAACCAGAGTTGCCGTAAGCACGGGCAGCTGCCGAGCTGCGCTCGGCTTGGACGGGCGAGGGCGCCCGTCCCCACACGATCTCTTGCTGCATTTTCATTGGCCACCAACCTGGCTGGGGGATGCCATGGGGCGCAACACGGCGCGCACGATATCGGTGGCGAGTCTGGCGGCATCGGATTGCAGCTTCGACATGGCTTGGTGCTTATCCTCTTCGATGCCGGCGCGGGCCTGCTTGACCTGTTCCTGGGCACGGGTGCGGGCTTGATTGACGGCCTGGGTGCGGGACTGGGTGGACTGCTGGCGGCGGGCTTCCTGGTTCTTGAAGACTTTCTGGCGGGCTTCGCGGAGGCGTTGCTCGTAGTCGGCGGTACGGGCTTCGACGGAGGCGATGTCGGCGCGCGCTTTTTCCATGGCACCCTGGGTGCGGCTGCGGCGTTCGGCGAGCACGGCGGTCAGCGGGCGATGGACGAGGAAGGTATAGAGGATGTAAAGCGTGGCCAGAAGGAGGACCGTGGGCACGGCTCCGAGCAGTAGTTCGCCTAGTTGTCGGAGTGTCTGGTCCATTTTGTGATGATCGAACTGACGATCGAATCCTTCTGATCCTGCTGGCTGATTCTGCTGGAAGAAGAGCCGCCTCTAAAACCAATAAAAATAACACTCTAGCGAGGGAGGTGTCAATGATTGGAGCGGTTTTTGGCGGGAAATTTCCTAAAAGGAAACAGGTAGAATTTTTGGGGAAGCAAGGAAACAGGTAGAATTTTTGGGGAAGCATGGAAGTTGGTCCTTGACAATCGAGGCGAAGGGAATAGCATAGAGATATCACCTCCGATCCCAGTCCGGATCGAATGGGCCGATAGCCAAGGAAGAGTCACCGCTTCTTGGCTGGCGGCCCATTTTAAGTTTCGGGAACTCCTCTCCGACAAAAATCAGCGGCAGAGACGAGGCTTGCCTCGTCTCAACGTGCCCATGAGACGCGGCAAGCCGCGTCTCTACGACGCCGCGCAAAAAAATGGAGTGGTTGGCGGTTAGCGGACGGGCGCGGGCTGAAGCAGGGCGGCGATCTTTTCGAGGATCCGGTGCATGCTCATGCTGGGGTCGACCGCGGCGTCGACTGCGTGATGGTGCGTGCCGGCGTGCATGACCAGGACCTTCGTTCCCGGGTGAGCCTTCTTGACCATGTAGGGCAGGTGATGGCGATCGTCCCTGGACAAGGTGGGGCCGAGGATGACCAGGTCAAAGGCATCGCGGCGCAGGGCTTCCTGAACGCCATGGCGGTTGAGGGCAGTGGTCACGCGATGGCCGGCTTTGGCGATTTCGGCGGCTTGGGTGGAGAGTGTGTGTTCGTCGCTCTCGCCATAGAGAATCTTGATCGTTGCTTGAGAAGCGGATTGGTGAGCGGTCGCGGGCAAAGGGCCCTCCTGGAACTCAGTCGGAGCTTAGCAAGTGAGGAGCATCCTGCCGAGGTCACGAAAGATCAGGGACTGCCGGGGAAAAGTTCGACGCGGGACTACTGAGCCGCTAACTGGGCCTGTGGTTAAACTCGAATCTCCGACCTCAGCGCCTGAAGGCGCTTTCTTAACGCAGCACCTACGGCACGCCTGAAGGCGTGCCCTGATACAAACCGTACTTGCACCATGAGCCGCTAACTGGGCCGCTCGCTGGTGGGCCACCCTCCAGTAACATAAAAGCATTATTGCATTAGCTTTTTGTGCTCCGCATACTCAGGTCCGTGATTTTAACCACAGATTTCCAATGGTCGTGCGCATAATCTCCGCCGGCAGTGACAATGACCGCTAACCACCAGTGGAATGGGCAATTCATCCCGGGCAATGCACCGGCGGAGGTGGCATCTGCAATGAAGCACACGCCAAGCGCGCTGATCGGTTGCCTTTTGCTGCTACTGGCGGCGGCCATGCAAGCATCCACCATCGAGCACCCGGGCATCCTCCCCAAGGATGCCAATTGTTCCTCCTGTCACGCTGATAAAACGAGCGGTAAGTCAGTGCATTCCGCCATGGCGCTTTCGTGCACGGTCTGCCATCTGGCGAAGACCGAAGGCGACATGACTACGCTGAATCTGGCAATGCCGAAGGAAAAGATCTGTTTCGCCTGCCATGAGAAATCTGCCGAATTGCAGCAGCACTCGCCAGTTGTGAAAGGCCAATGTGTGGAGTGTCACGATACGCACAGCAGTAGTCGTCGCTCCCTGCTGCGAGAGCAAGCCGATGTCCGCCACCGGCAGCCCTAGCGGTCGGGTTACCGCGTGATATTGAGCCACGCCTCAAACCCGGCTCTGTGCAAGCGAATGCATTGGAAATGCACAAACTTGCACCGGTCGAATTTATTTACTGCTTCACGCCTTAATTCTGTTGACAGGCGGGCCGTTCGAGAGCAAAATTCCTTGGTTTCGGTTGCAGGGTCTTGGACGACGAGGCGTTGGGAATCGTGGTTTCGGCTCGCGCCAAGACTTTTGTCAACGTTGGGTTCCCCCTTCCCGATCCCAGGTTTTTGTTTCGAATCCAGGCGGAAAATTCCCCAGGAGGGGATGCGCCATGGCTGCAAATCTTCTCACCCTGACGAGAGAAAAGAGAGAGTTTCCTATGAAAAGACATCTCATGCCAGCCGCTGCTTTGGTGACGGTTTTGGTATTGGTTCTGTTCGCGCCGGCGACTGCGTTCTCCCAGCTGTCAGAAGGATTTGAAGACGGCATACCCAACACATGGACATTCAGCGGACCCGTCGGCCTGGATGGCACCGCTCAAGCCCCGTCCGGCATCACCCCCACCGAGGGGAGCTACTTCGGGTGGATCTCCAATGGGTGCAGCGGCGCCGCGGGGACGACATGTCCGGCTGCCGCGACACTAGCTACGCCTTCCTATCTTTCCCTTGGTCTTACCCCCGGCCCGGATCTAGGGACGCCCAGTTTTGAGACCGTGTTAACATCGCCGCAGTTCACGCTGACGTCGCCTGGCGGCCTCATCTCTTTCGATGTAAATTTCATTACGACGGACGGAAGTTACACTTTTGCCGATTTTGCGCTGGTGCAACTCGTGCCTTCGGAGGGTAGTCCGATCAATCTCTTTGTGGCAAACACGACCACCGCGACTGCCGCGGCGGTGCCGCCGGATGAGCTCAGCCCGGGAGTCGCAACCATAAGTCCGGCGACGGCATTCTTCGCCGGGACTACCGTCACGTTTGGAGCCACCATATACGGAAATGTCCCCAAATACGGCACGGACCCTTCCTGCGAGCCCGCCTCGGCTGGTCCGATTGCCCCCTGTCCGGGCGGCCCGACGGGGTGGATGCACGTCACTTATTCGGCCCCCGCCGGCACTTACACGCTACAATTCATGGTCTCGCATCTTACTGACACGGGTTACCCGTCAGCACTGGCGATCGACAATGTGCAGACGTCGGCCGAGCAAGAGCTGACTTTGACGGAACTGGGATTGGGCACTGGCACTGTGACAGACAATACGGGACAGATCAACTGCAGCGAAGCAAACGGAATCGTAACGGGAACGTGTTCGGCAAGCTATGCGATCGGAACACCAGTCATATTGACGGCGAGCCCGAATTCGCCGTCGCCGTCCACGCCGCCGTCCACATTCGGGGGCTGGGGCGGCGCGTGCGCGAGCTCTGGAACGAACCTGACGTGCGACTTGACGATGACCTCGGCGCAGAACGTTATCGCGATTTTTAATGTGGCCGGGCCAACCCAGGTGGGGACGGTTACGACGGGAACGGAGACCGTCTTGGATTTCGAAGGCGGCGTCGCAAACGGCGGCACCGGCTACGATTACAATGCACAGCTGACGAGCGGATCGTCTGTAACGGCGCAGGTCACGGCGATACCGGTAGCAAGTCAATCAACCTGCAACAGCATCGTTAACCCGACCTTCCCAGGCGCTCAGTGTTTTGTGTACCAGAACGCTAATGGTCCGGGTACGAACTTGCCGGTGATGTTCGAGCTCACATGCCCGCCGGGAACCTGTGGCTCGAACGACAACCCGTTCAATGCAACGCTAGGCACCGACTTCAACTTCGCCTCAGCGTTAAACCCATTCAACCCAACCGAACCATTGGTTGGCTGGCTCAAAGGCGTGGGTCCCGATCCGCTGCACCCCTGCACACAGAATCCGGGTAATAGCCCGCCACTGTTCCAGAGCAACCAGATCAGCTCCTTCTCTTCAACTGGGGATCCTATCGGCACTGCTAAGGGCGGCAGCGGAGGCACGGGTTCGTGCTGGCTGTTAACGTACAGCACACCGTATGAGGCGCCGCTCGTTACCATTGCTGCGCCCGCGAATGGTGGCACCTATCAGCAGGGCCAAGTGACTCAAGCGAACTACGGTTGCACCGCGGTAAACAACTCCAACATAAACGGCGGTATAGCCGGACCGTATTTGACGCAGGCTTCTTGCAGCGCGACCGACAGTCCGGGCGGATCCGTTGCTCAAGGGGCGCAGTTCGACACGACCACGCCAGGTCCACATACGTTTACTGCGACTGTAGTGGACTCCGCATCGAATACCGTGTCGCAAACGGCGACT
The DNA here is from genome assembly GCA_050014475.1 of Terriglobales bacterium. GTDB lineage: Bacteria > Acidobacteriota > Terriglobia > Terriglobales > Acidobacteriaceae > Acidiflorens. The sequence continues at coordinate 4,546 of JBEKDG010000056.1, read as the reverse complement.
TACAACGTGGTTGGGGCGGCCGATGTGGCGATCTTGAAGCTTGCAGCCCCGAAAGTAGCCACTGGCAGCAAGCTAACTTACTTCATCGGCGTGGCGGATTTTGGTCCAGCGAACGCTGTCGGAGTTGTAGTCACCGATACACTCCCCAGCAGCACCACCTTCGTGAGTGCGTCGGGCAACAAGGAAAACTGTGGCATCACTAACGGCCATTTCAGTTGCTCGAGCACCCCGGTGACTTGCTCAGGAACCGGTACCGTAACTTGCAACATAGGGACGCTCATGCCCTTGTCGTGGTCATCGCTGAACGGTGCGACCGTGCAAATTACGGTGACGGTGACAGCGGCGAAGGGCACCACGATCAGGAACACTGCCACGGTAAGCGAGCTCAATGCTGATCCGAAGCCGGGAAGCAACTCCTCGACCGCCAGCACACTGGTGACCGCACATTGAGGAACTGACCAGAACGGAAAAAGCCTGGCTAGCCAGAAGTTAGGATACAAAAGCGGGGTGCCGGCAAAAAGTCGGCATCCCGTATTTTCTGCTCTTTCAAATCTTTGCTGCCGTGGACCCGCGACTGGATTCGTCGTACATGGCTTTAAGGTCGGAGCGCTGCAGCAACTTCTCTGCACCGGCCTCTTTTTTCATCGTATCCAGCATGCGGATAACCGCGCGGTAATTATCCTGGGCTTCTGTATTGTTGGCGGAATCTCGTGCGATCGTCGCTAACAGGTAATGCGCGTGCGCGCTCAGCGACTGCTGTCCAAGTTTGTCCGAGCGCAGCAAAGCGCGCTGCAACTCCTGGCGAGCATGGGTATAGTCATGGCTTTGCATCATGGCTTCCGCCATGAAAATCGAGCACTCCACCGAAGAGTATTTCAGGCTCGAATCATCCGCCTGCTGGATCAGCGCCCGGAGATTCGGAATGACCTGCCGTCCGCTCTTTTCACGGACTTCGACTTTGGCCAGGCCTATTTTGGCGATCAGAATCCGGTCCCCTTCCTTGCTGCGTGTAGCGGCCTGCAATGCCTGCTCGTAAAGAGAATGAGCAGCCTTGAAATTGCCCTGATAGAAGAACGCATCACCTTCGAATCCTAACGTCTGCGCAACCACGCCGTCGTTCTTCAGTTCGCGAGATAGGCTGAGCGCTTCGTCCAAAGAACTCTTCGCTTCGTCTCCGCGCCCGGCGAGGATGAGCGCCTCTCCGTAGCCCCCGAGCATTTCAGCCATCCAGAAGGTCTTGTCCTTGAGATCGCGGAAGATCTTGAGGGCGTCCTGCTCGGAGTTGATGGCTGCTCCGAACCGCCCCTGGTAATCAAACACGGTGCCCAAGCCGTAGGACTCGAGAGCCGTACCACGTGGGTCGTTCATGCTGCGCCGCAAATCCAGCGCCCGCATGTAGTATGAAATAGCCTGATCGTACTGACCCATACCACCCAAGACTTGACCTAGGTTGTGAACTGCCTCGACGATATCCTGTGGCACTTTCGATTTTTCGCGCAGCTGCAGTGCCTGCTGGAAGTAGGTAAGAGCGTCATCGTATTGATTTTTTTCGGAGTACACACTTCCGATGTTGTTCAGACAGATAGCCTGCAAACTTTCATTGCCGATGTCGCGCTCCAACTCCAGGGCTTCCTTGTACATCTTGAGCGCCTGATCGTGGTCGCCGCGGTCGTCGGAGAAATTGCCCATATCGATCAGAGTGTCGGCCAGGCCGCGCTTGTCGCCAATTTCACGCCGAATCTGCAGAGCCTCCTGGAAGTTGGACACCGCATCTTTGATTTTGCCGAGCGAAGCCTGGGCCCTGGCCATTTCGTTCAGGCTAAAGGCCAAGCCACGCTTCTGACCGATGTGGCGCCAGATAGTGAGCGCCTCCTGTTCGTTGCGCAGAACTTCCTGAGGCTTGCTCAACATCCTGTAAGCTACAGCCATGAGGTGCAGACTGGCGGCCTTTTGTTCCTGGTTGTCCACTTGGGCAGCCAGGCTATAGGCGCGGTTCAGAGGATCAAAACTGCCTTGAGGGTCGCCGCTCTTGATCGCGATGCGGCCGAGGTCAAGAGTTGCCGCTACGTTCTTGGGGTTGGAGGACAAGAGCTTCTGGTAATAGGCGCGGGCTTTCACGAGATCGCCGGAATCCTGGTATAGGCTGGCGAGCGCCGATTGCACGTCAGAGTTATCGGGCGAAGCCTTGGCCAGGGTTTCGTAGGCCTTGATTGCTTCCGGATAGTTCTTTGTTGCCTGCGAACGAATGGCAGAAATCAAATACTTCTCCGCCTCGGGGAGGTCCTGGCTCAGCTCAACGGCTTTTTTAGCGGACTGCTCCGCTTCGCTGTCATAGCCCAAACTGCTGTAGGTCTGTGCCAGCTTGGAAAATGCCAGCGCGAAGGTGGGGTCTTCCTTAGTTGCCGCCTCGAATTGCTTCTGCGCTTCCAGATTCTTCCCGTCCCGCTGCAACCCGATGCCCTGGTCGTAGTCGCGCAACGCAGCAATCGACTTTGAGCTGGGTTGAAAAGAACTGGCCTTCAGCTCCTTAAGTACGTTCTCCGGGAGCGCAAGCTTCTGGCGGATGGACTCCGCCAGGCGATCGATCGCGCCGGGAATCTCTTTTTCATTGGGCACATCTATTTTCAGGGGAACCGTGCGGTCGTTCTTGATGTCCTGAAGTGTGGCATCAATGCGGATCTGGTCGCCGAACTTGGCGTACTGCCCCCAAACCACGCGGTCAGCGTTGCTGAAATCAGCTACGCGCCGGATCGTCGCGGGGTCGAGCGGGGTCGCGGAGGAAATGCGCAGGTCGCTGAATATCTGGTGCAGACTGGTAGGGCTAACTGTGCGCAAGCGCGCTGACTGACCTACATCGGTACTCAACATGTCGGCCAAGCTGGGGCCGAGCCAATCCAAAGTCTGATCTCCGGACGCATTGCGGAAAGGCAAAATCGCCAGCGACACTGCAGGCCCCGCAGAAGCAGGTCCGGTGCTGGGCGATGATCTGAAAAGCCGGTCGCGAAGCAGGTACCCACTGATCGCCAGGACCAGGACAGTCACAATCCCAGTAATCAGTGGCCACGGAACAGTCTGGCCCCAAGGTTTGACGCTTGCGTCGAACTTGATTGTGCCGGCGGCTCTCTTGTCTTTCCACGTGTTCAGGTCCGCAAGAATGGCCGAGGCACTCTGGTATCTCTGGTCCAAATCGCGTTCCAGGCACTTGCTCACGATCCCGCTCAACGCCCCAGGAATCTGAGCGTCAACATCCGACACTGGAATCGCACGCTCCTGAGTCCGTTTGATGAGGCTGGCTAGAGCGCTCTCGGCTGCAAAGGGCCCTTTGCCCGTAAGCATTTCGTACAAGATCAGACCGAGAGCGAAGATGTCCGAACGTTGATCGAGCTCTTTGGCCAGAGCCTGCTCGGGCGACATGTACTCGATGGTGCCGACAATCGCACCAGTTTGAGTCATCCCGTCGCCTCCCAGGGTGCGGGCCAAGCCGAAATCCATCACCAGGATCCGGCCCGTGCCGTCCTGCATGATGTTTTGCGGCTTGAGGTCCCGGTGAATCACCCCGACACTGTGCGCCGCATCCAGAGCCTGGCACACCTGCTGAATGACATCTACCGCTTCCTCTGGAGCAAATTTCTTCTTCTCGCGGATGAGGGCCCGTAGATCTTTACCCTCGATGAACTCCATCGTGATGAACTTCACGCCCTCGGCTTCGCCGAGGTCGTAAATGCGGATCACGTTGCGGTGCGTGACTTGGTGAGCGAGCAGCAACTCTTGCTTAAAACGGGCCAGGATCGAGGGGTTCGAAGCCAGCTCAGGCCGGATGACTTTCAATGCGACGAACCGATCAAGTTCGCGGTCCGCAGCCTTGTACACGGCGCCCATACCGCCTTCGCCGAGAAGTTGCAGAATTTCATATCGCCCGCCCAGCAAGTCGCCGATCTGGAATACGGCTGCGCTGGCTTGCGAACCGGAAATCCGGCTGCGTGGCGGCGCCGGGGTCCGGCGAAACGAAGTTCCCGGCGCGATCGTAGCGTCGGCGTCTACCAGCGTGGCTTCGGGATCGCTCGCCTTCGGGAAAGGATCGGCGAGAGTGGCTCCGTCCTGAGGAGGAACAGGGACATTGCTGCCGGAACTCTCACCGGCAAACGGTGTCCCGACACCGGGAAACGCGGGCTTTTTAGTAACCGACTTTTCGTCCGGCCGTGATCTGGAATCATCCATGTTGCGATTTAGAAACGGCCCGGAGATTGACGAAACGAAAACCCCATCGAATACACCCGGGCGCGCGCCTGCGGGTACTTCATAGTGTTGGAAGTATATACGATTGTCGGGCTGGATGGAGTTATGCTGACCACGTTTACACGCCAGAAGAGGCCGCAGAGCGAGAGACCGACAGACAGGCGCGGAAGCGCCAGCGCAAGCAACAGAGTTGTCCCAAAACACTAATTGGCTCGACCTGGAGTTGCCTCACAACTTCCCTGCCTTGAACGACAATCAAGAAGCTGTCGGATTTTTGGGAACGGGAGACGAGGAAGTCTTTCTGCATCGG
>JBEKDG010000055.1:0-24453 GCA_050014475.1 Terriglobales bacterium | reverse complement strand
GCTGCCAGCTGGGATGGAAATCACATCCTATAATCATCATGCGAAGGCTCCTTCCTCCCCAGGAGCCTTAGTCCTCAAACCAAGACTACCGGGTCGATCGAGCCTTCGCTCTTATCCAATCAGTCCAAGCTCCGCTTGGGCGGGAGGCTGGTAGACGCGTCCGCACCGTAGGAGAACTACCGATTTGCGTCTCGGTTGCCGGAGCAGCCCTTCTTCCATCCGGTGCTTCTATTTCGCGGGAACCGACGTTCTGGGCGCGGGCGCGCCTCGCAGTAATCCTTCGGTACTCAGATCCTCGTCGATGTCAGGCCAATGAATTCCGTAGCCACCGCCGGCAATTTTCCAGTTCTTGCGCTGCGAAGCTCTAGCGTCGAGCAGCCGGGGATACCAGACGAGCGGCACGGTTATGACGCGGCCGTCGCGCAGGTTCACGCTGATTGTGTCGTCGGTGAATTGGACGTCCAGCACGCGCTCATCCGCCGACGATGCCGAAAAACTCATTCCATGCCTCCAGAAACCGCTGACGCGACTCGGTCACCATCGATTGTATCTCGCGCAGTTCGTGGGCGCGAAATCCAAAGTTGCCTGCCAGTTGGACGGGACTAAGCCAGAATTTGGCCGACAGATCGTCGCGGTCAACATGCGCGGTCAACATGAATGTGCGGCGGCTCGTTGGGCTCGTGGCTGTAGAAGTAGAAGCGATACGGCCCCGATCGCAGCACCGTCGGCATCCCGGCATTCTAGCAAGGGTTCCAGCGAGCGGCACTCCCGTTGGGCCCACTTTTTTCATCACATCCACCCAGTGAGCGCCATCACAGACTCCCATCCCGCATAATGCGAAAATATGCACCTGAATTGGGGCAACGACGGAGCCTTCCGCTCACAAGTAGCGGACGTTCCCCGCTGCCCCTTCCCGTCTTCACCGTTCTTTGACAATTGATGAGCTAAGTCCTTATTCCGGAATATTTTACGTATAACTCCTTAAGAGTCAAAGATTTGGAGCGTCAAAAGCGCCTAACTCTCTGATTCCAAAAGACCGGGGAAGAAGTTTTTTTCTTGTACTACTTGGTTAATACACCAATAGTAACGGTCTGGAATTCATATCACTCATACACGAAACAGGAGCCAGAAAATGCCTTCATATCCGGTGAGTATTCGTCGCTGTCAGCACATTAAAGTCAACGGGACGCAGTGCGGATCGCCCGCGCTGCGCGATGAGAAGTATTGTCACTTTCACATGCAATGGTCTCAGAAGAACATGGAGATCAACATGAATTTCCATGAGCGCGGAACAATAACGCTGCCGACGCTCGAGGACGCAAACTCCATCCAGGTGGGACTGGCCGAGGTGATGCGGTTGCTGGTGACGAACCAGATCGATCACCGGACGGCGGCCCTGCTGCTGCATGCGCTGCGGACGGCGTCGGTCAATATTAAACACGCATCGTTTGAGCCGGAACTGCCGACCCTGGTGGTGATTGATCGCGAGTGCGTGGAGCGCCGTCCGATTGGGGCTACAGCTTGGTCCACAGTCGCGGGGCGCGAGTACGACGATTTGGCGGAGAAGAAAGACGGCGAGGAGCAGCCGGATTTGCTGGTCAAACAGTTGATCGAGCAGCTGGGGCTGGAGCCGGAGTTGTCGGGCAAGGTGGGCGACGACGACGAGGGCATGGGCGAAAAGGAATTCGTCGAGAACTGAGGCTCTTCGACCCCCCGACAGGGACAACAATTCTTAGGCGGCTAGCTCACCTAGGGCTTCTGCGTCGGCCGCAGCAGGATTTCGCTGGCGAAGGATTGCGGGGCCTGGGTCACGAGCATGGCTACTACGTGCGCTACGTCCGCGGCTTGCAGCATCTTCTCGGCATTCTTTCCCTCATGCGGGCTGAACTCGGTGTGAGTGGATCCGGGGCAAATTACCGAGACGCGAATGTTGTGGGCGCGTAATTCTTCCGCGACCGAGTAGGTCAAGCCATTCAAGCCCCACTTCGAGGCGGCGTAGGCGGCCGCGTTGGGCAGAGGGTTCTTGCCGGCGAGGGACGAGATGTTGATGATGTGTCCGCTGCGGGCCTTGATCATGATGGGCGCGAGGCTGCGGATGCAGTAGTACACGCCGCGCAGGTTCGTGTTCAGCACGCGGTCCCAATTGTCGGGCGGGATCTGATGGAGTGGGCCTCCTGCGCCTCTGATGCCGGCATTGTTGACGAGAATGTCCAGGCGGTGGAAGGTGCGCTCGATGCGCTCGGCGAGCGCTTCGACCGAATGCAGATCGGTGACATCGCATTCGATCACAGAACTTTTCTCCGAACTCTTCTCAGAACTTTTCCCGGAACTCTGGCCGCCGCTGTTCTCGATGGCGGCGGCGGTTTGTTCGAGGGCCGCGCGCGAGCGTCCGCATAAGACGGTGTGGGCGCCGAGTTCGGCGAGGGTCAAGGCGATGGCTTGGCCAATGCCGCGTCCGGCGCCGGTGATGACGGCGACTTGGCCGGCCAGAGGGGGGTGCGATGCAGCTTTCGTCAAAATGGGTTCCTCCGAGAGAACATTATTGTCCAATTACGTCGTCACTCTATTTTGCCTCAAAGGAAGGGGTTGGAGGGAATCTACGCTGGGTGGCATGCCGGGTTTGCGGAGACGGGGCAAGCCCCGTCTCTACAGGACGGAAGGAAACGGGTAGAAGGGATGAAACGAGCAAGCCCTTGCCTTAGCGGGACTACATCCTTATAATCCGCTCACCGGAATAATGTTAAGCTGCGGCAGATCGACCGGCGGCGCATGATTTTCTGGACCAGTCCGTGTGAGTGTCAGTGAAAGACTAGTTCATGGTGCAAGCCCGACACCAGGCATGGGTGGAATCGGGCACGATGTCAACTCCAGCTTCCCCGAAGAGTTAAGGAGCCACAGGAATGAAGAAGATTGTTCTCGCGATGTTGTTGGTAGCCGCGGTTACAGCCGTCGCTCAAACCGCTTCCGCGCCAGCCCAACCCGCGCCGCAGCAGAGCCCCACGCCGTCTCCGGCAGCGCCCCAGAAAAAAGAGATCAAAGACCCGGCCGAGTATAACGCCTACGTGGGCGCCGTGCAGCAAACGGACGCCCCGGCCAAGGTCAGCGGCTTGGAAGCGTTTCTGACCCAGTATCCCAACAGCGTGATGAAGGAAGACGCGCTGGAACTTTTGATGGGCGCCTACCAGCAGACGGGCAATCAGGCCAAGACGCTGGAAACGGCGCAGAAAGTTTTGACGGCGAACCCCTGCAACATCCGGGCGCTGGCGCTGCTGGCCTACACCAAGCGGGCGATGGCGGAAGCGGGCCAGAGCGCGCAACAGAATCTTGCCGACGCCGGGCAGTACGGTGAAAAAGGCCTGGGGTGTCTGCCGGCCGCGATCAAGCCGGATGGCACGCCGGCGGCAGATTGGGAAAAGCTGAAAGCGCAGACGGCGGTGATCTTCAACGGCGCGGCTGGCATAAGCGCCTACCAGGCCAAGGACTACGCGAAGGCCCAGAAGTTCCTGCGTGCCTCGGTGGAAGGGGATCCGACCAACCTGCGCGACCTCTATCCGCTGGCGCTCGCTTACCTGACGGCGGGGCCGACTGAAAAAGACTTGGATGGACTTTTCTTCATCGCGCGCGCTGCCAATCTGGCGCAGGGCGCGGGCAAGGATCAGATCGCCAAGTTCGGCAAGAGCAAGTACAACAAGTACCACGGCAGCGAAGAGGGATGGAGCGATGTGCTGGCGCTGACGGCCACCACCACGCTTCCGCCGGCCACTTTCACGATCAAGCAGTACGTGCCGCCAACTCCCGCCGAGCAGGCGGCGGCCCTGGTCAAGAGCAAGAAAGTTCAGGAGATGAGCTTCGCGGAGTGGCAGATGGTTCTTTCCGATGGCACGCCCGAAGACGCCGACAAGGTGTGGAGCGCACTGAAAGGAAAGCCGTTGCAGATGGTGGCGCATATCCTCAGTATCGACTCCTCGAGCAAAGCCTCAACCAGACTGAAACTGGCTGGCAGTTCGGACGATATCGACGCCAAGCGTGCAGACATCGATCTGACCATGTCGGCGGCGATCCCGGCGAAGCAGATGCCGAAGGAGGATGCCGACTTCCAGTTCGAAGGAACTCCGGTCTCCTACGTGGCGAAGCCGTTTGTGATGACGATGAACGAAGGGGCCTTGCTGGTGAAAGCGGCGCCGAAGCCGCCAGCCCGCAAGAAGCCGGCCGCACACTAGAGCCGCGACCGCGTGATAAGTCCTGCGATGGAGAGACGGGCGCCCTCGCCCGTCCAGTCCGGGCATGGATCGACAGCGGCAACAATCACGCGGTCACGGTACTAGAGGTAAGGTCGCAGGTGTCAGGTCTCAGGAAAACCCTGGCTGGGAAGAATCTGTAAGAGGAGGAAAGAGGGCGGCCCCGATCGGGACCGCCTTCTTCATTTCTTGCCACAAGCTGCGAGTGGGGTTCAGCGAGCCTGTTTTTTCTCCAGCGTAAGCGGACGCGCGCTGCGGGGCGGACGCTTGGCGCCGGCGCGCAACGGACGAACATCAATCTTGAGTTCCTGCATGGTCCGGCTGAGCGTGTTCCGGTGCATGCCTAATTGCCGCGCGGCCTTGCACTGATTGCCCCGGTTTTCTTCGAGCACGGTCATGATGAAGCGCTTTTTAAACTCACGGACCGCTTCCGAATAGAGGATATTGCTTTTGTACATCTGAAGAATGAGTGCTTCCAGTTGATCTTTCACTTGCTGCCTCGTTTCCGTACCTTCACAATCTGAAACTCTTTCACTGGCCAATTACTAGAACTTGTTTCATAAACCGGTTTCAGAGGGGACGGGCGGTTCCCTCAGGGGCTAAAGCCCAGTGTTTATGCGGCTCCGAGCGGCACGGCTGAAGCCGGGCCCTTCCCAAAAGCCTGCGTAAACCACAGTTCTTCGGCAGTCTGAGACGGGGCCAGCCCCGTCTCTACGAAAGCCGAGTTTTTGAGACCAGCTCTAACAAAAACTACTTTGCCGGCCCGGATGATTGCGGCTGGACTGTCTCCGTTGCCGAATGCACCTGCCGCATGTAATCCAAGCCCTGGTAGAAGCGGTGGCGCAATTCCGGCGGCGCGAGCCAGATCGCCGCCCTTCCGCCTACCAGAAAATACGGAGCGAACTCCGATTCCGCCAGCCACTTCGCGGCGGGCGCAAAAGCGGCCATGGCGGTGAGCACGATCGCCACCACCAGGACGCCCCGCAACATACCAAGTACTGCGCCCAGAATCCGGTCAATTGTGCTCAGACCGGCTTTCTTCATTGCCCAGCGCGCGATCCTTCCGGCAAAGCCGGCGACGATCAGGACCGCGAAAAAAATGATTAGGAAACCAGCGATCTCACCTAACCACGGCGATTTCAAATGAGGCGCGAACCAGTCCGCCAGGCGATGATACTGCCAGGCGGCCAGCAGGTAACCCACGACCAAGCCAGCCAGCTTGAAGGCTTCATGGAAGAAGCCTTCGCTGGCTGCCGCAGCCACGGAGAATACCAGAAAGCCGAGGATGATCCAGTCCGCAATGCTCATGGTTCAAGGATCCGAAGCTCAATGATCCGAAGTTCAGTGATCCGAATGCAATGATCCCAGCGCACGCGGGCTAAATCTCCAACTCGCGTCCCGTCAACTGACGATACGCCCCGAGGTACTTTTCGCTCGTCCGCAGCGCCACTTCCTGGGGGAGGGCTGGCGCGGGCGGTTGTTTGTTCCAGCGAATTTCTTCGAGGTAATCCCGTACATATTGCTTATCGTAGGAATCCTGCGCCTTGCCCGGTTGATAAGTGTCGGCCGGCCAGAAGCGCGAGGAATCCGGTGTGAGTACTTCATCCGCCAGGGTGATGCCCTGGGCGGTTTGCCCAAATTCAAACTTGGTGTCGGCGATGATGATGCCGCGCTGCCGCGCATAATCCGCGGCTTTCTTGTAGATGCGCAACGTGATGTCGCGAAGCTGGCGGCTCAACTCGGGATCGACCAGCTTGCACATTTCTTCGAACGAAATGTTGATGTCGTGCCCGGTGGCGGCCTTGGTTGCAGGCGTGAACAGCGGCTCCGGCAGTTGGTCGGACTCTTTCAATCCCGGCGGAAGCTTGACGCCGGAGACCGTGCCCGTCGCTTTGTACTCCTTCCATCCGGAGCCGGAAAGGTAGCCGCGCGCGACGCACTCGACCGGAAACATCTCGGCGCGCATCACCATCATGGAGCGGCCGCGGAGTTCGTCGGCGTGCTGGCGAATCGCCGCCGGGTAGCGGTTCACGTCGGCGGTGACGAAATGATTGGGGACGATGTCCTTGAGGAAGTCGAACCAGAACAGCGAGATTTGCGTTAGGACCCGGCCCTTGTGCGGAATGCCGGTCGCCAGCACGTAGTCGAAGGCCGAAATGCGGTCGGTGGCCACGAACAGCAGGTGGTCGCCGTCGAGGCAGTAGACGTCGCGGACCTTGCCGCTGGCGTGCAACTCCAATTCGGAGTAGTCCGTTCGCAGGAGAACGGTATCTAAAATTTCGGGGCTCATGTATAAATTCACCGGGGAAAAACTTTGCGTATTCTAGCTGTCGCGGAAAATTTGTCAACGATTTCCATCACACGCGCCGGTTTGCGCCGTCCGCCGTTGCATCGAAAAGTGTTGACAGTTCCAGTGTAAGCCAGAAGCCTTGTCCAGGGCTGGTTTGCGAGGGGTGGCGATGTGGAAAAGCTGAGGAAGGCTCTGGAAAAAAAGGCAGTGGTTTTCGCGTCTCAAAAGACAAAGAACACTGGATGTGTCAACCGAAAAGTTCTGCTGCCGTGCTGGATCTTCAAACGCACGGAACTCCGTGACGGTTCAAAGCCGGCTGGGCCATTTCCGAGCGGCGTGGAAAACGCGGATCAACTGCACCACATTGCCGCGCACGCGGTAAGGAACTATGTATGGCGTTCCCGAGACCACTAACTCCCGAGTGCCAGATACCCGGCCCGGCCGACCTGAAGCTGGAAACCGCTCGAGATTTTCGACCGCATTCACAATCGCCGCCACGGTGCGGGCGGCAGCGACGGGATTGTCGCGCGAGATATACTCTGCCACAGCGTTCAAGTTGTCGAGAGCTGCTCGCAGCCACTCAACGCGCACGACGCATCCAACGCTTCAGCACCTGCTGCACTTCCTTGTCGCTGGCGAAGTCGCCAGCGTCGGCCTCGGCTATACCTTTCTTGATTTCATTGATCTGCCACTCATTCACGGTGACAAATTCCTGGATCGCCTGGGCGGCGACGAACGAGCGGCTCCGGTTCATCGATTTCGACAAACGGTCGAGCTGACTCTTGAGTTTGGCATCCAAGCGGAGAGTGAGAACCGAAGATTCGGGCATGGTGTATACATCATACATCGGTTGTATACGAACACTAAAGCAGTTCCCGAGTTGGGTAGAGTCCTAATTTGTTTTCTATGGCTAATTTGCTTCGTTTCCATCTTCGGTAAAGCTCAAGTCAGTGCTCACGCCAATAGCCCCGCCGATGGTGTGGTACATCAATCGGTAGTTCGTGAATCGTTCGTTACCGAACGCATCCCTGTACGTGACCTCGCCGTAAACGTAGACAGCTCCGCTGCCGGCTCTCAAATCCGAAATCTGTTGGGGGGTGAGAGACGGCCCAAAGAGGAAGAGTTTGGTAGCAATAGTGCCCGGACCCATAATGGAAGGCATTGGCCTTGCTGTGTGTGGGTTAGAGGGAAGGGTTGAGGCGAGTGGATACTCCCGAAAACATATACTTCCCCAATGCCCAACTTGGTAGGCGGGCGTCTGACCAGCATTCTTGATCGCAATTTTAGCAATTGGCCCCCACGGAAACGCGGCTCTTGCCTCAGTGGGCGTAAGCGTGACTCCCGGTACTTCGACAGGATTCGCGATGTTAACGATACTTCCAACTTCTGCGACTACATAGGCCCGCAACTGTCTCTCCGAACTCTCGCGCATGTGATTCAGTGTCCAGATAGCAACACAGATTCCTACAACACCCGCAAACAGCAATCCGATGTTCGGGAGATTTTCGGGAGCAAACAGGCGCAAGAGGTAGCTCTTCGACTGATTTTCGGTCCCATTGCCCTGTGTATTGGTTGTCTCCTTGTTTACTACGATGTTCGGTGGAGTCTGGGTTGTAGGTGCCTGCTCTGGTTTCTGCGCCTGTTCGGAGGGGCCTTGATTGGGAGTGGTCTTGGAGCCTTCTTCCTGCCCGTTTACCACGATTGCCGATACAACTACGATTGCGAGAATAAGCATTTTCATAACGGCAAAATTGTACAAATTAGGACACTACCCATCGGTTGTATGCGAGAAGGTCAGGCGGTGGCAACCGGTAGGCCTCGACCGCCCTCCCCATTACGCGGCTCCGAACCTAACCGACACCAGCTTCGATACTCCCGGCTCCTGCATGGTCACGCCGTAGAGCACGGGGGCGATGCTCATGGTCTTCCTGCTGTGCGTGATCAGGATGAACTGGGTCTGCACGCTCATCTCACGCACCAGATCGGTGAAGCGCGCGATGTTGGCTTCGTCGAGCGGAGCATCGACTTCGTCAAGGATGCAGAACGGACTGGGTGTGTACTGGAAGATTCCGACCAGCAGCGCGAGCGCGGTGAGCGCCTTCTCGCCGCCGGAGAGCAGAAGCACGTTCTGCAGTTTTTTCCCGGGAGGCGATGCCACCACGTCAATGCCGCTCTCCGCGCTGTTTTCGATGTCGGTGAGCCGCATGAAGCCGTGTCCGCCTCCGAACAGCTTGCGGAACGTGGCCTGGAAGTTCTCGTTAATCCGGTTGAACGCTTCTTCAAATTTCTGCCGCGAGACTTGATCGATTTCGCGAATGGTGGCGGCGGTGTTTTCGATGGCATCGATCAGATCTTTCCTCTGGGTGGAGAGGAACTCGTGGCGCTCCGCCGTTTCCTTGTACTCTTCGAGAGCCATCATGTTGACCGGGCCCATGGCGTCGAGGCGGGCGCGCATTTCACGGTGGGCCTGATCTTCGAGCGCAAGTTCATCCGCGGTAACCAGCGGAATCGTCGTGTCGGCCATCAGGACCGGGCGTTCGATGCCGAGTTCATTCAGGCAGGTGTCGGCCAGGTGTTGCAGGTCGGATTGCAGCTTGGCGGCCGTGGCCGATAGCTCACCCCGGCGGTCGCGAGCGAGATCGAGCTGCCGACGCGTGCTGCGAAGAAGCTCGTCAATTTCGGTGAGACGCGCCCGCACTTGCTCAGACTCAAGTTGCAGCAGTCCTTCGCGCGCTTCTCCAGCATTGCGCTCGGCTTCGAACTGCACGAACTGCTCGGCCAGTTGCACGTTCTCGTTCTGCCGTTGCGCAATTTCGGCGCTCGCCGATTCCATTTGGGCTTGCAAAGCGCCAGCCCGCTCCCGCATCTCGGACACAAGGGTCTGGATGCGCTGAAGCAGTGTCGTGGCCGAGCGGTGGCGCTCTTCGAGCGTGGCCACGCGGGCGGCCCGCTGCGAGGTGGTTTCAGCGGCAGCGTCTCGGTGGCTGCGCAGAGCGGCGAGGCGGTCTTGCCCGGCCGCAAGCTGCGTTTCGAATTGGCTGCGCGCTTCCTCGATTGTGGTCAGCTCCGCTTGCCGCGATCCGATCAAGCTTTCCTGCTCCTGCCGTTCCGCCGCCAGCCTTTGCAGTTCGCGTTCGCAGATCGCAATCCGTTCGCGCACCCGCGACATCTCGCCGTCCAATTGCCGCAGCAAATGCCCGGAGGTCATCGCCTGCTTCTCGGCCTCGCGCTTCTCGTCTTCCAGGCGATCGAGCAGGGAAGTGTACTCCTTGATTTCGCGCCCCAGGGAGAGCGCCAGCATTTCCTTCTCGCGCAGAGCCCGCTCCAGCTCTTCGAGCAAACGCAGCACGTCGCGCAACTCGCGCTTCATGGAGAGCGGTCCCTCGCTGCGCTGCTTTCCCCCCGTGACGGTCACGTTGTGGAAGCATTCCCCGGTCTGGGAGAGAAAGAACGCGTCCGGGCTGGAGAGCGCGAGTTCACGGGCCACCACGGGATCGGGAACGATGTAGCCATTTCCCAGCTTCGGCAGGATCACTTCGAGGGACTTGCCGAATCCATTCAACACGCGAATCGAGTTCTTCAACGGGAGGACCGTGTCGCTGAGAGGAGCGTAGTGATGGCTTTCATCCGCGACAAACGAGAATTTCGCTTGCGAGTCCTCCGGATGCACAAGGAATGTGGCGCGCCCGTTGACGTCGGAGCGCAGCAGGCGCAAGCCTTCGTCGGCGGCGTCCCATGACTTGACCACGACGTAGTTCAGTTCGTCGCGCAGGAAGTCTTCGACGACGCGTTCGTAGCGCGGTTCGACTTCAAGAAAATCGGCGAGCACACCGGCGGGAGCGTTTCCTCCCTGCAGCGCGCCCGATTGAAACAGTCGCCGCACCGACTCGGTGGAATAACCGTGCTCGGCGATGACCGCTTCGAGCGACCCCTTTTTGCCGAGCGCCGTGGCGTATTCAGAACGGATGGAGTCGAGGTGTTTCTTGGTTTCGCTCTCCGCCGCGCGCTTGCTCTCGATGGACTCACGCAGGCTCACGATCTCAGCGGCGAGGCCGCTGGCGCGCTGCGAAACGCTTTCGAATTCCAGAGCAATCTGACCGCGCTGTCCGCCGAAGGTTTCCGATTGCGACGAGGCGGTTGCGATCTCGGCCTGCAGGCGCTGCTCCTCGCGGCCGATGCCCGCCAGCCGCTCCTCGGACTGGGTGAGCCGATTGCGGAGGTTGGAAGCTTCGCCAACTGCCTCCAGAATGGCGGCACGATGCGACTCCTGCTCCTGTTCGAGCATTGCCAGGTTGGTGGCGGCGCAGGCCGTTTCCTGCTGGCTGAGCGCAAGCTCCTGCTGGGCCGCTGCGAGGTCCGCCGCCGCTGAGTCGAGCACCTGCTGGTGACCGTCGCGTTCTTGTTCAAGCGCCGTGAGCCGATGCTGAGCTTGCGCCAATTCCGCTTCCGCGGAGGCCGTGCGTACGATCAATTCGGCGCAACGCTCTTCGTTGGTTCGGATGCGTGCCTTTCCGCGATCGCCTTCGATCGCGATCTGGTTGAGCCGCTCGCGATTTTGCCGCGTTTCCGCCTCGATCGCGTATCCGCGCTGCGTGCGCTCGGAGTGCTCGGTCTCCGACTGCTGCACGCTCTCGGTCTGCAGGCGAATTTCCTCGGCCAGTTGATTGATCTGGGCATCGAGGGTCACGCTTTCCTGGTCCATCTGGGTGAACTTGCTGGCGAGCACCACCCGCAGCTTGGCGCGCATTTCGTCGCGCAGCCTGGCATAGCGCTCGGCCTTGCTGGCCTGGCGCTTGAGCGAGTTCATCTGCCGCGTGACCTCTTCGAAAATGTCGTTCACACGGTTCAGATTCGTTTTGGCGTCTTCGAGACGCGCCTCGGCGAGACGCTTCTTCGTCTTGAATTTCGTAATCCCAGCCGCCTCTTCAATGATGGCGCGGCGGTCCGTCGGACGGCTGCTCAGAATCTGACCGATGCGTCCTTGCTCGATGAGCGCGTACGACTCCGGCCCAAGGCCCGTTCCCATGAACAATTCCTGGATGTCGCGCAAACGGCACAGTTTTCCATTCAACAGGTATTCGCTATCACCGCTGCGGAACAACCGGCGCGTCACCGAAATCTCTCCGGCATGGTGCTGCTGCTGATTGAATTTGCGCCGCCGGATTTTCAGAACTACTTGGGGCCCAAGCACTGCCACTGCGCTGTCGCTAGCCGACGCTTCGTCAGCCGGCGCTTCGGCCGAGGCCTCGCCTTCCACCTCTTCGGTCTTGCCGGGCTGGGCCTCCTCGACGGCCCGTTCCGTTTCCACGGCGGCCTGGGCGCGGAGCTCCGCTTCATCCCAGTTTTCTTCGCAGTTGATTCCCGCCGAAGGGAGGTCGTCTTGAATTTCGATCTCGGTGGGCGCGTTCGTATCCGGCCCACCATAAATTTCGGGGTCAATCAAAGTGAGGCACACTTCCGCCATCCCGGTGGGGTTGCGGTCGCGCGTGCCGGAGAAGATCACATCTTCCATGCGCGAGCCGCGCAGCGACTTCGCCGACTGCTCGCCGAGCACCCAGGAAATCGCGTCGGCGATGTTCGACTTTCCACAGCCGTTGGGCCCGATGATGGCGGCGATGCCTTCGCCATGGAATTTCAATTCGGTGCGATCGCAGAACGACTTGAATCCCAGGATTTGCAGCTTCTTAAGTTTGAGCAAAGTGACTCCTTCGTGGGCGGACACTGCGGTCCGCGGACTCGGTTTGCGCTGGCTGGAGTGCGCTGCAAATTGCGGGAATCCGGAGGTTAACTTCCGCTGTTAACTCCCGAGGTTCCTCGCTGGCCGTATCGTAGGATACCGTCCCCATGAAACGAGAACGTCACCCACGCTTTTGACCAACTCTAACGGCGAATGCAGGGACGGGTCAAGTAATAAAACACCACATGTTGTGGTACTCGTCCAAGGACCGCCTTTAGTTGCACACACACTGCAGCAATTACGCGCAAGTTGCTGGTGAGGAATAAGAAAGGCGGGAGACCGCGAGAGCATAAACACTGTACCGCTGCGAGGGAGGAGATTCAAGGGCCGGTAGTGCCGGGTGTTGTTTTCTCGCCGGAAGCCAGGGGAGCACTGTAGCGAATCGAGAGTTGCTGTGACCACAGGCAGCTGCTGAGCTGCGCTCGGCTTGGACGGGCGAGGGCGCCCGTCCCTACACGATCATTTCTTGCGCTCGACTAGGTAGCGAGCGAGGTCTTTCAGAGTCGACGCGGCCTCACCGTATTCGTTCAGTTCCGCGCATGCCTGATCGACCAGGGCATCGGCTTTCTGGAGCGATTCCTCGATTCCGAATAACGCGGGATACGTTGTCTTCTCCGCTGCTGCATCCTTGCCCGCGGTTTTCCCCAGTTGCTCGGAGGTCTGAGTCAGGTCGAGCACATCGTCCACGATCTGGAACGCCAGACCGATCGACTGCCCATAGGTCCGCAGGCGGGCGATATCCGCATCCGATGCCCCGGCGTAGATTCCTCCGCTGACCACGCTGGCGGCGATGAGCGCCGCGGTCTTCGAACGGTGGATGTATTCGAGGGTGGCGAGGTCGGGCTTCTTGTGTTCGGCTTCGAGGTCAACGACCTGGCCGCCGATCATGCCGTCGATGGTGCCGGTGGCGTGGGCGATTTCCCGGATGATGGCGACGCGCGCTTCGGCTGGGCAACCGATCTGCGCCAACACCTCATAGGCCTGCGTCTGCAGGCCGTCTCCGGCAAGGATGGCGGTTGCCTCGCCGAAGGCCTTGTGGCAGGTGGGACGTCCGCGCCGCAGGTCGTCATTATCGAGCGCGGGCAGATCGTCGTGGATCAGGGAATAAGTGTGGAGCATTTCGAGCGCCGCGCCCACCTGCTCGAGGCCTGCGGGCAGCGAGCCAGCAAGCGGTCCCGCAGGCGAACTGGCGTGCGAACCAGCAAGCGATGCCGCCCCAATCATGCGCCCCGCTTCCATGCAGAGGATCGGCCGCAGGCGCTTGCCGCCGGCAAACACGCTGTGCCGCATGGCCTGATGGATGGAGGTTGGATGTTGCGTGGCAGGAGGCAAGAGTCGCTCGAGCGCGGCGTCGGCGGCTTCGCGTCCCTGCTCCAAGACTTGTTTCAGCATGGCATCGCAGTATAACAAGCGGGCCTCGCGGAAATGAAAAGGGACGCCCAGGAGCGTCCCTTTTCAAACGAGTTTCTCAAAGAAAATCCTCACCAAAAAACAACCAAAAGCAATCGATCAGGCGGCCACACGGCGCGTGAGCCCTTGCAACAAGGAGCGCACGATGTCATCGTTGCGCGGCTCGCATATGTCGGACGCGCCCAGACTCATTGCCTCGGCCCACAGCTTGTCATCCGCCAGCCTGTGGGTGCCGACGATGCAAAGGTCGGGGAACTCATGATGCAAACTCTTGACTTCGTCCGGCCCCGAAGTTTCCAGATCCAGCACCACCGCCTCGGCGCGGTGCCGGGCAACTGCGGGACGGACCTCCTGGCAAGTGCCGGCCAAATAAACAGAATTAAAGTGTTGGGACAGACTAACCGCCAGAGTTTGTGCAGTTCTGGGGTCATTCTGATAAAGGACTACACTAAGTGGTTCCATACATCCCCCCTGACTACACCGCAATTCGCGGCGGCCATGGCTGCGAGAGCAAACTGCTAGCACAGGCGTTATCAATTCCGAGTCGCGACAGCGTTACTTGCGCAACGCTTTCTCGGCCGGGGGCTCAAACGGTTCCGTTTGCAGCTTTCCGTTCTGTTTTAACAGAATCTCTACTTTTCCTTCCGCGTCCTCCAGTTGCTTCCGGCAGGTCGCGGAAAGTTGCATGCCTTCTTCAAAGAGTGTCAGAGACTTCTCCAGAGGAACCTCGCCTTTTTCCAGTTCCTGGACGATTTTCTCGAGACGCTCGAGGCAATCTTCAAACTTCACCAATCAGGTTGGCTCCTGCTCTCTATTGTAATGCCGATTCCTGTGGAAAATGTCCAGCGAAAAGTTTTAATTCTTGGAATTTCTTGTGCATAATGTTCCCAAAACTAAACTGAAGGCGGCCGCTTCGAGCCGAGAGCCTCCAGAACATCCACTGCGGAGCTATAGCGGCCCTGGGGAGCGCTGATCTGCGCACCCTGCACCCGCTCGCGCACCGCCGCCAGCATTTCGCGAGCGATGGCCACGCCTTCCTCGCGAGCCGCTTCCGGACTTGCAGCCCTCGACATCCTGTTGAGAATTTCATCAGGCACGGAAACTCGCAGCTCGTTCTTCATGAATTCAGCGTTGCGGACACTTACCAGCGGCCAGATTCCGGCTACCACGGGAATTCGACAGTGTTCGATGCGTTTCAGGAAGTTCTCCAACAGACTGAGGTCGAACACCGGCTGGGTTACCACGTATTCCGCACCCGCTTGCACCTTGTATTCGAAGCGCTTGATCTCTTCGTCCAGGTTGGGCAACCCCGGATTTGCACCCACCCCAATGACGAAGCTGGTCCCGGCGCCGATCGGGTTCCCGCCCAGGTCCAGTCCCCGGTTCAGGTTGTGGACGATATTCACCAGCCCGATCGAATCCACGTCAAACACCGCCGTGGCATCGGGATAGTTTCCCATCTTCGGAGGGTCTCCCGTGATGCAGATCAGGTTGCGGATTCCGGTGGCGGCCGCCCCCAGCAGGTCGGACTGAATGCCCAGCACGTTGCGGTCGCGGCAGGTGTAGTGCAGGATGGCTTCAATGCCAACCGCCTGCTGCATGAGCAGCGACAACGCCTGGTTGCTCATGCGCGCCGAGGCCCGCGGGCTGTCTGGGATGTTCACCGCGTCCACGCCGACCGATTTGACGAACTTCGCGCCCTCGATCTCTTTTCGGATGTCGATGCCCTTGGGCGGCACGATCTCGACCATGGTCACAAATTCCCCGGCCGCAAGCTTTGCGCCCAGCCGGGAGCGCTTCGCTATCGGAATGCTCGCCGGAGCCGACGGCGCAGCGCCGGAATGAATCGCCTCCGTAACCGCGGTCTTGCCGCGCGCTTCGCCCACCCGTAATGCCGATTTCATAGCGCGGATATGATCCGGCGTGGTTCCGCAGCAGCCGCCGATCAGCTGTACGCCGGCCGCCACGAATTTTCGCGTGTAGCTCGCCATGTATTCCGGCGAACAGAGATAGATATTCCGTCCTTCGACCGAGCGCGGCATGCCGGCGTTCGGTTGCGCGGCCAGGGGCAGGGAAGTCACCGCTCGTACCCGCTCGATGGCGTCCAGCATGGCGACCGGTCCCACGCTGCAGTTGATGCCGAGTACGTCGACGTTCCATTCCGTCAGCCGCGCGGCGAAGGCCTCGGGGTCGGAGCCATCGAGGCAGTTCCCGTCTTCGTCAATCGTGACCTGGGCGACGAGGGGAATCTTCGCATTCACGTCCCGGCAGGCCAGTACTGCCTGGTGTAACTCTTCGAGGTAGCCGAAGGTTTCAAGCATCAGCAAATCCACGCCGCCCTCGATCAGGGCTGCGACCTGTTCGCGAAACGCCGTCCGGGCCTCTTCAAACGAAGTCTTGCCCAGCGGTTCAATGCGAACGCCCAGCGGGCCAATCGATCCGGCCACCCAAGCATCGAAACTCTTGGCCGCTTCCCGAGCCACATGAGCGCCCGCCACATTGATGTCGCGCACGCGATCCGCCAGGCTGTGCCGCGCCAGGCGAAAGCTGTTCCCGCCGAAAGTATTGGTTTCGACAATCTCGGCGCCGGCCTGCAGATAATCGTGGTGGACGCCGCGGATCAGCTCCGGCTGCGACAGGTTCAGCTCGTCATAGCAGCGGTTGATGAAGATGCCCTTGGCATAGAGAAGCGTTCCCATGGCTCCGTCGCAGAGCACGGGCGATTGCTTCAGACGTTCAATGAAGTTCTGCGCCATCTCCTTGAGAATACAGGAAGCAACGAGGTCTCCGCATCCGCCGCGGGCAAGGTTTCAAAGTCGAGCTTGCGCCCGTCAACCTTGAAACTCTAAAACCTAGAAACCTTCCAACCCCACCCGCAAACGCAATTTCTTCCTTTGCTATAATCCTTGTTCTTGCATCCAAGCGATTATCCGGCATGAGGTTGGAGTCCCAGGTTTGAAAAGAGCCCCGATTCTTCTGTTGTTCCTGCTGCCCGCCAGTCTGATGTGGCTGAGCTGCGGCGGCGCTTCTTCCCCCAGCGGCACGCGGACCAGCGGTCTCAAATACCGCGCCTTCATCACCAATAGCGTCACAGCCGGTACTGGGGCCGCGGGCGTGTATCTCGTCAACGCTCAAACGGATGTGCGAGCAGCCGTATCCGCGATCTCCGCTGGCAACACTCCGGGGATGATGGCGCTCACGCCCAACCGAGCCCAGACCCTCGTCTTCAGCGGTAACGGTACGCAATCCTCCGACAACCAGTTCAGCATCGTCAACAACGCCAGCGAATCCAACGCCGCGCACGTGACTTTACCCGGCATGACTGAGAGCTTCGTCGTTTCCCCGGACAGCTCCGCAGCCTACGTTGCCGTGCCCACCGCGCCGGTGACAGGCCAGTCTCCCGGGATAGTGGAGGCCATCTCGCTGAGCAGCGGCACGGTCACCGGACAGGCCGACGTTCCCTCGGTTCACTATCTTTCTATCGACAACAGTGGAAACCGAATTCTTGGCTTCAGCGATAACTCCGATACGGTGGCGGTGATCACGCCGTCGAATATCGGGATAGGCAATGCGGTAACCTACATTGGCGGTTTCGACCGTCCGGTCCAGGCCTTCTTCAGCAGCGACGACAGCACCGCCTACGTGGTGAACTGCGGCGCCGAGTGCGGCGGAACCACGGCCAGCGTGCAGCAACTCAATCTGACCAATGGCACTCTCGGCTCCTACGTCGCAGTCTGTACCCCTAACACAGCACAGTGCGCCGGCACCGTCGCCCTGGTAAATGGCTCGACCATGTATCTGGCGGGCACTCCGTATTCCGGGGGAGTTCCGTCGCAGCCCTGCACCGGACAGAACACTGCGGCGACCACGTGCGGACTGCTCACCATGGTTGACCTCAACAGCATGACCGTCACCAATACCGCCCCGATCGTCATCACCGACGGATATCACACCCATCTGTCGCTAGGCGCCAACGGACAGCTCTTCATCGGCGCGCGCACCTGCACCGAGATCGTTCCGCCCGTCCCGCCGACAGGGGCCGAGGTCCGCGGTTGCCTTTCCATCTACAACACGCAGAGCAGCGCGGTGGGGAACATTCCGCCCGGCGCCGTCGTAATTCCTCCCGCTAACGGAGACGTGACCGGCATCCAGCCCATCGCCACGCGCGACGTGGTGTATGTGATCCAGGGCGGATCACTCGATATCTACGACACCATGATCGATGCCTTGGAGTACAACCCGAACGATCCGAATAACCCCGGTCATATCTTCGGCCTCGTCGGCCAGTTCATCGACGTCAAGACAGTCGATTTCTAGAGTTAGTGAGTTTGGATTGTCCTCCTGAGCGAAGCGAAGGACCTGCTTTCCTTTGCGCAATTACTTCTTTTCATCCCGTCAGCAAGTAGCGAGCGCTTACGCTGGCATTACTGACAACATCCATCGCCGCACCAGTACCGTGACCGCGTGATGAGTCATGCGGTGGAGAGACGGGCGTCCTCGCCCGTCCCGCCGGGCGGGGACGCCCGGCGCTCCACCAGCAAGCTTGGATCGACAGCGGTAACCATTACGGGGTCATGGTACCCGGGGGAGCCCGCTCCGGCAGCGTGGTGGCGCGGGCGAAAGCAGGTCCTTCGCTTCGCTCAGGATGACAATGTGGGTTGATGCCACGGACTTGCAGCCTACCGCGGCTCCAGCGTCATTTCATGCGCGCGGTGCCGCTCGACCGCAGCCTGCGAAAATGGAAACGCGAACGTCGAGCCTCCGTACCACGCCGTCCACTGGTCCATGTAATACGGACTGAGGAAGATCCCGCTCTCCCCCGTCACCACGTTCAGCGTGCTTTCGTCAAAGTTCGCAAAATTCCACGTCAGCCGTTCGGAAGGCCCAAAGCCCCGGCCCGTCGCCTTCACCGTGTACGAACTCCCGCTCAACGGATGCAATCCCGGCCCCGTGAAGAGCCCAATCACCGGAAGTTGGCTGAGCACCAGATGATCGATTTCAACCGGATAATTGTCCCCCCACTTCCATTGACTGAGGTCGGAAGGAACTTTCGAAGCAACTTTCGAGGCATCTCCCGAAGCAACTCCCGTCTGCTTCACTGCGTTCTCAACCGCAGCCGTCAGCAGACTCCCGTAGTCGGAGTATCCCGGCGGCAGCCAGCGCGCCGGCTGCTTGGCGAGCGCATTCTCCAGCCAGACCGCCGACATCGCCCAGTGATAGTTCTTCCAACTCAGCGCGCCTGAAGCCGCGCCTGAATTCGGACCATCTGCCGCCGCACCCAGCTTCGGCTCCAGCAGCAGCCGCGCCAGTTCCTGACGCGCCTTCGTTTCAATCGTCGGCGCCGCCGAATCCGCCGACATCCGCCCATCCCAATCCCGCAGAATTTCCGCCGCCCGCTTCGCCCGGTCGGAGGCGCTCGCGGCGTGATCGACCGCATACACGAACTTGTCGGCGCAGAACCGGTCGTAGGTGGACGACACATCCATCTGCAGCGCCAGCATATCCGCGGGCGCAAACTTCTTGCCCGATTCGAGCACGCGGTAAATGCGATCCGTCCGCCACGGCGCTTCCCATTCCGTGCTGATCGAATACTTGTAGCCGTCCGGAGTGATGCGCCCGTTGGCGGTCGCCAGGATTCCCGCCGGCGGATCATAAACATGCGGCATCTCGTCGAAAGGAATAAAGCCTTTCCACTCGTGCGCATCGTCGCTGCCGCTCACCGGCAGGCTGCCATCCCCCGCCGCGCGGATCGGTACTCTCCCCGTCGCCTGATAACCGATGTGACCATCCACATCGCCGTACATCACGTTTTGTCCCGGCGCGCCAAAAGTTGAGAAGGCCTTCCGAAACTCATCCCAGTTCTGCGCGGAGTCCGCGTCGAAGAACATCAGTCCCATGCCGTCCTGCAACGTCCAGCGCAAAGCAATCTTGCGCGTCTCGCCCGGTACCAGCTCCGTGACGATCGGTCCATGCCGCGTTGTCGCCACGTCGAGCGTCACGTCCGGTTTTCCTTTGATGTGAATCGTCTCCTGCCGGTGCTGCGCATCGCGCCATCCCGCCGGAGTCTTGTACTGCCCCTGCGCATTGAACTCCTCGATGAAGTCGTCTTCCACCGTCGGCCCAACGTTGGTGAATCCCCAGCCGATCCGCTGGTTGTGGCCGACGATGACGAACGGAACGCCCGGCAGAGTAACTCCGGCGACGTCGAAGTTGCCGGTCTTCGTTGATGATATTGTCGTTGTTCTTAGGTGCGCCTCAAACCACAAGTTCGGCATCTGGTGGTCGAGGTGCATATCGTTCGACAGTAGCGGTTTCCCCGAAACCGTATGCTGACCGGAAACGACCCAGTTGTTCGAACCCGGCCGGAACGAATCGGCCTCTTCCAGAATGAACGCGGAGAACGCAGAGGAAGACGCAGAAGGGAGAATAGAACTGGTTTCATAAATCGGCGTTGGGTAGGGCACGGCTTCAGCCGTGCCGTTAAGGCCCTGAAAAAATGCGGGCTTTAGCCCCTGAGGGACGTGCCCAGAAGGCAGCGCAGAAATCAGCCGGCTGTTTCCACCCTCCGGATCAACTTCTTCTTCGTCATCATCATCTTCATCGCCGCTATTGGCGGCGGGTTCCTCTTCCATCCGCCGCACTTCGCCTGGCGGACGGTCTCGCCACGAAGAATTCACGTACAGGTCGGCCGTCAGTTCCGGTCCCAGCTTCGCCAGGATTTTTTCTCGCGTCAGCGCCGGCGGGTTGCTGTAGTGATTCAAATCCTGCACCATGCGCGCGCCCACCAGCAGGGAATCGGTCACCGTCCACGGCCGCGGCGTGTACTTCAGCAGGCGGAATTCGAGCGAAAGCCGGTCGCGATGCGATTCGAGAAACGCATTCACTCCGCGGGCGTAAGCCTCAAAATAAACCCGGTCGCGCGCGGAGATGTTCTTTTCCGCTGCTTCCGCCGCGACTCGCAGGCCCAGAATCCGCTCCTCGCGGTCCATCTTTACCGTGTCTTCGCCGAGCACTTCCGAAAGTTCTCCCGCAGCGGCGCGCCGCAGCATGTCCATCTGCCACAGCCGGTCCTGCGCGGTCACGTAGCCTTGGGCAAAAAATAAGTCCTCCAGCGTAGCCGCCTCAATCGTCGGCACACCGTGCCCATCGCGAACGACGCGCACCTTGGACGAAATCCCAGGCACCGCGACGCTGCCATCCAGTTGCGGCAGAGCCGAATGGGCAATCCAGTAGAGCCACCAGACGGCGGCGATGAGCGCCACCAGCAGCACGCAAACGGCGTAGTACAGAATCCGCAGCGCGGGATTGCGCCGACGGATTTCGGGCAGGGAAGCAGTAACCGACATACTCACGATTGTAGGGACGCTCTCTGCCCCTGACAACAGCGCGGCATCGGAGGGCTTCAGCCTGTAGAGACGGGGCTTGCCGCGTCTCTACAGGCGTCGAAGGCCGACTGTTGCTTGGGGTTGGCGTAACCCGCGCTCCCCCAGTATCATGTTTGCGACCCCTTGGCGCGCATTATCATCTTTAGTTTCCTCGCCGGCCAACATGTTGCAGAAAAGAATCGACGATCAGCCGACCATCTCGCGGGAGAACATCCGCGAAGCCGAAGGAATTTTCCTGCAGCATCTCAAACGCGTCGGGCTCAAGCAGACCGAACAGCGCAACGCAATTCTGCGGACTTTCCTGGAAACTCGTGAACATCTTTCGATCGACGAATTGCATCGGCTGGTCAAGAAAACCGACCCGCGCATCGGTTTCACCACCGTTTACCGGACGCTGAAGCTGCTGGCGGGGTGCGGCCTGGCCAGCGAAGTTGCTTTTCACGACGGCATCGCGCGCTACGAACACCAGTACAACCGCCGCAGTCATCACCACATGGTGTGTACCGAGTGCGGCGCTTCGGTCGAATTTTTCTCGGAGAAAGTCGGAGAAATCGAGCAGGAGATCGGACGCAAGCACCGTTACGTTACCACCCGCCACACTTTCCAGATTTATGGTGTTTGCGAAGAATGCCGAAAGAAGAGGAATGGACGACGACTTGTCTAGCTCAGCGAATAGTCCCGAGAAAAGCCCAGCGAATCCGGCGCAAGCTTCCGTGAAGTGTCCGCATTGCGGAACTGTGATGCCGGCGAACGCGGCATTTTGTCCGGGATGCGGATGGTCGATGACGCCGCTTGCTCCCGCGGAACGGGCGGTCGCGGCGGTCGCTTATCTCCCTTTGGTTACTGCCGTAGTGATCTTGTTTCTGCCGGCATTTCGCAACAACCGCTTTGTCCGCTTTCATGCCTGGCAAAGCATTTTGCTCTGGGGAGTCTTTTTCATTTTGACCGTTGCCGCGCTCCTCCTTTCGAATGTCGCTGCCGCCATGGTTTTTCTTCTGTTTGGAATTCTGGGTTCGCTGGCCATGTTGTTCTTGTGGATTGTTCTGTCGCTCAAGGCATGGCAGGGCGAGCGCTTCGAAGTGCCGCTGTTCGGGGAGCTGGCGGCGCGCCTGAAATAGGTCTCAGGTCCAAGGTGTCAGGTCTCAGGAAAAACAGAATCAAACTATTTCACTGTCACGGGTTTCCTGCCACCTGAGACCTTACTTCAAGTTCGGTTAGACATTCTCGTTCGCATCATTCAAAATAATTGATTCACTCTGCATCCCAGGAGACCTCATTGAGCCAGCTTCAGCGCGTTAAGATCAGCGCTCTCGGCACCTACGTTCCGCCTCGCCTTCTCACCAACGCCGACCTCGAAAAACTTGTCGATACCAATGACCAGTGGATCATGGAGCGTGTCGGCATCCGCGAGCGTCATCTCGTGGACAAGGGGGTTGCGACCAGCGATCTTGCGGTCGAGGCGGCGAAGAAGGCGCTCGCCGAGCGCGGCATCGACGCTTCCGATCTCGACGCGATTATCGTGGGGACGGTTACGCCCGACATGTTCTTTCCTTCGACCGCTTGCCTCGTCCAACACAAGCTCGGCGCGAAAAATGTCTGGGGATTCGATGTCTCGGCGGCCTGTTCGGCGTTTGTTTACGCGCTGCAAGCCGGAGCGCAGTTCGTCGCTACCGGATCCCATAAGAAAGTGCTGGTGATCGGCGCTGACGTGATGTCGTCGATCATCGACTACACCGACCGCGCCACCTGCGTCATCTTTGGCGACGGTGCGGGCGCGGTCCTGCTCGAACCCACGGAAGACGAGTCCGTCGGCCTTATTGACTTTCTGCACGAAGTGGATGGATCGGGTGGGCGCGCGCTGTACATGCCTGGTGGCGGAAGCCTGAATCCTTCGACTCACGAAACCGTGGACCAGAAGATGCACTTCGTTCATCAGGACGGAGCAGCGGTCTTCAAGTTTGCGGTGCGCAAGATGGCGGCGCTGTGCGAAGAAATTCTGCGGCGCAACAACATCAAGGGCAGCGAGATCGACGCCTTCATTCCGCATCAGGCGAACAAGCGCATCATCACCGCTACGGCCGATCGTCTGAAGATGCGTCCCGAAGCCGTGATCGTGAACATCGAGCAATACGGAAACACCACTGCGGGAACGATTCCGCTGGCCATGGAAACCGCGCGCCAGGAAGGCAAATTGAAGAAGGGAAGCCTGGTGTTGCTGGCGTCGGTGGGTGCGGGATTCACGGTCGGCGCGACGCTCCTGCGCTGGGCGTATTGAGGCCAGGTTTCAACGTTTCCGAGTTTCAAGGTTTCAAAGTCACGGGGGCGAAAGCTCGACTCTGAAACCTTGAAACCTTTCTACTTCCACTCCAGCGCTCCTACCAGCGACTCGAAGATCTTAAATCCATCGGTGCCGCCGAGTTCAGCTTCGGCGGCGCGCTCGGGATGGGGCATCATGCCCAGCACGTTGCGTCCCGGGCTGCAGATGCCGGCGATGTTTTCCAGCGATCCGTTGGGATTCGCTTCCGGTGTGATTTCGCCTTGCGCGTTTGAGTAGCGGAAGACGATGCGGTTGTCGCGCTTCAGTTCCGCGAGTGTCGCATCATCGCAAAAATAATTGCCTTCCATGTGGCCGATGGGGATGGTCAGCACTTCGCCTTTGCGGCACGTGTTCGTGAACGGGGTCTCGTTGTTTTCGACTCTCACCCGCACCGGCTTGCAGACATATTTCAAGCCGATGTTGCGCATCAGCGCTCCGGGCAGCAACCCCGATTCACACAAAATCTGGAAGCCGTTACAGATGCCGAGGACCAGTCCGCCCCCGTCGGCGAACTTGCGGACGGATTCCATCACTGGGGAGAACTTGGCGATGGCGCCGGTGCGGAGGTAGTCGCCAAAGGCGAAGCCTCCGGGGACGATGATGGCGTCGCAGTTCTGGAGGTCGTGCGAGTCGTGCCAGAGGAAAGTTACGGGCTGCTTGGCAACCTGCTGGATGGTCCAGAAAGCATCGTGATCGCAGTTCGAACCGGGGAAAATAATAACGCCAAATTTCATCGAAAACCTCGGGTTAACTATATGGTAACGGCGGGGGTACCCCCTCCCCCCGATCGTTTGGAATCAATGATTTAGCGTGAGACTACTATGTAAATCCAGAAGTCTTAAAGACTTAGTCGCAAAATCTAGATTCGGTTGGACTTAGAGGTGCAAATTGTCAAAGATCTGGGGTGAATGATCTATGGTGACAAGCTGCTGTTGTTAGGTCAAGGAAAAAGTGCGACGTTGCCCGGAACTCCGTTGAAAGTTAGCGACTCTCGACTGTCATAGGTTACGCAACCTTCACTGCCTCGACAACGCCCTTCTTTGAATTCGCGTTCGCCAGCGAAGTCAACAGCGCGG
>JBEKDG010000054.1:0-44568 GCA_050014475.1 Terriglobales bacterium | reverse complement strand
TTCGCCGCATAGGCCCGGTTCGATCCTCGCCCGCAGTTGCCATGCTGCAGTGCCTTCGCTCCTCCGCCCCGATACCGCGCCCAGATCCGCTTGGCTTGCCGATAACTCAGCTCCAGCAACTCAGCGGCTTCTCCCAGCCGCAGACCTGCCCGCCTTCACTCGCCCCATCACCTCGACCCGACTCAGCTCTTTCCTACTCAATCCCGTTCTCCCCAATCGGTGTGCCTCCTGTCGCAGGCACTCTAAATGGGGACATTTCTATTGTGGTTTCAGGGGGACACTTTTAATGTGGTTCAACAGCTTTCTCACCAGCTATGCCCGGCAACGTCAACACCGAAGAGGCCTGGAACTACCACGAAGCTACCAAGCATTCCTACAGGAGCGTTCGCGCCAACCCGCATTTCCTGGACTTTGGCAACCAGCCCTTGCCGTTCAAGATCTACCCCACGCTTGAGCCATCGCGCATGCCAACCGAGGTGCGCCAAACTGGAGTCGCCGCCCTTTCTGCAATCGCTGGCGGCGTCCCCGCCAAGACCCCCGTCCAGACCAATACCGCGCCGGATTTAGAGGCAGTGACCCAACTCCTGTACCTTTCCGCAGGCATCACCCGGCAACGAAAATATTCGGGCGGCGAAATCTATTTTCGCGCCGCGGCTTGCACGGGAGCGCTCTACGAGGTCGAGCTCTACCTGGTTTGCGGCGACCTCGCCAACCTTCAGGCTGGCGTCTATCACTTCGCCCCTGCCGAGTTCGGACTGCGCCGGCTGCGCGCCGGAGACTATCGCAGTGTCCTGGTCGAGGCCACCGGCGGTGAACCCGCCATCGCCCACGCGCCGCTGACTATCGTTTGCACCTGCACCTACTGGCGCAATGCCTGGAAGTATCAGGCGCGAGCCTACCGCCATTTTGGCTGGGACAATGGCACGATGCTCGCCAACCTGCTGGCCGTCGCCACCGCTTTGGGCCTGCCCGCCAAGGTAGTGTGCGGATTTGTGGACGCGACGGTAAACGGCCTCCTGGATGTCGATTCCCAGCGCGAGGTGGCCTTCTCCCTGGTCGCTCTCGGTCATGACTCCGGGCCTTCTTCGCAAACCGCTCCGCCAGCCCCAACGGAAATCTCCCCACTCGGATTCGAAACTGTCCCGCTCTCTCGGGACGAGATTGACTATCCGCTCATGCGCGAAATGCACGCTGCCTCTTCGCTCGATTCGGCGGAAGAAGTTGCGGCATGGCGCGGTGACACTGCACGGGGCCACACTGAACTGGGTCACACCGAACTGGATCACACTGATGTGGATTACGCTGGGGTGACCGATTCTTTGCCGACCGCCGGACCCGTCGTTCGGCTCCAACCTCTATCCGACGCGGAAATGCCTCGCGACCCGATCGAGCAGGTCATCCTGCGCCGCGGCTCCAGCCGCCAGTTTGCGCACACGCCGATCAGCCTGGCGCAGCTTTCCACCATGCTTGACCGGGCGACCCGCGGCGTACCAGCGGACTTTCTAGATCCGTTGGGATCTCAACTCAACCACCTCTACCTGATTGTGCATGCCGTCGAGGGTCTCGAGTCGGGAGCTTACGTCTTCCACCGCGACCGTGGAGTGCTCGAGTGCTTGAAGCAGGGAAATTTTCGTGACCAGGCCGGCTATCTCGGATTAGAACAGCAGTTGCCTGCCGACGCCGCCGTGGACATTTTCTTTCTGACAGACTTGCGGCCGATATTGGATCGCTTGGGAAATCGGGGGTATCGCGCCGTGCAGCTTGAAGCCGGCGTCCTCGGCGGCAAGCTGTACCTGGCGGCCTACGCCCAACGCCTGGGCGCTACCGGCCTCACCTTTTACGACGACGACGTGACCTGCTTCTTCTCCCCACATGCCGAAGGCAAGAGCGCCATTTTCCTGGTAGCCCTCGGCAAGAGCGCCAAACACCAACCCTAGCTATAGCTAGTGCCGCGACCGCGTGATAAGTCCTGCGATGGAGAGACGGGCGCCCTCGCCCGTCCAGCCCGGGCATGGATCGACAGCGGCAACAATCATGCGGCCACGGTACTAGTGATCGCGCTCGTGTCCGTGGTCCCTGTCGTGATCCTCATGATCCCAGTGGCCTTCATGCAACTGCCAGCCTTGCCGGTAGTGATCATAGTGGGGATGATTCCAATATGCGCCTTATAGGGCGGACGGTCCCAGCGCCCTGCCACCCACCGATAGTGATGCCCATTCGGGGCCCAGTACCCGTCGACCCAGGCGTAGCCCGGACCTGGAAGCGGCCCACGCCGCTCATAACGCAACGGCGGTGGTGCGCTTCCGAGGTACACCGAAACCTGTGCCGAAGCAGGGATGGCGAGAACGGTTGCGAACAGTACTCCATATATCCAATTCAATTTCATTCTTGTGTCTCCCGTTGAGTACTTCGGCTGAAGCATTGAAAAACTTCTGCCCCATCTGGGGTTATGTTGCGGAGTCCTTCTGGCGCATAGCTTTAACACCCGTCAGGATCCCGAGCCCCACCAGCACAATCCCGCCCAGGAGGCCCAGCCGTTCTTGCAGGCCGACAGGTTCTGCGCAAGATCCCAAGATCCGATGATTGTGCAATCAGCAGAACCGGCCACAAGGTGATGCAGGCTATCTGCGTGCCAAGATATCTCCGCAGACTGCTTTTCATGTTCGGTCGCCTTTCGAGAATCAGGTAAAGCTGACCGAAACCAGTACGCGGTCTCGGTCAGCGGGAATCCTGTCTCGCTCGCAGATGCTTATCAACTACTTCTTGTCTTCATTGACTTCTGCGATGTGCGCCTGGTGGCCCGCGTCGGACACAGCCTGCAAGAACGCGTCTGCGCTTCGCGGAGTTGACGCCTTGCCCGAAAGGATGTTGCGGAAGCTCATGTTCTTGCCGTAAATAGCGCGCGTGGAGTCGTTATCCTGCTCCACAACTGCACCTTCGAGTGTTAAGCCGGCGAACACGCCCTTGGATCGCGAGTAGGTCAGCATCTCAGTGTTCATCTTCCAGTCAGTTCCAGCGGAAGCGTGACGGCCTACCGGGCCTGCCGCAACTGATCCTTCACCGGTGAGTTCGAACTTGCTGGAAAGCAGATGCTGTAAACCACGGTCGTTCATGACCAGCATGACCAGGTCCACACCTTCGACTCCGATCTGCAATCCCCAACTTCCGCCGCCAACCGAGACAAATGCGGGAGCGCTCCAGCCTTCAGGCGTACGGCAGGAGGCTACTCCACGGCCGTGTTTGCCGCCAATGATGAAACCACCCTTAATCAGGTCTGGCACTACGACGATGCACTTTGCGCCGCTTAACACTTCTTCAGGGATACCTTTGTCGGGCGTTGCCATGGCCGCGCGGAGAACATCCACGGATTTTTGCATGCGGTCGACCGTGTCTTCACGAGCCGAGCCTGCCCACGCGAGGGTTCCAACCAGACCGATCAAACTCATCAACAGCAGTGACATTATCTTTTTCATAAGTTGTTCCTTTGGGATCTGCGGAACTAAGAGGAGAGGACTTCAGATGGGCTGACTTAGCTCAGAGAACCTGAAAGAGAGAGAAGAAGTACTCGTCTCAAGCGTCATGATCGCTCAACGCACAGGAGAATAGCTGGTCTAAATTGCTCACTTTTTCGGTTCGTCAAGCAGATTGCCCGGTTTCCGCAAGGCGGGGGCTGACACCTTTCGTGCAGGAGTGAGCAATCTTGCACAGAACTAACGAGCCCTGGCATGTCATTGTGAGCTTGGCGGAGATGCAGGATAGAGGGAGACCCTCCTCCAGAGCACTTCGGCCACTTGCCTCATAACGGGACCATCCGTGCATGGGGAGAAAGAACGAAGGTGGATCGCTGATGGAACATGTTTTTCGTCGGTTGCGCGATCGTTTTCGTAGACGGCTCGCCTCCATCACGGCATCCGTCTCGAAGCAGTTTGCGTCACTTACGCCAAGGGCTCCCGGTTTCGCATCGCAAAGGATGTGCCCGTTTTGCGGGTTAATCACGCCGCGGTCCAAGACCTCTTGCCTGGAATGCGGGAAGTCGCTCGCTCCAATTGGGTAGACAACATAGATGGAGTTTTCGGAGACGCCCATTTCCGGGAACGCTCAAATGAGCGAAGGAGATCGAAATGCTTTGGACAATTTTCGTTGTGCTTCTGATTCTGTGGCTGCTTGGTTTTAGCCCGCACATAGCCGGCGGTCTGATTCACTTGCTGCTGGTGGTTGCGCTGGTGGTGCTGGTCATTAACCTGGTGAGCGGCCGGCGTCTTGCGTAACGCGGTCCCTAAAGCTTTCGAGGATCCAAAATGAAAAACAGTACCTGCACCTCTCCGCTTATTCTTGTGACAAATGTGCGGGCCCGGTCATAGCGGGCGCGGTCGCAGTGCGCGAAAATGAAATATCGAAAGAGACCGACATCCGGCAAGTGGGGGCGATCTGCCTGTCCTGCGGCCATCGGTAAAGCAAGGCAACCGAGCCGGGCGTGACCCGCTCCTTTCCCCCCACGCAATGGGAGCCAAGGGAAGCAATTGGTGCGAGCGCTGGTAAGACCACATAGGCAGAGGCGCTCCGTCGCCCGGAGCGATTCGTGCGGAACTACATTGAGTGGCGACCTGCGAACGCGCGCCAGTTTTAAGACGGTCGCGTACGCGCACCAGCAATGCTGAGCGCGATCCCGCCCGCAATCAGCACGACACTGATGATTGGCGAAACCCGCTCACTGTGACTGGTCTGAACGCCGAAGTTCGTATCTCCGACCTTAATGCCCTGCGTCTCGGTGCGGGGAATGGGCACGACCAGGGATGCGATGCCGAGCACAACCAAGAGCAGGCCTGCAAACAGCAACATTTTCATATCAAGTCCTCGTTATCATCGCTGCAAGGAAAGTTTTTCCTCTGGTGTCACAAACAAGACTTGAGGAGGGATGGGTCACAATACCCTCCAATTTTCAACATGCGAAGTCAGGAAACTGTTCACAATTGCTCAACCTATTCTTTTCTTGGCGACGTTGTTCTGGGAAATTGCGCCGCTGAGAACAGCTAGTCGTGCAGAACTACACCAAGCAGCGAGCTGTGGACCTGCAACCCGCCTTCCGGGCCGCCGGAGTAATCGACAAAACCCAGTTTCCTGAACCGGTTCATGAAAAAGCTCACCCGCGAACGAGTGGTCCCGACCATCTCGGCCAAAGTCTCCTGACTGATTTTGGGGACCACAGTCTCGGGTACACCTTCCTTGCCAAAATGAGCGAGCAGAAGAAGGATTCGAGCCAACCGTTTTTCGCTGGAGTTAAACAACTGGTCGACCAGATCCTCTTCATAACGGACATTCCGCGCCAGCAAATACGCCACGAACAGATCGGAAAACGCGTGTTCGCGGTGCAGCGCATCCATCATCGCTTTCTTGTCGATCCGCAGAATTTCACAATCCGTGATGGCCGCCGCAGACCCCATGCGCAGGGCCTGACCTGCGAGCGCACCTTCGCCAAAGAAGTTCCCGTCAGTTAACATGCCGATGGTCGCCTCTCGGCCGGTCTTGGAGACGACGGTGAGCTTCACTTTGCCTTTTTGGATATAGAAGACCGCGTCCGCCGCATCCCCCTGCGCGAAGATCCCCTGGTTCTTAGCAAAAGTCAGGTTCTTCCTGCCCTCGCCAATGGTTGCGAGGAAGGTGTTGGGATCGAACTCGCGGCTCTTCTTCTTCGCTCGTGCAACGGAACCCATCGTATCAATTTTACTCCTAAGAGGTGGTTTATCCCATAAACTTGTGACGCCGCACCGCCAAGCTCCTTCTGGCTGGGGTTCTGAAAGTGAGCCATTCTGCACAGCATTTCGAAAGAAAATGGACGAGCCTTGAGGCATCGAGGAGCAGTGGGTCCGTCCAACCAGGCGGCTTGCCTCTCCCGCGGCGCCAAGAGCTTGCCACGATGAGGTGGGCTCGCGCGAGGAGTCTTCCATGCCCCAAGAAGTGCACGTCGGGACGATACTGATGTCGGAATGGCCGCAGCTCCTTGGGCTGGAGAGTGAGCCCTACTCAGGTCACTGGAGCGTGGTCAAGGCGCTCGATGGCTTCGCTCTTGAGCGCAAGATTCGTGCCGCCGGATGGAATTTCTTCTTTATCGCGTCGGAAGTGAAGGTGATGTTTATTGGCGCGCTTGGGGCGAAGAAGATCCAGCACGCATTGACTCGGATTTTAGGCAAGGTAAGTCAGGAACACTTCAATGGCCTCGAAGTGACCGGAATCGTTGCCAAGCGTTTTCTGGGCCTGCCCTACGCCATCATTTCGGCACACTCGCGCCATATCCAACAAAGCTGCTACCTGGATGGCGCCGAAGTCCGGCGATCGTCCCAGCGAGATGCCCAATGGGCCAGAGGTTGAGCGCGTTCTCCGGCTAGGAGATTGGAAACCGACTTGAGTCATTCATGTGCTTCCCCGGAGGAGCCTGTCGAGCCAGGCCAACCCGGTATTGCAGACCCGTTACTCTTTCTCAGCCGCCAAGCGCCGGGCTGGATGCGGCTCTGTGCGGGGCAGTCCGATGTTAAGCTCGCACTTTTCTCCCGGCTTGGCGCCACAAGTGGGGCAACGAACAACCAAGGCTGGTTCCTTCTCGGCTTTCATGACTACATGATGCAGGATTGTGCGGCAGTAAGCTGGTCAATTGTGACCAGTGCGCTTACATCGGAACTCGGCATTCTTGCGAGTTGTAGAACACATTTCCAGCCAAGGGTCCGCGGCCAGGGCAAGAATCGCCGATATGGAATTGCGCATCCAATCAGCGCATGGGAGAGAAGATGTCAATCTTCGACGAGAAATACCGAGTGGTCGCCATCGAAGGTGACCGTCTGGTCATCCGGGGAATCCTCAGCGGCGATGTGCTGACGATCGTCAACCCCGAGCCTGAGACTCCTCTCACCCCAGAAGAATATCCGCTTGGAAAATTGATCGCTCTGACCGACCCGTCCGCTGTGCCCCTGAATTAGGACCTGAATTGAGAAGTGTCAGTCCCCGCAGGTCTTCGCGGACGAATTCTCGTGCTGAAAAGGTTGGCAGCCTCGCAGGGATTCGAACCCCGATACTCTGCTCCAGAGGCAGATGTCCTACCGTTGAACGACGAGGCTGTGACGCAATTCTAAACCATTTTGCGGAGACTGCAAACGGCGTGCTCTTGCCCTTGTCCTTAGTCCTGCGCGCATAAGTTACGAGACCCGGGTTAGAATCTCTGGCAGCGGTACGAGGAGTTGCCATGCCCAGCAGCGGAACTTTCCCAGGAACCATGCCAGGAACTATCATCCCAGCCGAAACCGACTACGCCGAGATGGCGCGCCGTCCGCTTGAGGCCGAGCAGTGTGCTCTCATTGTCGTGGACATGCAGGAGAAATTGCTGCCGCCGATCTGGGAAAAAGAACGGCTGGTGCGAAATGTGCAGCTGCTGATTCGCCTGGCTGGAATCCTGAAGATCCCGGCGCTGGTGACGGTACAATACGCGAAGGGCTTGGGCAACACCGTGCCGGACATTGCGTCCATGTTGCCGGACAGTCCGGCTATCGACAAGCTGACGTTCTCCTGCTTCGGCAGCGAGGTGTTCTGCTCCTTGCTGAAGCGCTTGCCGGGCCAGCGGACGACTGTGCTGCTGTGCGGCATGGAAACGCACATCTGCGTGATGCAGACCGCGCTCGGAGCGCTGCGGGAAGGCTATCTGGTGCACGTGGCTTCCGATGCCGTCAGCTCGCGGACAGAATTAAACTGGCGGATCGGGCTGGATCGCATGCGCGCCGCCGGAGCTATTCTTTCCTCGACCGAAATGATGATTTACGAACTGCTGCGCTCGTCGGGCGCGCCCGCGTTCCGAGAACTACTGCCCTATCTGAAGGGCTGAGAATCACTCCAGCGATTCGGCGCGGCAATTTGCTTCGCCGGAAGAGACGGGGCTTGCCCTGTCTCCGGAGACGCGGCAAGCCCCGTCTCTACTCCTTTTGCTTCACCCGCACGACCGTAATTTTCGAGAAGCCCTCCTCAAACGTCGGAGGCTTCAACTTGCTCGCCATCTTGCGCATGATATCTTCCTGGATCGCGCGGCCACG
Source organism: Terriglobales bacterium (assembly GCA_050014475.1). Classification (GTDB taxonomy): domain Bacteria; phylum Acidobacteriota; class Terriglobia; order Terriglobales; family Acidobacteriaceae; genus Acidiflorens. Next base: position 36,499 of record JBEKDG010000054.1, on the reverse strand, counting down.
GCGCTGGTGGCGTTCCATGCAAACCTCCAGCGGGACATCGAAGAACACACCCTGCACATCGTAGCCGTAATCCTTGGCCAGCTTGATCCAGCTATGGCGGTCGTGGGGCGTAAGGTTCGTCGCATCCACATAGTTCATGGGACGGCGGGCAATCAGCCTCGCCTTCAGCATCGATCGCAGGTTCGAAAACACCAGGTCCTGAAAGCGCTGCTCCTGCGCGTCATCGAAAAGAAGTTCGCGCAACAGATCGCTCGAAAGCGGATGGATGCTGTGCCGCTTGAACCACGAACTCTTGCCCGATCCCGGCAACCCGATCGCCAGCACTACCGTTCCCTTGCTGGCGCGGGCGGGAGCCGGCACAGCTTCAGCCGGCGCAGCTTGAGCGGGCAACTGCGCGGCGACCACCGGTTCCGGGGCGGAGGCCTCTGCTGCGGAAGGTTCTGCTGCGGGTGCGGGCGTAGCCGTTACCGGCCGCGGACGAGATCCGCCACGACCTCCGCGGCTGCGACGACGGCGGGGCGTTCGTGGTCTCGGTTCCACTGCCGCGGATGCCGCGGCTGGCGCCGAGGCGGGCTCAGGTGCGGGCACCGGCTCCGGCGCGGGTCTCGACGGGCGACGCGACGCGACTACTGGAGCTGCGGCAGGAGTTGGGGTCGGCGCGGCGGGCTCATTATCATAGAACCTCGGCTGCAAGGGCTCGGGTGCGTTGGTTGCTTCCTTGGCGGAGCCGTCTGGGGCCTTCTTGCGGCGCTTCAATCGCTCGCTCATCCATTTGCGCATATAGCTGCTTGTAGCACACCGGCGCATACTGGAGCAATCTGCCCCCGGTGGCGGCCAGGATACCCGGGGTCCGCCAGCGGGCCGGGGGCAACTCTGGACGGCGCGATTTACAATAGCTGCCAAGGTAAATCCATGAATCCAACGCATCCCGCAACTCTTTTGGTTGCCGCCGGGCAACTCCCCGCCGTGCCGCTGACGATTGAAGGCTACGCCACACTTCACCAGATGATGCGCTTCCGCTGGACCGCTTGGCGCTCCACTCCCGACAACGAGCGTCGCGAGATCGCCAACGAGGCCGCGCAACTGCTGGCCGAGATGGAAGGCAAGACCGATGGACAGTCTGCGCTGTTCTCGTTGCTGGGACACAAAGGCGACCTGATGCTGGTCCACTTCCGCGAAAGCTTCGATCAGCTCAATCAGGCGGAGCTCGATCTGGCGCGGCTTCGGCTCAATGATTTCCTGGAGCCGGCGACTTCATATTTGTCGGTGATTGAGCTGGGGCTGTATGAGTCGTCGCTGAAGACCTACAAGGCGCTCGCCGATCGCGGCGTGGAACCACACTCGGACGAATGGAAAAAGTCGATCGAGGAAACCATCGCGCGCCAGAAAGAGGCGATGAAGCCGCGGCTGTTCCCGGCGATGCCGCCCAACCGCTACCTCTGTTTTTATCCGATGGATCGCCGGCGCGGCGAAGATAAGAACTGGTACACGCTTCCCATGGAAGAACGCCAGCGCCAGATGAATGAACACGGCCTGGTCGGACGCCGCTATGCCGGAGAGGTGAAACAGATCATCACCGGCTCCATCGGTTTTGACGATTGGGAATGGGGCGTCGACCTCTTCGCCGACGATCCCCTGGTATTCAAGAAGCTGATCTACGAGATGCGCTTCGACCACGTCAGCGCCGTGTATGCGCTGTTCGGAAGTTTCTATATCGGATTGCGCTGTCCGGCGAACCGGCTGCACGACTTGCTGGAAGGAAATTTGCCGCAGCACGCTTAACCCTTTAACCACTAAGGATACGAAGGTACACGAAGGAAACCTTTGGGGAATTCAACCTTCGTGTTCCTTCGTGTCCTTGGTGGTTGATGAATTTAGGAGACTCCGGCAGCACAGCCACTCTGGATTTTGAATCACCTCTTGCTGCGAACGCCCTTCAGTTTCTGGAATTGAAACTCGTGCCGTTTCATATCCACGCGCGCGCCTCGGAAGGTCACACCCTCCATCCGCAAGCGGATTTTTTGCTCAGCGGCATTTTCTCCGCACAACTTGATCGCCCCGCCCGAGCCGACCACGCGGTGCCAGGGCAATCCCTGAACCTGCTGCAGGATTCGCACCACTTGACGGGCCGCTCCGGGCCAGCCCGCAGCCTTGGCTAAAGCGCCGTAACTCGACACCGTTCCCGCCGGCAAGGCCCGAATGCAGCGCACGACGCGGGCACGCTTATCGTCCGGCGCGCTTCTCCCGGACATGCTTCTGCCAGACTTGGATTGAGACTGCCGATTCACGGATCAATATTTTTACCGGAGAATCATGTTAACGTAGATTCATCAATACAAAAATTTACACACGCCCATAAAACCTGGGATTACGATATGTGCATCCCATATTCTTGCTCACCACCAAAACTGGCTCTTGGAGAATAAAACAAATATGTTTCGCTTGTTGAAAGCCCTGCCCCTTGCATTGGCCATTGCGGCCTTGAGCATCGTTGCCACCAGCTGTGGTTCCAGTGGTTCAGCGAAGGTTCGTGTGGTCAATGCCATCCCCGACAACGGGTCGAACGGCGGCATTGCCTTGGATATCGATATTAACGGAACCAAGGACTTTCCCAGCGTAGCATTCGACACTGTTTACCCGACTCAGACCACCCCCGCGAGCTACGTCAGTGTACCGTCGGGCAGTGACACGATCATAGCGTACGATACCGGCACCACCACCAGCCCAGTCGTCAACTCTACCACCGCTAGCTTGAGCGGCTCGACCCAGTACACGATGCTCTTGGGCGGATTTGCCGCCCAAAGCCCCCAAGCCTACCTCATAACCGACAACAACACGGCCCCAACGACGGGCTACGTGAACATCCGCATCATCAACGGGTCGGCCAGTGCCGGCACAAACGGGATTGATGTTGCTATCTACCAGAACGGGCTCCAGCCCGGTTCTCCTCAGATTACTGGCCTGCCCCTCGGGCAGGGGAGCGGCTACCAATCCCTTATCTTTGAAACCAGCTATTGCATTGAGGTTTTTCCCCACGGCAGCGGGACGTACCAAGTTAACCAGTGCTACGCTCAGGCCACCGGACAGATTAGTACCGTGGTGATCGTGGACACCCAGGGCGGTGCAGCAATTTCGCCGACTCCGCTGGAAATGGTTGACCTCAATTAATCGCGCGCCTCGTTGCACTTTCAGGAAAAGCAGCCGGGCCTCGACCGAGGCCCGGCGAATTAACTGGCAAGCTGTTGACAAACCTTCCTCCTCACCACCAAACTGCCTTGGGAGATAAAGATGTGTCGCTCGTTGAAAGCCCTGCCCCTTGCGTTGGCCCTCGCCGCCTTGAGCATCTTTACCACCGGCTGTGGCTCAACTAGCAGCACAGCGCAGATTCGCGTGATCAATGCCATCCCCGACAGCGGGCCCGTGGATATCCATGTCAACGGAACGAGGATAGTTTCCTCCTTGCAATTCGGCGGTGTTTACCCGACTCCGACGACCCCCGCAACCTACCAGCCGGTATTTTCGGGCAACGCCACGATCCAAGGGTTTGCGCCCGGCGACACCATCAACCCCATCTCGCCCATTGGCACTCTTTCGTTGAACGGTTCGACGCAGTACACGGTGGTCGCGGTTGGACTTGAACTCAATGACAGCCCACCCTTGCTTCTAACCGACGACAACACGGCGCCGACGTCGGGCAACGTGGAATTCCGCATCGTCAACGCGTCGCTCAGTTCGCCCGCAGGCGGGGTGGATGTTTATATCGTTCCTCCCGCCGACACAGACCTCACGAATTTCGCACCTCAGATTTCCGGCCTTGGCAACGGGCAGGCGAGCGCCTACCAAAGCCTCAACTTCATTACCGGTGGTTATGCCGTGATCGTTACTGCAAACGGCAGCAAGACAGCACTCATTAAACAGCCCTCCGCTTCCCAATCGGGATCGATTACCACCCTGGTGCTCGTGGACAACCTGGGCGGTAATAATGGAATGTCGCAGACGCCGCTGGTGTTGCAAGACCTCAATTAATTCGCGGGCGAGGCGCTTCGGCCCAACCGGGCGCGTCGCTACAACGTTCAGCAAAAAAACCGGACCTCGATCGGGGCCCGGTGAACCACCTGACAATCTGCTGAGAAACTTAGGTTTCGTATCAGGGTATCGCTTTAGCGATACCGCACGTTTTTCGCAATCAGACGCCCCTTTAGGGACTGGACATCGAAAATCGCCCTTACCCGCAGCCTGCTAAGCCGCATCCTTCTTAAAAGACTGTGCCGCCGCTTCTTCATCGTCGAACACTTCAAAAATCGTAAGCAGCTTGGTGATCTGGAGAAGGTCGCCTACGCGCTGGCTCAGGCTCGCCAGTTTCACCGCGCCGCCGGCGCTGCGGGCAGTCGTGTAAAGCGAAACCAGCGTCCCCAGTCCGCCGCTATCGATGTAATTCACTTCGCGCAGATTCATCACAACCTTCGGGCTCTGGGCCAGCAGTTTCTTGACGGTGTCGCGCAGGCTGGCCGATTCTTCGCCGAACACAAGCCGGCCGCTGCAATCCACCACCAGCACGCCCTCCACCGATCGGGTGCTCATTCTCAGTTGCATAGGCGCTTTCTCCAATATTCGCAGTAAAACTCAACTCATGAGCCTACCCCTCCCGACTCAGCCGCGCAAGCGGGTCGCGCGTGGGTAGTGGGCTAATTTCGTGTTGCTGGGCCACGAGCTTCGAGCTTCGGGCCTTCGAGCAAACCGGATGCCCCGCAGCTTGTAGCTCGCAGCTCGCAGCTGATTTACTCGGCAACACAGAATTAGCCCACTACCTATTCCGCACCCTGCAAACTCCGCGCGCGTGAGACTGTATAATCAGGGACTCCGATGAGCTACCAGGTTCTGGCGCGCAAATACCGGCCGCAGAAATTCTCCGACGTCATCGGCCAGGAGCACGTCACCCGCACCCTGCAAAATGCGATCGCGCAGGAGCGCATCGCGCACGGCTACATCTTCAGCGGCCATCGCGGAATCGGCAAGACGACGGTCGCCCGCATCCTGGCGATGGCCCTGAACTGCCGCTCGGCGGAAAAGCCGGTGTCCGAGCCCTGCGGCATATGCGATTCCTGCACCGAGATCCGCGCCGGCAACTCGGTGGACGTAATCGAAATCGACGCTGCCACCAATCGCGGAATCGACGAGATCCGCGAATTGCGGGAGGCCGCGCGCTACCGTCCGGCGCGCGACCGCTTCAAAATCTACATTCTCGACGAGGCCCACCAGATCACCGACGCAGCCTTCAACGCGCTGCTCAAAACGCTGGAGGAGCCTCCCAGCCACGTGATCTTCATGATGGCCACCACGCAGCCCGAGGATTTCCCCCAGACCATCCGCTCGCGCTGCCAGCACTTCAGTTTTCGCGCGGTGAAGTTCGAAGACATCATGGGGCAACTCCGCGACATCGTGACGAAAGAGAAGATCCCCGCCGACGAGGACGCGCTCGCCCTGCTGGCGGAAGCGGGCGACGGCTCGATGCGCGATGCGCTCTCGATCCTCGACCAGGCCATCGCCTCCACCTCCGAACACCTGACGCTCGATTCCGTTCGCAGCCTGATCGGTTCCGCTCCGGCAGCGGCGATGGAAACGGTAATGCAGGCCGTCGCCGAAAGTTCGAGCGAGAAAATCCTGGTGCTGGTTGACGAACTGATCGGCGAAGGGCACAGTTCCACGCATTTCGCGCGCCAGTTGGTGCGCTTCCTGCGGAATGTCACGGTGGCGAAAATCGCGGGCAAGGACTCGGCGCTGCTGCAGATTTCCTCCGATGAGCGCGCCCGCGTCAGCCGCATCGCCGACCTGTTCAGCGAGGAAGACCTGACCCGCCATTTGCAGATCATGCTGCGCACCCATGGAGAACTCGGATACCGCCAGGAACAGCGCTTCCACCTTGAACTGGGACTGCTGAAAATGGCGCACGCGCAGCGTCTGCTGCCGATCGAGCAGTTGCTGAGCGATGCGGCGGCGTCCGCTTCCTCGCCAGCCCGCACCACACCCAGGCCGGTTCTCGCTTCGCCTTCTGTCGCTTCTCATTCGCTCGCTTCGCCGAAGGAAGCGCGGCGCAACGAACCCACGGCAGCGCGATCCAGTTCGGTTTCGCCGTTCGCGGCAGACTCTGCGCGTAAGGGCAATCCCAAGGCGGAGTTCTCGGGCGATACCGCGGCATTCGCGGACAAGCATGCCCTGAGCGCAGTCGAAGGGAGTGTCCGCGTCACACACCCGACCGGCGCAACGAGCGCCAACGTGGTCATTATGGGATCAGCCGCACCGGCCGTTGAAGATTTATCGCCAACTCCCGAACCACAGCCAGCCGAGCGTACCGAAGTGAGGCCCGAGGTGAGAGCTGACGTGAGGGCCGATGCAAGGCCCGAAGTGAACGCCGAATCTCTTCGCGACGCTGTTCTCAACGCGCTGGGCAATCAGCAAATGCTCGTTTCGCTTCTAGAAAGCGCGGAGTGGAGCCTAAACGGAAATGCGCTGATCGCAAAAGTAGCGGCTTCGACCACGATGATCGAAATGTCATTCACCGCCGACGCACGCAGAATCGCGAGCGCCGCCGCCAGCGGTCTAGCCGGTAGACCGATCAAGATGCTGGTCGAGCCCGGTGGAGCGCCGCAGGCGATGTCCGCACCACGACGGGCATCAAATGGAAGTGCGCGCAGCCGCGCCGAACAGGACCCGATCGTGCAACGCATGCAGGAGAAGTTCGGAGCGGAAATCCGCACCGTGATTGATTATCGGGAGAAAGGGTAGAGGCATTTTGCAATCTGGTAATCGGGTAATTTTGTAATTTAGAAACCGCATTGCCCCAGGGTTTGAAATTACCAAATTACAAAATTTTCTTATGTCTGGATTCAATTTGCAGGAACTGATGTCGCAGGCCAAGCAGCAGTACGAGACGCTGCAGAAAAAGATGGAGCAGACCGTGGTCGAGGCTTCGGCCGGCGGCGGCACGGTCACCGTCAAAATGGATGGCCGCAAGCAGGTGCTCGCCATCGTGATCGACCCCGAGGCAGTCAAGGCCGGCGATGTCGAGATGCTGCAGGATCTAGTGATGGCCGCGCTCAACGAAGCCGGACGCAAAGTCGACAAGGAAATGCAGTCCAGCGTGGGCGGAATGCTCGGCGGACTGGGAGGCATTTTGTAGTAATCGGGTGATCGGATCATCTGGCCATCGGGTGATCGAAATTCAAAGACAGATGCTTGCGACTTAGATCACCCGATCACCCGATAACCCGATTGGTTTACCTATGTCCAATTTTGCCGAACCGATGGCCCGGCTCATCGACGAACTCAAGAAGCTGCCGGGAATCGGCAGCAAGAGCGCACAACGGCTGGCCTTTCATATTCTGCGATCGAGCGAGGATGACGCCGAGGCTCTCGCCTCCGCCGTTCGCGATGTGAAGGCCAAGCTGCGTTTGTGCTCGATCTGCAACAACATCACCGACGTCGATCCCTGCGTGTACTGCAGCAGTCCTACCCGGAATCAAAAGCTCGTCTGCGTGGTGGAGGAACCGACGAACATTGCCGCAGTCGAGAAGACGCGGCATTTTAACGGCGTCTACCACGTGCTCCACGGCTCGATTTCGCCGCTGCACGGTGTGGGGCCCGAACAGTTGCGCATCGCAAACCTGATCAGCCGGGTCGGCCGCGGCGAAATCGAAGAAGTCATCCTGGCCACCAATCCCACGGTCGAGGGCGAAGCCACCGCCACCTACCTGGCCCAGCAACTGAAGCGGCAGGGACTGCGCGTGACCCGGATCGCCATGGGCATTCCGGTAGGCAGCGACATCGAATACACCGACGAGGTCACCATGCTGAAGGCCATGGAAGGCCGGCGGGAAATGTAGAGTCTGCCCCGGCGCCAGCAACCGAAGCTCCATACCTCTGGTCCGAACCCTTCCGAAAGGTTACCGAAAGGCACTAGCTGACGGTAAAACCTCCTGCGTATAATGACCGCAAATTCAACATTTTCTTCGAGGGATCGACCCATGGGCCGTGTCTTCCGCTTTGCGCAACCAGTCGTTTTCTGCGTCGGCACGCTGTTGATGGTAACGGGCACGCTCTGCGCGCAAGATGCGCTCCCAATTCCGGGCGTCGGAAATCCGGCGGTGGATCCGGTGGTACGGCGCAACATCGAGGATTGGGCGGTCCAGCAGCGCGGTTTGCCCGACGATTGGACTCACCACTATCTGGTTTTCTCCAATCCCGGCACCGAGCAACAGGCGATCGAGAGTGGCAAGTATGAAGAGTGGCTCAAGATTGTCAACGATCCCCGCTTTACTCTGCAGCAGATCAAGCGGAGCGGGGGCGCAAAGGCGCTGGAAGACACGGGTGTCTCCGCCGCCAGCACGGCACGCGCGGAAGTTTTCGGAGCCGGTGCGCCAGACAAGGAGGCGGGCACCGTTTGGAGGAACCCGCCGAGAAGACGGAAAGTTGCTCTGAAGAAAGACTGGGCCGTGGCGATGGGCGGGGTTGCGGCGAGCGGGACGGGCACCGTCGCCACCAACAACGCGAGCGGTACCTCAACGGTGACCGTTGACGGCCAGACCTTGACAGGGAGCGCGCCGACGACGGCAGGCGGCTCGGGAGTCTTCACGGGTGCGCCCGGCGCCGGTCAGGGCGTCACGATCACCTACGGCGCAAACGTGTTAAACCTTACAACCAACGCGACCGCGTCCTCCGTCGTGGGCACTGTGTTAGCGGCACCAACGTCCACCACGGCTCCCACCATCACCATTACCAACTCGGCGGGAAGCAGTCCCAATACATTAAGCCTGACGACCAGCGCGACAGGGGCGACGGCCACCGGCACCTTCTCGGGCGCCGGCCCCAGCTCCGGCCAGACGATTACCATCAAAAATGGCGCCAATACGCTGACCTTAACAGCGATGAACGGAACGTATGGCACGGGTACGGTGAGTGTGGCAAATGCTAACGGTGCTGCGAATGGCGACACCATTACCGTAGGGTCTGTGGTGTACACGTTCGAGGAGACGACCTCGGCATATTCTGGCGAGCCATTTACTGGCTCGCAATATTACTGCCAAAACACGACCACGCCGTGTGTGTGGTGGGGAACCACCCAGACTAACACTGCGCAGGCTCTCGAGGCTGCGATCACGAATAACCCGTCAGCGTGTCCGACGGTCGCCCAGGGACTCTACGGCACCTGGCAGCACACGTGTTACTCGTATGTGACGGCGCCGAATCCCAGCGTCACGGCGACGCAAGCGGCAGGCGTGGTCACGGTGACCAACACCACGGGCAACAGTTTACCCTTTAACTGGTTCTCCACCCAGGTCGCCTGGACGTTAGTGCCGAATACGGGCTCGATTCCTGGTTATACGAGTGGCACGAACGGATGCACCAGCACGACTGCCGGAACTTTTATTGTCAGTTCCCTCCCGGCCACTGTGGCCTCGAACCTGGCAAACGCCATTAATGCTTGCAACAGTTCGTTTCCCACCGTTGGGGTCACCGCATACTCGACCGGCACCGTAGTCACAATCGCCAGCACGACGCTGGGAAGTCCTGCCAGCACCCTTACGCTTGGCGGAAACGCCAGCAACTTCGTTTGGAGTGCCGTGACCACGGGCTCCCCGGGCAGCAACGGCTGCACCAGCGCCACCACCGGGACCTTTGCCAGCGGTAGTAGCAACGCGGCCGAGGCCTCAAACATCGCAGCCGCCATTAATGCATGCAACAGTTCGTACCCGGCCGTTGGGGTCACCGCGAGCTATACCTCTGGCAGTACGTTTACGGTTTCCAGCGTGGCTGCCGGACCTTACCTGGCGGTCGGAGCATCGAACAATTCCGGCCTCTTCTCGTGGGGGACTTTGACCGCCGGATCTGCCGGAACAAACACTTGCCCGAGTTCGACCACTGGGACCTTCGCCACCAGCAATAACACCGTAACGCTGGCGACAAACCTGGCAGCGGCGATTAACGCCTGCCCCGCTGCGGCGGGCGTTACCGCAAAGTCAACCGGCGCTGTCGTGATCTTGACGGCCCGCATCGCCGGGTCGACTGGAGACAGCGCGCTTGGGAGTACGATACCGGGCTTCTCCTGGATAGCCCCTAACATGAGCGGCGGCACCGACGGTACGACCTCGGGGACGACCTTCGCTTACTGGTCAGGCGCCGCGCTGGCTAGCCCGACGCAATTGGCCGCTAATATCGCGACCGCCATCAACCAGAACACCACGCTGCAAGCGGTTGTTTCCGCGACTTCGAATGGCGCTACGGTTACGGTTACGGCCGACACGCCGGGGACGGCTGGAAACAGCTATGGAACCACAAAAGCTAATTTCGCCGGTTTCGCCTGGGGAGGCGCTACGCTCAGCGGCGGCACAGCGGGGGCTGTTGTTCAGCCGAACATGTATCCTGCCAAGTACTCGTTTAGCTCCACCACGGCCAGTTGCAGCGACTTTGTGGTGTATCCCATGGGCACCGCCGGTGCAACGGGGGCGGCGACTATTGTCGCGTTCTCAAATCTTTATACGGGTGGATGCTCGGGCACGGTTCCGTCGGTCTATTGGGCCTATAACACCGGCGGCATGGCCACGACTTCTCCCGTGCCCTCCCTGGATGGCACACAAGTGGCGTTCGTTCAGGTTAGCGGCACTACGGCAAGCCTGGTTCTGCTGAAGTGGGCGGCGGGCGGCGGGACCCCCACCCTGCCTGTGACTCCTACGGCTGCGACGCCTGCCACTTATCGGGGTTGCACAGCTCCATGCATGGTGACCTTGGCCTTTAGTGGCAACCATAACGACACGTACTCTGCGCCGTATTATGATTACAGCGGCGATACGGTTTATGTGGGCGATGACAGCGGCAATCTCCACAAGTTCACGGGACTGTTTGCAGGAACCCCAGCCGAGGCGGGAAGCCCTTGGCCGGTAAATCTGGGCGGGTCCAAACTCTCGTTGCCTGTCTACGACAACGTCACTGGGAACGTGATTCTGGGCGACTTTGGCGGTGTCCTGTATTCCGTAACAGCGTCGAGCGGGACCGTAAACAAAACGATCAGCGTTGGGGATGTTATTGCCGACGCGCCCCTGGTGGATAGCAGTGCGGGCAAACTCTACGCCTTTGTCACCACCAGCACTTTCAGTAACCCTGGCGCCAACGCGGTGTATGAACTCTCGACCAATTTCACTAGCATTGCCGGTGCGAGCGCCCAGCCAGTTGGTACGGGCGGCGCGGGATATTACCTTTACGACGGCATCTTCGACAACGTGTACTACTCGTCGGCAACGTCTACAGGAAACCTTTACGTAGTAGGAAACACCGGCGTGACTACCGGAGCGAATCTGTACAAGATACCCATCACTAACTCAGTAATGGGAGCTCCTTTAGCCGTTGCTAGCGGCCTTAGCTTTACCGGCGCCGGCGCCACGCCTCCGTGGCCATCTCCCCTTAATGAGTTCTGCAACAACGGTCTGAGCGCGTGCACCACCAATGGGACCCAGACTACCGCGGGCACAGACTATATTTTCTTCAGCGTCGACCGCGGGGCTGTGGGCGGGTGTACGAACACTGCTGGACACGGTTGCGTGTTGTCCTATAACGTAAGCAATCCAGCGGCAGTCATCCTGTCCGGTTCCGGCTTGACCGTCACAACTCCTGCTGGGAATGGTTGCTGGCCGACGGGTGGAATTGTGATCGACAACAGCGTCCCGACGGGCACCTTGGCAGGCGCTTCACAGACTTACTTCATAGGTTTAGGTGGCAACACTGCAGGCGGTCCCACTGGCACCACCCAAACCAGCAACAACTGCGCCGCTGGCACTGCAGGTACGATGTCAGCCACCCAGGCGTCACAAGCGAACCCATAATTGTGGGTGAGGACCGGTGGGACTAGCCGGGGCTGGTGAACTGAGTACGGGGATCATGGGCCGATCACGGGCTGGGAATTTTGGGTTCTACATCTAGCTCAGTCAATTGTCCAAGCAACGCGGGATGTCTGGTGTCCATTAGCGAGGGACGATCATTATGGCCATGAATCAGAAATGACTTCCTCAAAGCTGTCCTTGTAGCCCGGAAACATCTGCGAGAAATGCGACGGTGGCTTAGTCTGATAGCGGCTCTGCAGGCTGGCTAGGAAGCCTTGTGGTGATGCACACAATTTCCCGCGAAGCCTATCATCTTTCCGCAACTCAGCGCCTGCGTCTCAAACACTCGCTCGAACCGGAATGCGGGTTTCGTGTAGGGTTTCTTGGTCTGCTTCTCTTGAGCTGGTCGCTTGTCTTCCGGTTCCACCGGGTTCCCATTCGCCATCATAAGTATTCACCCCAAAAAGCGGACTCTTTCCTACCGGCTGGCGTGGCTGGAAACCCTCTTCTGCCGGAATTATACAGTTTTGTGGTCTTAGCTGAAAAGTCATGATTAGGCCCTCGCTGCTCCCGCACGCAGAACTGTGCGACATTTTGAAGCACTCCGGCGTAAGCAACTCTGGAACGGCCACGCCAAACTCCAGCGAACACAGCGACTAAATGGCTGGATTGTCTTTCCCTTGCAGTTCCAATTGAAAACACTGCGCGGAATCTGACAGTGGCCCCACAGTTGCTCCTTCGGTTCGGTCTATATCCTCGCTCATTTGAACCCTTGCTGGCGCGAGATGCACCAGCGGACGTGAACCGCGCCCGCGCAATTCTCCGAACCAGCCAGCGCCGGGCTACGATGTAACCGCATCTCAACCGACGCTCCCGAAACCGGGCCGAACCGCCCGGTTTCATTTTTTTGTCGGGATGCAGGAACTTCCATCTGTAGAGACGGGGCTTGCCCGGTCTAGAGAGACGCGGCAAGCCGCGTCTCTACGGGAAATCAGTCGGCCCCTTAGGGGTTCGGCATCAGCCTCAGTCGCCAGCGGTTCCCAGCAGGAATCCGTTGGCTTCCTCTTCCTCGGCCACCAGTCCTTCGGGCAGTGCGCCCCGGTTGTACTCCGCCATGCGGTTCTTCCACTTGAGAAAGTCGGTGATGCTCTCGGGTTCAATGCGGATTTCCACCCGCCGCAAACTCGCCAGCAGAAGATTCATCTCGTTCTGGAACCCGATCTCGGAACGCAGATTCTTCGCCGACGCCTTGACCCGCTCGATCTCGCGCCCGCACACTTCCAGCAGCCCCCAGCCCGTGGAAAGTTCCTCGGTCCGTATCAGGCCCCGCGGCGCCAGGTAATACCGCTCACAGCCGACGCCGATCTCCGGCTTTTGCCGGAAGGGCTTGTCGCGATCGGCCAGGAAATCCGCGCGCGACACCTTGCTCTCGACCAGCACCGAATGGCACGCCTTCTTCCAGCCAATGGCGTCCGGCATCTCGCCACTGACGCAGGCCTGCTCGCTAAGCACCACTCCGCAGCGATAGCGCCGCAGCCACCGCACCGCCATCGAAACTAGTTTTGCATGGGTCATATTTGCGCAGGTCACAAAGAAAGTTTGGAGGGGCAACGTCGTTCTGAGAAGTGTCAGAGTAGCTTCTAGCAGGCCGGCTGTTGGCGCGGGCCTTTTCTTTTGTCCTGAAGACGGCGTTAAAATTACGTCATGGAACCGGAATCTGGCGGCCGGCATGGATTCAGCCTGAAGGGATCGGCGGGTCTCATCGTCGCGATTGTGGTAGTTGCGATTCTGCTGATCGCGCTGCCGGCTTATCGCTGGTTTTTTCTGATCAGCGTTCTCATTGGACTCGTCATCGCGGGCGGGCTCGCACTCTGGCACAAACTGCATCCGATTGAGGAGCAGGACGTGGAACCCAAGCGTCCACTCGGGCTTTAGCGAACTTATTTTTCCGTGGCGCTTGCCATGCGCAACCCAAACACTGGAAACTGTCTGTATGCGGATTCTGGCGCGATTTATGCTGTCGGCGAGTGACTTGACGCACTTCCCTGCCCCCGGCGTGCCGGAGGTCGCCTTTCTGGGACGGTCCAACGTCGGGAAATCGAGCGTGATCAATTCGCTGGTGAGCGCGAAGCTGGCCCGCACCAGCAATACTCCTGGGCGCACGCGAAGCATTAACTTTTATGAAGTCCGCAGGGCGGGGCAACCCCGTCCCGAGTTGCTCTTCGCCGACCTGCCCGGGTACGGCTACGCTAAGGTCTCGCGCGAAATCTCCGCCGACTGGGCCCGGTTTGTGGACCCGTACCTCCACCAGCGCCCAAGCCTGGCGCTGTGCCTGGCGCTGGTGGATTCGAACATTCCTCCCCAGGAAAGCGACGGCCGGTTGCTGGAATTCCTGGCGTCCAAAGGACGGCCGCATGTGATTGTGGCCACCAAGTGTGATCGGCTGTCTGGCAACGAGTTGCGGCAGGCGATGCGCACGTTCGGGCAAGCATATGCCGGGGTGCCCATCGTGGCGTTCTCGGCCAAGACCGGAGCCGGCAAAGAAGAACTGTGGCAGCAGATTCGCGCTTCTTTGTCGCAATTCCCGGCGGTCTAAAGTTTTCCCGCAATCTTCCGATCCAACTAAGAGCGGCATATTGTCGGAGGCGCTCGTGGACCCGCATATCCATCCCGAACAGCCTGGCTTGCCACCAGACTCCAGTAACGGCGAAGAGGGCGTGAACTATCTTCGCCGGCTAAAAGGAGAAGTGACGGAAGGTGCGCCCGCTGATGCGGCGGCAAAGGGCGGCGGCAGAGCTCCAGCAGATGCCACCAGTTTTGCGTGGAAAAAGCTGCGGCAGAGCCCCCGGCTTCGTTGTTCGGGCAGCGTGGAGTTTCGAACCGAGGGCGGCGACGTGCGCATGTGGGGAACCATTACCGACGTCAGCCTGCACGGATGCTATGTGGAAATGCACACCACGTTTCCCGTCGGCACGAAAGTGGATCTTGTGCTCAAATCGTTCGGCATCCGGATTCAGGCTCCGGGCACGGTTCGGACTTCGTACCCTTTCCTGGGCATGGGCATCTGTTTCGCGGAAATCGAACCAGAACAACAGCTGCAACTGAAGCAACTCCTCACCGTACTGGCGGGGCGCAGCGCCGTCTCCAATGGCGGATCGGCTCGGGAGAATGGCATGAAGGATACCCTGGGGTCGGCCGATCCAAGAGCCTTTCTCGATGAGATTACGGAGTTCTTTCAGAAAAACCAGCTGCTCTCCCGCGAAGAGTTCCACCAGATCGCCAAACGGGTTCGCCGGTCCTGAATCCTTCCTCCAGGGCTTTTAGCGGCTGGCGGACCGTTTGGCGGGCTCCGGAACAAGTTACTATGGTGACGGCGGCTCCTGGGCAATCCATCCGTTATCATTAAAAGCATATGGCCAAGTATCTCGTGACCGGCGCTGCCGGATTCATTGGGTCCTCGCTGGTGCGCGCTCTGTTGGAACGCGGCGAGCAGGTCCGGGGCATCGATAACTTTGCCACCGGCAGACGCGAGAACCTGACTGAAGTGCTGGACCGGATGAACTTCCGCGAAGCCGACATTCTCGATCTGGATGCCATGCACAAGGCGTGCGAAGGCGTCGATTACGTGCTGCATCAGGCGGCCATTCCGTCCGTCCCGAAATCCGTGCTGGACCCTCTCGGCAGCAACCGCGCCAATGTCGACGGCACGGTCAATGTGCTGGTCGCGGCGCGCGACGCGAAAGTGAAGCGGGTCGTGTATGCCGCCTCATCCTCGGCTTATGGGGATACACCGACACTTCCGAAACATGAAGCCATGACCCCCAACCCGATCTCGCCGTACGCAGTGGCCAAGCTGGCCAGCGAGCTTTACATGGTGTCGTTCTACCGTTGCTATGGCCTCGAAACCGTCTGCCTGCGCTACTTCAATATTTTCGGGCCACGACAGGATCCTTCTTCGGCATACTCCGGCGTACTCGCCAAATTCAGTATGCAGATGCTGCGTAGGGAACAGCCCACGATTTTCGGCGATGGCGAAACCAGCCGCGATTTCACCTACATCGACAACGCGGTCTCGGCCAACCTGCTGGCCTGCGCGACCCCGGCGGAGGAGTGTGCCGGGCGCGTTTTTAACTGCGCCACCGGCCAGCGGACCACGCTGAATCAAACTTTCGACGCTTTGAAACAACTGACTGGCTACAACGGCAGCGTCAAGTACGGTCCGGAGCGTGGTGGGGACATCAAACATTCGCTGGCGGACATCACGCAGGCGCAAAAGCATTTGGGATACAAGGTTCTGGTGAATTTTGAAGACGGCCTGCGCCGCACAGTGGAGTGGTACAAGAGCCAGGGCCAGCCGGTCGGAGCTTGAGCGGCGCAATAACGTTTGTGTAGGGACGGGCGCCCTCGCCCGTCCAAGCCGAGCGCAGCTCGGCAGCCGCCAGTGGTCACAGCAACTCTGGAACCGCTCTATAACGCCTGGTGCTGCACATCCGCCACGGGATGGGATTTCGGTTTCGTGGACTTTTCCCAAGCGATGAGTTCGTTCAGGTCATAGCGGAACGGGCCATACGCGCTGAAGGTTTTCTCGTCGAACAGCCGCTTGGCGCCGCAGCTCAGGCAAACCTGGTAGGAATATCCCTGCACGCAAACCGGCCAGCTCATCTTGCTGTGCCAGCAGCCTCGGAACGCCACCACGGCCGCCCCAGCCAAGCTGCTGGCCACGACTCCGGGCCACCACCAGCTGGATTTCTTGAGTTTTTCTGGTTTTTCCTGCTCGGCTGGATCGATCATCACATCTCCGGGAGCTGCGTCTTGCTGCTTTTTAAAGATAGGACGAATCGAGGCCGAGGGCAAAATCTGAAGGGTCGTAGCTCGTGCATTCCGACTCCGGCGGCGTCGGTTGCGCATCCCAGAGCCGCAATAGGACGTGTACTAACGGACATTGCGGGACCCCCCAAAAGACTATTACGCTGAAAATTGGAGTTGTGGCTGTCGCTTTCTGGTGAGACTCGCCGGTTGAACGTACACCGGTGAAGCTTGGCCGGTTGAACCCGGTCGAACCAAGGCCGACAATGAGCCTCCCGACGAGCCGCGGATACGATAAACACAGGTTTTTCGTGGTACTGACCGCGCCAGCATGAGTGCCAATCCAACCCGAGTTGACTGGGAAGCGACGACGGCCGACCCCGGCTCTCCACTGCAGGAGGGCAACCGCGTTCTCGAATCGATTGCGCGCCAGGAAGCCCTGCGCGCACTGCTCGCTTTCTCGGACCTCCACGAGCAGATACGGAACCGGCGCGTGGCCACAGGACGCGCCTCCGATCACGACTTGTTCGAGACGGAACGCTTCATCCTGGACGAAGTGCTGCAATTAATTTGCAACCGCGCTCAGGCCATTACCCAGGCCGACGGCATCGTGGTCGCGCTTGCGGAAAGCTCGGCGGCCGCAGGATCGGCGCCCGAAAGATCGCAGATAGTGTGCCGCGCCGCCGCCGGACCGCTCGCCGTCGAGCGCGGCGTTCACCTGATCGGCGAGTCCGTGTTTCTGCAGGACTGCCTGGAATCGGGGCGCATTCTTCGTTGCGACGATGGTGAAACCGACGCTCGCGTCGAACTGGACTTCGCCCACCAGATGGGAGCTCGCTCCACCGTTCTGGTTCCGTTGCGTGGCCGGCGCGAGCAACTGGGCGTGCTGCAGGCGTTTTCAACAACGGCTCGCGCTTTCACGGATCATGACGTTCGCTGTTTCGATCTGTTCGCTGAGCTGGTTCTTTCCGCGCTCAAACCCGAAGATCAGGATCGGCGCATCCACTGGCTGTCGGATGTGGCTGACGAAGTCCTGCAGGCGAAACCGGCTGCCGCAGTGCCAGTTGTTGCCGACTTGGTGGCGATCGAGATTCCTGAAATCGACCCCAGTGGAACCGTAGTAGAGACGGGGCTTGCCCCGTCTCCCGCGACCGCGACCTTTTCCGCGACGGAGCAAGCTCCACCGGCAGCGCTTCCAACCCCAGAACTAGTTCCAGAACTGCGAGTGCTGGCGCAGCCGGTTGTCATTGCCGGGGCCCTGGTCGAGTTACCGGAGCCGTTGGTCGAGTTGCCTGAGCGTAGCCTCGTGGACGAGCCTTTTGAGGTCCCCTCTGAGATCGAAGAGTCCACAACTCCCACTCAGTTGCCTCGCGTCTTACCATTTCTGCAACGCCTTTCTCTGCTCGGCAGTTCGCGCCCGGGATTGAGTGTAGTGCTGGGTCTGGTGGCAGTGGCCGCGTTATTTTCAGCCGGAGCATGGTGGGGCATGCAGGTTCATGGAAAGACGGCAACCACAAAGACCGTAGCTACAAAAACCGCGATCTCACCACAATCCGTAACCACACCGCCAGCGCCCCCGGCGGATGTTCTATTTCCCGCAGTCTCCGACAATCTGATGAATCCGGCGAAGCTCGGTTCCGATGCAGCGCCACTCAGCGCCGTGGCGGAAAACAAGTTGGCGGCGCTGCCGAAAATCACGGGGGTACGTCACTGGTCTTCGTCCATGGGAAGCACGGTGGTCATTGACATGGAAGACCAGGTGCCCTACGAAGTGCATCGTTTGATGTCGCCGGAGAGGATCTACTTCGATCTGCACGACACGGTTCTGCCGCCCGAATTGGATGGAAAGACGATGGACGTCGGCGATGTTTCGCTAACGCGTGTGCGGATCGCTCAGCCCGTCGCTGGCGTAACGCGAATCGTGCTCGACACCAAGGACGGATCGAACTTCTCCGTCAGCATGGAGTCGAGTCCCTATCGCCTGGTGGTTGAGTTGCGCGACCGCGAGAAAGCTTTGGCTACGAACCGCATGACTCCGAACCGGACGTCCGCGTCCGTGGACGCAGTTCCAGCGCCGGTGAAAGCGGCTCCTGTGGCGGCATTGGCGCAGAAGGCATCCGGCCAGCCTTGGCCCGCGAGAACCGGGAAATTTCGCATCGTGCTCGACCCCGGGCACGGCGGCTGGGACTTGGGCACGGTTGGACGGCAGGGATTGCTGGAAAAGGATCTGGTGTTCGACGTGACCCAGCGTCTGGGCAAGTTGCTGCAAACGCGATTGGGGTCGGAAGTAATGTTCACGCGGACCGGCGACACCTACCTGCCCCTCGATCAGCGCGCTGATTTCGCCAACCAGACGCAGGCCGATCTGTTCGTCTCCGTTCACGCCAACTACAGCAGCTCGGCGGCGGCGCGGGGAGTGGAGACCTACTACACGAATCTGTTTTCGGCTCCGGGGTCCCGGGAAGTCGAAAGGCATGAAGATGGAAGCTTGGCCAAGCTGACGCCGGTATCGCTATCGGCCGGAGGGTTGCACGAAAAAATCGAGGAGTCGCGCCGCCTCGCGGCCAGTGTCCAGCGTTCTCTCTACGCCACCCTGGCTGCGAGCAGCCCGGACATTCGCAACCGGGGCATCAAGGACTCCGCTTTTGCCGTGCTGACCGGCACGACCATGCCCGCCATTCTGACCGAGATTTCTTTTGTGAGCAGTCCCGCGGACGAGCACAACCTGCAGAGCGCGACCTACCGCCAGCAAATTGCAGAAGCGCTTTACAAAGGCATTGCCGGCTACGAGCAATCCGCTCCGCACGCGAAAATCGCCCAACTGCAAAAGCCCAACGCAAGGTAAGAGCAGGTTTGTGTAGAGCGGACACTCCTGTCCCCGGCCTTTGACTTTGATTTTGATTTTCCCTAAGGGGCCCCTGGCTCTCCATTCGCTTCTCGACTGTTTGCTGCGGAATTAAGGGGTACCCCCCTACCCCCCCCTTTTTGTCGATCTATTAGAATCATGGATTTAGGTGGTGTTGCCCGCCAAATTCCTCAGCCTAAAGGACTTATTTTCAAATTCCTCATCAATAAGGGCTTAGCTCGATCCCTGCTCAATTCTACTGAAATTCGTGACTTGGGCGGCTTTTCGGTGGCCGCCTATTGCCTCGAAAACGATTATCAAAGAATAACTGAGCCTATGGGCTGGGGCAGCTTGGAGGGGCGTCTCCTGGGAGACGGGCACACCTCGGCTCTGACACACAGGTCATTTCCATTCCATTGTCGCCGACGGGAGGTTGGGGGTCTGTGATGGTGCGCACAGGGCGTTTGTGATGAAAAAAGGGTAGAGATCGGGTTACCGAACATAGCTCACTTCCCTGTCCTCATATGCTGAAGCTACGCTTTATCAAGGGAAAAATGAACGAAAAATCCCCAGCGGGGGCAGGCGCACATCACTAGTTCGAAAAAGTCAGAGTCAAAGGCAGCGGACAGGAGTGTCCGCTCTACACAAGCGCTAATTCGTGCCGGTCACGCCGCCATACTTCGCCAGCCACTTCAACTCTTCCCGCACTTTGATCTTTCCGTGCCAGGGATTCTTCGCGAGCTCGTGTCCCTCGCCGGGAAAAATCAGCAGGTCGCTCGGAACATTCAGTTCGTGCAGAGCGCGATCGAGCAGGTAGTCCTCGAGCACCGCAACCCGAACGTCGTCCGCCCCGCCGACCATGTGGGTCGGCGTGCGGACCTTATTGATCTGAAAAATCGCGCCTTCGCTGCGATAGCGATCGGCGGCTTCCCAGGGCAGCCCGCCGAGGAAATAGGCGTCGTCGAAGACGGTGTCATCGTTGCCCCAGTTGGCGACGTGCTCCACCGCGCCCGCGCCGGTGACGGCGGCTTTAAAGCGAGTGGTCTGCGTGATCAGCCAGTTTGTCATGTAGCCGCCGTAGCTGTAGCCGCCGACGGCCAACTGGTTCGGATCGGCAATCCCGTCTTTCACGAGCGCATCGACGCCGGTCAATATATCCTTGCCGGGCCGGGAAACAATTTCGGGAACGATCTGCAGCGCGAACTTGTCTCCGTAGCCGGTCGACCCGCGATAGTTCGGCTCGAACACCAGCCAACCTGCGGTGGCGGCCAGGCGATCCCACTGATACCAATCAGCCTCGAAGTGGTTGCCATCGGCATCCTGCGGCCCGCCGTGGATGAACACAAACATCGGCAGGTTCTTCGCCTCAAACTTTCCTGGCGGATACATCAACATGCCTTCCACGAGCGTGCCGTCGTCGGAGGTCCAGCGATAGGGCTTGGCCAGGGGCAGTTCGCGCTCGGTGAACAGCTTGTTGAAGGAAGTGATGGGCCGTGCCTGTGCCAGTTTGTCGGGGCCGTCGGCGATGTAAACTTCCGTGGGCCGCACGGTTGCCGAGTAGGCAAACGCAATGCGCGAGCCTTGTGATGCGGCAGCGGGGAGTTCATAGGTCCCAGCCCATCCTTCGCGCTTCACGATGGCGGCTTTCGGATTCGCTTGCGATACCAACTGCACCTCAGTCCCGGTGCGGCAGGCGCACAGCACTGCGCCGTCGGGCAGCGGCGTGTAGCGCACGACTTCGCCCGGGTAGTCGGCAAACCAGCGCTGGACTTCGTTTTTGCCGGACGCGTCGCCGGCATCCACCCAGTAGAGGCGCGGTTGCGGGTCTTCATACTTTCGTTCCAGCGATCCCAGGTTGACCTGAAAGAACAGATGGCGATTATCCGGAGCCCAGTCCAGATTCAGTTCCACGGCTTCGTTGTGAGTCAGGCGGATGGGCGTGGTTTCGGATGCATTGTTGGTGAGGTTGACGAGGTAGAGTTCGATGTCTTCGACCTTCTCCTGACGCTCAGACACCGACGAAGTCACGAACGCCAACCGCTGGCCGTCGTGCGAGATGCTGATTTGTTCCACCCGCAGAGGCGTGCGCGCAATTGCGACTGCGCCCGGCGTGGCGCGGGAATCTTTCTCCGCATCCGGGATCTCTCTGGAACCGAGGGCGGCGTGGCGTGCCAGTGCTTCCTCGAGAGTGATGCGGAATATCACGTCACCGCGCTCATCGCCACGGTAACGGATCACGTCCTTCCAATCTTTTTTGTGATCGTCGTTCTGCTGCTTAGTCCAGGGCTGGCGGGTCGCGAAAACGATTGCCTTAGAGTCGCGAGACCAGGCAAAGGCGTGGATTTCGTCCTCGCCTGATGTGATGGCAAAGGCCTCGCCGCCGCTGGGCGAAATCAGAAACAGCTGGGCAACGTCTTTTTCTTTGTCTTTATCTTTGCCGTCTCCCGCGTCTGCGTCTTTGGCATCGCCGGCTTTGCGCTCCGAGAGAAACGCGATCCACTGACCGTCGGGCGACCATTGCGGCGAGCTGTCATGCCCGGATTGCGTCAACTGCGTCAGACTCCCAGCCGCGGTCCGGTAGAGCCAGAGTTCTTTGCGGAAGATCTGCTGATCCCAGTCGGCCCTTTCTGTTCCGATGACGACCGAGTTGCCGTCCGGCGAAACTTTCACCGCGGGAAAGCTCACCGAGTTGAAGAATTCATCGAGCGTGAGCTTGGGCTTTGCGGTTTGGGCATGGGCAAAGATCGAAGTGGAAAATATCGAAGCGGAAATCACGGACACAAGCAGGATTAATCGTCGCATAGAAGACCGTTGCATAGAAGATCGTCGCATAGAATTTTCGATAACAATTTTCAAGAACTACGAGGTATACACTGCGCGCGTTGTTGGTGGCAAACGTTCGGTAAGCTGGTGGCGAAAGTGAGACCCGCTTTTCAGTCTCAATTCGCCAGATCTTGTCATCCCGAGCGAAGCGAGGGATGACAATTCATGTTCTTTACGGTGCGGTAGGTTGCGCGTTGCGCAGCGCTTCATCCAGCGTCTGGTTGCTCGGTACGGTTTGTTCCACCACACGCCAGCCGTCGTCATAGCCACGGAAGCCGACGGTCGAGCGGTAGCGCACTCCGCTGTCGTACAGCGCCGCGCCAACCTGATTGATGGAAACCCAACGCCAGGTGAACTCGACGTCGGCGAAGTTACCCGCCTTGCTGATTCCGTCAATGCTCAGCAGTTCCCGGCGCGCGACTTGGATCCCCATCGGGCCATTGTTGGGCAATGCAGTCGAAATCAGGGGACGGATCGTATCCACTCCGAGCGGTGTGAGCAATACGTCCCAGCAGGGCGGAGGTTCGACTCCGGCGGGACATTTCTCCTCGGTGCCGATGATCCATCCGCGGCGCTGTAACACCATGGAATCGGGAGAACTGAAATCCTTGTTGGAAACGATGCCGGTTTTGAGCCAGAACAATTGCGGCGCTTTGAATGCGTCGGAGGCCGAGATCAAATCGGCGGCGAGCCGGCGCGTCAGAAAATCTCGCGGAGAACAGCCCAGACCCAGACACAACAAGACTGCCGGCAGCAAGGTTTTTGCGGTGCGCATGAATGTTGATTATTGTCGCGAGAGGATTTTAACCAATTGCGCCCGCCCGCGGGGCAGAAAAGGCGCGGCCGCAATCTGGCCGTCAAATTTCTTCGACCAGCGACCGGGGACCGGCGCGTGGCAGGCCGGGCAATTGCCTTGCGGAGTCAACTTGTACTGTTCGATCGAATATCCATAGCGCTGGATCAGCATTTCGCCACACTGGCGACAATGAGTATCTTCCAGACCCTCCACCTGCCCGGGAAGGTTGCCGGCATAGATGTAGCGCAATCCAGCTTCACGGCCGATGGCGGCGGCGCGCCGCAGATCCTCGGGACGCGTATCGGCGGACGAAGTCATTTTGTAGTCCTGGTGAAAGGCGGTGACGTGCCAGGGGATGTCGGGCGAAACGCTGGCCAGAAAAGCGGTCAGCTTCCGCAGTTCGTCGTCGCTGTCGTTCAAGCCGGGAATGAGCAAGGTGACGATCTCCAGCCACACGCCCATCTGGTGCAAACTGCGGATGGTGTCGAGGATCGGTTGCAAGCGTCCGCCGAGCTGGCGATAGTGATGATCGTCGAAGCTCTTGAGGTCCACCTTGTAGAGATCAATCCAGGGACCGAGATACTCGAGCACGCGCGGAGTTCCGTTGCCATTCGAAACAAATGCGGTCAGCAAGCCTGCCTGTCGGGCTTGGCGGAAAACCGCAACCGCCCACTCGCTCGTGATCAGCGGCTCGTTATAAGTGCTGACCACAACTTTTGCGCCCTGGGCAAGCGCGTCTTTAACCATCAGCTCCGGATCGGCATCGAGCAGCGATGAGACGGCGTGCGGGTCGCGCAGCGCCTGCGAAGTCACCCAGTTCTGGCAATAGGAGCAGTGCAGATCGCAGCCCAGCATTCCGAAACTGTAAGCGAGGGCTCCCGGGTGAGCGTGGAAGAATGGCTTCTTCTCAATCGGATCACACTGCACTCCGGCGACATAGCCGTAGGGAACGTAGAGCGTGCCACCGTGATTGAAGCGAACCTTGCAGACACCGGGTTGTCCCTCGGGAATCGGGCAGCAATGGCCGCAGGCATAGCAGCGTACTCGATTGCGATCCAGCTTTTCCCAAAGAGCAGGGTCGCCTTCGCGGACGCGGTCGTCGGCCGTCAAGATGTCGCGCAGCGTGGCCACGAGTCTATTTTACGGCTGTTTGAGGCGAACGGGTTATGGGAAGCGGGTTCCTTACCACAGAAGACACAGGGGAACCCAGAAATGATCTCCGGTTCAGTTCCTCGCGGGCTTCGCGGCGTTGTGCTGGCGGAGCCAGACTTCGGCCTGCTGGCGCGCGGCGGAGACCTGCGCCTGGGTCATTTGGGAAGCCAGCCCTTCGAGTCGAGACTTGCTGTTCTCGTCACCCTGGGCGAGCGCTAGCGCAGACCAGAAGTAGGCTCTGGAAAGATCTTGAGGAACTCCACGCCCCGCCCAATAGTAGGCGCCGAGCGTGGCCTGCGCGGTAACATGCCCTTGTTCGGCGGCGCGCAGGAACCACTGCATGGCCTGCACGTCATCCCGCGGAACATCCTCTCCGTTATGGTAGCGGACGCCCAGCTGCCATTGTGCGTCCGCGTCTCCCCGATCGGCGAGCTTTCGCAAGTCGGCCAGGGACTTCGCTGGCGGGCGTTGATCGGCCGAGCTGCGATCGGTTGCGCCTTGCCCTGAAACCTTCGACGCCGCCTCGCGCACAGACCGCTGCGACGCTTCCGGTGAGATGCGCTTCTCGACCATGGGTCCGACTAAATAGCCGACGACCATCGCTACCACTGCAATGGCCAGCCCGAGCAGCCCGAGATCAAGCAAGCGAGACGGAACTGCGACCGCGGGTTTGGGAATCTGCTCCGGCACTTGCGCTGAGACGATTTGTCCGGGGACCCTCTGCGAGGCTTGCTCTTCAGGCTTCTGTTCCCACAAGGTCTCGCGAGTCGCAGGGATCGAACCTGATTCCATCGAGCCTGACTCCATCGAACCTGACTCCGAAGCGGGCGGCCGCGACACGCCGGACACAGCTTCTGGCGTGATTGGCGCTTCCGGTTGAGTCTTTTCAGGCTGGGTCTTTTCACGATGGGTTTTGGGAATCATTTCAACGAGCCGGTCCAAAACCGTCTCGTGGGCCTTCGTGAAACCGCGCGGCTGCGGAAAGAAAATCTCCAGCAGGCCGACCACCCGGAAATCGGACACGATGGGTGCGGCGATGAGCGAGCCTATGCTCAGTGTGCGACAGACTTCCGGATCGATACGCGGATCGTTTTCCGTATCCTCGCAAGAGACGAGGAGGCCACTGCGAACGCATTCTCCCGACAGCCCTTGTTTTGCGTCCACGGGGGCGCCCAGCGGTGGAGCTGGTTCGCCGGCTCGCGCCCGGCAGATCATCCTGTCATCCGTGAGCAACGCCAGGGCCGCGCCACTGGCTCCCGTGAGACTCAAAGCGCGCTCGGTGATGAGCTCCAAAACTGCATCGACGTCGTCACCGATCTCGCGGAGCTCGCGGCGAACTGCTTCCAGCCAAGCGTGCGTTGCGCTTCCATCGGAGATCGGAACGACACTGGGGGCTTTCCTGACCGGCGCCGGCTCGGGTGATTTCTCTTCCTCGCGGCGTGCGAGTCGCTCGGTTCGAGCAGCGTGGTTGGAGCAGGCGATCAGCAGGTTGGCAAAAAGCCATTGTTTCAGTATTTGCCGGGAACTGTCCGAAAGCCCGGAAAACCGGATACCTCCGCGGCCAGCGTCATCGCTCCAGATCACCTGGCCACTGCCGTAAATGTAACTCCTGGTTTCAGGCAGCTCGAGGCAAAGCGTTACGGTCCGGTTTATTTCCAGGCGTTCACTGGTTTGGACGGCGAAGCCGTCTTCGTGCAGGTCGAGCAATTCGCTCAGGTCAACAACCATGCCGGTCTGCGGGCCATTGAAACTGGCGTAAACCGGGGTGTGGAGTTTTTGACGAACACAGCGACGCCGCTCTCCGTTGGGAGCCCCTGCAACTGGATCCGGCAATCCGAGAATGCTCCGATCCATAGTTGACACCATATTAACTCAGGGATCGAAAGGAAGGGAGCAAGATCAACCGGGAGGCAACTTCAAAAAAGCCGTTACAGGTTCGCGGCGAGAAACCGGGCGTCGCCTTGCACTACCGGCACGAGAACCTCGGGCATGGTCAGCACTCGCTGGAGCGCGTCTGCGAGGGTAGCGGGAAATTCGGAAGTCAGGAGGTTGACATCCAATTGCAGATCGCGGTGGCTGTAGATGCGGTAGACGACGAGTGAGCCGCGGCGCTGGTTTGAAGTTGTCACCAGGTCCAGCGTCAGCTTCCACGAAGGCTGGCTGAAAATTGCCGCCATGTGAGAAAACTTGCTCCAGTGAAAGTGGCGGTTGGTTTCGCCGGGCACCGTTTCATCACCAGGAAGTAACTTGAGTTGCAATTCGAACGCATCGAAATCGTTGCTATCGAAGGCGGCGACCAGGACGCTGCGCACCTGATCGAAATCGCCGGCCACCTTGAGTTCCTCGACCGCGCGGCGCACCGAAAGATTGTTGATCACGATCTGCCGCTGATCAATGGTGCGCTGCGCCACTCGCCGCAGTTCGCCAAACTCCAGGTAGTTCAGATGCTGGACTCCCAGCCAGATGCCGGTCCCCACGACCGCCAGCACCAGTCCCAGGGTGCTGCCCGTCGGCCAAAGCAGGAACAGGCTGAGCATGGCAAACATGGCAGACACGGCGTAGAGAACGATCACCACCTGGCGATGCGAAAAACCCATCTGCAGCAACTTGTGGTGGATGTGTTCGCGATCGGCGGTGAAAATCGGGCGTCCGCTGATCAGCCGTCGCAGGATGGACAGCAACGTTTCCAGAATTGGCAATCCGAACGAGACCACCGGGATGGCCACGGCCACGAAGGTCGGCGCTTTCTGCGCTCCGGCCAGAGCCAGCGCGCTCAGCATGAAACCGATGAACAGGCTGCCCGAGTCACCCAGGAAAATCGTGGCCGGATTGAAGTTGAAGCGAAGGAATCCCAGGATGGCGCCAGCGAGAGTCACGCTCATCAGGGAGCCGAGCCAGGAATGGGTGACCAGCGAGACGATAAAAAACACCATCGTCGAAAACAAAGCCGAACCGGCGGCCAAACCATCCAGGCCATCGATGAGATTGAAGGCATTGGTAACCGCAACCACCCACAACACCGTGAGGGGCAAGCCGACGAACCAGGGCAGCGAGTAGGAACCGAAGATCACCGGCAGATCGAGAACGCGCATTCCGCCGGCGAACAGCATCGCAGCCGCGATCGTCTGCACCGCAAACTTCAAATACGGACCTGCGCCGCGAAGATCATCGTAGATGCCAAGACAGAAAATCAGGCAAGCCGGAACATAAATACGGAGGAGCGTGGTGGGAGCGAGTCCAGCGAGCAGGCGCGGAAATACCAGGGAGAGCACGAGCCACACGCTCAAGCTGACCGAGAAGGCCAGGAAAATCGCCACGCCCCCCAAACGGGGGAGCGGGGCCTGGTGGACATGCCGTCCGTCTTGCGGCACGGAAACCCAGCCTCTGCGGGTCGCCATGTCTCGCACTTCACGCGTAGCCACAAACGACAGCGCCAGCGAGAACGCGAATAACCCAAAGAACAGGAGCGTCAAAAGCCGAGTTCCCTTCCGGCTGAAACACCCGGCACTTCACACCACGTGCGCTGCGCGGAAGCTTCAGTCAATTCTTTCAGACAGGGTTTCCCCATTTAGTGGCGCCAGTGACGAATTCAATGTTGGTTTTCTGGAACTATACAACTCGTGGCCGTCGCCGAGCAAGTGTTCTGGCGAATTTTTTCGTTTACTCTTGATGCTCTCCCGCGCTGTGAAACCGAGCGCCCTGCGCCAATTCCACTCGGTGGCGTGTGTTAAACTCGACGCACGCATAAATCCAGGAGTGTTGGTATGCCCGGGCGGAATCGCCGCTTCCTTTTGCGAAGCTTGTACGTGTTTCTTGTTGGTTCGTGCAGCCTTCACCTTCTGGCCCAGACACCGGTTGCGGGGGAACCGCCCCAGCCCGCACCTGCGAACGAAACCGCTTCGCCCCAGTCGCCTCGTCTACTGGCTAACTCCAATGTGAAGCTGGGCATCGGCGATCTGATCGAGATCAGTGTGTTCGGAGTGCCTGATCTCTCGACCAAGACGCGCGTCAGCGGTTCCGGAGACGTGTACCTTCCCCTGATTGACTATGTTCACATTGCGGGCCTGACAACCGATGAAGCGCAGGAGTTGATCCAAAAGCGGCTGGAGGATGGAGGCTTTGTCCGCGGTCCGCACGTTTCCATTTTCGTGGACGAATCCGCCTCGCAAGCGATCACCTTAGTTGGGGAGGTCAATCACCCCGGGCCCTACCCTGCGATCGGTGAGCGCCGGCTTTTCGACTTAATCTCGGCGGCGGGAGGATTGAGTGACAAGGCGGGCCGCAATGTGACCATCGAGCATCGCGGAAATCCCGGTCAGAAGGTTGAGCTTCAGCTATCGTCGAACCTGGCGGAAGATACCCAGAACAACGTAGATGTGCTGCCGGGAGACACGATCATTGTTTCTCGCGCCGGGATTGTTTATGTCGTGGGCGATGTTCAGCATCCCAGCGGGTTTCGGATTGAGGACAACGCCCTCAGTGTTCTCAAAGCCCTGGCGCTGGCCGGCGGCGGCACCCGCACCTCTGCCTTGAACAAAACCAAGATCCTGCGGCAGACGCCGAATGGGATTCAGGAAATTCCCGTCAACCTCAAGAAGGTACTTTATGCCAAGGCGCCGGATATGGCCCTGGTGAAAGGCGACATATTGTTCATACCAGGAAGTGCGGCCAAAGCTGCCGCCTATCGCACCGCGGATGCAGCCATGTCGATGTCCACCGCCTTGGCAGTCGTTGCGGTTCATCCTTAGGGCGTGTGGGGACGGGCGCCCTCGCCCGTCCAAGCCGAGCGCAGCTCGGCAGCTGCCTGTGGTCACAGCAACTCTGGATTCGCTATAGTGCGTGTGGCGCGGACACTCCCGCCCGCGGCCGTTGCCTTTGCCTCGTGTTCCCCGTTCTCGCGAACAGAACTGTCCCCCGCTACACACCAAGAGCTTCAAGCACACTGATGTAGTCTCGAGCCGTTTTTTCGCGGGAACATTTGTTGACGATGTATTGCCGCCCGCTGGCTCCCATTCGTCGTCTGCGCTCGGGGTCCTCCGCCAGTTCGATGATCGCTTTCACCAGGGCCTTACTGTTCTCGGGTTCCACAAAAACGCCAGCGCCGGCTTCTTCGACAATCTGGCGGGCCTGCCCATCGACGGCGACGATGACCGCCCGCTCGCACGCCATGTATTCGAGGAGCTTGGTGGGAATCACCGTCTTGAACAGCTCGGTCTTTTTCAGCATGACCAGGCAGAGATCGGCAGCCGAAACATAGGCGGGAATCCGCTCCCGCGGCTGCTGACCAAGGAACTGAATGTTGGTGAGTCCGCGCACAGCGGCGAGTTCCACGATCCGTTCCTTTTCTGCCCCTTCCCCAATCAGCAAGAACATCGCGTTCGGCAACGCTCTCTGTAATTCTTCGGCGGCGGCAATCAACGTCTCCAGTCCATGCGCATTGCCCATCGTGCCGACGTAGCAAATTAAAAAACGATCTTCAAGCTTCAGTTGCTTTCGCACTTCCGCCGCTGCCGGGTCGAGCCGGAACAGATCGGTCTCCACTCCATTCTCGACAATGGAAATCTTTTTCGCGGGAACGTTCCAGGACCGCATCAGGTGATCCTTGAAAGCCGGCGACACGACGGCGATGCGGTCGGCTCGACGGTAAAGAAATCCGGCGATTGCGCCCAGCGCGCGATGCAGCAAGGTTCCTTCGCTGCCCGCGCCGACGGCCGCGAGCGATTCCGGCCAAAGATCGCGCACTTCGAAGACGAAGGGGACGCGCTTCCAAAACGCCAGCCACCACCCGGAAAGCGCGCACAGCAATTGCGGAGACGTGGCGATGATCACCTCCGGCTTATGCAGAGCCAACCCGCTGATCGCTGCCGAGACACAGAACGACGCGTAATTGAGAATTCTTTCGTGCGCTTTTCGGTTCGGCAGTGGCCACAGCCACGTGCGAACGACGTGCACCCCATCGACGGTTTCCGTGTAGCGCAGCCGATGGAACCGCGAGCGCCAATCCTCGGGCACGACGCCGGTCGGATGGTTCGGGAATCCGGTGAGGACGGTCACATCGTGCCCCATCCGCGCCCAATGCCGGGACAACTCGGCGGCACGTGCCGCTGGCGCTCCCATTTCAGGCGGAAAGTATTGCGAGACGTAGAGAATCTTCACGGTCGGATTAGAACGATCAATGTTCTAGCAATCAGTAGTGCAGCAATTTGAAAACGCTTTTCTCGACCAGGGCACGGGTCCGATTGCTACGACGCTGCGCGTAGCCTTCCCACCGTTCGGCAACATCCGCAAAGCGAGCGTCGCCCGTCAGCTTGGACATCACGCGCAGCTGTACGATATGCAACTGGTGATAGAAAGGGCTCGCCAGCATTTTCAGCCGGGTTCCAGATTGTTCATATAGCGACCAGGATCCGGTATCGAATCGAGCCAGGTTGTGAACCAGAGTCTCGACCCCGCGGTCGAACATTTCCTTCGCCGAAGCATCCGCACGCGCCAGCCAGAAATCGAACACACCCCAGAGTGCCCACATGAATCCGTTCAAAATGTGGGTCGGCGGATCGACGAGATACTCTTCGATCCACAGGTTCTTCTCTTCGTCTTCAAAGAGCACGCCACCTTCGGCAATGGGCCGTGTCAGGGCTACAAACGCCTTTTCGGCCGCACGTTGATACGTCTCATCTCCAGCATGAGCATGCGCCCGCAAAAGAAGTGAAACGCCCTGTCCCTGAGCGAGTCCCGAATACCATGGCGCCTTGAGCGTGTCACGATAATCCCAGTCAAAATGATGGTTCCAGACCCAAAGCCCGTGAGAATTCTGTTCCAGGTTGGCGGCAAGCCAATCGGCGGCTTTGAGAGTTTTCTGCCAGCGAGCTTCGTCACTGGTCTCGCAGAAACGGTTGTAATTCGCAAGCCCCCACTGTGCAATCGCGATCGGGTTGTACTGCAGGCCAATCACTCCGTGGTAGTCGAGCATGGGAATGCGGGCAGCATCGTAGTACCCAGCGTAGTCCGCCTTCTCGCGAAACAGCATGTAGTACTCACCGAGCCGACTGGCGGTAGCGCGCGGATTGATTTCCGGCACCTCATGCCAGAAAGTCAACTGACTTCGTCCGGAACCAAGGTAGGCCCGGAAGATACGCCGGTAGTAATGCCAACGCGCGGCCAGGCTCATCCCGATGGTTGCCTTCGCAGTATCTTTCGCACGATCCCCCGCAATACAGCACTTGCTTTCCATTCGACTTCCCAGAGCGTGTCTTAGTGCGTGGATTTTTCCTGCAGGGCGGACGCGACGAACTCGCTCAGCTGCACCGTCAGAGGTTGCCCGGTCTGGCATGAATTCTGCAGTCGCAGGGTCGCCAGAGTCGAGCCCACGACCTGTTCAAACGGAATGGGCGGTGGCGTCTTGCCCAGAAGCGCATCCACGAATGCCTGCATCTCCGCTTTGTGGCCCTTGTCTTGTTCCCAGCGCGCGCGCGTAATCTGTTTGCGTCCGTTGCGAACCAGTTCGAGTCGCCGAAAATCTTCGAGAATCGCGACCGAGCCGCCGCCGAAAACTTCTACGCGCTCCTTCGAAGCCGACTTGTCGCCGCTGGCGAGATAGCTGATCGTCCCCAATGTGCCGTTCGCGAACTTGAGCGAGGCGAGGACGTTATCCATGCTGTACTGCCCAGGATTGCCAACGGTCTGCGCTTGCACTTCGATGGGACACGCGCCCGCGAGAAAGCAGAGGAAGTCCACAAAATGGCAGACCTCGCCGAGAATTCGTCCGCCTCCCTGCTCGGGATCGTTCACCCAATGATCGGCGGGGATATAACCCGCATTCACCCGGTAGTGGATGGCCAAGGGTTCGTGGATCTGCGACAAAAATTGTTTCATCTGCACGGCCATCGGCGCGAATCGACGATTGAAACCGACCATCAGGAGCGGAGCATTTTCCTCGGCCGACGTGGCGCGCGTTAACGCAGCACGCGTCGACGTAGCACACACAAGCGCGGCTAGTTCGCTTTCATTCAGGCAAAGCGGCTTTTCACAGAAAACCGCTTTCCCCGCACGCAGGGCTGCAAGCGACTGGCCGGCGTGAAGGTGATGACGAGTGGCGATCAGCACTGCTTTGATTTTTGGATCCTGCAGAAGCTCACGCTCTGAATTCGAACAGTAGGAGAATCCAAATTTCTCCGCCGCGTTCCGGCTACGCGGCCCGGTCGCATTGCAGACGCCGACGAAAGAGACGCTCGGGATCGCCTTCAGCGCGGGTAAGAGCGTGTTCTGCGCGAAGCTTCCAGCTCCCAGCACACCCAGACCTATGGAACCCGACGAGGACGCGACGGCGGTCACCGGAATTCTTTCCGGCAAATTCGGAGTGGTTCCAGATTCGGCGCCCGCGTAAGTGATCAGCGCAGCCAGAAAGGGCTCACTCGTGCTTCCGGTAATCAGGTCATAGGCCCGCGTCGCCTGTTCCATCGGAAAACGGTGAGTAATCAGATAAGGCAGGTTCAGTTTGCGGTCCGCGATGAATTGCAGAAAGGCTTCGAGGTTGCGCGTTTCGGTCCATCGCACATGCCCAATCGGATAATCGCGCCCTTTCTGCTCATAAGCAGCGTCATAACGGCCGGGGCCATAGGAGCGCGAAATTCGAAACTCCAATTCCTTCTCGTAATACAATCTGCGCTGAAGCTCCATGCCGACGGCTCCCACGGCAACTACAATGGCGCGATCGCGCGCCAGTTCCGCGGCCAGGTTCACCGGTTCGCTGCTTGGAGTCTCCGCCGTAATCAGCACCGCGTCCACGCCCACGCCGCCCGTTTTCTGGAAGCACAGGTCGCGGAACTCGCGCGCGCTGGTGCACGCAGCCTCGGCTCCGCTTCCGATCGCGAGATCGGCGCGCTGTCGCAACGGATCCATCCCGAAGACGCGGCAGCCGGCGGCCTTCAGCAACTGAACCGTGATTTGTCCGAGCAACCCCAGACCGATCACCGCGACCGTGTCGCCGAGCGCGACTTCCGCGGTTCGGATACCGTGCAGGCAAATCGCTCCCACCGTCCCGAAGGCTGCCTCCTCGAAAGAAACTTTGCAGGAAACTTCGCCGCAAACTTGGGACGATCCTTCTCCGCCCCCGGGAATCTTCGCCACCAGCATTCGCGGCACGCAGGCAAACTCGGCATGCACCGCATATCCCGCACCAGCGCAAGCTACGCGGTCGTCCACGTTGATGTCGGCGATGCCATCGCCAACGGCAACCACCACTCCGGCGCTGCTGTAGCCGACCGATTGCGGCTGGTCCAGGCGAGACCGCACGGTCTGCAAGGTGGAAGCCAAGCCATCCCGCTGCATCTTGGCCATCACGTCGCGCACAAGATCGGGACGAGCTTTGGCCTTCGCCAGCAGACTCTTGCTGGCAAATTCAGCCGACGCGCGCTCCGTGCCGGCCGAAACCAGGGACGCTGCAACTCGCACCAGCACACAGCCGGGTAACAGTTGCGGAGCCGGAACTTCGGCGACCTTCAACTCACCAGTACGCGCGTCTTGTAAGAGTTGCTTCATGCAGTCGTCAGTCTTAGTTGAGACAGTTGAGGCGCGGCGATCTGCCGCTGAGCGAACGATCGCGCGCCACCGTCGAGAAAAAGTTGCATCCAGATTTCCAGCGTCAGCAGTTGCCAGATCTGCATGGACCAGTCTTCCGCGCCCCGGCGGTGCTCGTCAATGTACCAGCGCACCACTTCCGGACGGAACAGGCCGCGACGCCGGACTTGCGCTTCAGAAAGAAGATCGTCCACCATAGGCCGCAAATCGTGCGCCAGCCAGTAATCTACTGGCGCCGCGAAGCCCGCTTTCGGCTGGCGCATCACCTCTTCTGGCAGCATACTACGCATGGCTTCGCGGAGGATGTGCTTGGTCACCGGACGCCATTTCCCTTTCAGCTTCCACCCTGGCCTCACATTCCAGGCAACAAATTCGGCGAGTTCGCGGTCCAGAAACGGCACCCGCACTTCGACCGACGACGCCATGCTCATTTTGTCGTTGTAGGTCAGGTTCAGCGTGGGCATGAAAATCTTGGTATCGAGATAGAGCATCTGGTTGAGAAAATCCGCGTGCCGCACTTTGTCGAAGGCAGCCAGATGCTGGCCAGCAGAATTTCCGCTTGCTGGCTGCTGCGATTTTAGAGCATATAAATCGGTCCTCTGCTGCGCGTCAAGATACGTGCAGTTTCTGATAAACGCTTCCCTGGGGCTGAGCGCCGCGCTGCGCGCCATCTTCTTCGCCAGACGCACCGATCCCTTCATGCGCGTTCCGCGCAGTGACGGCAATCCCAGCAGAGCGCGCTCCGCGGCGGACCGAGCAAAACCCGGGACCCGCCGATATTCTTCCGCCCACCCGTGCGCTACATGCTTACGATATCCCGCGAAAATCTCATCGCCGCCCACTCCCGACAAAAGCACGGTCGCCTGTTTTCGCGCGTCGCGGCACACCAGATACGCCGCGATGATCGCCGGATCGGCCGTGGGCTCATCCATGTGCCAGGTCAGACTCGGCAACAGACCGACCACATCGGGCTCGACCACGATCTCATGGTGCTCGCAGCCCAGCTTTCGCGCGAGGCGCTGCGGAACGCCGGGATCGTCAATCGCCGTCTCGCCCACGCGATACTTCTCAGGAAACGTAATCGTATAGGTTCGCACCGGCTGCTTTCGCGTCATGGCCGCCACGATGCTCGACGAATCCAGCCCCGCACTCAGAAAGGCGCCAATCGGAACATCGCTCACCATCTGTTGCTCGACCGATGCGCAGAACCTCTCTCGGACCTCATCTGCCAGATCCGCCTCCGTTCGTTCGAAGCGATGTTCCGCCGGAGGGAACGTTAAGTCCCAATACTGTTCGATCTTGAGCTCGCCGCGTTCCGAGAGTGCGTAGTGGCCGGCCGGAAGCTTGCGGATTCCCTCGAACATCGTCAGCGGATCGGGCACCCAGAGGAATGTCAGGTATTTGTCGAGCGCCTCCAGGTTCATGCGCGCTTCGATTCCTGGCACTTCGAGCAGCGCCTTGACCTCGGAAGCGAAAGCAAGTTTTCCGCCGCGCTCCCAGTAATAGAGCGGCTTGATTCCGAAATGATCGCGAGCCAGAAACAGCTTCGGCGAAGCGCCGCGCAAGTCGCAGATCGCGAGGGCAAACATGCCATTCAGGCGGTTCAGGCAGTCGACGCCGTATTCCTCGTAGAGATGAACTATGGCTTCGGTGTCCGTGTGCGAACGAAAACGATGTCCCTTGCCTTCGAGTTCACGACGCAAATCGGCGAAGTTGTAGATCTCGCCGTTGTAAGTGATCCACACCGTCCCATCTTCGTTGCTCATGGGCATGTGGCCATCAGGCGAGAGATCGAGAATGGCAAGGCGGCGGCTTCCCAGTCCGATGTATCCTCCATCGGGGAAACGCCGCTCCCAGAGCCCGGAGTCGTCGGGACCGCGGTGCGTCTGCACGTTCGTCATCCGGGCGAGCGTTTCCGCGTCGCCGCAGTTCACGAGTCCGCTGATGCCGCACATGACCTCAGTTCCTCCCCGTCCGCAGCTCGTAGATTTTCGCTTTGGAATGGAACATCTGCACCGCTTGAAAGGTGCAGTAGATCAGCCCCGGCACGCCATCGAGAAATCCCAGACGAAAGACATAACGATACAGGAAGAGCAGAACCGGAGAGCCCGGCAAGCGATAGAGATTTCGCTTGAGCCATCTTCTGCGCTGCGCCTGAGTGCCGCATAAGTCGGCGCGCATTTCTTCAGGATCGACCTCCGGCTGCAGAAGCACGCGCGCTTCCCAGTTCGAGTACTCATTGTGCTTCAGGATGTAGCGCGACAAGGAATCGACATTGTGGTGGACCAGCGCATTGCGCAACTCCGCGGTGGGCCCATCCACCACCACGTGTTCGTGGATCTCGATGTCGGCCATCGAGGCATCCTGATCCTTCAAGCGGCATTCAAAACGGCCTCGCCCTTTGCGGAACAGTGACAGCTTCCAGAAGCTCGCATCGCAATACCGCAAGACCCTTCCGAGAAAATACATCTGCAGGCGGATGGAATATCCGTTCACCTCAGGGTTCAGAAGCGCGCGCCGAATTTCTTCCACCAGTTCCGGCGTCAGGACTTCATCCGCATCGAGCAGCAGAATCCAGTCGTACGCGAGCGGCAGCGTGTCCATGGCCCATTGGCGCTTCTTCGGCCAGCCCCC
>JBEKDG010000053.1:0-25071 GCA_050014475.1 Terriglobales bacterium | reverse complement strand
TACGTGCCCACCACTTCCACCGGGCGGCCATTGCGAGCGTGCTCCTTCTCAATCACCACCACTCGGTAATACGGTTGTTTGCGCGCACCAAAGCGCGCCAGTCGGATCATTAACACAGACTTCAGTATCCTTTGCCCGGAAGAGTCCGGCGAAGTAAAGACAAACCATTATTATGCCGGAGGATAGCGCTTTTCGCAATGGGCCGTATCGCGCCATCGCGCCATGCTAAATGTAACCGTTGGAGGGGCCGTCGAGACGCGTAGGTTACGACCACGCGGTAGAGTGTTTCCGAATCTTGACTTCATACGCTGTTAGCGTATACTTTGCTAAAGTACGCTAGTGGCGTACGGATTCGCTCCGATGGAGTTCATTGAAGCGCCCGCATTTACTCATCACTTGGCCCGGTACCTGGACGACGAGCAGTACCGCAGGCTCCAGGACACGCTGGCCAATACGCCGGAACTGGGCGACGTGATTCCCGGTACCGGCGGATTCCGCAAACTGCGCTGGGCGGACGTTCGAAGGGGCAAAGGCCGTCGGGGTGGACTGCGGGTTATTTACTACTGGTTCGACGGCCAAAATCAGATCTGGCTTATGACCGTTTACGATAAGAATGAAGCCGTCGATCTCACGCCAGAACAAAGAAAAACACTGAAGGCGGCGATCGACGCCGAAAAGAAATCACGGGCACGGAGATAAGGACAGCGGCGATGGCAAACAAGCGGAATCTATTCGACGAACTGATGGAGGGTGTGGCGGCCATGAAGGCGCATCGCGCCGGGAAAATCACCCTGCGGAGCTATAAAGTCGAGCCGCGTGCGTTGCCCGAGGTCAAGCCGAAAATGATCAAGCAGGTCCGCGCGCGCTTCCACTGTTCACGCAGCGTTTTTGCTCGCAAACTGTTCACCAACGAGCGCACGCTGGAAAAATGGGAGCAAGGACGCGCCAAGCCCAACGCCCAGGCAGCCGCGCTGCTGTTGCTCGCAGCCAGGTACCCGGACACATTCGAGCGTCTGGAGCAGTTGGCAAAGTAGAGATGTCCTGCGAGCTTTCACGCCGATTATTTTCCGGCGAGAACGCCGTCAATCTTGAGCAACTCCTCGGCTGAGAATTTCAGGTTCTTCAGTGCGGCCACGTTGTCGTCCACCTGCGACACTTTGCTGGTGCCAACCAGCGCACTGGTGACGCGCGGATCGCGCAGCACCCACGCCACCGCCATCTCCGCCATCGTCTGTCCTCGCTGCCCGGCGATTTCATTGAGCGCGCGCACCTTGGCGAGCTTGTCTTCGCCGATGTCCTTCTTCTTCAGAAAGAAATCGCGGGCGGCGCGTGAGTCGCTGGGAATTCCCTTCAGGTAGCGATCCGAGAGCAGTCCCTGCGCCAGCGGGCTGAAGACGATCGATCCCACGCCTTCTTTCTCCAGCACGTCGAGCAACCCCCGTTCCGGATCGCGCACGAACATCGAATACCTCGGCTGATGAATCAGGCAGGGCGTTCCCAGATCGCGCAAGATCTTGACCGCTTCCGCCGTCTGCTTGGCGTTGTAGGCGGAAATGCCCGCGTAGAGCGCTCGGCCCGAGCGTACCGCCGTGTCGAGCGCGCCGAGCGATTCTTCCATCGGCGTTTCGGGATCGGGCCGGTGATGGTAGAAAATGTCAACATACTCAATCCCCATGCGCTTCAGGCTCTGGTCCAGGCTGGCCAGCAAATATTTGCGCGAGCCAAGATCCCCGTAGGGCCCGGGCCACATATCCCAGCCCGCCTTGGTCGAAATGATCAACTCGTCGCGGTGGGGAAGAAAATCTTTTTTCAGGATCTGCCCGAAAGTTTCTTCCGCCGATCCGTACGGAGGACCGTAATTATTGGCGAGATCGAAATGCGTGATGCCGAGATCGAAGGCGCGGCGCAGCATGGCGCGCGAGTTTTCGAAGTTATCCACGCCGCCGAAGTTGTGCCACAGCCCGAGCGATACGGCGGGAAGTTTGATGCCGCTGCGCCCCGAGCGGCGATATTGCATGGAGTCGTAACGCTTGTCATCTGCGACGTACATGAAAGTCTCCTCCGCGGAACGGTAGTGGGTCAGTTTGCGAAACCGTTAACCACAAAGGCCACGAAGGTTCACGAAGGAAAACCCTTAAACTGAAGCCTTCGTGATACTTCGTGTCCTTGGTGGTTCGCGGGTTTTCTCGGTTATGTCGTGAAACTGACCCGGTACCAGCGGAACTCATTCTACGAGGTCAGTCGTATTTTTCGTAACGGATCGAAGTTCGATCCCAACCCAGACTCTTCAGCAACTCGCGGTTCGCCTTGACCATCTTGTCGAGGCCGCAGATGTAGGCGTGCATGCCGGTGCGGGTTCCAACGATTTCGGCCAAATGTTCCTGCACGTATCCTCGCAACCCTTTCCACTCTGCGGCGGCGCGGCTCAACGTAGGCAGAAAATGAAAGTTGGCGTGTTCGGCGGCGAGTCGTTCAAACTCCTCGCGATAATAGATGTCCTGCTCGCGGCGCGCGCCGAAGAGCAGCCAGAACTGGCGTCCCTGATGCCGGTCGCTCTCCGCCAGCAACCAGTGCAGCATCGAACGAAAGGGCGCGATCCCGGTTCCCGTGGCAATGAACGCGGTGTCACGCAGGGGTGGGCGCAGAATGAAATCGCCGAACGGCCCCTGAAACGCGACCTTTGCGCCTTCGTCGAGACGGCAGAGATAGTTCGACATGAATCCGTCCTGCACGCGATTCAGGCAGAAGGCGAAGTGCCCGTTCTCGGACGGCGGCGACGCGATCGAATACGCCCGCGTCATCTCCTCGCCATTTGGGGTGTTGGCCTTCACTGAGAGCCATTGTCCGGGGACGAAGCCGAAGTGGGATAGTCCGTTCACTTCGAGTTCGAGGTGCCTGGTAAATTCGGAGAGCGGGACGGAGCGAAGCAGCCGGGCGTCGAAAGTCTTGAACTGAGCCATCACTCATCTAGATGATCTTGGGTCGTCGACAGACCCGCTCTTGATTCCATTTTTCGGTTATTTACTATAAGGGTACTAACCAGTTGTTCACGGGTACCCCCCCCTCCCCCCGGTCTTTTGGAATCATAGGGTTAGGCGGAAAATCCCGCAAAATCTTTGAGTTTAAAGGACTTATAGGTAAAGTATTCCGGAATTAATGACTTAGCTTGTCAAAGAGCGCTGAAAATGGGTTTGGGGCAGCTTCGAGGGCCGTCTTAGGAGACGGGCACACTTCTAATTGCCCCAATCAGATCTCCATTATCGCGCACGGCGGGTTGGAAGTCTGTGACGCGTGGCCCGGCTGTTTGTGATGAAAAAAAGGTAGAAGTCAGATTGCAGCGGTGAGGGCGTTTCCCGCGATTGCTCTCGCCGTCAGCGCTCACCTTTTGCTGTTTGGGCTCGAAGTCGACGTTCAACGTGTGATGGAGCTGCTGCATGTTTATGGGCGATGATTCCGGGTAGCCGACGACCATGGAGTTGTTCTGGACGGAGAATGCGGAACGAATAGACTGGACCTATTGGTCGAAGCATATCCGGTGACGTGACATCTCATTTGGCGCACTGATAGTGAATAGGCGGCAATCGCATGGCGAAGACTGGTCGCAATCATCCCTGCCCCTGCGGGTCAGGTAAAAAATATAAGAAGTGTCATGGTGGGGGGACGACCATGCCGCCGTCGATAGAGGCTGCCTTCGAAGCGATGTACCGAGAGTCACACGAAATCGAAGAGCAAGGCTTCGGGCAGATCAGCGAGAGTCTAGAGGAACTGGTGTGCGATCTGCGCTCTTATGATCGATTGTCGAGTCTGACTGCCGTAGCCGCACTTTCGCTGGTTGCTGAGAGCCGCACTTGTATCGTACGGCTGGACGCTCTACTGCATCTTGTCGCAATCCATGCGAACGGCGGGCAGCAAGTGACCGTTAATGCTCTGGATCGTTGGTTGAACCAATTCCTTTCCCGCTCTCCCTTATCTCGTCGAGAAGACCCTGCAGAAGATGTCGCGGTTGGCAATGTCATGACGCAGTTCGGGAACCGCCGTATCTTTACTGGAGACTGGAGCAACCCGGATTACTACCTGCAAGATGTCCTAGACGCGCTGGACACGGGTCCCGACAGCTTAAAGGCTCTGCGGGCAGAGTGCGATTCTGTCCTTAGGATTTCGGATTTACTGGCCACTCGAAAAGGGTATCCAAGACTCACCGGGAAACCTGAAAGCGAATCATCTACGCTATGGTTACCATCCTCGGATGAGGCGCTGTGGTCTCTTAGTCGGCAGGCTCTCATCGACTCCAGCGACCTCGCGTCCTTACAGATTGCCATCGATTCGATCAAGCCTTTCTCAGTAACCTTCGATGAGTTCTGCGCACGTGCGTCGGATACCACCCTGGGAGCGATTCGACGCAAACCACTCATCTCTCTCGCTGACGTTCTGATTGTCGCGCATCCGACGGCGATACCAATGGCGGTCATCTCTCATGCTTTCTCGTCCCTTCGAAGTCTTGGATTGCTCGCTGGTTTGCAGAAGAGTCTGCACAGGGTCCAAGGGCGAAGAACATTGCTCCAAAGCACGGACGGTGTCGCCGCCTCCGATTTCTTGACTCCACTGCTGCCGAAGGAAGGAGCCCCACCGGCCCGTTACGTAAGTCAGACCGCCTTCCGTTTTGACGGAGATAAGTACCTCCACCTTCTCTTCTTACATGACGATGTTTATGAAATTGAAAACGAAGGTGTCGCCTCACAATGGCATCCGCCTTTCCGAGATTCTTTCGCCCAGTTTGTGGACGCAAGTTCGCGAAAGCTTGTCGCTGAAGGAGCGTGCATTGGAGGTTTGACCCTAATCGTTATGGGAGGGGTATGGAGGGGCTGCGCGATAGCCCTGCCGCGGAAACTGACACCGAAATGCGGGATACACGTGTGGTCGTCAGCAGATGCGGATCGGCTTATGGCAAATGAACCCAGATGGAAGTTGCTTCTTTGGAAATTGTCTATGCAGCGTTGTGCTCTGGAGGAACTGGGGATCTCGTTCCAGGCTCACAGTGATGCGAACCTTTACTCCATGTGGACACATCACGACCATCGACTCATTCCGCGTGACGCTGGCCCTGACTCCCCCAATTATGTGGCCTTTGGAGCGGAGTTCATATTTGACATGCGCCTAGATAATCGCTCCGGGATGGATGATCACTGCGCATACCGTCCGGACCGTGCCGAGTGGGAGCGCGTGCGCAAACTCAACAGTCGATCTTACTTCAAAGAAGACTCTACAAAGCAAAGGTACGCAGCGTTGATTCCGGTCGCCAATGGCAGGCTTGAAGGTTCCGTGGAGACAGTGAAGAGGGCTTGGTGGGTCGATTGTTCGACAACGGTCTCCAACCCTATCCGTAGACATCTCGTCTACCATGTGTGGGAAACTGCCGTGAACTGGATCGACGAGATTGCGCCAACACTGGACGAATTAATCCCAGAGCTTGGAAGCGACAATGTGATCTTTAGTCTGGACGTATCGGAGATTGCTGAGCATGAAGACTGGACTGCGGAGAGAATTAAGAGCGTCCCAACGGTAACCTCCATACCTATGGAGGTTTTGGGCCGCGTCGTGTCTCTTCGTCTACCAATTGCTTTTGTGGCGATGGGGTATTCGCCAAAAAACGAAGCGGAACGTCTCTTAGTCAATGCCTTCGTCAATGGAGCGCTGGCCGTGGCGGGCCTCGGAGACCACCACGAGAGAGCTACTGAAGTCCTCCTCGCGTTGGCTCTGTCCGACGACGATCGGTTCATGCATCTTTTTGTGACCAGAGATGCTCGTCAATACCTGCAAGATTTTGATCACGAAGCGCCTGAGCTACTCCATGATGACGAGGTGGCATTTAGTGCGATCCACATCGCGCAGGAAGCGAACTTAAATGCCCCTTCGAAGATCGATACTGTTGAATCGTCCAATCGTGCCTTGAATCAGCTCGTACATGCTTTCTGGACAAGAATCGAAGCACGGCTCCGTGAGATTGATCGAGGCGATCTAGTCATTGCCTGCATCACAAACCATGAGCGACTGCTCAGTGACCTTGACAGATGGCAACTGACAAGCAGGGCAGTGCTCTCTCTTCATGATGATCGAAATGACATCCTCATGGCTACGCAGGCGTTGAAGGCGAAGCGAGATCGTACACAGATCACCAGCCGAATCATTGTCGAGATGGCAGTTTGCACGTGCCCATTGACGGGCGGGCGGGCAGCGACACAAGCCGATATCGACTACTTGGGAAGCCAAGTCCTTCTACTGATCGCGACTGCTGCGCAGTCCGACGCAGTCAGAGCCGGTTGCACAGGCGCTTCAATGCAGATCTCACGTCTCGGTGACTTCACGTTTGGCGACAACTTCATGGATGTCATGCGCCCATACATGACTAGTCATTTCGAAAAGAGTCACATGGCTGACGTCCAGAGATATGAGAACTTCTTCTTGGTTCCCACAGGGAGTACAAAAACGGAAAACGAGGTTTTGGGGGAGGAGTTTGTTGAGAGCTTTCGTGGGGAGTTCGGGATAAGCCCTAGCAGACTTAAAGATTTGGGAATACTTCTCTTGGACGATGCGATCAGCCAAACTGCTTTCGTGGTTGTGCGCGAAACCGCTTCTCTAGCTCAGACACTAGCCGTAGGAGGCTTCTCTGAGAGCGAGATCGCAGGAGTCTGGCGCAGCTTCATATTGAGTCCGCGAGATCGTTGGGAGATTGTCCGAAAGCCGTTCCGAGACAAGGATTGGTATCCCTGGCGATATCGCCGCAGACTGTCATTGATGACAAGGCCGCTCGTCGAACTTGGCGACGGACGAGTCGTTTATGCTCCGGGTTTCTGTGAGGATAGTTTCCGGCACACCGTTATGGAGTGTTATGAAGGCGCCTTCGAAACGGAATACTTCGATAGTGAGCGAATGAAAAAATACACCGGTGCAGTCAATGGGCGCAGAGGATTGGATTTCAACAGAGCTGTCGGGGTGCTCTTCAGCGGAGAGGGCTGGAACGTCCGCTTGGAGGTCGAAATGAATGAACTCGGAGCTCTCCCGAATGAGGCCTCGGGAGACGTTGATGTTCTCGCATGGAAGGGCAATGTCGTTTGTGTCTGCGAATGTAAGGAACTCCTGTTCGCACGAACCGTCAGTGAGGTGGCCGATCAACTGGTACGTTTCCGCGGCCTCCCTGGTGATGAACTCTATAAGCACCTGCGAAGAGTTGGGTTCATCCAGGCGCACAGCGACGATCTCCGCCGGATTACAAAGATTGGAAGCCCCCGGTTCGTTCCGCTTTTGGTAACCAGCAAAGTCGTACCCATGCAATTCATTAAAACTCTCGCGACCGAGGTGGTTTCTGCGGATCAGGTAACGCCTAGCTTCCTTGCAAATCTACTCCACTAGACTCAATTGGGGCATTGATTTACTTGATTCATCCATAGTTAGTTTTCAAATTCAGACCTGTTCCTTGTCGTAAGGGTTGTATATCAGCGGCCGATATTTTCGCCGAAGATTGGTCTCATCCCACGTGATTCACTTTGATGGCGTAAGGCGCGTCAATGGCAAAAACACGTGTTCGTATCGCGCTCCCGGTTTCGTCT
Source organism: Terriglobales bacterium (assembly GCA_050014475.1). Lineage (GTDB taxonomy): Bacteria > Acidobacteriota > Terriglobia > Terriglobales > Acidobacteriaceae > Acidiflorens. The sequence continues at coordinate 17,467 of JBEKDG010000053.1, read as the reverse complement.
CTTTACGATTGTTTGCCCATGCCAACATGTCAGCGATCTGAAGCCCGGGGCCGCGGCGGCGTGTGCGAGGGGGAGACGCGGCGAGCCGCGTCTCTACGGGGCGGGCATGATACGTCGCCGTCGCTAAAGCAATGCCCTGATACGAAACCTGGGTTTTTGCGCAGACTTCTCTGTGAGCGCAGCGAAAGGCCCCACTTCTCGAAAAGCGCGAGAAGTGGGGCACCCTCATGAGGAGGAAAGGTTGCGATGGCGGGGGCCAGCCGGCCGTCGGCGGAATCCCACTCATCGCAAAGTGCGCGATGAGTGGGGGACCCTCGGAATGGCTTACTCTACCGTTACCGACTTGGCCAGATTTCTTGGCTGATCTACGTCGCAGCCTCGGCGTACGGCTATGTGATAGGCGAGGAGTTGCAGCGGGACGATCTCCAGAATCGCCGACAATTCATCCGGCGCTGGCGGAACGAAGAGGACGTGATCCGCCTCCTCGGCGATCTCTTTGTCGCCTTCGGTGGCGAGCGCGATGACTATTCCGGAACGCGCTTTTACTTCTTTCAGATTCGACATCGTTTTCTCGTAACGAACCATCGACTGCGGGCTGTTCACGTCGCGGGTGGCGATGATGACCACCGGCAGATTTTCGTCAATCAGCGCATTCGGGCCGTGCTTCATCTCGCCCGCCGGATAACCTTCGGCGTGAATGTAGGAAATTTCCTTGAGCTTGAGCGCGCCTTCGAGCGCGATGGGATAGTGAATGCCGCGTCCGAGGAAAAGGAAGTCCTGCGCGCGGACATAAGTTTTCGCCAGCTCGTCGCAAGCCTCGTCGTGGGTAAGAATCTGTTCCAGCTTGCCGGGGATGCGCATGAGCTCTTGCACTGCGGCCTTCGCTTGTTCGGGTGTCATGGCGCCGCGCAACTGCGCCAGATACAAGGAGAATAAATAGAGAGCGGTAAGTTGTCCGGTGAAAGCCTTGGTCGAAGCCACGCCAATTTCCGGGCCGGCGTGCGTGTAGATGGTTCCGGCGGCCTCGCGCGTGATCATGGAACCGACCACGTTGCAGATGGCCAGCGTCTTCGAGCCCTTGGCCTTGGCTTCACGCTGGGCCGCGATGGTGTCGGCGGTTTCGCCGGATTGCGAAATCAGCAGCGTCATCGTGTCCGGCCCGAGGATGGGGTCGCGATAGCGCCATTCGCTGGCGTAATCGACTTCGACGGGAACGCGGGCCAGGTTCTCGATCATGAACTTGCCGGCCAGTCCGGCATGCCAACTGGTGCCGCAGGCGGCGATATTGATCTTCTTCAGCGCTTTGAACTCGGCTTCGCCGACCTGCATCTCGTTGAGGAAGATGGCGCCGGTATCCTGCGAGACGCGGCCGAGCGTGGTGTCGCGGACGGTGCGCGGCTGCTCATAAATTTCCTTGAGCATGAAGTGCTTGAAGCCGCCCTTCTCCGCCATGATCGGATCCCAGGTGATGCGCTGCGCCTTGCGCTCCAGCGGATGGCCGTCGAAATCGGTAACCCGCACGCCGTCTGCGGTGATCACGGCAAGATCGCCATCGGCCAGAAAGAAAAGGTCGCGCGTGTGATCGAGGAGTGCGGGCACGTCGGAGGCGACGAAGTATTCGTCCTTGCCGAGGCCGATGACGGCGGGCGGTCCATTGCGCGCCGCGACGATCTTGTTGGGTTCGTCAACCGCGATCACCACCAGCGCGAACACGCCGGTGAGTTCCTTGACCGCTTTGCGCACCGCTTCTTCCAAGGATGGCCGCTGGCCGTTTCCAGTTTGCAGGTAGTGCTTCTCCACCAGGTGGGCGATGATTTCCGTGTCCGTTTCGGTGGTGAACTTGTGTCCTTCGGCAATCAATTTCTTCTTGAGCGAGAGATAGTTCTCGACAATGCCGTTGTGCACGACCACGATTCTGCCGGTGCAGTCGCGATGCGGATGGGCGTTTTCTTCGGTGGGGCGGCCATGCGTTGCCCAGCGGGTGTGTCCGATGCCGTAGGTGCCGTCGAGCGGCTTGAGGCGGATCACTTCTTCCAGATTGCGCAGCTTGCCCTCGGCGCGGCGGATCTGCAGACCTTCGCTGTTTCCGGCTACCGCGATTCCGGCCGAGTCGTAGCCACGATACTCCAGCTTTCTGAGGCCCTCAATGATGACGGGGACAACTTGCTTCTTGCCCACATATCCCACAATGCCGCACATTGGCGAATTGGCTCCTTGACGAATGCATCGGTGGGGGACCGGTGATGGTTCGCGTAGAGACGCGGCTTGCCGCGTCTTCACTCGCAACAGGAGACGGGGCAAGCCCCGTCTCTACAGCAGAACTTTCAATCTTCGAGGGAGAAACGAAACTCTTCAATGACCGGGTTCGTCAGCACTTCGCGCGCGATGCGCTCTACTTCCGCGTGCGCCTCATCCTTTGAGATGCCGCCGTTGAGAGTAATTTCGAAATACTTTCCTTGCCGCACATCGTGCAAGCTCTTGTAGCCGATTTTCGTAAGGGCGCCGTGGATGGTCTTACCCTGCGGATCCAGAACGCTCTTCTTCAATGACACGTAGACGTAGGCTTTCATCAACCCCTCGATTATACGTCAGGTGGCAGCGAACCGGACCGTGGTTTTCGTTATAGGGGGTATGCGTTCGGGCCACTCACTTTGGTGACTGTCTAGTCCGTAACCTGTTTAAAAGATGACAGTTGGCGATCCAACTCCGCGATCGCCTGCTCCAGCATTTGGCGGTGCCGAGGGTTGCCGGCTGCCTGCAGTTGTTGAGTGAGGCGTTTGCGGGAGAGAAGCAGGCCCTCGCGTTTCCGGTTGCGTTGCTGCTCTTTTGGCGGGGGCGAGGGCGAGATGGATGCGCGGACGGTTTTCCGCCGCTCGGCCATTTCCTCCTGTTGCTGTTCTACCGACTTACTTTCCCAGCCGCGTGCCATTTAAGAATGTTACCTTAGGAGACGGGGCAAGCCCCGTCTCTACTTGGGGCAGGACTTACAGCACTCTAAAGCAACGTTCTGATACGGAACTCGGATTGTTCACGTAAATCGGGCGTTTCTAACAATGTCGGCGGTGTCAAGCACTCTTGGAGCGCACTAACCCGTGCACTCCAGATGAAAATCTGCCGAGTCGAAAGAGTGTTTCCGCCGTTCGCTCATACTGATCCACTAAGGGCGGAAGCGATCGGCTTTGCAGGTCAGGCCATAGGATTTCGGTCAGCAGGCGGAGGCAAGCCCCGATGGTTTGCAATCGAAGCCGAAAAGCATTCTCAGCAACTTGAACGCCGGACGCTGCGATCTTTGGGTCGGAGCTCCGTTGCGCGGCTTGACCAATCTTTGCCAGCGCCGCCGCGGCCCTTCCCGCTTCCCAGGCGTAGATGAATGCTGCCCACGCACGCTGCCGCTTAATCTCGCGGAACTTCTTGGGCGGTAAATTATCGCGAAGAAACGCTTCCTCGGCTGAGTCGACCAGGTTTCTGAAGGCCTCGATGTCGAGAGAGCGGAACGCCAGGGCAGCTTTTTCCAAATCAACCCGACGCGTGCGGCTGCGGATGGCAACATACACCAGGATCCCCAGCGCGAAGAACGCAACGGCGACAAGAGTCCAAGCGGCGATCAATGCCCCAGCAAACGTTGAAGCTCCGTGTTCCATGTCTCCACCTCATCATGGGGAACAACCGTGAGGGGCCCAGGTTCAAGTTCGGGCGCCAGCAAATACCCGATCCAGATCGAAACACAAACGAGGTAGGTGCCGGTTATCAGCAAATTCAAATATGGCACCCATACGTCACTGCTGAATTCCGCACGAAGAGCGTAAATGGCAAGATCGACGCTGGTCAGGGCCCCAAGACCCAGCGTGATCCCGAATGCAGGGCGACGCCAAGACAGACCCAAGAAGCGGGAAAAGAGCAATAGGGAAAGGAGCAAGCCAGATTGAACCATAGCCGCTCCCCGGTTGACGACGGATACACCGGCAATCCACCTGGCGCTATTGTCCCCGGGTGCATAGACGGCGAGCAGAACACCCATTACAAGCAGCAAACCTGTCACGCACTGCAGCACTCGCTTCGCTGACACCTTCAGAAACTGGGAGTCACGAAACAAATCTTTAGAAACCTCGTCAATCACCCCGAAACGCAGAGCGACGCTAAGCATCAGCGTGGCGTAGTAAGCATACGCATATTGCTCTTCAGTCACGCTCGGGGCTGAAAGCAACGCGAACATCAGGATGAACTCAGCAATCTCGTAAAGCACATAGGCGAAAAAGCACGGGAATTCCCGGTACAAGCGGCGCTTGCAAAGAATGACCACAAGTACGCCAAGAATCGCATGCGGGGAGATCCACAGGAAAAGCGTCAGCAGCCTGTGCCAAGTCAGGGGAAGCATTGCAGAGCACTATAGCCCTGACATTGCTCCTTTTCAACTGTTCCCCTCGGCAATTCTTTCTTGGTTTGGCTACGAAGGGCAGTTAACGATGCTACATTTGCTCAGCGGATTGCCATCCGCCATACTTGGAAGTGCCGCGGTTGTCAGGAACAGGGCCAATGCAGCCAAAGCCAGCATGAGTCGTTTCACGGTAGTTCTCCTTTGCGAAAGAATTCGCACCGTGATACATTGCAGGCGGCAGAGGGGTTTTCTGTATTTAGTTAACTTCCGATGTCTTTTCGGAAATCGTAAATTCGATGAGACTGAAATCCGCTCTCGAGGACTTTGAAGCGAATACCCTAGGCGCGGTCCCTGGGTTGTTGGGCAGACTTTCCTACGTTGGTGGATTGCATGACGGCGAGGGAACGTACGAGCACTGGGGTTTGGCGAGGGTGTATGGCGACGACGCCGCACAAAGCGCAATCCGTGCGTCTCATCGGGTACTGCTCTCCGAGGTCTTGAAGAAACCTTTGGCGGTGCTGCTCAAAGACGTGCCAGCGTCATGCGCGAACGAGCATCTGACAGAAAGGGAGTTCCTGGCTTCGCTGACGCAATCTCCGCCTAAGCCCCTCTCCCCAGCTGCCCGGGCGCATCTGAGGTCAGTGCTGAGCGCACTTTCGGCGTTGCTTGAAAGTCGGAATAATGCCAGTCTCCGAGGCGCATCGCAACCCCGACAACCTGCCCAAGAATCTCGGCCTCCTGCGGGTATTTAAGAACGCGCACCGACACGGGAGACAGGGGATGAGGTTGCAAGACGATGGAGTCACGCTTGGTCGAGCACCAGCAACACGTAAATCCGTCGCGCATTTCCACAAAGTAAATAGGACGCTCGAACTCCGAACGCCATGAGCCTTCCCCTACCTTATTTTTGGCTTCGTCCACTTGCACGAAACTGCCCGGCGGAAGAATGGGATACATGGTGAAATCTTCCGAGCCAATATACCCATAGGTGTATCGGTCATCTGCAAACAGCGCCAGGTAAGCCATGGGCACAGTACCCCATTGCTCGATTGCACGTCTCAAGTCGGTCGTTTTCTGGAGCGAGAATCCGGGATCGAGCCTCGTCGGCATCCGCACTTGTCTGATGTTGCTCGAAGCTTCGGACACGTGCGACTTCTGCGGGCGCCCAAAGCTAATGTCGGCTGAGATGCCATCGAGTTCGAGGCCATAGAAGGATAGCAACTCCCGATATTCCCGGCGATAAATAGCTGCAAACGAATAGAGCCGAAAAATACTCGGGATTATGCCTTTGGTTTCGATGTCGGACAAGCGGCTGGGCGGAATTGCGAATTCCTCACTCTCAAATCTCTGCGCGATCTGATTACTGGCCAGTTCCACGTCCCTCATACGATATCCGAGGGTTTCTCTCAGCGCCCGCAGCCTCTGCCCACCATTAAGTTGCACAACCGCTGCCCCCCCGGGGACATTCTATCACCGGTTCAGATGGCGCAATGAACGCGAGCTTCCACCTGGATTTCCGGATTTCGGAACAGAAAAGCGCGCGCGGTTGCAGCGCAGTTCCTTCAGAATGGATCCAGACGGACACCACCGGTCGCACCAAGCGGGCAGGTCCCCGTAAGCGTCTGTTCGGTTTTCGTAACGGAAAATTCGCTGCCAGTCCAGTAAGAGAGGTGGCATATACATTTCCGCTGTGTCAATGAGGTAGAAATGAATCGCAGTGATCCCACACAGATGGAAGCTCCCGGAAACAAGGTTGCCAGCGCCAGAAGACAGCATCAGCCTCCCGCGAACGGCGGGGTCTCGACGAAAGTAACGTGTATCTCCAAGATCCCAGCCGCGTGCCATTTGGGGAATGCTGCCTTAGAGTTTTCCAGATCTTAACCAAAAAACAACTTGCCCGTGACCCGGAGACGGGGTAAGAATATTTACCCGGGAAAGCACAAATCCGGGAAAACGGTGTCGCAGAACCCGAGGGGCTCCCCGACCGGGGAGCATGAGATTGGTTCCCAAGTAAAGGAACCGACGCCTGCGGCCACCGCAATGTTGAACTGTAGTTTCGCAGCTTGGCAAGCTGCGATGGCCCTCAGTTCCTGCTCAAAACAAGCTGCCCGACTATTGCACTCGGCAGGTGCAGGAGGTGTGTCTATGTCAGAAAGCTGTGTCATGTCAGAAACCAGAGTCGCACCCGAGGGAGATCCCTCGCCTGAACGCCAGCGGTATCGGCTGCTCCTCGAGATCACCGACCTGGTGGCGCGAGCCAAAAGCTTGCCCGACGCATTCAAAGAACTCGCGCCCCCGGTGCTGGCCCTGACGGGAGCCGAATTGCTGAATCTTTCCCTCCACGACCCGCACCGGGATTGCATGCTGACTCACTACTGGAAAAAGAACGAGGAAAGTGGAGAGTTTGATGCCTTCCCTGTGGACGAAGCGGCCACCGGGTGGGCATGGAAACATCAGGAGCAGATCGCCATTCTCGATACCGAGCGCGAGCAGCGCTTTCCCGGCTTCGTGCCCGTGCTGCTCAATCACGGCGTGCGATCGTACACCGTCATTCCCATGAGCACGCCAGCACAACAATTTGGAGCGCTGGGCCTGGGCAAGAATGTTGCCGAGGTGCTGAATGAGGAAGACGTCGAATTCCTCTCTCGCGTCGCGCTGATGGGAGCGCTTGCGCTGGAGAAGGATAAATACTACCGCCTCTATGAGGAACAGCAGAGCTTGGCGGAGATCAGCCGTGAACTAGGCTCCAGCTTCGAGATCGAAAAACTGGTGCCCGCCATTCTTTCCAGCCTTCGGGGCATCGCGCGCTACGACCGGGCCGTCCTGTCGCTGCTGGACGAGGATGGCAAGAACGTGCACCTCTATGGAGATGCCCTGGAATGGGAGTCTTTCCTCAACCACGGAAGAACGTTTCCGCTCGAGCAAACACTCTCGGCGCAGGCGGTCCAGACGCGAAACGTGGCATTCTTCACAGCCGTCGATTTGCGCGACATGAAAGGACCTTTGGAGAAAGCCATGAGCGCACTCCGGATTCAGTCGGTTTGCAGTGTGCCCCTCATCGCGGGCAATCGAGTCTGGGGAGCACTGAATCCGAGTAGCATGATCGCGAACGCTTTTGGCCCGCCGGAGGTTGAATATCTGCAGCAAGTAGCCAATCAGATCGCGGCTGCGCTCCATAATGCGCACGCCTATCGCAAGATCTCACAACTCTATGACCGCCTGGTTCAGGAAAAACGCTATTTGGAGTCCGAAGTCCGGAGCGAGAACCGGTCCGACGATATCGTTGGCACCAGCCCGGCCTTGAAACGTGTGCTGGACTATGCTGCCATCGTCGCCGATACCGATTCCACCGTCCTCATCACCGGCGAAACCGGGACCGGCAAAGAAAACATCGCCCGCTTGATTCACGGCATGAGCCGGCGCAAGGACCGCAACTTCATCAAGGTGAACTGCGCCGCCATCCCCACGGGCCTGCTGGAAAGCGAGCTGTTCGGCCACGAAAAGGGAGCGTTCACGGGAGCGGTGAGCCAGAAGCTCGGCCGGCTGGAATTGGCGGACAAGGGCACTTTGTTGCTCGACGAGATTGGAGAAATTCCTTTGGAGTTGCAGCCCAAGTTGCTGCGCGTTCTACAGGACCAGGAGTTTGAGCGGCTGGGAGGAACGAAGACGATCCGGGTGGATGTGCGGCTGATCGCCGCCACCAATCGCGATCTGGTTCGTGCGGTCGAAGAAAAGGAATTCCGCGGAGACTTGTTCTACCGCTTGCACGTCTTTCCCCTGCATCTGCCGGCGTTGCGCGACCGGCGCGAGGACATCCCCATGCTGATTCGCCATTTCGTCGAAAAGTGCGGGGTCCGGCTGCACAAGCGGATCGACATCATCCCCGATGAGGCCGTCGAAGCCATGATGCACTGGAGTTGGCCGGGAAACATCCGCGAGCTGGAGAATTTTATCGAGCGCTCGGTGATCTTGTCGGAAGGCAACCGGTTGAGCCCGCCGCTCGGCGAGTTGCGCGAGGAAATCTCACGACAGCCGTCCGAGTCCGACGGTACGCTGCGCGACAAAGAGCGCGAGCACATCGTCGAAATGCTGCGTCAGACCCGGGGTGCCTTGTCGGGTCCGTCCGGCGCGGCGGCCCGGTTGGGACTCAAGCGCACCACTTTGCAGTACAAGATGCAGCGGCTGGGAATCTCACGCACGGACTATCTGCAATAGGAATTGCCGGACTAAGAATCCCTGGACTTTAAGAATCACTGGATCATGATTATCTGGAGTTGAGACTACGCGAGTGACAGTCTGCCGAACTGTCGGCAGCCGGGCCGGTGCTATGGCATCTGCTTTCGCGCGCTGCTCGTTCAGACCATCCAAAGCAGTGAAGTTACAGCCACTTAGCGTATGTCGAGGATGTGGCAGTTGGGGTGCACTGTTGTCCACGTGGCGCATTCCCGTTTTCCCGGCGGACGATCCCGCCAGCCAAGTTTCGTTGAGCGGCAGGAGTTTGCTATGGGTGTGCCCCGGCGCTTCGCGATACCGAACGACTGTCTAAGCTGCACCCTGAGGCAGACCTGTGACTTCTGCAATTTGCCTCAGCCGCTGATGACTGAGTTCAACGCGCTGGGGCACCTGACCCTGTATCCCGCCAATGCCACTTTGCTGAGGGAAGGTCAAATCCCGCGCGGCGTCTACATCGCCTGTTCCGGCCGCTCCAAGCTCTCGGTCGAGGCCCGCGATGGCAAGACGATCATCCTGAAAATTGCCGGAGACCGCCAGGTGCTGGGGCTGAGCGCGGTCGTCTCCGGAGGGCCCTCCCTGATTACGGTTACCACCATCGAGCTTTGCCAGATCAAGTTCGTCGAACGCGACAGCTTCCTGCGTCTGATCGAAAGCGACAGCCACGCTGCGCTGGCCTGCGCCACCATGCTCGCCCGCGAGGTCACGACCTCGTTCGACGATGTGTACGATCTTCTGCTCGCCCGCAGTTCAACCGAGAAGCTCGCACGCCTGCTGCTTTCCTGGGTCTCGGACGAGCCTCGCAACCGGGAACTCCGCGTAGCCACGGAATTCACGCACGAAGAAATTGCCCAAATGATCGGATCTTCGCGAGAAACGGTAACCCGCTTGTTGAGTGATATGAAAAGGAAAGAGTTGATTCGGCTTGAGGGCGCGACGCTGGTGATTCCCAACCGCATCGCCTTGCAAGCCATTGCGTCTTGAGAGATCCCTCCCCGGGCGGACGAAGCAGTCTCGCGTCCGCCCCTTTTTTCCCTCAGAGGTTGAACAGTTCCCGCAGGCGGCGGGTCTGCGCGCGGCTCACCGGAATCTCCGTCTGTTTCTTGTCGTCCATGCGCAACTGGTAGGAGCTTTTGAACCAGGGCACGACTTCGCGGATGTGATTGATATTGACCAGAAAGGAGCGGTGCGCCCGCCAAAACAAATTAGGATCGAGATTGTCGAAAAGTTCTTCCAGCGTCCGGCAGTTCGAGTGGCCTTCCATGCCCGCATGGCCGCTGGTGGCCACCGTGATCACGCCATCTTCGATGGTCGCGTAGCAGATATCCTTCGGATCGGTCAGGAATAACCTGCCTGCCGCCTTGATGAGAATCTTCGCCGTCTGCGGCTTCTGCGATTCCAGCATCCGCACCAGCATTTCGAATTTTTCTTCCGGCCCGGCGCCCGCCTCAATCTTTGCCCGTGCTTTCTCGATGGACTGGGCCACTCGCTTTTTATCGAAGGGCTTCAGGATGTAGTCCACCGCGTTTACCTCGAACGCCTTCACCGCGTATTGATCGAAGGCGGTCGCGAACACAATCTTGGGGAGGGGAACCTTGCGGTCGAGCAGCTTCTTGATGACGCCGAACCCGTCCAGGCCCGGCATCTGGACGTCGAGAAACACGATGTCCGGATTGTGCTCGCGGATCAGGCTGATCGCCTCCAGGCCGTTCTTGCCCTGCGCGACTACGTTGACGTCGCCAGTATTCTTGAGCAGGTAAGCGAGCTCGTCGCGCGCCAGTTGTTCGTCGTCGACGATGATCGCGGAGAGGGGCATGGGGTTCCGAGACGAACTGGTGAAGCCGGCATTTACGGCAGCGATGGCCATATCCTTACTGACCTTACTGATAATGATGAGTATAACTACCGCAAGGGGCAGGCCGCTAGTGGCGATTCCTTGAGGCGTGTTTCATAAGTGGATCTTTGAAGGGGCGCGGCTTCAGCCGCGCCGTTCGGCTCCTTTTAGATGTGGGCTTTAGCCCCTGAGGGGAGCAGCGTTCTTCCGCTCTAACCCATAAAAACGTGCCCTACTAGGGAAGTCTCGATGGCCAGCGCCATGCCCATGCCGCCGCTGACGCAGAGGGTGGCCAGGCCGCGGCGCGCTTTGCGCTTGAGCATCTCGTGGAGCAGCGTCACGGTGATGCGCGTCCCGGTGCAGCCGATGGGATGGCCGAGGGCGATGGCGCCGCCGTTGACGTTGAGTTTCTCGCGATCGAAATGCAGCTCGCGATCGCACGCCAGCACCTGAGCGGCGAAGGCTTCATTGAGTTCGACCAGATCGAAGTCGCTGAGCTTGAGGCCGTGTTTCTGTTCCAGCTTGCGAATGGCCGGCACCGGCCCGATGCCCATGAGGCGCGGATCCACGCCCGCGGAAGTCGCGGCAAGAATTCGCGCCAGCGGTTTCAGATTATTTTGCTGGACGAATTTCTCGCTCGCCACCACCACCGCCGCCGCGGCGTCGGTGATGCCGGAGGAATTGGCGGCAGTAACGGTACCGGTCTTGGAAAAAACTGGAGCGAGTTTGGCCATCTTCTCCATGGTCGCGTCGAGAAACAAATGTTCATCGCGTGAGAAAACGGTTGTGCCCTTCTTGCCCTCGATTGTGACTGGAGCAATTTCGGCGTCGAAGCGTCCGCTGGATTGCGCCGCCGCGGCGCGCTGCTGCGACACGAGCGCGAACTGATCCTGCTCTTCGCGCGAGATCTTGTACTGCCCGGCGAGAATCTCAGCGGTCTCACCCATCAGCATCTTTGCCATCGGGCAGAAGAATCCGTCGCGATACATGCCATCGACGAGTTCCTGATGGCCGAGACGATATCCCCAGCGCGCGCCCTCGAGATAGTAAGGAAGCCGCGACATCGACTCGGTTCCGCCCGCCAGCACGCAATTGAGGTTGCCGGTAGCAATCTCCTGGAAGCCGAGCGCGATGGACTTGATGCCGGACGCACACGCCTTGTTCACCGTGTAGGCCGGAACTTCCTGAGGAACGCCGCTGCGGATGGAAATCTGCCGCGCGGGATTGGGACCGCCTCCAGCCTGCCGGGCGTTGCCGAAGATCGTCTCTTCAACCTGCCGCGGCTGCACTCCGGCGCGTTCGAGGGCTGCTTTGGCGGCGACCACGCCCATATCGGCGGCGGAGAGCGAGGCGAGCGAGCCTCCAAACTTGCCGATGGGCGTGCGGGCGGCGGAGAGGATGTACACGTTGTTCACCGGGGCCTCCTGGACGTTTCAGTCTAGCATTCAAGAATCGGCATGGGAAAAGCGACGGAATCAGGGTTGTGGGCTAATTCGGTGTTGCCGAGTAAGTAGGCTGCGAGCTGCGAGCCACGAGCCACGAGCCACGAGCTGCGGGGCAGCCGGTTCGCTCGAAGATCGCGGCTCGAAGCTCATGGCTCAGCAATACGGAATTACCCCACTACCGGAATCGGCGAGAACCTCGAATGACAGCGCGCACGCTGTAAACTAATCCGCGTGAACATTCTCTATGGAATTAACACGGTTACGGAAGCGCTCAAGGCGCGCGGGCGCAACTTCGAGTGGGTTGGCGTCGCCAAGGAGCGGAAAGATATTCGCCTGCGGCGGGTGATTGACGAGTGCCGCAAGATCGGAGTTCCCGTGCGCGTTTTGTCGCGTGAGGATCTCGACGAAATTGCCGGCAATGCGGCGCATCAGGGCCTGGTGGCCGCGACTTCGGCAAAACAATATAGCGATCTCGATGACATCGTGGCATCGCGTCGCGGCGAGCGCTCGCTGATCGTTGTGCTGGATGGAGTCGAAGATCCTCACAATCTGGGAGCGATCCTGCGCACCGCGGACGCTGCTGGAGCCGATGGCGTGGTGATTCCCGAACGCCGGTCGGCGGCGGTCACAGCGGCGGTGGCCAAGGTTTCGGCGGGCGCGAGCGAACACCTTCCGGTGGCCAAAGTCACGAACATATCGCGCGCGCTCGAGGAATTGAAGGAGAAGGATCTGTGGATCGTTGGATTGGACGAGCGCGGCGGGCAAACTTACGATGCGGTTGACTACAAGATGAACTGCGCCATCGTCCTCGGCGCCGAAGGCAAGGGACTGCACGACCTGGTGCGCAAACACTGCGATTTCCTGGTTTCGATTCCGATGCTGGGGAAAGTGCCGTCGCTGAATGTATCGGTGGCGGCGGGTGTAGTGCTGTATGAGGTGGTGCGGCAGAGGCGGCAAGCCGCATCGAAGAAAGTATGAAGTTCCTCTGTGTCCTCTGTGTCCTCTGTGGTTCAAGCTTTTTCGCCGCTGCCCTGGAGCGCGAAGCCTTCACCATTGCGAAATATGATTTGGAGATTCGACTGGAGCCGGAGCAGCAGAGGCTAGGCGCGCGCGGCAAGATCACGCTGCGCAACGATTCCGGTCAGCCCCAGAAAGTCGCGGCGCTACAGATCTCATCTTCTCTCAATTGGCGTTCGATTCGAGTGGATGGCAAGGCCGTTCAGTTTGTTTCGCAACCCTACATTTCGGACATCGACCACACGGGCGCGCTCTCGGAAGCCATCGTTACGCTGCCCGCCGAAATCAAGCCGAAAGATTCCGTGGAGGTCGAAATCGGCTACGAGGGTGTAATTGCGCTGGACGCGACGCGCCTGATTCGGGTCGGAGTGCCGGAGGAAATCGCCAAACACACGAGCTGGGACCAGATCGGTTCCTCATTCACGGCGGTGCGGGGCGCGGGGTATGTGGCGTGGTATCCAATTACGACTGAGTCGGCGGATTTCTCGGAGGGCAACAGCCTGTTTGAGGTTGCCGATCGATGGAAGGCGCGGGAAGCGGGAAGCGAATTTAAGCTCGCGCTGAGCTTGCAGGGTGGGAGTGTGGACGCGACTCCGACTCTGTTGTGCGGCGCTGAAGCTGGAGGCTCCTCCTCCGTCGCCGGAAAAGATCGCGGGATCCGAGTGGAATGTGGCTGGAGTCCGCTGGGGACGGTTACTCCGACGTTTGCGATGGCCGAATATGTGGACCAGTCCAAGGCGCCTTTGAAATTGTTCAGTCTGCCCGGCCACGAGGCGGGAGCGGCGAAATATTCCAACGCGCTCGATCCGGCAATGAAGTTTGTCAGCGGATGGTTTGGCCAGCCGGGCACGCCCGTTGCCATCGCCGATTTTGCCGATCCGCATTCCGCTCCGTTTGAGAGCGGTACCTTGTTGATGGCGTCGATGGCCGCGGAGGATTCGAAGCTCGCGGGGATCAACCTAGTTCACGAACTGGTCCATTCCGCTTTGCCATCGTCGAGGCCCTGGGTGTACGAGGGCTTGGCTCACTTTGCCGAGGCGATGTATCGCCAGGAGCAAGGTGGGCGTCAAGCAGCGCTCGACTTTCTTGGACTGCACCGGGCGGCGTTTCTTGATTCGGAAAAAGAAGTCGCAGCCGCGGCGCAGAAGAACGTTGGGGAGAAGAACGCCGAGCAGAAGAACGTCGGCCAACCGCTGGCCGCCACGTTTGATGAAACTTACTATCGGAGCAAAGCTGCCTATGTGTGGTGGATGTTGCGCGACATGGCTGGCGACGATGCGCTGAAGCAGGCCATTCGCAAGTATCGGGCCGAGGACGACAAGGATCCAAAGTATGTGGAGCAGTTGATCGAGTCCGCCGCCAAGCGCGACCTGGGCTGGTTCTTCGACGACTGGGTGTATCGGGATCGCGGCCTGCCGGATTTTCACGTGCAGTCGGTGCATCCGTGGAAGACGGACAAAGGTGTGCAGTTTATTACCGTGACGCTGGAAAACCTTGGCAATGCCGGGGCGGAAGTACCGTTCACGGTATTGTTTGAAGGCGGCGAGATCACGAAGTGGATTGAGGTGCGCGCCAAAGGCACAGCGACAACGCGAGTGGAATTGCCAGGCGCGGCGAGCGAGATCAGGGTCAACGACGGCAGCGTCCCGGAAAGCGACCTGACGAATAATGTGTTCAAGATTTCCGCGCCGTAGAAGAAGCTGTTAGCTCTTAGCCTTTGGCTTTTAGCTAAGAGCCAAGAGCCAAGAGCTAACAGCGGTTTCTCCGTGCCGCCGTGGTAGATTTTCTTGTTCGGTTGATAAGGAGAGCGTTTGCCCTACATCCAATTTCTCGGTGCCGCTGGGACCGTGACCGGCTCGAAGCACCTGATCAACACTACCTACGATTCGAGTGGCAAGCAGGGATTTCAGGTTCTGATCGACTGCGGACTTTTCCAGGGGCAGAAAGAATGGCGCGAGCGCAACTGGCAGGACACTCCGGTCCCGGCGCGAGAAATCGATGCCGTTGTTCTTACGCATGCGCATCTCGATCACTGCGGCTGGATTCCGCGTCTGGTGAAAGAAGGCTTCCGCGGGCCGATCTACGCCACGCAGGCGACCATTGATTTGTGCTCAGTCGTGTTGCCGGACTCCGGACACCTGCAGGAAGAAGACGCCGCGTTCTACAACAAAAGGAAAGTGTCGAAGCACGATCCGGCGTTACCGTTGTACACGCTCGAAGAAGCGCAGGATTGCCTGCGCTACTTCAAGCCGGTCGTAGTCGAGCAAACCACGCAACTGAGCCCCGAGCTCGCGTTCCGCTTCGTGCGGGCTGCGCACATTCTGGGTTCCTGCATGGCGGAAATCACGCTGCAAACGAACGGGCGGAGCCGCCGGTTGCTCTTCACCGGTGACATTGGCCGCGTACGCGACAGCGAAATTGCGCCCGGCAAGGTGGTGCACTCCGGGCCGCAGGAAAACGAGACCGCCGACGTGCTGGTCATGGAGTCCACTTACGGCAACCGGCAGCATCCCGACACCGATCCTCGACCGGAACTCGCCCGCCTGATTCGCGAGACCGCGCAGCGCGGCGGCAGCGTGATCGTTCCGGCGTTTGCCGTGGAGCGGACGCAGAAATTTCTTTTCATCCTGAAGAGACTTATGGAGACGGGACAGATTCCGCGCCTGCCCGTTTACTGCGACAGCCCGATGGCGATCAAGGCGGTCGAAATTTTCATGAAACACACGGAAGAATACACGCCGCGAGCCGCCGATTTGATCAGGACGTACGGCTCGCCGATCGAGTGGCCGGGCTTCACGTTTGCGCTGACCTCTGAGCAGTCGAAGAAGATTAACGAGAGCCACTATCCGTCGATCATCGTCTCGTCGAGCGGGATGGTGACGGGTGGCCGGATCCTGCATCACCTGGCGCAGCGGCTGCCCGATCCGAGGAACCTGGTGATTTTTATCGGCTTCCAGGCGCCGGGCACGCGTGGCGCCATCATCAAGAGCGGAGCGCCCGAGGTGAAGATCTTCGGCGAGTTTGTGCCGATCCGCGCGCAGGTCGCGGCGCTCGAACAGTTCAGCGATCACGCCGATCCGCCGGAGTTGTTGGAGTGGTTGCGCACGTTTAAGAACCAACCGGGCGCGACGTATCTCGTCCACGGCGAGCCCGCCGCTTCGTCGCAGCTTCGCGACCGGATGAAGAAGGAATTGGGATGGAACGTTCTGGTGGCGGAGTATATGGATCGGGTTGAGGTGAAGTAGAGCGTTGAGCTCGACGCGGAAAAATGCATGGGTCCTTCGCTTCGCTCAGGATGACAGTGTTGCGTGGAGATGACAGCACGGGTGGATTAGTGGGCGGAGGTGAAGGCGATGAGCGCTTGTAACTTCGCGAGAGCGGCGCCCGAGTCGATGGCATTGGCGGCCAGCGGCACCGCATCGCGCAGATGATCGGCCCGCCCGGCGGCGACGAGGGCGGCGGCGGCGTTGAGCAGCACCACATCGCGGCGGGCGGATTTCTTTCCGGCCAGCACTTCACGGATCAGCGTAGCGTTCAGAGCGGCGTCTCCTCCGGCGATGTCTTCCAGCGTTGCTCGCTGTAAGCCGAACTCTTCCGGCGTTACTTCGTAGGTGTGCACCTGGCCTTCGCGGACTTCTCCGACACGCGTGGGACCAGTGACCGTGATTTCGTCTAGTCCATCACTACCGTGAACTACCAGTGCACGATGCAAACCCAACATGCTGAGCGCTTCCGCAAGTTTTTCGACAAGATCCGCGGAATAGACGCCAACCACCTGGCAGGTGGCGCGCGCTGGATTTGTCAACGGACCGAGCAGGTTGAAAACCGTGCGCAGACGCAACTCGCGGCGGGCGGTCTGCACGTATTTCATCGCCGAATGCAGGGCGGGGGCGAAAAGAAACGCGATTCCCACTTGTCCCAGGCAAGCCGCGATCTGCGCGGTTGGCAGGTTGATGTTCACGCCCAACGCTTCCATCACGTCGGCGGAGCCGCACTTCGAGGTCACGCTGCGATTGCCATGCTTGGCGACGCGCACGCCGGCTCCAGCAACCACGAAGGCCGTTGCCGTCGAAATGTTGAATGTGCCGCTGGCATCGCCGCCGGTGCCGCAGGTATCGACGAGTGCGTCGCGCCCGGTGCCGCTGGCGTCGAGCACGGAGTTGGCGTGGAGTTCGAGTGGAAGGGCGGCGGCGCGGATGGCTTCGGCAAATCCAACGATTTCTTCGACCGTTTCGCCCTTCATGTGCAACGCTACCAGCAGCGCCGCAATTTGCGCGTCCGAGCAGTGGCCGGTGAGGACCTTAGTCATCACCGCGCGCGCCTCTTCGCGGGAGAGCGACTGACGGTGATCGGCGATGCGATGGAGGGCGTCGAGGATCATGTCTCCAGCCAAGGGTAGCACTGATTGCTGTTCGTTTTATTTTCCAGCGGCGATCTTCGCCGTTGTAGCTGCTCCAAGATAATGTCACCCTTTAACTGCAACGAGACTTTGTCACCCTGTAAGGATGGTGACGATGAGTCAGAAAGAGTTCCAACGGGTGAAAGTGATTGAGAATGCAGCGGGCG
>JBEKDG010000052.1:0-25776 GCA_050014475.1 Terriglobales bacterium | reverse complement strand
CCGAGCTGATGCGCGAGCATACACACCTGCCCGCGATGGTGGGCTTCGTGAGAAAGCATGTAGCACAGCATTTCCAGGCCAACCGGCCAAGGCCGAGCCCAGCCGTCTCTGCGAAACTTCTCGACGCGGCCCCCACCACCGCCGAGCGCTTCAGCGAGCATCTCCCCGCAGCGAGCGGCGCTCTCGGCCAATCCCGCACGGGCCTGCTGCGGCGTGCAGTGCGCGCGGTGGAGCTGTGGTGGAACCTTCAGGTGCGGAGCTGTAAGCCTGACCCACTTGCAGCGGACATTGTGCATGTGCGTGAAGATCGCCGCAATGGTGCGGGCCTTGCCGGGCGGTTTGGCTCTCCAGGCGGTAGGGTCAAGATGTTCGATAAGAATCTGGTTCATGCGATCATTGGCGGCAAAGATCTGAACTGCGGCTCGGCCGAGTTGAGTGTGAACCTTGTGTTGACGCGTGGTCACGGCTGAAAGTATTTCGTCCAGTTCTTCTTTGTCCAGCAGGGGGTATCTTCCCGGTTGCCCACTCGCAACGATCTGCTCCCTAATCTCTGGATATCGCTCTCTCATGGTTGAGCAGAGCAGGTCGAAAGCCTTTCTGTTCTTCTCAATGATCTCCTGCGCGGCAGGGACAAAATCCGTGATGCTAGCGTGAGACAGCATCGACACCATTTTCTTGTCAGGGTTCTTAGCACTCAGATTCGCGGGATCGTATCTCCCAGTCGCGACCAACTCTCCCGCCATTCCTGCAGCAGCGATGACGCAATGCGTTTGCCTCTCTTGTTCCGCAAGCTCGTGGGGAGCACACGAAGGCGCAGCAATGACCGAGATGATGCGACCACTAGATTCTGACCTGATGCGGTACGCAATCTGCTGTACGGTGACACGAAAACTGTATGCGACGAGCACGTGGCCAGCTTCGTGCGGTACAGCAAGTTCAAAGACCTCGTCACTCGGTTTCATTCGCCCAATTGTATGCGAATGCACAATCGCCGGGACGAAACCTGGGGAAACCTGGGGACAGACGGGGCGTTCACCTGATTTTCGGCGGCTAGAAACCGGGAAACGTCCCGTCTGTCCCCGGGGTTGTCCCAGGGTTGTCCGCGAGTAAAATAAGAATTTGCGTCCTGCCATGAGAGAAGAACAGAAATATTTTTCCGAATCGGCAGTCCTTCAGGCCACAAAGGGCGTTGCACTGATCAAGCCAGCAGAATTGCCCGCAATCGCAAAATCACCAAAAGCACTTGCGGAACTGGCAGAAGCCCATATCTATTTTGTTTGTCAGCGGCCTCGCGTCCGGCTCGTCAGGGGTGGCCGTCGAAAATCGGAGGGCATCCGGTTCTCGCTGGACATCGCGGATAAAGGTGGAACGCTCACAAAAGAATTTCTCATTCCTGACAAATCGCTCCGCCCCGAAGTCATTGCGATTGAGCCGGAGCGCAACGGGGCGTACATGGTCGTCATGGATGGACAGCAGCGCGACATCACCCCCATGATGCCGCTAGAAGAATTATTGCCATTCGTTGGGGATCGGCTGCCGGAGTTGGCAAATCTGGAAGTTGTTTACGTGGGGCAAGCTTTCGGCGACTCTGGTTCTCGAACTGCCGTTGATCGCCTCCAATCCCACAGCACACTCCAACAGGTTCTCGCCGATCTCGCGCATGCTTCGTGGTGGATGGAGCCCGTGCTGTCGCTCTTCACATATGACGCTCCGCAAATTATTACGAAAATGGACGGCCGAGGCTCGCCCGAAATCACAGGTGACGAAGACCTCGCGCACTATATGTCGATCCGGGACCAACCGCTGTCCGACGCCCAAGCCATCAGCATCGCCGAAGCATCGCTAATCCGGTACTTTCAGCCGCACTACAACACTCACTTCAAGGGCAACTATCCAACGAGCGAATTGCTGCATCTACAGGATGCTTATCGGCTGGACTACAACGCCATCATCACGGAAATTGACACCGAAGATTTGTACCTCAGCATCTTCTCGAAGACTCAACCGCCCGCAGAGCACCATATCGCCCAGTTTGATTTGCATGATCCCAAGGAGCGGTTCAGTTTCTTTGAAATTCGGCCGTCGAGCCGCAGAGAAGTCAAAAAGAGCAGCAAACGTCCGTAACCCAGTGAGTAACTCAGCAGCGCAGAATGGAAAAGCCTCCCGGTGGCAGGAGGCTTTTCCATGATGTCCTTGGGGCCGAGTCTTCCGCTTGCCCCTTGTTACCACCCGAGAGCGGAAATCAACAAGGGTCAAACATCGCTCCCAAGTGGTGCTCATAACAAGGGAAGCGCGGGTCGGTGACCGCGAGTCCTCACGGCCCCGTTTGGACTAGATCGCTCGCCAGCCAACGATGAGCCCAAACGCAGAACGCTGGCGAAAGCACAGAATATCACATCGATGTATTCGGCGGAAAGTGATTCTGGTATAGTTCCGCCTAACTGAAGGAGTGCGACCTATGCCACTTCCTGTCCTAACTACTGCTGAAGACGTTCGCGACTTAGTTAGCTACCTCAAGACCAAACCTACAGGTGGCGGGTGGGCCACATTACGTGGGAAGTATAACGAGGTTGGCCTTTGAAACGTCGACCGAAATAACTGGGGGTGCGCCACTTCTCGCGCTTTTCGAGAAGTGGCCTGCTGCGGCGCGGAAGATACTTTTTCCGCAAACTTGTTAAAACTCTTCGCGGAAATGGTCTCGGAACAAAAACGCACTTGACTCGGCTGCTAAAATAGATTCATAGCAAACAAGTATTTGCCTCAGCACCACCTGCTCCTTGAAAACTAACCCAAGCTGTAATCGGCCATTGTTTCAGTGGCCCACCTCTTCGACCCGTTCATCGGGCGTCTCGCGAATAACTCCCTTTCTTTGAATACTTTGAAAGCGAACTGGTAACTCGCACGAAAGGACCCCTGCTAAGTGATTGATTTCCCGTGGCGGGCACCAGTGAGGACGCGTCGAATTGGACGGAGGTCAAGCTAACTCCTTATTCCGGAATACTTTACGTATAAGTCCTTATTCCCCAAAGACCTGGCAGGAATTTCTCTCTAAGTTGATGATTCCAAAAGACCGGGGGGAGGGGGGGTAGGGGGTAGGTTACCATCTGGTAAACACCCCATTTCGACGTTCGAAACGTCCGAGAAACTCCGTTTCAGTGTCCGAGAGAAAAAAAGGCACAAAAAACACTGAAGTCACCGCGATAATCAGAGCATCCTTCTGGCACACTACACTAGTAGGAATCCCCCAGAAATAACGTAGTCCAAAACGTAGTCCAAACAATGCCCGAAGTTGCCACCATTCCCGAAAGCGTCGATCGTCGGCCAAAGGATCAGTGGCCCGAGCCGCCGCGCCTGCTGGTGGAATGGTCATCCCCATGGGAAGAGTTCAAGTCTGCGTTGCGCCCGGCGCTCGCCCGCCCTCCGAGGCGCTTGGCCGGAGAAGCGCCCATTGGCATGTTCCCGTATCGCGGCATGCTCGCCTGCTGGCTGCTGGAGTGCCTGCTGCTGATCGCGGTCATCGTGCTCCCCGAACGCTTTGTGAGTCTTGAGATTCCCGCCCCTCCAACGCGCCCGCAATGGGACGTCATCTATTACTCCGGCGACGAACTGCCGCAAACTCAGGACCGGGGAGGAGCGCAGTCCGGCAAGTCCGGACGCGCCGGCGGTCAGCAAGCCCACCACCGCACGCAGACCATCCGCGTAGCGCGCGGCGATAAGCCCAGCGAGAAAGTTGTGGACGCTCCCAAGGTGAATCTGCCTCATTCCGATTCCGCCGTCGCCAATCTGCTCGCCTTCAAACCAAATCCCGGACCGCCGCCCGCCGAAGGGCTGCGCTCCACTCTCACCGCGCCAACGCTGCCGGCGATGAGCGTGGTGCCACCGTCGCCGGAATTGAATTCCTCGGCCAGCCGGACTTCCAGCGCCCTGACGACCAACATCATTCCTCCCGCGCCCGATGTTTCTCACGCCAGCACGCGCACTTCGCCCGCCTTGAGCGCCGCTGTCGTCAATCCGACAATCGTGCCGCCCGCGCCGAATGTCTCGCGCGACAAAATGCGGACCGCCAACCCGCTCGCGCCTACCGTCATCGCACCCGCTCCACGGGACACGCAGCGCGACTTGGCCAGTTCCCGCGTCCCGCTCGCGCAAACCGTCGATGTGGTTGCGCCACCGGTTTCCGCGCCCCAGCGCGACGTGTCGTCCACGCCCAGGCTGACGCTGCCCGCCCCCGCCGTCGTGGCGCCGCCGCCGTCGCAGGTCAGCCGCGATCTCAACAGTTGGGGAAGCTCCGCCACTGGCGACTTGCGCGCAAAGCCCGTGCCTCCGCCACCCACCGCGTCCGGCGGAGGGTTACTCGCCAGATCTGGCGCGGCTACGCTTAACCCGCAGGTTGTGCCGCCTCCGGCCAGCATCGACGGCCACGGCTCTCAAGGAAGCGGCGGCGGACGCTCCGGGCAGTCAACAGGTCGATCCGCAGCTCAATCCGCAGGTTCGCTCCTGGGCTCCGCTGACGTCATACCACCTCCGCCCGGCCTGGGCGGCGGCAAAGCCCTGTCTGGCAGCGGACGAGGCAACAAGGGAGCCGGTGCCGGCGGTCCGCTCGACCTGGGTTCCTCTGTAGCTCCACCGAGCAACGCCGGAGGGAACGCTGCCGGCACTGGGGTCGTCATGTCCAACCAACCGGGATCAAAAGTTGGACTACCGAATTCCACTGGCGCTGGCACTATCGCCATGTCGCCCGGCGGCACGGCAAAAAGTGGCCTCGGGGGCAGCGGCGGCGGATCGGGCATCGGTAAAGGCAATGGCGCCGGCAGCGGGTTGCAAGGAGAAGGTTCAGGCGCCGGCAAAGAAGGCACGGGGCACGGCTCCGATCCCAACGCACGGGGAGGGATTTCGCCGTATCCTGGGCCCGGTGGCGCGGGAACCGGCACCAGCGGCGCACCCGCCATGGCCGGCGTATCCGTGCAAGGCGGCACCACCACCATCACGCTGCCCAGCTTCGGGTCTCCCGGTGGCGACGCCCCATCGACCGGGCCCGGACGTTCTTCGACCAACGCTCACAAAGGATCGGGAATTACGATCGAAGCGACTCCTCGCTCCGGTGGCGTGTTCGCTTACTACGGCGTTCTGAAAGGCGACCGTAATTACTCCATCTACATCGAGACCTCGCTCGGCACGGCGGTGATGCAGTACGCCGACGCCGCATCGGCAGCGCATCCTTCGTCCGAAGCCCTCAGCGCCCCCGAACCCATGCGCAAAGATCTCCCCGATGGCCTTCGCCCCACGCGCGTGGTGATCGCCTGCATCCTCGACCGCTCCGGAGTGCTCAAAGACATGAAGGTACTCGAGCCCGGTGCCGCCGAAACTACTTCAAAGATTCTGGTGGCTCTGCACAGCTGGAAATTCCGTCCGGCATTTCGGGCAAATGAGCCAGTCGAAGTAAATGCGATTTTGGGGTTTGGGGTGGATACGCGCTAGGGAAAGATCTTTAACCGCAGAGATCGCCGAGGACGCAGAGCACGCATCAGGAAGTTGGATTGGTATCACGGCATCGCTTTAGCGATGCCGAACGTTCTGCAAAATCAGACGCCCCTTTAGGGGCTGGGCAGCGAAAAACTCAGTATCCCTTTAGCTTGTCCACCACGGCCAGCAGCGGCTGTCCGGCAAGATAGCGGCGCAGATTTTCGGAGAACAGCGCGTAATGCCGCTCCCACAACTTGTCGGTCAGCGCGGCCGTGTGCGGAGTGATCAGTAGATTGGGAGCATCCCACAACGGCGAGTCGGCGGGGAGCGGCTCTTTCGGAAATACATCGAGCGCCGCGCCGCCAATTTTCTTTTCACGCAGAGCGGCGGCGAGCGCGGGTTCATCCACCAGCGGGCCGCGGCCGACGTTGATGAGGCAGGCATCCGGCTTCATGAGCGCCAGGCGTTCGGCGTTCGCAATTGCGTTCGTGCTAGCCGTGACCGGCGCTGCCAGCACGATATAATCCGCCTGCCGAAAGACTTCATCGATTTGCGCCGGCCCGAATACCGCGTCGGCGCCTTCACTTCCCTTCTCCGGATGCTCGCGCACCGCGATCACCCCCATGCCCAGGGCTTTCGCACTCTTCACCACCGGGCGTCCGATGCTGCCGAGGCCCACCATGCCGAGGGTCGCGCCCGCAACTTCTCGGATTCGAGGCAGTTCGTCCCACAGGATCTGCTGCCCCCAAACGTGCTTCTGCTGCAGGCGCACCGAGCCGGGGATTTTCTTGGCCAGCGCAAAGATGAGCGCGATGACGTGCTCCGCCACCACCGGCCCGTGCACCTCGCGCGCGTTGGTGAGAACAATGTCGCTGTTGACCAGCTCCGGAAATATCAGCTGATGAACCGCTGCCGCCGGAGAGTGAATCCATCGCAGTTTCTTCGCCGCCGCGAATTGCTCGGGCCGAACCGACCAGCTGATCGCAATTTCAGCATCGACGATTTCTTCATCCACGCGCTTGTAGTCGGGAAGATGAACAACGTTGACTTCGGGAAAATCCTGCTGCAGCCGCTTCGGGAACCAAGGCGGCGCGTTCCATTGATCAAACGGATGGTGGACGAAGATGAGCAGCTTCATGCGCAATGAAATCCTTACCACAGGGGGCACAGAGGTACACAGAGGAAAGCGTACGTTTCGGTGCACCTAGAACTGACACCGCGAATTTTCTAGCCTCGCTTCAAGCGCAGATCGCTTCCCGTCATTTCTTTCGGCTCGGTGATGCCCAACATGCCGAGCATCGTCGGCGAAATATCCCGCAGCGAGCCGTTCGGCTTGAGCGTGAACTGCTTCGCATCTTCCGCGACCACGATGAACGGCACCGGATTCGTCGTATGTGCCGTATGCGGGCCTCCGGTTGCGGGATCAATCATCATTTCGGCGTTGCCGTGATCGGCGGTGATCAGCATCGCTCCGCCCTTAGCGCGGACGGCTTTTTCGATTTCACCGAGGCAGGCATCGACCGTCTCGACCGCCTTGATGGTGGGCTCGATTTTGCCCGAGTGTCCGACCATATCGGCATTGGCAAAGTTGACGATGATCACGTCGAACGTACCGTCATTCGTAGCTTTGACAACCGCCTCGGCAACGCCGGCGGCGCTCATCTCCGGCTTTAGATCGTAGGTTGCGACTTTCGGCGACTGCACCAGCACACGTTCTTCTCCCGGGAAAGGCTGCTCCACGCCGCCATTAAAAAAGTACGTCACGTGCGCATATTTCTCTGTCTCCGCCACGCGCAGGTTGCGCATGTTCAGGCCGCCCATGACGTTCGCCAGGATGTTCGACATCGACTCCGGCGGAATCACCACCGGCAGGTCGAAGTTCTTGTCGTACCGGGTCATGCAAACGTACTTCAGGTTCTTCGGCACGCGGTCGCGCGGGATGGTTGCGTCGAGATCGGCGGCGCCCGGCAAATCGCTCCCGCCCTTCTCGTTCAGCCCGCTGTTGCGGCACAGCGCGCGCGTCATCTGGCGCACGCGGTCGGCGCGGAAGTTGAAGCAGATGCACGAATCGTCGTCGCCGATCTTAGCCAGCGGTTCGCCGCGCGCATCCGTGCAAACAAAGGGCAACACGAACTCGTCGGTCACGCCCTTGTTGTAGGACTCTTTCATGCCCTGCACGGCATCGGAGTACGTTCCGCCCTCGGCTTTGCCCTCGACCATCGCGTTGTAGGCCTTGGCGATGCGTTCCCAGCGCCGGTCGCGGTCCATGGCATAGTAGCGGCCGTTGACGGTGGCGATCTTGCCGGAGTTGTACTCGCGCATCTTCTGCTGGAGCTGATCGAGATAGCCGGCCCCGTTGGTGGGCAGCGTGTCGCGGCCATCCATGAAGGCGTGCACGAAGACGCGATCGACTCCGTTCTGCTTGGCCATCTTCAGGAGCGCGTACAGGTGATCTTGCCGCGAGTGCACGCCGCCGTCGGATAGAAGGCCGAACAGATGCAGCTTACGGCCGCTGGTGCGGGCATTCTTCATCGCTTCGAGCAGCACGGGATGGGAGAAGAACTCGCCGTTCAGGATCATCAGGTCAAGGCGCGTGATGTCCATGTGCACGATGCGCCCGGCGCCCATATTCAGATGGCCGACTTCGCTGTTGCCCATCTGACCTTCCGGCAGCCCCACAAACGGCCCGCTGGTGTGAATCAGCGTATTGGGATACTCGCGCAGCAACCGGTCATACGTTGGCTTGCGCGCGAGGGCGATGGCGTTGGCCTTGGTTTCGGCTCGGTATCCCCAGCCGTCGAGAATGATGAGGACTAGAGGTTTAGGACGGGACATAAATTCGCTTTTGGCTCCTGGCTTTTGGCTTCCAGCTTTTAGCTCTCGGCTGTCAGCCGTCAGCTGTCAGAAAATTCTTTTCCGCAGATGAACACGGATTGACTAGTCCGGTAGATTGTTCCTCAATCACCGTTCGAACAACTCCTGCGCCAATTGCGACCGGTCTCTCTCTAGATACTTGGCGACCGCTGAGATGATTGCGTTGAGGGTTCCCAGTTTCAGTGTTTTGTGGTCCGGGACGGTTACCTGATGATGAGCACCGCGAAAGTTTGACTTCAGACGAATGTGACTTCCTGTCTGCCGAATCACTTCATATCCATAACGGCGAAGCATCTTCGCCAACTCGTGACCGGAGAGATCACGAGGCAATCTCAAGCGGGGATGACCTCGTCCTTCACCGTGTGCAACCGGATCACCGCAGGAGCTGAACCCTCGTCAAAATGGCACCGGACTGCATCCCGGACCATTTCCCGAAGTTCATCCATGCTCTCGGCTTGGGTGAAGATGTCATGGCCAAGTGCGCGGGCTTCATAGCCGCCCTCGGGCGACTCCTGCACGGAGAAAATGATCTCAGTTTCTGCCATATCTCTTGGCGATTATACTCTCGCCCCAGCTGCCACCGGTGCGGACAAATCCGCTTTGGATCCACTCCTCGGACCTCGCTGTCGTTCTGTCCTCAACCTTTGTAGTTCAGCGCCTTCACCCCCAGAAACCGCGCCGCCCCTCCCAACTCCTCTTCAATCCGCAGCAACTGGTTGTACTTGGAAATTCTGTCGGTGCGCGAAGCCGAGCCGGTCTTGATCTGTCCCACTCCAGTCGCCACCGCAAAATCCGCAATGAACGTGTCTTCGGTTTCGCCGGAACGGTGCGAGATCACTGACGTGTAACCATTGCGGCAGCCGAG
This sequence comes from Terriglobales bacterium, assembly GCA_050014475.1. GTDB lineage: Bacteria > Acidobacteriota > Terriglobia > Terriglobales > Acidobacteriaceae > Acidiflorens. Next base: position 16,574 of record JBEKDG010000052.1, on the reverse strand, counting down.
GTCGATGGCGTCGAGCGTCTCGCTGACCGTGCCGATCTGGTTGAGTTTGATCAAGATCGAGTTGGCAATTCCCTTCTCGATGCCCTTGGCGAAGATCTCAATGTTGGTGACGAAGATGTCATCGCCCACAAGCTGAATCTTGCCACCCAGTTCTTTGGTCAGGAGCGCCCAGCCGTCCCAGTCGTTTTCGGATAGCCCGTCTTCGAGCGACACGATCGGGTAGTCTTTCGCCCATTTTGCCCAGTAGCGAACCATGTCTTCCGAACTCTTTGCCGACTTGTCGGACTTCTTGAAGACATATTTTCCATCCTGATAGAACTCGCTGGCCGCCGGATCGAGCGCAATTCCGATCTCCTCACCCGGCTTGTAGCCCGCCTGCTGAATCGCCTCCAGCACAACTTCAATGCCCTCCACGTTCGACTTCACCGACGGAGCAAAGCCGCCCTCGTCGCCGACCGCCGTGTTGTATCCGCGCTTTTTCAGCACGCCCTTGAGCGTATGGAAGACCTCCACACCCCAGCGCAGCGCCTCGGAAAACGACGGCGCTCCCACCGGCATCACCATGAACTCCTGGAAATCGACGTTGTTATCGGCGTGCGCGCCGCCGTTCAGGATGTTCATCATCGGCACCGGCAAGGTGTTGGCCGCTGCCCCGCCCAGGTAGCGATAGAGCGGTAGTTCGCAAGCGTTCGCGGAAGCCCGCGCCGCCGCCATGGAAACCGCCAGGATCGCGTTCGCTCCCAGCCGCCCCTTGTTGGGCGTGCCATCAAGATCGATCAGCCTGGCGTCGAGCGTGCGCTGGTCGGCGGCGTCCACCCCACTGAGGGCTCCCGCAATCTCGCCATTGACGTTCGCAACCGCCTGCAGAACGCCCTTGCCGAGGTACTGGCTCTGGTCGCCGTCACGCAATTCTACGGCTTCATGCTCACCGGTGGACGCGCCACTCGGCACAATGGCCCGCGCGCTGGCGCCGCCATCGAGGAACACTTCAGCTTCAACGGTCGGATTGCCACGCGAGTCAAGCACCTGGCGTCCGCGGATATCGGCAATACTTGTAAGAGGCATAAGTGCGTCCTTTACTCGTCTGATGGATTTAGAAACATCGTCGCTAATCGTAGAGACGCGGCTTGCCGCGTCTCCTGCCTGCGAAGCGGAATTATATCGGACGAGGGAGGACCCGGTCAGTGCGGAGGGGACAGGCCTCATCGAATTGCCAGCCGGCCCATCCCCGTACCCTATCCGTTATTGTTCCTGATTTCCACCTCGCTTAAAGTCGAACTCAACATGAGGAACCGCACCGAAACTCTGGAGATCGGTTCGCGCGCCCCGGACTTTTCCCTGGGAGCAGCCAACCGCGAGGGCACATTCACTCTCGGTGGTCTGCTCGCGCAGGGCACGCTGATTCTCGAGTTTCTGCGCGGTACCTGGTGACCGAACTGCGTGAAGCGCATGACTCAGTTCGAGTCGCGGAGACCGGAAATTGAAGCAGCGGGAACACAGTTGGCGTTCATTGCCGCCGAAAAGCGGGACGGCGTGTGGAGGCCGAGAAAATTCCTGGAGAAGCATCCTATCTCCAGCGTCTTTCTGCTTGATGAGGATCGGACCGTGACGAAAGCCTACGGGCTCCATCACGCGCTCGGCACCGATGCGCTCAACATCGCGCACCCGGCTACGCTCGTAATCGATCGCGGCGGCGCAGTGCGCTATATCTATCGCGGCGATAACCAGCTCGACCGCGCGCCGCTGGATGAGGTCCTGGAAGCTTTGCTTGGACTTTGAACGAGATGCGCAATTGAATTTTGGAGGTAGGAGGTAACATGAAGAAAACATTTTCGCTGACATCGCTCATCCTGATCGCAACGTTCGCCTGGGCGCAAACCGCCCTGCCCACCGGCACTGCCGTCAAGATGAAACTCGAAACCACGCTTGCAACCTTCAGTTCGAAAGCCGGAGATCCGTTCTCGGCAAGAGTCACCGAGCCGGTCGTAGTGGACGGCAAGACCGTGATTCCCATCGGCGCCACCGTCGAGGGCCGGGTCACGAAAGCGAACGAGCCGCGGCGCATTGCCGGCAAGCCCACCATCGCCATCTTCCCGGAAAACCTGGTGCTCCCGAATGGAGACAGGTTCATGCTGACTGCCTCGCTGGTTGACACCGACGCCCGCCACGGCACCGACGTCAACACGGAAGGGCAGTTCAAAGGCGCGGGCCACGACGGCAAAGATCTTACCGAAGTCGGCATGGGTACCGGGGGCGGAATGCTCGTCGGCGGCTTGGCGGGCGGCGGCAAAGGCCTGCTCATCGGCGGAGCCGTCGGTGCTACCGTGACCGTCACGCACTGGCTCGCCAAGCACCGTTCCGCGATGCTTCCCGCAGGCACGGAGCTGGTGATGGAATTGAGCCGTCCGATGACGATGACCAGCGCCAGCGGCGGCCAGTAGGGAAAGAGCCAGGTTTCAAGGTTTCAGAGTTGCAAGGTTTCAAGGAAAACGAAAGGTTGGCAATCCGAACCGCGACGAATCATTGAAACCCTGCAACTTTGAAACCTGGCTCTATCCTCACCCGCTCACGGCCAGCAGATCTTCTTCCGCCAGCAATTCCAGTTCGATCCATCCTTCCACCGGCAATGCGTCGACCGGCAGACGGTTCTGCCACAAACTGAAGCGCAGGCGCAGCCGGACGGTCAGCAGATCCGAGCTTTTCGGTCCTCGCACTTTGTCAATCTCCAGCGGAGCCGCGAGCAGCCACGTCAGGGGCAGGCGAAACTCAAAATTACGGACGAGCACCACGCGCGCAATATCTCTCGCATCCGTCGAATCTGCGATCGCCTTGTCCCCCTGCGTCACTTTCCACGACTGTATGCGCCCTCCATCCACCTCCGCACCCAGCCGCAGTTCGCGCCGGGGCTTGGCCGCATGGTTGGCCCACGACTCCAGATTCACCACCACTTCAAATGCGTCTTCCGGCACTTTGCCGGCGAAATCCAGCCGCCCGTACACATACTGCTCGTCGATCCCGGCAAACACTTCATCCATCAGAAACTGCTTGCCGTGCATGGCGCCCGAGCGCTGGTCCGCCGTGTAACACGCCGCCCCCATCCACTCGAAGTAGCGCACCCTGTCGCCGGATACTCTGGGATGGATGTAGGCGCTCTGCGGCGTGAACGAAGGCCGCGCCACTCCCCTGATGATCGGCTGCGCCAGATAATCCGGCGGGGTCCCGCCCAACGCCTGGTAAACATTCGACAGGTGCTTGCGGTAGAGTTCGTCGAAGTCGCGATCGTTCGCCGAGTGATGCTCCGGTCCGTACCACCAGTTCCAGTCGCTGCCCTCGGCGATCAAAATCTCTTCCAACGCCAGCTTGCGTTGTTTCTCGGTTGCGGCCGGCGCCGACTGCGCATAGAAATTGCGCGCGTGATACAGGTAGTCCCAAGCCTTGTTGTCCTCCGGCGCTCCAATCCAAACGTTGAAGTTCGCGCTGATCCACGACCCCGGCACCAGCGACTTCAGAGGACTAACGTTCTTGTGGCGCGCAATCGCCTCCGTCACCGTCACTGCTTCAATCCCCGGCTCCTTCTGTAAAGCATCATAAAATCTCCGCAAGAATTCTCGCCCTGAACGCGGGTAGTATTCCCAGGCATTCTCGCCGTCCAGAATGATTGGGACTACGGCATCTTGCCCGCTCGCAAGAACCGGCTTGGCCGATTCCTTAATCTTTTGGATGAGATTAGTGGCAGCCTCTTGTGGCGGCATTCCCGAATATACGAATCCGATCAGGTCGGAGAGCGTGTGGTCACGGAAAAGCAGATTCATCCGTGTATCGGCATTCTCGTAGCGATAAATCGTGTACAGCCGGTGCGCCATATCCGAATTCAGATAACCGTAACCGTCGCGTGAGAAATTTGTCCCCAGACTCCGTCCCAGCACGCCTTCGTCGGTCGCCATCCACCGCACTCCAAGCCGGTGCGCAATCGCCACCGCCTCTTCGGAGACGCTACCCTCCGACGGCCACACCCCTCGCGGCCGCACCCCAAACACTTGTTTGTGCAGATCCAGTCCGCGCTGCAATTGCTCGCGCGCATCCTCGGGATGGCGATAGCGGTTCTGCGGCAAGGCCAGCCCCGGCGAGGAAACCGCCCCCATCTGCGTGTCGCACACCAGTGGCAGAATGGGATGATAAAAAGGCGACGTCGAAATCTCGATCAGGCCTTTCTTTGCCGCCTCCGCATGCACCGGCAGAACCCGGCTGAGCAGTTCGCGCTCCCGCGCCATCACCAACCGCTGGTCTTCGAGCGTATAGTTCCGGCCTTTGCGGATCAGTTCCGCTACGTCTTTTTCCGCCAGAAAATACTCGTCGAACCATCCAATCTGCGAGAGCACCTGTAAGTCGGTGAGATCCTGAGCCTGAAAATATTTCTCCGCTCGCTCGGGCGATCCCCCCGCCCCGTGAAATTTCTCCCACAGCTCGCGGTACCGCGGATAGCGCCCGATGACATTCACCGTATTCGCCTGAAACAAATATTGCAGCGCAAACCGCCGCTCCCCTTCCGTCAGGTCTTTCGCGGGCTTGCTCGCAACCTGCAGAAAGGGGTCCTGAGCCTCGCCCAAAACATAATCCTGAATCTGCGCGATCAGCGAGGGCACCAGATTGAACGTCTGATGCACCTGGGGGAACTCGTCCAGCAGCTTCACCATCCCGTAGTAGTCTTTCAAAGCATGGAGGCGCGTCCAGGGCAGGCGATACTGCCCCGTCACCAGGTCTTTGTAGAACGGCTGGTGCTGGTGCCACAGGACGACAACTCGCAGTTGGGCCATGACTTCTGCTTCCACTTAATCCATCGGCAATTTTTTAGTTTAATTCATTCGGCAATTTTTCCGCACGGCATCGCCAGTTGGGTAGTCTCCTGAATCGGCTGCCATGCCCGATCCCGGGCAACACCCACCACGGAGACACAGAGACACGGAGGAAGGCTTTTTCATAGGCTTATTGCCGGGTCGCAGTCGATTCCCAAGGGACAAAATCATGAACTCGCTCTTCTCCGTGACTCCGTACCTCCGTGGCGAGGTTCTGGTTTGTGAACAGCCCCCCGGAACTCGCAGTTGAATTTAGGACACTACCGCCAGTTGGGCCCGGCTTGCCCGTCTGAGGATTCTCCGGCTATACAATAGGTCTCGCATGAAAAGCATCCGGCTGCTGATCCTTGTATTTCCGCTTTCAGTTTTCGCCCAGCCCGGCCAGAAGGCGGATCCGGTCCGTGCCGCCCATAAGGCTCCGGCTGCCGTGTCCGGTCAACTGCCGGCGCCAGGACTCGAGCGGCCCGTCGACGCGAAAGACTTGCTCGACCTCGCCCCCCTGTCGCGTCCTGGTGACGAATACACGGTGAATGCCACTGGCGCTTATGGCGATTCCTGGGAACAGGTTTCGGGCGCAAGCTATCGCGAAATTCTTGACACCAGCGACTGGGATCAATCGGTCGCCGTCAACACGCCCGGCCAGAGCGGCCAGCCGGGCAGCCCGCACTATTCCGACCTGTTGCCACTGTGGAACGCGGGCCGTTATTTTCCGCTACTCTATTCGCGGAAGGCCGTGGAAGATGAAACCACGGACAGGTTGGTGCTCGAACCCTGACATTCCTGTAGAGACGCGGCTTGCCGCGTCTCCCGCTGCGCCCGAAGGAGACGGGGCAAGCCCCGTCTCTACTACGCAAACTGATGAACTCGAAAATCAAAGTCATCTTCTTCGACGTCGGCAACACGCTGCTGTTCCCCAATCGCGAGCGCATTCACGCGCCTCTCGCCGAACGCGGCATCGTGCCCGATGGCGAGCACCTGCGCGATCTGGAATGCCGAACCAAGAATCGGTTCGATGGGATGATGACCAGGAATGGCAGCACCGACCACAGTTTTTGGTGGATGTTCTATTCCGAGTTACTCTCCGAGATCGGACTTAACGACGACGCGATCCGCGACCAACTCGTCGCGGGCATCCGCAATTCCGGCAACTGGGACACGATTCGCCCCGGCACCGCTGAACAACTGCACGAGATCGGCGAGCGGTACGGGGTCGCCGTCATCTCCAATGCGGATGGCAAAATCGAAGACGTGTTGCAGAGGTGCGGCATCGCCCAGTGTTTTCGCACCATCACCGATTCCGGACTTGTCGGATACGAGAAGCCGCACCCGGAAATTTTTCGTCAGGCGCTGGAGAGCATGAATGCCGCGCCGGGAGAGAGCCTCTATGTCGGCGACGTCTATTCCGTGGACTACCTCGGCGCCACCGGCGCAGGCATGCATGCGGTGTTGATGGACGTCCCCGGCGCATACCGCGACAAGGGAGTGCCGCGCGTGGAATCGCTCGCAGAGTTACAGATCGCACTGCGCAATGGAGAATCGACCGAGAGCTAGTGTGGTGTCCCGCAAGTTCGCAACATAAGTGTGGAGTGTCATCCTGAGGCTGGAGTGTCATCCTGAGCGAAGCGAAGGACCTATGTATTGGAACTCGCAGCACAGTGCATAGAGCTGCTTTCATAAATCGGTTTTGGGTAGGGCACGGCTTCAGCCGTGCCGTTCAGGGCCCGGAAGAATGCGGGCTTTAGCCCCTGAGGGACGTGCTTTCCGGGCGGAAAGGCATTTATGAAACCAGCTCTAGATCCTTCGCTTCGCTCAGGACGACAGTGTGGATTTATACCACGAATTTGCGGGACACGATACTTAGGTCGCTGGCAAGTCGAACAAATTTGAAATAAGAAGCGGGCTACTGCACCTCAATCACCTGGTGATCGTGGCGATCGGGATGAATATTCCGATAGAGATTCGCGAGCAGCCCCGGCCCATACCGCGCCACAAAGCTCACGCCTGCGACCTCGCGCTCCTGGAGCGCCTTGTGCGGAAATAGGGAGTGGCTCAAGGCATCCGCGTGCCGCATGATGACCTCATTGCGCAGCAGCTCCGCGCGTGACGCCCGCCGGTGCAGCCGGTTGATTTGATACCACATTCGAATCCGGGCACGATCCGCTGCTTCGATGAGTGTTGAATCCAGTTTCCCGATCGATTCGCGAACCGCGGCCATCGACTGCTCCGCACTCGCGTAGGCTTCCTCAAAGCGAGCCTGCAACTCCGGTGGCAGCGAACGAGCGGCAATCGCTTCTCGAACTTTTTCCGGGCCGTGAAACAAATCGGGCAGTTCCAGTTGGTAGCGCGTCAGAATGCGCTCGGGCTTGGCTTCGAGCAACGTCGCCGAAAAACGCGGCAGGATCGGCGTTACTCGTCCCAGTAGTTTCTCGTAGACGACGGCGGCCTGCGCGAAGTATGCGACTTCGGCCGCTCCGCCGGTATAAACCAGCGTCGGCAGCAAGTAGTCCTGCACCACGGGACGGAAAAGCACATTCGGATTGAACTTCTCCGGAACCTCTTCAATCTGGGCAATCAGTTCCTCAGACGAGATCCGCTCCTCACCGACGGCAAACTCGCCGCCGTTGGCGCCATTATTCCCGCGCCGCACTACCGTGCGCGCCCCATTCTTCACTTCAAAAAGCAGCGTGGTCGCCGAAGTCACCTTGACTTGCTGGTGATATCCCGCCGCCTCAAGCGCCTTGCCCCGCGCCAGCAGCGCCTCGTCGAGTTCGGAGGCACGTTCGATCGCCGCGCGGAACAGGGGTTTTGCGAGAGCATGGAAATCTTTTTCGGCCGGATCGAGCAGGACGACTCCCCAATTCGCAAACAGCCGCGCAAAAAGCAGGGCAAACGCACTGCCCAGAGTTTCTCCCGGACGATACGCCTGACGCAGCCACGCCGCGACCTCGGAGTCTCCCATCAACTCGGCAGCACGCTCGACCACCGGCTCAATCTCCGGCCCGAACTTGACGGTCCCCACGGGCGCATCGGCCACGGCGTTACCTTCAAACGCGCGGCTTTCCACCGCGAACCGTTCCGGAAGCCCGTGCTCGGAAAGCAGCGATATGTGGTTGATCTCAGCTAAATCGTGATCCTCGGTCGCCAGCCAGAAGACCGGAACGCAGTCCACTCCGGACGCGGTCGCCTGTTCCGCCAGCTTGACCGCCGTCAGCGCTTTGAAGATCGAAAACAGCGGTCCGCCAAAGAGACCAACTTGCTGTCCCGTAACCGCAGTCAGCGCTCCTCGCCTGAGCCGCTCAATATTGGCCAGCGTTTTGGCAGAGGCGCCCCAAGCGCGATTCTGCCGCTCAAGAATCCCGCTCACCTTGCCGCGACGCGCGGCGGCGTAAGTGACGCGCTGGGATTCGTCCTTCACCCACTCGGAAAAAATCGGTGAGCGTGGATACATCCCGCGAACGGAAGGGGTGTAGGAAAGATAGTCCAGGAAGAGACGTGTGGTATGCGGAATCTGCTGGAACGGCAAACACTGCGCCTTCACCGGCAGCTCTCCGCACGTTTCTCGATGCACCGGCGAATTCTTGCGATCCGCATATACTCTCAGTCTCTCGGAACCCAACCCACGGAAGTTCTCGTGCGCGTTCAAAAGTAACACTTCCCAAGCAGCTGGCGCCAAACTCAACTACATCAGATGATGCGGAACGGCCCAGGTTGCAGAGAGTGGGGAGGAATTCGGGTTAGGTGATACGGACAGCCGAAATGATGCGACTCGGGTTGCTGGAGTAATGGCGATGTTTCAACAATTATTCATTTCGCTTCAGTCTTCAGTCCGTGGGGAGAAGAAAAGATCGCGAGGTCGAATCTAAAGTACTTGCACTCAGCGAACCTTCCAGCTTAACGCTACATCCCTGATGCCTTCGTATCCTGGAAGTGCTTTGGGAATCCAGATTCCGCCCCAAAACCAAGTTCCGAATCGTCCATACTTTGAAATGCGGAGTGCGGGAGCGATAAGGACATTACCGCGAGTTTCCCAAACTGATTTAAGCTCGTCTTTTCGGACAGACCGCTCAAACCATGGGTGTACAGCGGTAATGCAATCATCCGAGACAATTACTTCGTATGCGAGACTACGTTTGACATACAGCAGGACGAACAGCAAAGCAAAGACAGCGCCAGAGATAACCGCTCTACTGAAATCCCTTAATAGGTGTGTCGAGGAAGACCATGGTGCCCGAAGCAGCATATCGAGGGCCCCAAACACTCCTGCCGCAAGCAAAACTCTCCAGAATATGCGCTCACGGGTGAAGCCAGCCAACTCGGATGTGACACGATAGGTCTTCATGACTTCTACTCTTTTACACCCGAGCAGCGGTAAGTTCTAGTGACCAGCCCAGACGTGGGTTCATTAAAAGCCAACGACCGAGTGCTTCGTGGATGATGTAAACAGGCGTGGCTGTTGAAAAACTCTTTTCAGGGAATTTCAACGGTGAAATTCCTTCGTAAGTTATTGAATGTTCGTTGGCCGTAGACGCTGAAATTCACAGAAATTACTGCTTTGGTTCCTTTTTCAACAGCCACAGGCGTTTACACTCACAACGAGAAACGGGTCCTGCTCTTAACGCTATCGCCTGACATCTACCGTCTCTCAAACACCACTGCAACCTTGTCTTCGTACGCGACCCGCCAATCTTGTGGAAGCTCGCGCAGCAGGTTGGTTAGTGTCGATCCGGCGGGCAACAGCGCCGTCCGAATTTGCCAGTCTTTCAGCACGCTCTGCCATCCCGGCTCTGCCTGGGTCAAGATCAGGTACTGGCGAATCCGGCCCGAGCCGTAAAGATCGTGACGGTCATCGACAACGACTTTCCGCTCGGGATACATCCGGTAGATGAGATAGCCTCCCCAGGCATCGGTCGAGAAAACCGGCTCCGTGACCGGTGGTTCTTCCACGTTCTCTTGCTGCAGGAAATTCACCGCCGCGACCGGCATTTTCTGCGGATCAAATTGCGCATGAATCAGCTGCCGCGAGCCGAGCCATCCACCTTGCAGACAAATCGCGAATGCCAAGGCCACCGAGACCACCGGCCACAGGTGCCCGCGAAGCTCCATTTCCTGCGTGCCCATGCGCTCGGAGAAACTTGAAATTCGGGCCGTGCCGTTGCGCACCCATTGCCAGGCACCCGGCTTATCCGCCAGTGCAACGAAGTTTTCCCACAGGATCGGCCCGGCCACCAGCACCAGCAGCATCGACGAAACCGGAAGATTGCGCGACGAATAGAATCCCGCATACGCCGCCAGCAGCACGACCAGCAGATGGTTGAGCCGCACCTTTTTGTGATTGCCCGCAAACGCGACTAGCGCCAGCACCAGGATGACCGCAAAGCAGCGCTCGGCCCAGCCATGAAAATCAGGCGAGCGGAACTCGTCGATGCGGTTCATCAGGTAGCGATCGCCGAGATAGCGATAGATGTGCGCGTGCAGCCGCCAGCCAAACGGATTCACCAGCGTCGCCATCGCTGAAGCCACCCAAGCCGCAGCCATGGCACGAGCCCGATGCGCCGCGCGAATCGCGGCCAACGCATCCTGCGCGCGAGCACTCTCGACGAATGCCGCGAAAGTGTAGATTCCCAGCAGCGCTATGCCGAAGAGCCATCCGCCATGCAGATTTACCCATAGCAACATCGAGGCGGGAAAGAACCATGGTATCCATCGTGGCAGGCTCGCGTGCTCCCAACTTTCCCATCGATCCAGCGCAACAGACCACAGCAAAGAAAAAAGCCAGCTCACAATGTGCGGGCGCGCGTACAAATGAATCGTCGAAGCGGCCTCCGCCAGCAGCATCAGCACGACCGCCAGCAGCAGACCGGTGCCGCGCTGCAGCAATTGCGAAAGCAGCAGCGCGAGAATCGCAGCGACCAGCAAGGCGCACAGCCAAACCACTCCGTTCAGTCCGCAAGCCTGGTGCAGAATCCCGAGCGGAATGTCGTACAACCACTCCCAGGCAAACCAGGGCTGACCTTGCATGGTCGAAGAAAACGGATCGGTGCGGGGAAGGGAGTGCGTCGCCAGAATCTGCTCGCCGGTTCGGATATGCCATCCGATATCCGCATCCGCCAGCGGCCGATTCGCCAAAGGCCCCGCCAAGAGCGACCAGAAAAGAAAAATGAAAATGATGTCCCGGACGGAAGGCAGGAGAAAACGCAGGGCTGACGAACTGGGCTGCGCCGGGGTCATCAAGGTGTCAAGAAGCAAGGTGTGAAGAAGCAGTGTATGCGGAGGTTGGGCGAGGAAGCCAGCGGAATGGTGCGAGGCCGAACTGCGCTCGGCTGGGACGGGGCAGAGACCCATATGGGCGGGTCGGAGACCCGCCTCCACACAAACGCAAGCACTGAGCCAACGGTTGCGGTCGGCCGCCCGCTCACGTGATGCGCTCCCCCTGCCGATATAATTAACTTGTCGTGAAACGCGCCTCTGTTTTCGCCTTCCTGGTTGCGCTGCTTTTCTGCCCGGCGCTTCGCGCCCAGGACAGCACCGCCTCCGGCCGAACTGTGGCCGACCGCATCGTTGTCGGACGAACCATGGTCGTGATTCCCTTTGAGAATGCGTCTCCGACACCGGGTCTGGAATGGCTCGGTGAATCCTTTCCCGAAACCTTCCACGAGCAACTCAATTCTCCGGTGCTGTACGTCGCCAGCCGTGACGAGCGGCTCCGAGCCTACGATCGCCAGGGCATTCCGGCCGGTGTTCATCCTTCACGCGCCACCCTCTACCGCCTCGCCGAGCAGATGGACGTCGATTACGCCGTGCTCGGCTCCTATCGCTATGACGGCGCGCGCCTGACTGCAATCGCCCAGTTGCTCGACATGCGGGCTCAGAAACTCTCGCCCGCGGCGACAGAGTCCGGGCCACTGGCCGATCTCGGCAGTCTGCAATCCGCACTCGCCTGGGACTTGCTCCGGCTGATTCGCAGCGACTTCTCCATGCCCAAGGACAAGTACATCGCGAGCGTCGCTCCCGCGCGCCTCGACGCCCTGGAAAATTACATTCGCGGCATACTGGCTGCTACCGCTGAACAAAAAGTGCGGCACTATCGTGAAGCGGTCCGCTTAAATCCGGATTATGCGCAAGTCTGGCTGGAACTGGGTAAGACTTACTATGCCCAGCGCGCTTACGAACCGGCGATCGCTGCGCTGGGCCAAGTCCAGCAATCTTCTTTAGTGTCAGGCGCGGTCGCCCGCGAAGCGAATTTCTATCTCGGCCTCGCCGCCTACGCTCACGGAGACTTCGCGAAATCGGAAAGCGCCTTTGCGTTTGTCGCCGCCCGCCTGCCTTTGGCCGAGGTCTATAACAACCTCGGGGTGGTCGCCGCCCGCCGCGGCCATAGCCCGAAGACGGCCGCCGACTATTTCGAGCGAGCGATTCAGAACGATCCCAGCGATCCTGACTATCACTTCAACATGGCAGTGACCCTCGCACAGGCTGGCGATCGCGCCAGCGCGGCGCGCGAACTGCACACCGCGCTCGATCATCGCCCCAACGACGCCGAGGCGAAAATGCTGCTCGACTCTCTGACGCCTCCTGCTGGCGGTGGCGGTATCGTGCCGAGCAGCGCGACGTTGAAGGCGCCGCTGGAGCGCATCAAGCGCGACTACGAGGAAGACGCCTTCCGCCAGATGACCATGCAAATGGGGAGCTGGGCTGAAGAACGCTTTGCCCGCTCCGATCCTCGCGCCCACGCGCGTTTTCACGTCGAACTCGGTAAAGAACTCCTGGCCCACGGATTTTCGACCGAAGCTGAGGCCGAATTCCGCCACGCCGCTGCGGTTGATCCGTCGAGCACTGCGCCGCTCACAGCCCTCGCCGAAGATTACGACGCTCGCGGCGACGCCCGCGAAGCCCGCGCCCAGGCCGAGGCCGCCCTCCGCATTCGCGAGTCCGCTGAGGCCTACCTGCTTCTTGCGCGGCTCGATTTGAGAGAAAATAGAATGGAAGCGGCCGCCCAGAACATCAATCGGGCGCTGCAACTGGAACCCGGCAATCCCGCGGGCCAGAACTTGAAGCGCACCCTAGCAGCCAAGCTTGCGGAGAAAGCGCAGCCGCTGTCACAACCATGAAATCAGCTCTCAGCTCGCAGCTCTCAGCTCTCAGTTGTCAGGTCTCAGGTCTCAGGTCTCGTGTGTCAGGTCTCGCGAGCAAGCAGTTGCCGCGTTTACTCTTTGCGTTTCTGACGACGATTGCGCTCGCGGCCTCTTGCTCCGCCGACGTCTTGAGGATCGTGGTGAACGACCTCATCCAGCCTGTCACCGCCGAATACATTGGCCGTGCCCTCGAGCTGGCAGCCGCCCACCACGACCAAGCCGTCCTGATCGAGATGAACACCCCCGGCGGGCTGGTCGATTCGACGAGAGAAATCATCGAAAAAATCGTGGCCTCGCCGGTGCCGGTCATCATCTATGTGACGCCCAGCGGCAGCCGCGCCGCATCGGCCGGCTTCTTCATCCTCGAATCTGCGGACGTTGCGGCCATGGCGCCAGGAACCAATACTGGCGCGGCGCATCCCGTCATCCTGGGCGGCAAGATGGACGACGAGATGAAGCGAAAGATGGAGAACGACGCCGCAGCCTTGATGCGCTCGGTGGTTGCCAAGCGCGGTCGCAACGTCGAGCTGGCGGAGAGCGCTGTGCGCGAGTCGAAGTCCTTTACCGACCAGGAGGCGCTCGACAAGAAACTGATCGAGTACATCGCTCCGAACGAGCAGGACCTGTTCCACCAGTTGAGCGGGAAGAGCTTCAAGCGATTTAATGGCGAGTCGGTCACGCTCAGCCTGGACGGCCAACCGGTGCGCGACTACCGGATGACGCTCAAGCAGCGCATCCTCTCCTACATCATGGACCCCAACGTCGCGTTCATCCTGCTGGCCATCGGCGCGCTGGCGCTGTATGCCGAATTCAATCACCCCGGCGCGGTCATTCCTGGAACCGTGGGCGTGGTCTTCATCCTTCTGGCGGCGTTCGCGTTGAACCTGCTGCCCGTGCGCTTCGCGGCGCTTGCCATGATCATCGGCGCCTTTGCTCTGTTCGCCGCTGAAGCCAAGTTCGCCAGTCACGGCGTGCTCACCACCGGCGGGATTGTCCTGTTGACGATGGGCGGCCTGTTCCTGGTGGACGCTCCCATCCCCGAAATGCGCGTCCGCCTCGCGACCGCGCTCGCCGTCAGCATCCCGCTCGGAATTATCACGGCCTTCCTGATGAGCATCGCCGTGCGCGCCCGCCGCAACAAGATTGTCACCGGCAAACAAGGATTGATCGGCGAAATCGGAATCGCGCAAAGCACGCTGGCGCCGACCGGAAAAGTGTTCGTGCACGGAGAGCTTTGGGACGCCGTCTCCTCGGTCACCGTTCCCGCCGGAGAACGCATCGTCATTCGCCAGGTCGATGGACTCACGCTGCGAGTCGATCCCGTAGCAGCGGCCAGACCAGTGATGGCATGAAAGTTTGCTGGTGGAGAGCCGGTCGTCCCCGCCCGGCCCGGCCCCATTCATTCTGCCTGTTTACTCGGAAGGTATTAACCCCTGTTTACTACCCCCCCCTCCCCCCTGTCTATTGGAATCATAGGGTTAGGAGGAAATTCACGCCAGGTCTTTGAGTTTAAATGACTTAGAGGTAAAGTCTTCCAGAACCAATGACTTAGCTCGCTTTTTCGCTTTGATCGGGGGTTCGGCAGCGGGCTGACGCCCGCTGAACGTCCCAAATTGGTGTTTTCAAAGAACGCGACAAGTGGGGTTGGGGCAGCTTCGAGGGCCGTCTTGGTTGACGGGCACAGCTCAGCCCTGCCACAGGTCGATCTCCATTGTCGCCGACGGCCGGTTAGAAGTCTGTGATGCTGCACACAGGATTTTTGTGATGAAAAAGGGCAGAGGTCAGATTGCGGCGGGCGGCGAAAAATCCCAAGCGGTGGGCGGACGTGGAATCCCACCCTTCAAAAAACGACGGGTGAGCACCCGGCACCTTGTAACAAGCGAGGGTTTATCGTATCTTGAAGGCGATGGAAGTACATTTCACCCCCGACGTTGAAAAGCAGCTCAACGACCTCGTAGCGCAGAGCGGACGCGGGACCAACGAGTTTTTGCAAGATGCATTGGCCGCATATTTCGACGAACTGACGCAAACGCGGGAAATGCTCAACAGCCGCTATGACGAACTGAAAAGCGGCAGGGTGAAGCCCCTCGATGGTGAAGAAGCCTTCGCCCGCCTGCAAGCGAAAACCGAAGCACAGCGCAATCGCCCGCTGTGAGCAGTGGCTACGCGCTCCACCCGGAAGCCTTCGCCGACCTCGACGAAATACGCGATTTCATTGCGCAGGAAAACCCGGACGCAGCCGACCGGGTCATGTTGGAGATTTTTGACGCCATTCGCGGACTTGTGCCTTTTCCCCATCGGGGCCACCGCCGCCCCGAGCTCAGTTCGCGGCCTTTGCGGTTCACTCTTGTACGGGAATATCTGATTGCCTACGCGCCAGAGGAGAGACCCCTGTGGGTTGCCGCGGTAATGCATGGACGCCGCAGCCCCCGCATCATGGCCGCGATCCTGAGAGGCAGGGAATAACCCCCCCGCCCAGAACATAAGGCGCTCGGCTGGGACGGGCCGGGGCACACGGCGTTTGTGATGAAAAAGGGTAGGCGTCAGATTGCGGCGGTCAGCGAAAAATCCCAAGCGGTGGGCGGACGTGGAATCCCACCCTTCAGAAAACGAAGGGTGGAGCCCCCAGCAAGCCTTTAACCTCGGTCCTGAGCGCCGTGATAAATCCGCAGGACTTCGATGCTCTGCCCCTTGACGCGATAGACAGCGATATAGGGCAAGGGAGGAAACAGAAGCTCTCGGGTTCCTTCCTCGCGTCCGACACGGCCACGATGCGGCCACTCTTTCAGGGATTGGACAGCAGCATACACTTTGCGCACGGTCGGCTGCCGGTAATGCGGATGGTGGTCTTTGAGGTAATTGCTAAGGTTCTGTAGGTCGACTGCGGCAGCTGGCGTCCAGCGAATGCGCATTTTTATGAGCGCAACATTTTAGGACCGCAACATCTGCTCCAGGCGGGCGTCCATTTCTTTTTCTTCAATCAACTCACCCCGGTCGGCCTGGGCAATACCCTCCCGAACGGCGGCACGAAAGCGAGCATCTTCCTCAAGCAGACGTAAGGCGGCTTCCTTCACCAACCGTTCGGGGTCGGTGCCTTCCTTGGTGGCAATCTGCGCAAGTTGCGCTTCCTGCTCGGGGGTAAAATGTAGTTCCATCGCCTTCAGGGTAGCGGAAGATCTTTGCCCCAGGCAAGCTCCAAGTTGGACCTTGGTTGACGGGCACATCTCAGCCCTGCCACAGGTCAATCCCATTGTCGCCGACGGCCAGTTAGAAGTCTGTGACGCGTGGCCCGGGCGTTTGTGATGAAAGAGGGTAGAAGTCAGATTGCGGCGGTCAGCGAAAAATCCCAAGCGGTGGGCGGACGTGGAATCCCACCGTTCGAAAAACGAAGGATTGATTGGATAAGAGCGAAGGCTCGATCGACCCGGTAGTCTTGGTTTGAGGACTAAGGCTCCTGGGGAGGAAGAAGCCTTCGCATGATGATTATAGGATGTGATTTCCATCCCAGCTGGCAGCAGGTGTCGTGGCTGGACACGGAGACTGGGGAAACCGGGGAACAGAAGTTGGTGCACGCTTCGGGTGACGCCAA
>JBEKDG010000051.1:0-27348 GCA_050014475.1 Terriglobales bacterium | reverse complement strand
AGCCCGCCTCCGCTTCACCGGCCGAGCCCAGAATGCGATAAAGTGGTCTTGCCGGTCGATTGATTTTCAGCGAACGGCGAACTGTGTCTTAACCGTTTGTGTCAGCCAAGGGGACAACCCCACCCTGGAGAGCTGAAAAGTTCAAAATAAGATAAGGCATCTCTTCCGGAACCGGGAGCATCAACTAACACCGCCCCGGTCTGCAGCGTCAGTGGCAACTAGGGAGACTCTGAATAAGTTCTCTGATATCCACCGAAGTTGAGGATAGAGTGGGTGGAGATCAAGGGGGACTGGCGGAGATGAGGCAGCAGACACTGGCGATGGCGAGCGGGTTTGAGCGTTACGGCAAGAAGACGCGGCGGGCTTTGTTTTTGGACGAGATGGAACAGGTGGTGCCGTGGGCGGAGTTGTGTGCGCTGATCGAACCGGTGTATGCCAAGGCGGGCAATGGTCGGCGTCCGGTGGGGGCGGAGCGGATGCTGCGCATCTATTTTTTGCAGCAGTGGTTCAACCTGTCGGACCCTGGGGTGGAAGAAGCGCTGTACGACTCGGCGGGGATGCGGCATTTTGTAGGCATCGATCTGGGGCGGGAGCCGGTACCGGACGAGACCACGGTGTGCAAGTTCCGCCATCTGCTTGAGGAGCACGAGTTGGGGGAGCGGCTGTTCGAGCGGGTGGGCGAGCATTTGCAGCAGAAGGGGCTGCGCTTGAGCCCGGGGACGATCGTGGATGCGACGATTATCAACGCCCCGAGTTCGACCAAGAACGCCCGCCAGGAGCGGGATCCGGAGATGCACCAGACGCGCAAAGGCAAGCAGTGGCACTTCGGGATGAAAGCGCACGTGGGGGTGGACAGCCAGACGAAGCTGATTCACTCGGTGGTGGCGACGGCGGCGAATGCGGCCGATTCCACGATGCTGCCCCACCTGCTGCACGGCGGGGAGACTCGGGTGTGGGGCGACCAGGCGTATCGCGGACAAACCGAGGTGCTGCGCCAGCACGCGCCGCACGCCCAGGACTTCACCCACCGGCGCTATCGCTATAAGGACCGCATCGACGAAGTCGAACGGGCGAAGAACCGCACTAAGTCCCGCGTGCGCTCGAAAGTGGAACATGTGTTTGCCGTGCTGAAACTGAAGTTCGGGTTCATCAAGGTGCGCTATCGCGGACTGAACAAGAACGCCCACCGACTGTTTGTGACTTGCGCTTTGGTGAACCTGTTCCTAGTCCGCAAGCGACTGCTGTGTGCGACGGTGGTGTAGTGCCGTACGAACTGCCGAACCGTCCTCAGGGCGGGGACAAAAACAAACGGTATCCCTCGTGGGAGAACCAAACCACCGGCTCCCCCAGTGTTTCTGCCCTTCGCTTGGCTGCGGACAGTACTTGTTCAGAGGTTCCTTAGGGGCCGGCGCGGGCCCCAATGTTCGCGACCGCCTTTGCCAGATCATCCGCAAGCACAACCTCGATCCCAAACTCGTAAAGGCCTATGCCGTCGACTTCTGCAGTACGAAAACGCTCAGGCGCCGGGGCCGCGGTCACTGCTCTCGAAGAGGTTGCTTAGATCAGCAATGTTTCTTAAACGTAAAAGGAGAGTTTGGTGAACGCCGAGAATGGAGACACGTTTCTGCAGAAAGTAGCTGTGACTTTCTGGAAAACGACCGTGTGGTCGCAAGTGAGTGTGGCGGGAAGAGCTGGGCAACCAGGCAAGACCTGTGGTGCGCAGAAATTCCATCCAGGTGGTATGAACAACGGAAAAGTCCGGCTTTCCGGTCGATTCGATCTTTTTGCTATGGATACGCTCGATGGGCGGTTTCCGGTTTTTCCACGGCAGGCTTGCCGGTACAATCCGTTCGGCATGCTTCGACTCCGAACTTCTATTCTCACGCGAATCTCATGCAGCAGTTCAGGGGGACGGTCTTTCCGGATTCGTTCAAGGTGAGCCAAGCTCTGTGTGAGAGGGCGGTCCGTCTTGCGCAACGTTCTGGAGAATTTGAGTGAGGTAACTCAAAACACTCCCGAGCCGTGCCATCAAAACTTGATTTGCCGTCAACTGCCGCTGGCGGATAGGCTGGGATGGCTATGGATGCTGCGCGGCCCAACCTGTGTCACAAATGGCTGTGTAATAGTTGCTGGTGAAATGGGGAGTGGGTGTTGAAAAAGTCGCTTTTCCTTCAAAACAGCCCAATTGGGGGGATGGAAATAGAAAATGTCCAAGTGACCCGAAAAGATCGCTCATAGAGTATCCTGATGCGACCTTATTTCGGCAAATTTCCCGGGCGGGAGTTTTTCAACAGCCAACGCGATTTTTCGACAGTGATCCCGCTACTCATGCGGCACTGCGCTCTCCTTTTGCCATGTTCACCATGGATAACGGAATACGGACACGTCTCAACTGCCCTGACTTCTTCTCGATTGCGTCCACAAGAACCAAGTTATCCCCCATAACGATTGGCTCGCTAAGCAACTCAAATTCCTGTCCGTACAGCTTCATCTGGTTCCCTTGTGTGAAACCCAATCCCTTTAACCTTGTGCAAAGACTACCCTGTTCCCATCTCATCGGAATACCTGTGCGTCCCCCGGCTCTACGTCCCGCCAAGCAAAAAGCAAGGGAACGATTGCCAACGCAAATTATAGACCCTCCGCCGATCGTCTTGCTGTGACTCCGCTGGCTGGAGCGCTCCGAGCCCAAATCGGGTCTTGTCTTTTTAATCGTCCCGTAACACTCGGGACCTAACATTTTGGGGACAGAGGCAGACGTGTCCGAAGCGTTTCCATTGGCGCTGCTCGCGGTGCTCGTCATCCTCTTAGCCGCAATGCCGTGGCGTCGTCCCCACCCCAATCATCAGTTCATGTTGGAATTGTTGCGATCTCAGTTGGAAGACGAACAGACGAACTTGCACGATTCGCAGTAAGAAGCCCTTGTTCATACGCTCTACTCAGAGTGACCATCGGCGCTGCGAAGGTTCTTGCGGGTGCTTGACAGCCGAACTCTGCGAAAGACTCGAGGCACTTGGCTACGCAGACCGCAACCGGATACGGATGTATGGATAGGAGTTCGATCTGACCTCCAACCCGATTCCGGATGAAAACGGTCTTGCAGTTGAAGTGGTTTCCCGAAAGTCGGGCGTGCGAGAAGACTGCGGATTCCATTGTCAATCTTGCGGATGATAACTACGGATCTTGCGGCGAGCGCTTCTTTTCGCAGTGCTCCCCCTGCTCACACAGGTTTGTTGACCCACATCGCGTCCGATGGTGGAAGGCTCCGTTGTCTTCGTTTATTTGCCGTGTGCTGCAGCCTTTGCTGCCGGCACCGAAATCGCGACCGAGTCGGGTTGCGTCCAAACCGCTGTGCCGCTCGTCAAGTCGAGACGGTGCATGGTGATCTTCAGGCTGCCGCGATCGACTTCCACCATGAGGTAGTGGTAGTTCACTTCCTTACTCTGGAACGGATCGTCCTTAGCGCGTTCAATCGGATAAGCGTGCGCTCCGGCGCCGCCCGTCACGAAATAAGTAACGCCGCCGTGCTCATGGCGTTCGTAGTTGTGTACGTGTCCGGAGAAAACAACAATCCGGGCGCGGAGGTTCTGCTGCCGCGCTTCCAGTGTTTTGGCCAGTTCTTGCTCATGGGAGCGGGCTGAGTGTCCGCCTCCGAACTTCTTGTCATCCGACGAACTGGTGTAGGGAGGATGGTGAAGAACAAGGAAAACGAAGTCCACATCGCCAGGAATATGGTCCAACTTCTGGGTGAGCCATTGCCCCTGCGGGCCGGAGATCTCGTCGAGAGAGCTGTCCAGCAACAGCAGCAGCGTGTTGGCGGCGCGGACGGAATAGTAGCGGCTGTTCTTCAGGTCCGGGAAACGCTCGAAATAGTTGGCCAAGGCAACTTTTTCATCGCCGTGAAGATCGTGGTTGCCCAACGCCGGGTAAACCGGGATCTTGTTCGTGCGCCACACCGCAGTTTCGCTGTCCCACACCTTCCAGTCGTTCTTATCGTAGCCGTTGTAGACGATGTCACCTCCGAAGGAGATAAACGCAGGATTGGTCTGGGCAATCGCCTGCACCAGTGCCTGGCGCACGAGCGGATTCGCCGCTTCGGTGTCCTTGGGATCATGGAAACGCGAATCTCCATAAGTGACGAAGTGGAAGGGCGTGCTTACTTGCAGTTGCAGTTCCACCGGCTGGGTCTCCGGCGGCGGCACCTGCGAGTGCGAGCGTGAGCAGGTAGCGCAGCCGAGAAAGAGAATAACGGCCGTCAATTTTTGAAAACGTCTCATTTAGCGACCCACCACTAGCACTTCAAACTGTCCCGCTTCAGCCGCGGACAGGAAGAGCCGATGCGTTTTAGGATCAAGCGCCAGGGTTTTCGCCTTCGGTAAAGTTTTCACATTCTCAACAACAGAGTATTGGTCCGGGCTGTCCTGGCGAATCACCGTAATGGTGCCTTCCCCATTGGAATTGAAAATGAGCCGGGAGTCGGGATCGAAGGCGGTCGCATCCACGTGGTCGCCGATCGGGAGCGTGGTGATTACTTGTCCTGTGTCCGCATTCATGACCGCCATAACCTTGCTGCGGCAACCGATGAAGAGCCGGCGGCTGGGCCGGTCCATCGCTATGCTGGAAGGCGAAGCGCAAGGCGCAGTCGGCCAGCGCTGCTCGACCTTCAGCGAGCGGGCGTTAATTTTCAGGACCAGGCTCCCGTCCTCAACATTATCGTAAACATACCCTGAACCGTCCGCCACGGCAAACTCGGGACCGCCGCCAAGCTCCACCGTTCCGGCCACTTTTCCGTCCGCCGCCTGAATTGCGGTGGCGCTGTTGCTGTCGCCATTAAATGCAAAGACTCTCGAGGTAGCGGGATCGTAAATGATCGCGTCGGGCTTTTTACCGACCGCGACTTCCGAGATTGTCTTCAGAGTCTTCAAATCGAAGATCGTGACCGTCGAGGATTGCCCGTTGCTCACAAATCCCCGTCCCAGTTCCGGAGCAATCGCGATTCCGTGCACGCCGGGAGTGTTCCCGATCTTGCCGACGATTGCGCTCGAATCGACATCGAGCACTTCGACCTGGGTTCCGTGAGAAACATACAGCCGGCGCGCGCCCTCATCGACGGCGAGGTAGTCCCAACTGCCTTGGCCGGAAATCGGGATCTTCTTGGTGACGTGATAGCCCCCGGCTGTCTCGGCTGATGCAGCAAGAAGGTTCAATGACAGAGCGAAGATAAATAAAGCTTTCAACGGGCTCCTCCTGAGAATGTGTGGTTCAAATTGGGCTGATCTAACTAAGGACAGATGCGGCGAACCAGGCGGGACCTTGCGATCCCGCCTCGCCGCAAAACTAGAACTTGATACGAAGCATGAACTGAAGCTGCCGCGGCAAGCCGGTGCCCGTGTTAGGAGAAGCCTTGTTGTCGTTGTTGTTATTGAAGTTCACCGTCGAAGTGATGACCCCGAAGTTCCCAGGGTTCGTTAGAAAGCCCGTCGATGTAGCACTAGGATCGTAGACGAGGGACAGAGTACCCGGGTCGCCCAGTTGAACGTGGTTGAAGATATTGAACGCCTGCAGCGCGAACTCCATCGAGTAACGCTCGGTGAGCTTTGTTTCCTTCGTCAGCGCGAGATCGACTTGCCAGCTATCCAAGGCTCGGATAAGGCCGTTTCCCGCGTCGCCAAAGCGAGTAAAGTTTCCATTCGCATCTACCGGGGGTGCCTGGAACGCGGCAGCGTTGATCAGTGGCACGCCGTTGTGTCCACCTCCCGGCAGAGTGAGCGGTACCCCCGGAATAACGTCAGGCCGCTGATTGGTTCGATCATTGCCATCGGGAAGAAGGTAGGTATAGGAAAATCCGTTGAACGGAAAGTTTGGGTCCGGGTTAGATATGCTCCCGCTCAGATCCATCTGAACGGTCAACGGGTGCCCCGTGTGCCAAAGCCCGACGCTGCTCAAGCTCCAGCCACCAACCACTTTGCCAAGCGCTCCAGAATCGTTCAAGTAGGCCTTGCCGGGCCCAAATGGGAGTTCATAGACGACATTCGCGGTGAAATTGTGCCGAATGTCAAAGACGCTGGGCCCCTTGTCACACGGCAGACAATTCACGTTCTGCGGTCCGCTGGACTCGCCGCCTCCGACCGACCCGTCATTGATGGAATGGGACCAGGTGTAACGCGACTGAAAGGACAGCCCCTTGCTAAAGCGCCTCTCCAGGGACAAACCGAGAGCGTGGTACGTGCTGGCGCCGATATCTCTTTTTATGTCGACAGAACCAAAAGGATCCGGGTTGTTGGGGTCGGGATAATATTGATCCAGTGGCCGGACGCAGTCGCCGTCGGCAGAATTAAATGTAACTGGACTGGTACAAAAATTTACGCCGCCGCGCGAGAACAGCCGCACCCCACGGCTCCCAAGATACTGCGTCGAAAATAAAAAGTGGGCTGGCAATTCCTGCTCGACGGTGAGTCCCCACTCCTCCGCATACAAGTCCCGGCGGCCTTGCCGCTGCAAAGCACGGGGATGTGCCGCCAACTTGGCGATGCCTGTAAGTCCTGAAAGATCGGGAGCCGTTTGCTCATAGGCAGGGAGCAGGGCCGTCGATTGATTGTACGAAACCCGGTAGGTGTCGCTCTCAAGTCCCGCATTCAAATCATCATTCTGTGCCGCGCCGTGATAAATACCAAAACCCGAGCGAACCACAGTCTTTCCATGAAGCGTGCTCGGAGCCCAAGCCAGGGCAATTCTCGGATCAAAATTCTTGTAATTGGGATTGTACAAATCCGGATTCTTGGGGCAAGGCGCGGTATTGATCGGACCTGAGCCTGCTGGCACTGGCAACGTGTTATATGAGCCTGATCCCAGGCAGACCCCGTGAAACTGATTGAGGTCGAATACGGTTGTCCGGTTGGTCGCTTCGTGGGCAACCCCGTAGTATTCCCAGCGCAACCCCGCCGTCAGGGTGAGAGTCGGAGTGGCCTTCCACTCGTCCTGGAAGTAAGGCATATAAAACGTGCGTCGCAGCCGGTGGCAGCACCACGGGGCAATGTACTTAATGTTAGAAAGCAACGCATTTGCCATGTCGTCCGTGCTGGCGAAGCTGAGATTGTTATCCGCGGTTTGACCCTGATTGAGCCTGACGCGGCGGATCTCCATGCCCATCTTGAAGGCGTGCCGGCCGTGCGTCCAGGTCAAGTTATCAACCACTCCATACGTTGTGCCAACTTCGATGTCGGCAGTGTTGTCGTTGAGCCCGACGAAATCACTCGTGCTTACTGCAAACGGAAGCGCGCTCGCCTGAGGGTTGTGGAATGGTGAGCGATTGACGTAGAGCTTGGTTTCATTGAAGAGATTCGGCGCGAATGTGCGCTGCAACGCCACCAGATAATTTGCCGGGTGATTGATGGTCTGGAGCTTGTCCCCCGGAAGACTGCTGCCATTCGGCGCGTTCACCAGGCTGATGTCGCGCTGGGCGCGGCCATAGAGCAGGGTCTTCTCGCTGATCTTGTGGTCAATTCGCACCAGCCAGGTGTCTTCATGGACGGTCGTGGGCGTTGCGGCCGTGACCAGGTCGACGTTGTTGATGTCCGTGGGTTGCGTGCTGTTCCCCTGCCATTGAAAGGCGGCATCCGGGTAAACGAAGTGCGGCGCGCACCCGTTGATGGTGCCGGCGGACGCTCGCCACGGGTATGCCTGCATGATGGTGCACATCTGCGGAGACGTATTCAATACCTGTTGCTGGAATGGAACGGAAAGAGCACCTGACGTCAGGTAGCCGCAGCAAAACCCGGAGGGCACCGTGAGTTGCTGGGTCGTCGACTGCAACTGGCGAAGCCCCTCGTAGTTAATGAAGAAGAAGGTGTGGTCCTTGACGAGAGGGCCGCCGAAAGTCATTCCATACTGTCCCATGCGAAATGGAGGAACGGTCGGGTTTCCGTTTACGTCGAAGTCATTAAAGTTACGTGAATCGAAGACGGAATTTCTTATGTAGCCGAAACCCGTGCCGTGAAAATTATTCGTGCCCGATTTGGTGACTATGTCAATCTGGCCGCCCGCCTGGGTGCCGTATTCCGCATCGTACAAAGCGCTGTTGACGCGATACTCCTCAATTGCGTCCTGGGAAATCTGCAGACGAGTCTGCGACTTCTGCGCCTGCTCTTGAATACCGCCCGCGTCGACCCCGTCAATCTGAAAGTTATTGTCGTCTCGCGCGCGGCCGGCAAAGCGAATCGTGCGCTGATCGCCGCCGCCATCATCCTGAGCGAAGGGGGCGAGGAGGGTGAAACTAGCCCAGTCGCGCCCGTTGTTCGGGAGATTTGCGATCTGATTCGCATCAATGACCGTGGACGCTTCGGCGAAACTGCGGTCCGAAGGAGCGTTTGATACCGTGACTTCGACTGTTTCTGCAATCCCGCCGACTTCAAGCCCGATGTCCAATGTGCGCGTCTGGCCGACCTGCAATCTGACTTCTTCGATGACCCTGGTCTTGAAGCCAGTATTCGCAGCCGTCACGGTGTAGCGTCCGATAGCCAGCCCGGGAAAGCGGTAGTAGCCGTTCGAATTGGTCCGCTGTTCCTGCGTGAGATCCGTGTCCACAGCCAGAATCTTTACGCTGGCCCCGGCGACAGCGGCTCCCGTTCGATCCGTCACCGTGCCTTCGAGTACGGCGCGATCAATTTGCGCATGCGCCGTTGTCCCTAGGAATAGGGCGAGGATCAGCGCAGCCGTGAAGGTCGAAGCGAATCGGAGAATGGAGGGCGAGTGTTTTGGCTTCATTGACTTCAGCTCCTTGAGAACAAGCATCTCGAAACCGGAGGAGGCCCAACGATGCCCAAGCGGAATGCAACCCACTCAGGAACCTGAGGGCTCTTTCAAACAGGAATTTCAGCCGGTCGAAGTGAGTAGCGATTCTAGGAGGGCGTTGTGAAGCCGATATTAAAGGAAGATTAATATTTTTTCAGACTCTATTCTCCGAGCACACTCGCGTTCTACCCTAATGCTCAGCCCTCAAGACCAATCAGAACCCGACAGGTTTGTTCGATGAAACTGCTAGTTGTAGAAGATGAGCGGCGAATGCTGGAATTGCTGCGAAAGGGCCTGAGTGAAGAGGGTCACGCGGTTTCGTGTGCCGTTGATGGCAGCGAAGGATTGCAGATGGTTCGGGACCACGACTTCGATGTTGTGATTCTCGATGTGATGATGCCCAAGATGAACGGATTTGAACTGGCAAGACGCATGCGAATCGAAAACAATTGCACGCCCGTCTTGATGCTCACCGCGAAAGACTCTGTTCCCGACATCGTGAATGGTCTGGACTTGGGCGCTGACGACTACATGACAAAGCCGTTCTCATTTAGCGAACTCCTGTTGCGACTGGGTGCGGTGAATCGGCGTGCGGTCGCTCCGCGGAGAACGCAGCTTCAGGTCGGCGATTTACTTTTGGATCTTTCCACGCGAGAGGTTTACCGCGATGGCGGGCGCATAAGCCTGACGCGCACCGAATATGGTTTGTTGGAGCGTCTCATGCGCAACGCTGGGGAGGTTGTTCCGCGGGAAATCCTGATTTCGTCTTTGGGGCGCGAGGTTGGGAGTAACACGCTGGACGCTTTTGTACGGCTGCTGCGAAACAAAATCGATTGTAGTGATAATGACCGACGAAAGCTGATTCACACGGTGCGGGGTGTTGGGTACGTGATTCGTTTCGACTACCAATCATGAGAAGACTCTCCATCGGCTTTCGGCTTACCTTGTGGTATCTGGTAATCTTTGCGGCTGCCCAGCTCTGTTTTGGCGTCGGCATGTGGCTTGTCCTTCGGCAAGGCCTGTATAGCATTGCCGACGATGCATTGACCGCCCAGATCGAGGACCTCACTAATTTCCTGAAAGCGCAGAAGAAAAATGCGACAGTGGCCAAGCTTCAGGAAGAAGTCTCTGAAGCTTACGTTTTGGAGCACTCCGGCGACTTCTTGCAAATTTACGATGGGGATGGAAACTGGATCTTCCGTGCCCCTTCGCTGGAACGAAATCGGTTTGCACCATTGGCACCCGCAGCCGTCAAAGGTCCTTCGTTTCAAAACTGTCAGCTCGGAAATAAGCCTTTTCGTTTCATTACGCAAAGGATTGACGTGAATGGCCGCTCGTACACGGTGCAGACAGCGGTTCCCGTCGATCAGATCATTGCGACGCTGTCTCTGTTTCGGCGTTATCTCCTGATGTTGGCTCCGCTGTTGCTGCTCGCCGCTGCCTCCGGAGGGTACTGGCTCAGCCGCAAAGCCTTGTCTCCGGTGGATGCAATCACTCGGACTGCGAGAAGCATCGGCGGCAGCAATTTAGGCGACCGGCTGGAAAAACTCACGACTGGCGATGAGCTCCAACGGCTGTCGGACACATTGAATGAGATGCTGGCGCGCATTGAAGGCGCCTTTCTCCGCGTAACCCAGTTCACCGCGGACGCTTCGCACGAGCTGCGAACGCCCATCTCGCTCATTCGCACCGAAGCGGAAATTGCCCTCCGTAAGTCGAGAGGAGACGCGGAGTATCGCGAAGCCTTACGCCACATCCTGCTGGAGGCGGAAAGAACCTCGTCCCTGATTGAAGAACTGTTGTCGCTCGCCCGCGCTGATTCCGGGCGTGAGAGCTTACACCTGACGCTTCTCGACCTGCGTACAGCGATTATGGAAACCGCGAACGAATGGCGGCAACTGGTGGAGGCCCGCAATTTGCAATTCACTCAAGCGATCGCGGATTGCGATCTTCCGGTCCTGGCGGACCGCAGGGCCGTGCAACGACTGCTGGCCATCCTGCTCGACAACGCCGTCAAGTACACGCCGCCGCCCGGAGTCGTCGAGCTGCGGCTGGAAGCACGGAATGAAAAGGCCGTCATTACTGTGCGCGACTCAGGGATCGGAATTGCGGAGCAAGATCAAACCAGGATCTTCGAGCGTTTTTACCGTGCAGACAAGGCCAGAAGTCGGGAGCTTGGCGGAGCTGGTATCGGACTCGCCATTGCCGATTGGATTGTGCAGCAGCACCGCGGATCGATAGCCGTTCAAAGCTCTATCGGTAGCGGATCAACCTTTTTCGTCGAGTTTCCACTGCAACCGGCATCGGCAGCCTTGGATATATCGCCGGGAACGGCCTTCACAGACTGCGCTGATAAATCGTCGGGAAGGCCTCACAGTTGAGGCATCTGTTAACGGCTTCCCAAATGTCGCCCCCGAAACAATACAGCAGGGATAAGATGCCCGTCTGCCCTTGCCTCTTTGTTTTTCCTATAGATCAAGACGCGCTAATTGAGCTTGTGGAAGTGGCGGAAGCCGGCGTAGCCTTCCTTCCCCATATAGCGCTCGAGGACCGAGGGATCGGTCTGGCGCAGATCGACGATCACCAGGCCATCGACCACGTCGGAAAATTTGCGGTCGAGATTGAAGCCCACCAACCTGCCTCCCACCTTGGCATACTGCTTGATCAGAATGGGCAACCCTTTGCCGTCTTCTTCCACATCTGAGATCGGCTCGGCGAGTTCGTCGAGATCGCGCAAGGCACTGCAGATAGCACCGCAATCCCAGCGGCGCAGCTTGGGGGCGCGAAAGGGCGTGCGCGCCTGGATGAGGTCGCCAAACTCGCGGCCGTCTTCGCGCTGCTCAAAATAGCGCACGATCATCTCGCGCGACAAACTGCTGTACTCGTTGCTGATGCTGACCGCTCCGAACAACACCGGCGTCTCGGGGTGCGCGGCCACGAAACGCGCGATGCCCTTCCACAGCAGAAGCAGCGGCGCATACTGCCGCTGATACTCGGGACGCACAAACGAGCGGCCCAGTTCCAGAGCGGAGCCAATCTTCAAAAACAGTTGTTCGTCGTAGCGGAACACGGTGTTCGTGTAGAGGCCCTTGACGCCGTGCGCGCGGATGATCTCATCGGTGTTCCCAGCGCGGTAGGCACCGGCCAATTCCTGCTTTTCCTTGTTCCAGAGCAGCAGGTGCCAGTAATAAGCATCGAACTGATCGAGGTCGGCGCTGTGTCCGGTACCTTCGCCGGCGGCGCGGAAGGTGATTTCACGCAGGCGTCCGAGTTCATCGAGCAGGTGGGGAAGCTCAGAAGCGCGCGCGGCGTACACAGCGAAATCCGCGTTCTCGACGAGCAGCCGCTCGGCGGGTAAGGCCGCAATATCGTGAACGACGAATCTCGATGGAACCTCGGAAGCGATCGGCTCCTGCGGCTTGCGCGGAAGCGCGGAGCGCATCTTGGTGGGCAGCGAGATCGGCTTCTTGCCGCGATACGACAGCAGGTAAGTCCGCAGACGAAGATACTCGGTGGCTTCCTCGTCGTTGTCGAGGTTGGCGATCAACTCGGACGGGATCGCGCCGCCGATGCGAACCTGTACGTCTTTCTCGCGCTGCTGCAGAAACTCCTGCAGCAGGAAAAGCGTCCGGAGCCGCGGATTGATCAAACCGAGCAACTGGAACGTCACGCTGTTGCGGCCGCAGAAATATACCGGGAGCGCGCTGGCTCCGGTCTTGCGCACCAGGCGAGCGGCCACGTTGTTCCATGCGGGATCGGTGACCTGCGCCTGGCGGATATTCCACTGCGAGACTTCGCCGGCGGGAAACACGGCAAGCGCCCCGCCCTGGCGCAGCCATTCCATCGCATGCTTCAGGGGTTTCACATTCTTATCCGCCGAAGACGGAGTGTGAAAGGGGTCCACGAAGATGCAATGCTCGTGGAGTTCGGGGATGCCCTGGAGCAACGCGTTGGTCAGTATCTTGACGTCGGGACGCGCGCGCGACAGGAGCACAGCCAGAGCCACACCGTCGAGCACACCAAAAGGATGATTGGCCACGGCCACCAGAGGGCCTTTGACCGGGATGCGATCGAGGTCGGCGGGCTGGACTTCGAGCTTTACTTTCATTTCCGCCAGCAACGCTTCCAGTCGGAAGCCCGGCGGCGCCGTGCGCACGCGCTGATACAATTCGCGCGCCTGCTCCATGGGAATAAATTTTCCGGCGAATCCCGGGAGCCCGGCCAGAAGGGGCGGTTCGGTCAGTGCGCCTCGCTCTTCGTTCCCCGCGATTGGTAACTTAGGCATGGCTGATTCTTGCCTTGCCTTGTTTGCGCCTTCATGAAGAGATGGTTAACGGTTCGTGAATAAGTATTCTTTGAGTAACCCCCCTATAACGACAGTTACATGGCTAAGACGAGTTCTCGAGCCAGCCAAGCCTTCATCACGAGTCAAAGGCAGGAAGGCTGGCGAGTACTTCCGGCCCGCTACGTACAGATATTCGGGTGGTTCAGTGCGGACGCGGCTTGCGCTTCGCGTTGAAAACGGGCGAGTGCCTGCGGGTCACGGGTAACCTCCTCTGGCAAGAACTTGAGCGCGACGAAGCGATGCAGCCGCGTGTCCTCGGCCTTGTACACAACGCCCATGCCGCCGCCCCCGAGCTTCTCGACAATGCGGTAGTGCGAGATGGTTTGGCCAATCATGGAATCGCAGTATGGTACCTCTGTGCCACCCAAGAACTCGTCGTTGAACTCGTCTTGGAACTCTTCATTGAACTCGTCCTTCACAGAACAAGATGACAAGACAGACGCTTCGCTTGAAGATCAAGACCAAGAGCCAACCCTCCTGGACCCGATAAGCCCAGTGGTTCTTAGACTACGCAGGACCGACCAGCCACTCGCGATTAGCGTGGTTGTCGTGTTGCCTTCCTCCACTCGGAACGGAGTCGGCATCCTGTTCCATCGGCTTTTCGAAGCTCAATAGCCCGGCCCACCGATACCCCTGTCTACGCTTCAAGCGACATCTCACGATGTCGCCTGCAAGACTCGAGGCCAGGATGGATTCGCTGCTCTCCTTTCCTGTAGGGCTCTTTCATCCCCTACAACATGCCGGTTTATCCCGGCGCTCTCCGTGTTGCCGACAATCGGGGAGTCATCTAACGACTTCCACGGTTACCCCCGCACAAAGGAAGTGTTCTGTGCTCGACTCAGAGCCGCCATTCGTTGACTGTCCGCTGCCGCCAACTCCACGGCTTTCATTGACTTGCCTGTTTCACAGACGTAAGATTCGCGCCAGTGATCGACCAGACCATCTCGCACTACCGCATCATCGAGAAACTCGGTGGCGGCGGCATGGGCGTGGTTTATAAAGCCGAGGATGTGAAGGTTTGTTGCCCTCAAGTTTGGAACGCAACATCGTTGTGGCGCATCGGCTTCTTGTCGATTCCTTTGCGCCAACGGCTTAGAATGGGTGGGTGAGGGGAGGGAGCTTCTTCCCCATGGCCAGCCGAGCGTCAGACCAGGATTTCCTCGTCGGCAGTGAGCTGGGCCACTACCGCATCGTCGAGAAGATCGGTGCCGGTGGCATGAGGGTGGTGCACAAGGGTCCGTAACGAAACTGAATCTTGCATGCGCAGGAACGCCGCCCATGGCGACTCGAAGACTCACATTACCAAGTGAGCGAATAAACGCCCCTGAAGGCACCCTTCGTCCTGTTGAGCAGTGGAATTCTGCACGAGAACGACATCACCCCACGCTTAAGCTGAGCACTGAAGCGTAGAACTCTCCCTCTAAATGCCCCGCAACCTCTGGCTTCTGGGACACGCGGCACGAAATCTGCCGATGGCGTTCATTCGCTCACAAGAAAAGAAAGCAGCTGAGGTGCCCTGTGTGTTCCTCGCCCAAGCGAAAGAGATAGAAGTTTTGCAGTTTTTACAGTTTTACAGTTCTCTCGACTGTGGACCAATCTTAACTGGAGGATCGGGTTGGGGTTCACGGTCCTCGGATCATCACGTACCCGCAGAAGTTGCTCACCCGCCGAGGGCGAAAGAGGGGGCTCCTGCCACCACGAACCGTGGCCTGCGAGGCTCGTAGAGATCGAAAAACCCACGTTCAGAACCGAATTCTGGCATTGAAAAACCAGAACTTCGGAATCGGCAAAGGTGGTATGTGATTGCGGAGGCAAGGGACATCTAGGCGCGATCGATCGTGCTCGTGGTATTCAACGTCTCGGTCGAATGCCTCATGCGCCACAGGCTGTGGCATAGAGTCGTAGGACATCCCGGATGTGCTCGCGAATCAGATCTTCAGAACGCGCGGGTAGCCGCCCAGACCGGACGGCTTCATACTGTGATGGCAAGTATTGACTCAACAATGTTGGCGGCACTACGCAGACATCAAGGTTGGCGCGAAGTCGGGCCAACTCTTCCTGAACGGTCGCATCCACCCAGTAATAGCGGCAACGATCGCTGTAACTGTAAATGCGGGCGAGGCGTACTTCGTCTTCATTGCCCCGGTAGTACGAACGCCAGTGAGCCGGATTGCGCAACATGGCGGCTTGGAGCGCTTCCCGGACCTGCGAGAGGCGAACTCCACTGCGATGGCCCAGTAGTTCCCGCTCGATTGCGCTCAGGGCAAAGACGGCCTCGCGGAATGCATATGTCAGCCATGGGCCCACTTTCAAGATCGCGAAGTGATCCTCCACCATCCGCGCCAGGGCACCGGGCGACTGGTAGTCCGTGGAGTGCGCCTCGTAGACCAGCGCAGGATGCGCCGGCAGCGCGCCTGAGAGAGCCTGCGCCTTGTTGTGGTCATATTCAAAGATCACGTTTTCGCCAAACTCGACGCCCGGTTGCACAACCACGCCAATCACTCTCTCCCACGCCTCAGACAGTTTCTGCTCATGAAAAGCTGCGCGGAAGACTTCCAAGGAGTGATGCAACTGCCCGACCTTGGTCACGCTCGGAGCCTCTCCGGGGAGGGTCTCTCCGCCCGGCGCCGGAACCTCGGTGCCGACCACGTAGAAAGGTCGGGGTGATCCCGGCGGCAACTCTTGGCACGCCCTCTCTGCCGCACGACAGAGGATGGCCGCTCGCTGGGCAATCGTGTCGTCTGCGAGACCCGACCCGCCATCGTCAGCGCAAGTCATGCTGGCGTCGAGATGAATCTTCGTATATCCCGCAAGCACGCAGGCACGAATCAGATCGCACGCTTTCTGCAGAGCGATTTCGGACGGCTGATCCCGCCACGGATACGGCCCGAGATGGTCTTCGCCCAGCAACACGCGTTGCCTCGGGAGTCCCGCACGTTGAGCTGCGGAGTGAACAAACTCAGCGAATTGATTAGGCGTCTGTCCCGTGTAACCGCCGAACTGATTCACCTGGCTCGATGTGGACTCGACAAGCAGGACTGAGCCGTTCTCGATGGACTGCCGTATGGCTGCATCGATGACGCTCGGGTGAGCGGAACAGACGGCGTACACCCCAAGTTTTTCGCCGTTGCGGTTGCGGCGAATCACATCCTGGAGGAGGCTACTGGCGTGGTCGTGCTTCGGTTCCACCGTCGTCATTCCGCCCGGGCTTCCACCAACAGGTGCTTGTCGAATTCCGCGGAGATGCGTGCCGTCGGACCCCGCACGCTGCCCAGGTCTTTCCGGTTCTCGTAGTCCACAAGCTGATACACGCGGTCCTGGAGGCCGCGAAGCTCCACCGTTCCCCGCCAATGAGGCGCGAAGAACGCATAGTACATTTCGCCGTTCTTGCGGATTACGTGTGCCTCAGGATGATCAAACCCGATGTCGTACAGCGCTCCCAGGTATTCTCCGCGGGAAAGCATTTTCTCGCGGTAAATTTGCAGCCACTTTCCGAAAACTTCTTCGCGCTGGGGAGTGAGATCGAACTTGGTGTGCTTCTTAACCAGACTCGGCAACACGAACTGCGTGCCCACCACGCCTCCGACGCCGATGGTGGAAGCAAAATCCGTCGCCCCATCGCTGAGCTCCACGTGGTCTCCGAAGTATGGGACGTTGTCGCCCATGAGCGCTTTCAGGGTTTTTCCCTTGGAGCGGACTTGAAACGAACTCTCCGGATCGGACGCGACCGACATGTTGAAATGCGGCATGGTGAAAAACGAATATGCAGTACCGCAAGGGCAAAACTCTACCAAGGCATCCGGTTTTACGCTGCGGGCCGTTTCGTAAATCTCCCGAAAAAAATCGGGCAACGCTTCCACCGAGTCCTCCGGGCGTTTGTGGTGGTGCGCGGGATTGTAGCAGGGAGGAACGGCGTTCATGTGCTGACCATCCAGCTTGAGGCCGTCGAATCCCCACTCCCCGAGGATCTTACGAACCAGCGCTTTGTGGTATTTCACAACCCCTCGGTCGGCTGGACAAAGATAAAACGAGTTCCACCACGAAATCTTCCGCTTCGATCCATCGCGATTCAGCAGAACGAAGTCGGAATGATCCTTAAGTAGCTGCGAATCCGGGACGGCACTCAGCGGCGACCACCACAGCTGGGCTTTGAAACCCTCTTCATGGATGCGATCGACAAGGGCTTTCATGTCAGCGTCGCCATGAGGAAACTTCTTGGGGTCGACTGCCCAATCGCCGTAATTGTTTTGCCAACCATCGTCCAAAGTGACCCAGGAGAAGCCCATTTTCTTAACTGTCGGAAGCGTGTCGTACACCTGCTTGAGCTGCACCGACCGGCCGTAGCCCCAGGCACACCAGATCGGGCCAAAAGCGCTGTCGGGCGCCGAAGCCATTTGAAATCCCTGCCGGACCATCAGCCGGCGGTACTCGGTGAGCGTGTGAAAGTAGTCCCCCTGATGCACGGAGACAAATGTGCGAAGAGTATGGAAGCTCTCTCCCGGTTCCAGTGTTCGCTCCCTAGTGGAGCGGACGGCGACGCGAGCATGACTCGCGTCGGGCATGGAAACGGGAAGGGATATCAGGCGTGGTACGGGTTCCACGTGACCTACCGCGAGACCAGCATCTTTACGCCATACATCAACAATGGGAGTGCCGCCACCGTAGTCGCTGGCATTCATGCCGAGATAATTTTCCTGCCGGAATCCGGCACGCAAGGGAAGCACCCAATTCGGACGCTTCTCGTAGGAGCCACTTTGGTAGGACCAGAATGCGGGGCCGCGTGCCGGAGGGAGTGAACTCAGCACATACTGGCTGTTGCTCCAGCCACGAATTTTCAGTTGTACCGACGAATCGTTCGTGTACTCGACATCAAAGACCGCCAAGGATGGGAAGTCGGCATATATCGTGACCGAGACGCTCTTGCGTAAGTCTCCGGACTTGCCAGTTAGCGTCAGCCGCTCTCCCGCACCAAAAGTGTCAGACACGTGTTCCCGGCGGCTTGCACTCAGGGCGAAGTCGCTACAGGTGCGATCCACGCTGGTGACCGTTTCCG
The DNA here is from genome assembly GCA_050014475.1 of Terriglobales bacterium. Classification (GTDB taxonomy): domain Bacteria; phylum Acidobacteriota; class Terriglobia; order Terriglobales; family Acidobacteriaceae; genus Acidiflorens. Next base: position 9,163 of record JBEKDG010000051.1, on the reverse strand, counting down.
ATGCGGAAAACGGAGCCAAGAGTTTTGGGCTTGGGCCAAACAAGGCGACCACCCGGCTGTGCAGGTTGTGGTCGAATTCGATCCGCAAGACTGAGCTTTGGATCTGTAGATCAGTTGAGGGGTTGTGAGCACCCGTCGGGGCAAACCTTTGACCCGCACTGTTTTGCCCGGAGTTCCAACCGGGCAGCGCAAGGCCAAGCAGAACACAGCACGTTAGAGCGGTGGCCCGCGTGCGCCTCATCACCGAAGGGTACCACCGATCATATTTGATCGGACTCTCATGCACCAATCAGATTGATTCTCCATTCCGCCACCCGTGCACTCGCCCCGGCATCTTGGACAAATGCCAGGATTGCGGTATATTGCGATCTATTACTTTTACTTTCGTTTACTTGGCGTTGTCAAGAGGCGATTGCGTGTGGATGGAGGCTGGACCGATGTCGATCAAAATGAGTGCAGTGCCCGCGAGTCCTTTCTCAAGTATCAGGACCGCATTATGTTCGGTACTGATAACGGCATGGACGACGCCATGTATCGCAACCATTTTCGCTGGCTTGAAACTGCAGATGAATACTTCGACTACTGGGGATATCCGGCGCAGGGCCGCTGGGAGATCTATGGCATGGAACTTCCCGACACGGTGCTCGAAAAGGTGTACCACAAGAACGCAGAACGCGTCTTCGGACAATTCCGTGGAGCTGAGGCTGGCAAAAACAGATAGAATTCTCGGCGAGAACTAGACGAGCGTTACTTGAATTCCCGCCTTCTTCAAGGCCGCCAGGTCTGGCTTAGGAATCCCTCGGTCGGTGATCAAGTGGTGCACTGCTGAAAGCGGCGCAATCGAAGATAAGCTGCGCCGCCCAAACTTGCTGGAGTCACACACCGCGACCGCAACCCTGGCAACGTCCATCATGGCCCGGTTGACTTTAGCCTCAAGCAAGTTCGGCGTGCTCAAGCCATAGTGGACATCGAAACCATCCACTCCCAAGAAAAGAATGTCTGCGTTCAAGCGGTGCAGGGTCTCTTCCGCGATGGGCCCTACCAGAGAGAATGAGTTCTTCCTCAGAGTGCCCCCCGTCAGAATCACTTCCAGCGCCGACCCAGAGAGTTCGGCGGCGATGTTCACCGCGTTGGTGATGATCGTCAGGTTCTGAAAGTTCCGCAGGGCACGGGCGATGGCAGTGGTTGTAGTGCCGGAATCAAGGATAACGACTTGCCCTTCCGTCACCATACGCACGGCCGCAGTGGCAATCTGCAACTTCTCCTTGCGATGCAGCTTCTCCTTCTCCCGCAACGTCGGGTCTTCCAGGGCACTTTCCTGCGCCGGCAGCGCACCGCCGTGGCTGCGGTGAATACGGCCGTGCGCCTGGAGAATGTCCAGGTCCTTTCGGATGGTGACCTGGGAAGTGTGGAACTGTTTTGCCAGGTCCACGACCAAGACCCGGCCGTCCCGATTCAGGATCTCAAGGATGTGTCGGCGTCGCTCTTCGTTCAGCACAGGTTCACCCCGAAAGACTCTGTCAGATTTCGTAACAAGGTTCCTCCCGCCCTGCATTTTACACTTGACAGTCGAGTATAAACGGAAGTAAAAGTTGTTTAACGAAATCATTCGAAACCTGCGTACCTTGTCCTTCGCGGAGGCCCTCCATGCGGGTCCGAGACGCCGAGTATTTACAGCTTCCTCTGGTCCTCACCGTTTGTCTTCTTCTCCTCCAGCAAACACTGCTGGGGCAGGCGAGCTATCAAGCCCAGATTCGCGGGGTGGTGGCAGACTCCACCGGGGCAGTCTTGCCGAATGCCACGGTCACCATCACCGAGGTCGGAACCAATGTGACGCAGACGGCGACAACTGGCCGTTCCGGCGAGTACAGTCTGCGCGCTTTGCGGCCCTCCACCTACGTCGTGAAGGTGGGAGCCGCCGGCTTTCAGACGGTGGAGCGGAAGGGGGTCGTCCTGGCGGTCGATCAGGAGGCCAGTCTGAACTTCACTCTCCGGCCCGCGGGCACATCCACGGAGGTGCAAGTGACGGAGGCGGCACCGCTGCTGGACACCGGAAGCTCATCTTTAGGCACGGACATCACTAACGAGTACGTCAAGGAAATTCCACTTCTCAACCGCAACTTCTTCGGGCTTGTCTTTCTGACTGCCGGGGTGAGTGAGACAGCTGGTTCCGGTACCGCCGACAACTATCCTTCGGGCACGAACTTTGTTTCCAACGGGCAGCGCAACGCCACCGCAGAGGTTCGTATGGACGGCGCCCTCATCACTGCCCCGGAGGAAGGTGAAGGAGGGAACTCAAACATCTTCTATGAGCCTTCCGTCGAAGCGGTGCAGGAGTTCAAGGTCCAGAACAACGCCTTTTCCGCCGAATTCGGCAGCAATGGCGGGACTGTGGTCAACATGGCGTTGAAGAGCGGCACCAATGCTCTCCATGGCAGTGCCTGGTGGTTCGGGCAGCGCGGCGCCTTTGATGCCAACGATTTTTTCAGCAACCAGGCCGGCCTGCCCAAGCCGGACCACTCTCGAGATCAGTACGGCTTCTCCCTGGGAGGACCCGTGAGGAAAAACAAGACGTTTTTCTTTCTCGACATTGAACGGGTTCTCGAGACTGACCCGATTAATATCGTCGGCACTGTTCCTACTCCGGACGAACGGAAGGGAGACTTTTCCCAGGCTCTCATTACGGATCCGAACAGCGGGAATGTGGTTCCAAACCTGATCTTCAACCCGTTCAGCCTCGACAGCAGCGGGAATCGGAATCCATTCACCGGCAACAAAATTCCCCAGAACTTGTGGGACTCTGTAGGGCAGAACCTTCTCAACTTGTATCCACCCCAGAATCAGCCCGGCAACCCGGATGGTACAAACAATTTTCGGACAAATACGAACAACACCAGCAAGGGGCTGCAGTTTGACGTCAAGCTCGATCAGCAGATCTCCAACACCACACATCTGGCGGGACGATACAGTCACGCGCACTCTTCCAGCGCGGTGCCCACCGTCTTAGGGGATGGGGAGTTTAATGACGGCAATAACTACGTCACCAGCGTCAACAATGGGGGCCTGCAGTTTGACTGGACGCTGCGGCCCACCTTGCTTCTGAGCAGCCGGTTCGCCATTGATCATGTTCACGCCCCTGGTTTCACGACCTATCCCAGTGCCGCCTCCGTCGGATTTCCTGCTCTTCTCGACAACGCGAACGGGATTGCCCGCATGCCGGCGATCTTGGTGGATTCCCCATGGACTTCCATCTACGACCAGTGTTGCGTGGATACCAAGCTTGACCACACCCTGTATTCGTATTCTTCCTCCCTGGCGTGGGCCAAGGGGAAACACAGCATCAAGTTCGGAGGCGAGCAGCGTATCTTCTTTAACAACTTTCAGGAGCCCAATTACGCAAGCGGATACTTCCATTTTGCGCAAACCGTGACCGAGAACATCATCGGCAATTTCGACCCAACCCAGGGCAATCCCTTTGCGGACATTCTTTTGGGAATCGGCGATTACGGCGGGATCGGTGTCGATCCGATGGCCTTGAACAAGTCGAAGGACACCTCTTTTTATGTGCAGGACGACTTTCGGGTAACGCCGAAGCTGACCCTGAACCTCGGCTTACGCTACGAGTGGAGCACGCCTTACACCGAGCGCTTCAACCACATCGAGTTCAGCGACTTTAAGGGCAGTAGCGGCGTCACCGTTGACTTGAGCAGTGGCGATCCCGGGCTGCAGGCTCTGGGTCTCGGGCCCACCCAACTGAAGGGGATTACCCGATTCCCCAGCTCCTCCCAGCGAAACGTTCCTGTCGACCGTAATAACTGGGCGCCACGTTTGGGATTTGCTTACCAGCTCACACCCGACACCGTGGTTCGCGGTGGCGCCGGTGTCTACTACGGGATGAACGTTGCGACCAATTACCAGTACGTTGGCACGGCATTCCGCAAGGATGGGGTCGTCTACTTTACCAAGGACAACTTTCAAACCCAGTATGCGACCTTGGAGGATCCATTTCCCACCGGTCTCCCGGCGCCACAGGGGAAAAAATACGGTCCACTCGCGATGTGGGGATTCGGCAATGCTAACGATCTCGGCACTACCCCGGCGAGAAATGCTGAGATCTATCAATGGAGCCTGGGTTTGCAGCGTTTGCTTCCCGGTCAGGTGGTCGTCTCCGCAGACTACTCAGCCAATCGCAGTACGCACCTTCCTTGGGGCGGCGCCTCCGGTGCTACCACCCGCAACCGAAATTACATACCTTCCTCGCTCCGGCGTCAGTTCAACCAGCAAGGCAGCTGCAACTCGGATGGAACCGTCGACTTCAGTCAGTTGTACAGTTACAACAATCTGCACTGTAATGTCACCAACCCTTTCTATTCCATGTTCCAGGGCCCGAATGCAATCTTCAACGAGCCCGATTCCCGCTATAACGACCCGCAAATCCCCCTCATTAATCTCCTGAGGCCTTACCCCCAATTTGACGGCAGCTTTGAGGGGCTGCCCATCCTCGGAGCCGAGTCCTTCTACAACGCACTGCAGATTCGGTTTCAGAAACGCACCAGCCACTACATCGGTTTCGAGGGCGGCTACACCTTCGCCAAGTCGACGGACAACTCGTCTTCTGGCCGAAACGCCTGGGTGGGAGGTCTGGCGTTTGACAATCCGCAAGAACTGGACAACCTGAAAGCTGAGCACTCCATCAGCGCCAATGATGCCACTCACCGTCTGGCCCTGGCCATTATTGCGGGTCTGCCAGTCGGACGCGGCCGATGGATCGGCCGCGATATGAACCGTATTCTCGATGGCGTGGTTGGCGGTTGGACGTTATCCACCATTCTTACGTTGCAATCGGGGCAGCCCATGGACATCGGCATGTCGCAATCCTCGCTGGATGACGGCAATCAGCGCCCCAATGTGATTTGCAATCCCAGCAGCGGCGTGAGCGCACATCAGTCCGCTGTGACCGGCCAGAGCATATTCAATTCGAACTGCTTCGCCGATCCGGGTCTGGAACAGCCTGGCAATGCGCCGCGCTATTTTTCGAATCTGCGAACCGACGGTATTCACAACATCGATCTCTCCATTGAGAAGTCATTTGTTCCCCGGGAAGGCATGAGGCTGGAGATACGGGGCGAGTTCTTCAACTTCTTTAATACGCCGCGCTTTGCCCTGCCCGACAACCTGTACGGGGACTCGACATTCGGGCAGGTTTCGTCGACCGCGCAGGGAAGCACACCCCGGCATGGGCAGTTCGGCGTTCGCTTCGAGTTCTAAGAGAGCCCAGGGAAAAGGGATACAGGTGTAAACCTCGGTGAAGAGACGCACCTTTCTAAGAGCGGGTGGCGCCACCGCGCTTCTTGCCAGCGTTGGCCGGTCAATTTCATCGGATCGAGTCCCCGTCCACAACTTTGATGGGTACCGGTTCGGCGCTGGACCGCCCGTAACCGATCGCCTGTACCAGGGCCCTTTCTCTGCCGACGACTATCCGAGTTGGAACGTGGTGATGGCGACGACTCCTTCCGAGGAGGTTGTACCCAACTACGGCATGGGACTGATCACCTATGTCTGCGATGAAGTCGGCCCGGCTCACAAGGAAGGCGAAACCCTGGCCCAGTCGCTCGAGAATCTCGTCAAGCTGCCTCTCGGTAGCAAGCTCTACATTCGCGTGAACTGGAGGGATGTGCAACAACGTCCAGGCAAACTCGATTTTTGCGAACACTGGAAATTGGCCTTCGATTTGGCGCACCGATATCAGAAGCGAGTCGGCTTCCGCGTGATGATGAGTAACCCCGACATCCCCGGCCCCACCCTCCCTGATTTCCTTGTGCAGAAGGTCCCGATGGTAAAGCTTGGCGAATGGCAGCATCGAATCAGGTATGAGCCGCGCTACGACGATCCAGTATTCCAGGCAGCATTTCGCGAATTGGTGGAACTTCTGGCGGCGGAGTACGACGGCCACAGCGACGTGGAGTACGTCGATACGTTCATGTACGGTTTTTGGGGCGAGGGCCATACCTGGCCACTGCAATCCAGTCCTTTTCCCGATTCCATCACCGCGGAGAATACATTCGTAAGTATGTTTCGGTACCAGGCGGAGCGCTGGAAGAAGACTCCTCTTGCCACCAATACCCAACCTGACTTCAGCAAAGTGGGCAACTCCGAACTGCTCGACCGTACCATCCGAAGCTTCAATTGGTTACGCACTGACACGATCTTCATTGAGAACGAGCAGATCGAGGAGTTGAGCAATCGCCCGCCGTGGACGGGCGTCTCTGTAGAAGTGGGTATGTCGGACGGTTCTCCCTCGAACCTCAAACAGGATGAAGGTGTGACTTACACCGACAACGTTATCCACCACGTGCAAGATGTGGGTCCGTGCTATTTCTCATTGTGGAACTGGCATCGGATCCAGGCGGACAGGATCCTTAATTATTACCACCAGTTCCCTGCAGCTATCGATTTATTGGCGCGAAGGATCGGTTATCGGGTTCGGCCTTCCTGGGTGTGGACCTACGAGGAAGATGGATATCCCGGCTTGATCGTCGGTTTCGTTAACGACGGCATCGCCGGTGTTCCGGGTGCGTTGTACGTTTCGGTGGTCAAGGAAGACGGGAAAGTGCTCGCCGGCGGAAGCCTGGATCCCGGTTATCCACTCCCAGGCAAGGTGCGCCAGGCGAAATTTCCTCTTCCCAAGGGTACGAACTGGAGGGGACTTCGATTGAAAGCTGAGCTCGAGGTGAAGGGCGGGCGCTATCCCGTGCACTGGGCGAGCCGCCAGGGGCCAAATCAAGATGGCAGCCTAACGCTTCGCCCCACGGCTGGGCTCGGTCAAAACGATGAGACCGGAGGCCTAGCCCCTGGCTAGTTTTCGTTCCAATGATCACTCACGACAATTCTGGTTGGAGCCTTTGAACCTGTGAAACGAAAGAGTGCTCTCGCAATCTGTCTGCTGATGTATATCCTGAAGCCCGCTGCTGGTTCCGATTCTGCCGAACAGAATTGGACCAACTACGTTCGCATCGGCGCCTACGGCCTGCAAGCAGACAATGCCGACAAGATCGTACGTAACGCCCAGGACGGTTACGTTTTTGGCATCGAAGTCGACAACGACATCCCCGGACGCTACGAAAGCTTTCTCAATCCCGAAGAAAAGCTGAAGGCAATTCGCGCCGTGGCTGAGAAGGCGCATGCGGCAGGCAACCGGGCGTTCGTCTACATCGCGGGGACTGAGTGCATTACCGCGAACGCCGATAAGACCGCACACACCCTTGCCAAAGATCATCCCGACTGGCTGCAGCGCAAGATCACCGGTGAGCCAGCCGTCTTCGGCGGTGGCGCGGCTTTCTGGATCAGGAAAGGCGACGAGGACGTCTGGGTCAGTCCGTATGCTCCCGAGTGGCGCAAAACCTACATGGAGCGAGTGCGGCAGATCGCCGCCACCGGAATTGACGGTATCTATGTCGATATCCCGTACTGGATGACCCATTTCGACGGGTGGGAGGACACCTGGGCCAGCTTCGACGATTACACCGTTGCCGCTTTCAAGAAGCAGACCGGACTCGATGCCAGGAAAGAAGTGAGGCTCGGAGATTTTTCTGATCCGAATTTTCGCAAGTGGGTCGACTTCCGAATTCAAACCATTACCGGTTTCATGCAGGAGATTGACCGCACCGCCAAGTCAGTCAACCCTGAAATCAAGACCATCCCCGAAATCTATCCCGGCATCGAGGAAGAAGCGGTTCGGGTTGGGTCCGATGTTTACAGCCTCTATCCCGTGGTGGATGCTATCGCTCACGAATACGAATTTGGGGAAGGCGACCACATGGCCTCTTCCCGAACACCGCTGGACTGGTTCCGCTACCAGGTGGGCATGCACTCATTCCGTGCCTTCGCCCAAGGCAAGGCCACCTGGATCCTGAATTACTCGTGGGATGGCGACAAGAAAGTGGATGCGCGCGAAGCTATGATGAACCTGGCCGCCTCGGAGATTATGGCCGGCGCAAATTTCTGGGATGCGCCAGGACACTCGATGGCAGGGTCGAACGACCTGCCGACACGAAAGAAAATCTTTTCCTGGATCAAGACCCACGAGGAAACCTTCTACCGGCCACGCACAGCCATCGATCCGATCGGCGTTTACTTTTCTCCCGAGACGCGAAACTATTACGCGAACGAATTCATCGCTTCCTATCGCGGAATCCTCATTCTGCTCATGCAGAAGCACCTGGAGTTTCAGATTGTTACTCCCCGCACGCTTTCGGAATTCCAGGGAGGCACTTTGATTCTTCCCGATGTGCGGATCATGAGTGAGGGTGAGAGGGCGTGGCTTCGGACGTACGTTGGTCGCGATAAACTTCTGATGATCACGGGAGAAGATGTCACCGGACTTGGCGCCGCGGCAAACATCATCCGATTCCGCAAGTGCCCGGGAAAGGATTACAGCACGGCCTTGCAGAAGGACTTCGACGCATCGACACCCGATCAAGAGCACGAATTTTTGGAGAGACTGACAACTGGAACGGTGATCCGCGTGGTTGCCTCCCACATGATCGCTACGTCGATCGCTCGGATCAATGGGAAACCTCACGTGTTCTTCGCAAACTTCGCGGGGCTCCGCGGAGGAGTGACCCCGGTCCAGACACCCCAGACCGGAGTACAAGTCACCGTTTCTGGAGTGGTGAAGGGCCGTGGATTCTTTCTGCCCTTTCTCGGAGACCTGCAACCGCTGGACGGAACTGCCGGTGATAGCGGTATCACCTACAAGCTCCCGGCAATCGGGAAGGGAGCAGTTTTTTGGTATGAGCCGTGACGGAGTGAGTGTGTGCATGAAAACGGCACAAGGAGTTGGCTGAAAGTGAATGCCCTCACTGAATTATTGAATCTGCCGGAAACTGAGAAGACAACCCGCGGGTTGACTTATATCCGCTTTGCGGCTAATCAATGAGACCTCATTCCACTTTTTCAGCTGCAGTTGGGTTGCGACATAGACTCTGAAGTCGTGCGCTTCCCGAAAAAGATGCGGGACCGAATTTTTCCGCAGCCTGCTAGGGGTTTCTCCCTCCGCTTGAAGGCTGCGGGCTTGAAGGACGGCTATCAATACTCCAGAAGCTCATACAGTTCGACCCAACTGTTGGTGAAGAAGTGCACTTGCTGGTTCGCCAACTCGGTA
>JBEKDG010000050.1:0-29497 GCA_050014475.1 Terriglobales bacterium | reverse complement strand
GAGTTGTGGTGGCCGTTCCGGTCGCTCCAGCCTCCGGCTGCAGCGCTATCAGAATGGAAGCAGACGAAGTCATCAGCGTGGCAGAGCCGGAACTGTTTTTGGCTGTGTCACAGTGGTATCAGCATTTCAGCCAGATCAGCGATGAAGATGTGCGGTCGCTGCTGGACCGAAGTGCCGCTTCGATACCCCGCGCTGCTTGAGTTTGTTTCAACGAGTGCCTGAATGAAGAGGAGGGAGGGTTACCATGCAAAGGACTGCGAAGAAGCGCGCCCAAGGCGCTGGAACCAAACGGAAGCGCACGATTGCCCAAACCACAGCCGTCGATGCGGCTGGCACGATCCGCCAGATCGGCAATGATTGGGCTCGCCATTGGAATGCAGGGGAGTTGGACGAAGTCGTTGCTGCCTATGCCGCCGACGCTGTTTACCTTCCACCACACCATCCCGCGGTTCACGGGCGCGATTCGATTCGAGAGTATTTGAAGGCGCCGCTCAGCCATGGCGTGACCGACCTCGCTTTTGACGTCACTTATATCAAGCAACAGGGGCCCGTTGCCTGGGATGTGGGCACGTATCGCATGAACGTGCCACTGAATGACGGAACGAGAAAAGAAGATCACGGCAAGTATCTTACTGTGTGGAGCCGCGTAGGAAAGAAATGGCTGATTGCTGCGGACGCATGGTCCAGCGATCTGCCACCGTCGCGCTAACACCATTAGGAGGAATTATGGAACTCACGTTAACCATAGAGGAGTGGGAACTTTTGTTGGAGATTCTTGGTGAAAGGCATCGTGCACTGCTGAGAGAGATCTCACATACGGACCATCGCGAATTCAAGCTTTTACTGCTTAAGAGGGAGAAGCTTCTCGAGTCTGTTGTGAACCGTCTCAGAGTCATGCAACCAGCGTTGGAACCGATGCCGGAACTTCGCCGTTGACACTCCTGGCGGTCAGTTCTCGAGGTCGCGATGAGTTTCGAGGAGATCGAGCACACAGCCGATCGAGCTTTCCGCGTGCAAGGCCGGAATCTTGCGGAATTGCTGGAGAACGCCGCTCGAGCCATGAGTTCCTTGGACCCGTTGGGGCCAAGCGGGGAACCGTCGGCGGTCCGTACCATCGAAGTCGAGGGTATCGATAGAGAAGCGTTGTTAGTGAACTGGCTGAACGAGATTTTGTATCTGGAGCAGACCCTTGGTGAGGTTTACGATCGTTACCAGATATTGGAATCCAGCAACCGTCACCTCCACGCGCGACTAGATGGCCGACAGTCAGGTGAGTGGGTCACACATATCAAAGCTGCCACTTTCCATGATCTGGCGATAAAACAGACTCCAGAAGGACTTGAAGCCACCATCGTGTTTGATGTCTGAGTGCGGCGAGAGAGTGCGAGGTCATGCTCGGCAAACACAGTTTCGTGCGCGTGGCCGAGAACATCTGGGAGATCCCGACGACATTTCGCGATGACATGCGAGTGCCAGCGCGTGTTTACGCCGATGAAGATCTGCTGGACGCAGCCCTGGGTGACAACTCGGTGGTGCAACTCGTGAACACGGCTACCTTGCCCGGGGTCATGAAGCATGCGATCGCGATGCCCGACATTCACCAGGGTTACGGCTTCCCGATTGGCGGCGTAGTGGCCACACGTTTGCCGCAAGGGGTGATTTCGCCGGGAGGCGTCGGATACGACATCAACTGTGGAGTGCGCCTTCTCGTATCCCAGGCTGGGGTGGAAGAAATCAAACCGTTTCTCGAAGAGATCGCTTCTGCTTTGTACGCGAACTGCCCAAGTGGAGTGGGCTCCCGTGGACATCTTCACTTGACCAACACCGAGGTGGATAGAGTTCTCTACGAAGGTTCGTGTTGGATGCTGGACAAAGGATATGCGTCCCGGGAAGACCTGAATCGCACCGAAGAGTTCGGCCGAATCCCGGGCGCCGATGCTGCCTTTGTTTCCGACCACGCCCGCGAACGCGGGCGGAATCAACTCGGGACCCTGGGCGCCGGGAACCACTTCATAGAAGTGGATAAAGTCGCTGAAATCTACGATCAGACCATTGCCGCACGCCTGGGCATTGCGACGGGCAATGTTGCAGTGCAGATTCACTGCGGCTCCCGTGGCCTTGGCCACCAGGTATGCACAGACTACGTAAGCCGATTCCAGAAGGCAGTGCTGGATTATGGGATCACCCTGCCCGATCGAGAATTAGTCTGCGCACCCTTTGATTCCGCGGAGGGGCAGGAATATTTCCATGCCATGGCATGCGCCGCGAACTTCGCCTTCGCCAATCGACAGTTGCTGGCGCACATGATCCGGCACAGCTTCGAGCGGGTATTGGCGGGCAGGATCAAGAACTTCTATTTGCATCAGGTATACGACATCGCCCACAACATGGCCAAAGTTGAGGAGCACGAGATTGATGGCCGCCGATTCCGCGTTTGCGTACACCGCAAAGGCTCGACTCGGGCATTCGGACCCGGCTCGAGTGTGCTGCCAGAAGACCTGCGCGACATCGGGCAACCGGTGCTGATACCCGGTTCTATGGGTACAGCCTCGTATGTTCTGATCGGCACAACCGAAGCCATGCAGCAGACCTTCGGTTCCACGTGTCATGGAGCGGGCCGAGTGATGAGCCGAGCCAAGGCCAAGAAGATGGTCCGTGGAACAGAGTTGCGCGAGCAGTTGAGAAGCCGGGGAATTCTGATCTGTGCCGGATCCATGAGCGGACTGGCGGAAGAGGCTCCCGTGGCCTACAAGGACGTATCGCGTGTGGTTGAAGTGGTGCACAGGCTGGGGATCGGCAGGAAAGTGGCGCGACTGGAGCCGGTTGCCGTAATCAAGGGGTAGTCAGGCCGTTACGGCAGGTCAGATTTGAGGCATTGAGCGGCAATTTCCGGCGGCACCGGGTTGTAGAAGAACCAGGATGCCCACTCGAACCCCGTCACGCGGACGATTTGCGGCAAGATTTGCAAGTGCCAGTGGAAGTCGTCTTCGATTGTGTTCCAATAGCCCGCTCTCGGGCGCAGAAAGGGTCTGTCCTGGAGAGATAAGTTGTAGGGTGGCCCGCCCAGGGTGTGGTCCAACTTCTGCAGGACATCGCGTAGAATCCGTGCCAGGTTTTCAATTTGCCCGGGGCTGATCCGGCTGAACGTGCTGCTGTGGGATTTGGGAAACACTCCCATCTCGAACGGAAAGCGCGAGGCGAATGGAGCAAACGCCACAAAATCGGCATTCTCGGCAATTAGCCGCCGGCCCTTGAGCTCTTGCTGGAGTACGTCGCAGTAGATGCACCGTTCCTTCAAGGCAAAGTAGTCGCGAGCGACCATGAGCTTTGTCTTAAGTGAGCGCGGTGTTACCGACAGGGCCATCAATTGCGAGATGGAATGACTAATGGAGTGCGCGCCGGCTCCTTCGCCGTGATTCTTGAAGATGAGCACGTAGCGCATCCGCTTATCCCCCTCCAGGTCGATGATGCGAGCCACGTAAGCTCTGATGACGTCAGAGATTTCGTGGACTTCCAATTCGTGTAGGCTACGGTCGTGTCGGGGTGTTTCCACGATGATCTCGTGGGCGCCCACGCCGTTCATCAGATCGTGGCACCCTTCAGCGCGTCGTCCCAATTCCCCTTCGATCCGCAATAGTGGATTGGAATTGGGAACCACCCGCACGGACCACCCTGGCCCGTTGGGGGACGAGCCCGGATTTCGGATGGCGAAGACTTCCGGCGGGGTAGCAGCCTCGTTGGTTTCGCAGAATGGGCAGAACATCGTTTCGCGCACGAATCGCTTGAAGTGAAAATCCGAGGGCCGTACTGTGTTGGTCTCGGCCACGATTACCCAGCTGCCAGTAAAAATATCTTTGCGCATTTGAGACATTGGGGCCTCACGGTGCTGAGTTCGGTCGCAACTTCCCTCTGATCTCTTCTGCAAAGTCTCGGAGAATTGGGGGGTGACTTTGGGTCGCCATGCTCGTGCTTGTTCCAATGAACAAAAGCCGACTCACCGCCGGCGGCTTCAAAGCAACCGCCTGCGGCAACTAGGCTGTCTCTAAGCTCCACTCGGGCCCGGTGGTAGCGCTTTCCGGTCTTCCCCAGTCGTTGCTGCAGACTCGTCAGCGCTGGTCACAAGGGCTCAGGAAATTCAACTTCCCGTTATTCATCGATCGTTTCCGATTGTTACCACTGAGCATGGTCCAGCCATTTTTTAGCTAAACATCCTTCAGTTGGTTCTCATCCATCCCGAAATAGTGGCCCAGTTCATGGATGACCGTCAGGCGGATTTGTTCGCGGACTTCGGCCACGCTGGAGCAGACCGCTTCAATATTCTTCTGATAAAGCACGATGTGATCCGGTCCCGTCGGTAGGTCAAATATGCTCTTCTTGGTCGTGGGCACGCCATGGAAGAGACCCAGAAGCAGCCGCCTTTGCTGCCCCGACTGCGGTGATGGCTGGTTCGGCGGCATATCCTCCACCAGAACAGCAACGTTACGAATGCGACTGCGAAATTCTTGGGGGAGCGAGTCGAGCGCCTGCTCGACTACCTTGATGAAATGTTCACGCTTCATCCTTCACCCACTGAAACAAATAAGGGCACGCTCACTCCGAGTAGCCGTCGTCTTCTTTGTCGTCATCATCGTCGTCTTTTTTGTCGTCGCCTTCGTCTTCCTCTTCGTCTTCTTCCTCGTCTGGCTCTTGTCGAAGGAGGACATCGGCAGCTACCGACCGATCAGAAGGGTCTGAGTCGGAGCATTCTGGATGTATTCTGCTCATGCCCAATGGTACGCCTCGTACCCCTCGGCAAACGCAGGCATTCCCAATGCCCTGGCGGGAGGAACTGTTCGAACGCGAGCGCGGAGTCGATCCTGATGTGCGGTTTTGGGACGCCTGTGTTCTCACATTTTTGTCCAGAGGCGTTCGGTCGCCGCAACCGTTTCGTCGGGTCAGGGGGAGCCCAGCCAGTGCCTGCTCCGGGACGGCAGAATCTTCAGATGCCCAGTCGAAGGGAAGCTGATCAAGCCGTATCATCGAACGAGTGACATCATTTACCTCAATGCTGAGACACTTGGGTAGGATTGGGGTGTTCATTCTTGCTGCCCTCGATAGCTCTGTGCTACCCACTCTCGGTGGGCGGGACCACGTCAATTCGGAAGCATTGTCCCAGGCGCGTTCACGCCGGTGCTCGCGAAGCACTCGAAATCGTTCTCGCTCGTCGACTCCATCTCGGTGAGCGTTAAATCGGATGCAGAGAAACTTTGAGCCGATGTGAAAGCAGGTGGAAAGCCTGGTAGAGAAGTGAACTGAGGAACGTCACCGCGCCGCCGTGTCTCCCATGAGCCGAACGGCTGTACGCTGCACGCTTGCTGTCCGGATGTGGGCCCGAAGTTGTCCCGAAGTCGGCTTCCGGGAAGTTGCAAATTGCGTTGGCGCTGGGCGCCGACTGCGGGCGAGTCACGGTCGACTCGTGAGCTACGTTGCGGGGAGCACGCCTGGGCAGGCGCAGCCGACACGTTCCCGCCGAATCTTCATAGCTGAGAACCGCTCGTCTACTGCGCTGGTTGGTTGCTTGCGGACGGTTGGTTCAGCTCTTGCTGCAACTGCAACAGTTGGCGCAGTTGCTCAACATTGGCGGAGTTGGATGTTGGAACGCTCCGCGCACTTGGTTGCTGAGAAACCTGATTGGTCTTGGGGGTCTGCTCGAGGACCACGTATATCGGAGTATCCGCCGAAATCGTCACCACGATGTGCTGGGTGATCGCTAATCGGGAAACCTCCTCATCTCCAGCCTCGCCGACATTGTTGCTGACGCGCTCCCGCATTAGGTCCGACTCGCTCAGCGGTTGGTTCAGACTGCCTTGTCCCACCAACATCGCGCCAGCTTGGCCAATTCCTGACAGCGATCTGACCAGGACGTTCTTTCCCGTGTTCTTACCCTCAACTTTTCCTTTGAGCGGCCGCAAGTCCAAACCCGTGGCGGCGGCTTCGAGGGGAACAACTGCACCATCCGGCATCAGCAGAGAATCGAACTGGATGTCAACGTAACCTGAACGATCTCCGTTCCGGATGTGCCCAACCGCCTTTGCTCCCGCAGGGACGATAATTTCTCCGTCCCGCTCATAGTTGTACTCGATCACCGCCAGGACCGGAGTTCGCACTGCCGTGCTGGCCGCTGATTCCAGGCGTGCACGCAATCGCGTACCCGTGGCCAGGCCCAATCCCAGTTCTGGTGCTGGATCATTGATTTCGCGGGCCTGAGCACTACCCGAGTTGGCAGAGACGTTTCGCACGTAGATTAGCGAAGACTTCTCCATGGCCTCGCGCTCTGCTTTACTCAAGTCTGGAGTCTCGGCGCTGGCACCCGAGCCTGGCTGATACGGCGGCGCTTGCCAGGGCTGCTGGTCTCCGAAAGGCGGTATCGATCCCAAAGTCCCCCCTCCGCCCGCCACCGTCGTCCCCGCCGGCTTGGTCGCAGTTCGTTGTAGATCTCGTTCGTTCAGAAAGCCTTCGTGAGATTCTTTTGTGACGGGCCGGCCAGAATCAGTGATCGGAAATAGGCTCTTATCGTTGCTCGCGGTGCCGCTCTCCAAGGCCAAGTCTTCAGAAGCAGTGGCGCCACGACTCTTCACTTTCTGTGGCGCGCCCCGACGGAGCATAGACGTAGCAACGAAGATCAGCAGCGCGATGACGATCGCTCCCGCCCCGATGATTACAAAGCGGTTCTGTTGGATCTGCTGCTTGGCTCTCTGTTTTGCTCTAGTTGCGGGCCCAGGCAATGGGGCGGTTGCGTCCGGAGGGAATGGCACGTTACTGGGGGTTTCTTCTCCGGCTGGTTCCTGAATCACTCCGGCGTTGCCGTTGTCGTTGTGTCCGTTTGGATGAATCACTTTGCACCTCCCGAGACCGGAGCCACAAACGCAATCGGCGCCAGGACCGGACGGTCGACCTCTTCCGCTTGGGCAACCGCGAGCAAGAGCCGTTCCTGGGATTCCTTGAAGGTAGGACGCTCGAACACAACGATGCCGTCGGCCCTAGCGCCAGGCGCGAGTCTACGCGAGGTGATCCAGTAGTCCTTGATCGGCACCGGCTCGGCCTTGATCGCCTTTCGATGCTTGTCTTTCGATGTCCCCGCAAGCTGTATTTGCGGCGGCAGTACTTCAATAGTCCGTGCAGAAGAGTTCAGAACGGCGAACGGCACGGCCATCTGTTGCTCTTTCTCTATCGCCTGTCCCACCGCAACCTGCAATTGCTTGCCTTCCCAATGTGGATTCTCAATCCGTTCTGCCCGGAGCAAATCTTGCTCCTGTCTAGCAGGCTTCTCTGGGGCAGTGCTGGTTGGCTGATTTTCTGTAGCAACGTTTTTTGTTTCGTCAACCACAAACATGGGATGAGTCGACGCAATCAGAAAGCTGCGCGGGCGCTCACAGTTGAGGACATAGTCCACGGGCTCACTACAATCTGACTTGCCTTGGCTCACCAAGCTCAGCGAGATCTCATGGCCTCCTCTGGTGGTAATCACGGCGTTGGTTTGCGCAGGTTTTGCGCTGCTTGCTTTGAAAAACACCAACTGCGGCTCGGCTTCGGAGTGGTCGGCCTTAAAAGCCCCCGGATCGCCCAGTACGACCGAGCTCACCTCCTCCAGGACCCGCACCGAACTGACGTATCCTGGCCGCAAGTGCAAGACCACAACTTGTTCTGGGTCAATACTCAAGTTCACGATTCGTGCCTGCGGCAACTCGGTTTGCGCCGAGGCCATGTGGAAAGGCAGGAAACAGATCGTTATCAGATGCACCAAACTCAAACATTTGTTCATCTCACATCTCTTTTCGCAGTGGTATTTTTGCTTTCTGATTCAATCCCCGCTTCGCGAAGGTAAGTTGTTCTAATTGCTCGGACGTATGTAACGACATCTAAATTTCGGTAAGCAAGGCCTCGCCTGCCGATCGTGTCTTCACCGACGTAATAAGCGGCAGCTACGAGCCTGAGATCGTTATGAAACCGTCGCATCAACCAAGCGAGATAGCGCACGCCACCTGAGACGTTGTGATCGAGATTGCAGCGGTCGGTCACGCCCAGCCGCTTGGCAGTCGCGGGCATCAACTGCATTAGCCCCACAGCGCCTTTGGGAGAGATCACGCAGGGCTGCCAATTGGATTCGCGCACGACAAGAGCCCGCGCCAGCGCAACGGGCACTCGGTAGTGTTGCGCGTAGGCCGTGACGTAGTATTCAGCTTCAATTCGTGTTGGTGCCCTACCCGATTGCGCCCAGCCGATCGAGATCGTGCAAAGCATTTCCGCCACGATGAGTACCAATTTCATGCTGCATTCCCTCGCAAGGCCTCGGCACTGTACTGCTGCGCGTCGTAAATGAGGCTGGCAAATCCATCGCGCAGAAGCAGCTTTCGCCGGTCAGCTTCGGTCTTGGCCAGCAAAGGCAGGAGAATGTCCCTCATCTCTGCCGTAATTTGTTCCGACCCGAGAACTTTGAGCGCCTGCGCCAGATCCAGAATTTCCGAGACGGATGGCGGTTTTTCCAGGCTCCAGCCGCGCAAGGCCTTCGCGAGCCCCGCCATTCCTAGGTGAAATTCGCGACTGGATTCTGGTGTTCTTAGCGCAACAATTTCCGCCTCCCGTTCGGCCGTGGGGTGTTCAACACGAAGATAAAAGCTGCGTCGACGCAGAGGATCCCCGATGCGCCGCTCTTCGTTGGACGTGAGCACAACGAACGGAATGCTCCTGGCTTTGACGGTGCCCAGCTTCGGAATGCTCAGCTGCCACACGCTAAGCAATTCCAGCAACAAGGCCTCAAATGCGTGGTCCACTTTATCCAGTTCGTCGATGAGCAGGACGCAAGGTTTCTCGTACTGCAAGGCACGCAACAGAGGACCGGCGCTGAAGAACTGCTGTCCATGCAATTCAGTCTGCAAAGACTCCCAATCGACGCTGCTGGATCTCGCCTTCAACTCAACGCAAAGCCTCTGCAGTGGCTCGTCGAATTTCCCAATGGCCTTTTCTTCGTTGATGCCCTCGTAGCACTGCAAGCGTTCGACTACGGTGTCCGCTGCATCCGCGACTGCGTACGCCAACTGAGTCTTTCCGCTGCCGGCGGGGCCTTCCAGCAGCAATGGCTTCTGCAGTCTCGCCGCCAAATACACGGTTGTAGCGGCAACCGAATCGGCGATGTAGCCCGTGGCCCTCAGCCGTTGACCAACTTCTTCAAGAGATGAAAACACGGTTGGCTCCTTGCCCGAGACGGATTTCTCGGTCGCGAGCGTCTGAAACGTAGACCGGAACGAGATTTCGGTCAAATCCCGAACGATTCGGGGTGCATTGACTGAATCATGAACCTCTACTACAACGCCAATGACAGGGCCGCGGTTGGAAGGGACAACCTGCAGGTGGCGGGTTCCTCTCAATAATGATTGGCCTAACCAGGGAATACCATGAATACCCGATCATCCTTAGCAGTCGAGCTTGAGAAAACGCCGCACGCGTTGCGTGCGTCGGAACTCGCAAAGATCCTTTCGACGAGCAAGATGACCATCTATCGCCTTGTGGAACAAGGCGCGATTCCTCACTTCAGGGTTGGCGGGCTCATCCGTTTTGATCCGCAAGCGATTGCCGATTGGCTTCGCCGGAAGATGCCGTTGAACCAAACGGCCGCCTAGGCATGTGCATCGTCGGACTCCGATGTTCGTCTCGGGAGAGGGAACGTGACATTGACCTTCTGCAGTGCTTCCTTGTCTCTGGCGGGTTTGAGGTAGCGCATCGTCGACTCCAAGTCCTTGTGTCCCATCCACGTTTGAACCGTTGTCAAATCAACTCCGGCGCGAAGATGCATGGTGGCGAATGTCGCCCGGAACTTATGCAGAAACCAGTTTTGGCAATATGGTCCTTTGGCGCAGGGCCCTTCCCCTGTGTCGCACAGGCCGCAATTCAGGCCGGCACGCCACGCTAAACTTTTGCATTGACGTAGAAAGTTGTGCACGACCCTGCCATTGCTGGTCGCGAAAACCAGCGCATGATTTGCGGATGCTGAGGCTTTGTGATGGCGCAAGCTGTTCAAGAGGCGGTCGGGAATCGGAACCTCGCGTTCTTCCCAATCCTTCGGAATAAATCCCAGCTTTGGCTTTGCCTTCACCCGAACAACGTGATTACCGAAGTCAATGTCGGGCCACGTTACGTGCATTACCTCGCCTTCGCGAAAACCAGTCATCCAGAAGAATTCAAAGAGTACCCGCTTCCAAGAGTTGCCCTGGGCAAGAAACCTTTCGATCTCCTCACTGGTGTAGACCTCGGGTTCCGTTTCCGTGTAGCGTGGCCAGTCGCGCTTGCGGATCAATTTAGTAATTCCGTTCGCCTTGAGCATGGAGACGACAACCTGCACCTTGGTCCAGATCGTTCGTCGCGCCAGGCCCCTGTCGGACAAAAAGCCCATGAAACTCATAACGTCAGCTCGTTCGACACTACCAAGCGGCTTTTCGCGACACGATTGGCGGAAATATTCGAGAGCGGTCTTGTACTGGCTGTACGTTTTCGGCCTGTGGTGTTGGCGCGTTTCCTCGAGGAACTCGCGGCAGGCCTCCGCCAGAGTCGTTCCGATTCGTTTATGTTCGCCGACGATCTCGATTCCGAGCGCCTGATTCCTGAGCATCTGCGCCCTGCGCTCCGCAGCTGCAAATCCTTCGCTTGCATTTTTGCCCACCGATTCTCGATATCGCTTGCCATCGATATACCACTCGATGTAGTAGGCGCCTTCTTTGTGGAACTGGGGCTTGCCATCGATCAAGACGTAGTCTGGCCGAACTCGGCCATTGCCTGTGCGGACGACTGGACAGAAGCGCCACTTCTCAGACGCGGCGCCGCGCAGTTTCACGTACTTTGTGAGATTGACACGCCCCGCATGGGACTTGCCGGTCCGCATCATATGCCCTCCAAATCAGGCTTGGAGAAATTAGGTCCAAACGGAAATTCGGTCAAATTCTTGGGACTTCGGGTCAAGCTGGCGAATTGCCAAAAGAGAGTGG
Source organism: Terriglobales bacterium (assembly GCA_050014475.1). Lineage (GTDB taxonomy): Bacteria > Acidobacteriota > Terriglobia > Terriglobales > Acidobacteriaceae > Acidiflorens. Next base: position 18,482 of record JBEKDG010000050.1, on the reverse strand, counting down.
TGAGTGCAGAGGAGACGCTTGAAGGGAGCTGGAAGCCCGACTCAGCGCTTATTTGCTTGTGCGACGCGAGCGTCCGCTCACCGTACGCCGAGCTCGCTCCTAGACTGTAGACACCGCTGAATGGCATCACATACCGCCCGTGGAATGGGTTTTACGGTATGGACGACGGTATGGATGGCACTTAACTCATTGAAAGCAAAAGAACTGGCGGAGAGAGTGGGATTCGAAACCGCCGTTCAACGTAACTCAAACGACTTAGCGCGCCACGGACGGCATTCCACCGCAGCTAACGCATTGCAAAGTCATCAATGGATCGCGCACGGATCGCGGAGAAAGTGAGTAACATGACGATTGAAGAAAAGCAAGCGGCAATGAGAACGCGGATGGTTTATGGAACGTCCACCGCCAAACTGGTAAAAAAACTACGTGATGGGGTGAGACGGAGACGCGCCGCGCAACTCGGCTGGAATCGGCATCGCCAAGCTGCCGCGCGATCTAAGCGACCGGGGTTTTGACTTTCAAAACGATCTTCCGCTTCGCTTTTGAACTGCCCATGCACACCGCTCCCGCTGGAAACACGCTATTAAAACGTTTTAACTCGCATCGCAGAATCGCGGGGATGCTGGGAGTCACCCGCCGATCGGCGACGCACTGTGAGCTTGCGCTGCTTGCGGACGGGCCATTCTCGCGAATGCCGATCCACGGTCGTACCAGCAAAGATCGGCTACCGCACCCGGAAACCCACGCCAAACCAGCCAATGCACATCATGGAAAGCTGGTCAATCGGAAAAAGTGGTGGTATGGCTGGGATTGGCGTTATCGCATAACTGCCACGGCCACAACAGTTTACGCGCGTATTCCCACCGTCCCGCTGTTTGCTTATCTTTTCTTTTATAAGTAACTACTACGCAGAAAATCCCGCACTCTTAGAACGTCAGAAACCCGAGCTACAACGCGCCAAACAGAAAATCCAGCATCTTCTACTCCGCATCAAATCCAGCGCCAAACAGAAAATCCAGCGCCAAACAGAAAATCCAGATTCTACGAACGTCAGAAAATCCAGCAGTTCTATTCCGTGGAAAATCCCGCTTATAGCGCACCAAAGAAAATCCGGGAGATCATCTCGCCCGCAAGACGCTCCCGATTCGTGGTCCGTGTGCTCGAAGCTATTACGTCATCTCCGTGATATTCGCTGGATGCAGCGGGCGCACTTCTTTGAAAAGCCGGGAAGTCTCGCCCCGCTGTGCCAGACCGCGATAGTAGTCGGTGGGCGCTACCGCCGGCGTCTTACCAACACCAAGCGCATCCCGCAACTGCCGGGTCGCAGCGTCGCAGCTCAGTATCACTCGCAGCGAGTTTCTGGCGCTCCGTGAAAGTGCGGCAACCAGTTCCGTCGAATGATTTCTGGTACATTTCTTATCAGCCATGGTTTGCCCGCTCCAATCGGGCATACTGCTGGTTAGCTCCCGGGCCGGTGCGTCAAACATCGGCTCGGTAGCGTTGAAAACTACGTGCTCTTGCTTTTGCTCTTGCTCTTCGAAAGATTTTCCGCTTCGCTTTTGCTTTTGCTTTTGCTGTTCTGTTTTCGCACCCCCGTTTCGCCATGGTGGGCTAAGCCGAGATCGGAGCGCATCATCCGTTTCCGCAATGCGCGTTCTTCCCGCCGAACTATTCTCCGTCTGAATCGCCGTTCATGCGCGGACATTCGGCCACGCGCCAAGAAACGTGAAGCGTTTGCGCCGCCGATGGTCTTTTCCCGGAGCAACGCTTTTGCTAACGCGATAATGGCCCGTTTCACACGCGGTTCACGCACTATACGTCTTGCGCGGGTCAAGCAATCGGCGCGCCATTCCATGTACTTCCGGGAGTCCGTGTCGGAGAAGTTCGGGTTCCCGTACGCATCCACCACCATCCGCTCGTCTGCGCCGTAGTGACATTCCGCGCCATATGACTGGCAAATCAAATCCACAGCAGCCCGTGCGGCTAACAATGACGTGACCGCGTTCATGCAACACAATTCGTCGCTCGATGTAGCTTGCTTATACCGGATGTCTCCATCCCATTCGGCAAATCCCGCCGTGTTCTCTTGGATGCTCGGAACGATTGTCACTTGGCGCATCGGCAACCGCAGATAGCTATTCACAATCGCGTGTCCAGCTTCGTGTACCGCTGTTCCCCATTGGCGCACACCGCTTTTCTTCATTGTGTCTCCCGTCGTTTAGAATCCGTAAATCTCGGCGTAAGCCGCGGCCAGTTTCTCCGCTTCGATCTCGTCGCCATTGAGAACAGCGGTTGCCAATCGCGCCAGATGTTCCAACGCACGCGCGTTAGACGTGGACGGCGCGGCATTCCGCGCACGCTCTTCGCCCACGAGATGCCGGATGTCCGTCTCCGCAGCCGTGCGATGTTTCCACTGGCGAACTTGCTCCGCTGTGATGCCGAGTAACCGACACTCGCGTTCCCACGATGGCCGATCCGGTTCGATGTCGCTGCGCTGCCCCGGCGCGGCTACCAGTTCGCGCATGGCGTACAGCGCGGGCAGCAAGCGGAGACGGGATCCCGCGTTAAACATCGTCGTGATGCGCTCCGCTTGCGACAGCATCCGCTTTAGTTCGGCGTGTAGCTTCGCGTACCCCAACTCGGCATACTGCTTTTGCGACAGTGGCGGGTGGCGCTTCATGCTCACCATAATGTCACATCCGTTACACGTCACGCAAGATAACCGCAGCGGGTTACCATAGTGCAACATCCGTGACGTGACACACAAGTGGTGTATCAGTCATGCGCCGCAAGCCGGGCGTAGTGACACCCCCGCCACCCCAAAATGTTGAAACGATGTCACTTGGAGAGCGCGCAATGGTATACACTTACGCACCGTTCAAAAATCTCAATTTGAGACAGTCGAATGCTTTAAGAATCAAGCACTTACGGACACGGGAAGCCGGGGAAAAGCACTGAAAAGCGGGTAAAAAGTATCGAAAAGCACTTAGCCGGACCCGAATCGGATCGCGCCCGGTGTTTACCAAATGATCACAATAGCTGAGCGATGCTAAGCGGCTGTTTTTTCAACGACATAACCCCGTACCCGCTCTATTGTGTAGAGCGCAGAAAATTTTGCGCTTGAAAGCGGTGCGTGGCTGTGTTGGCGATCTGGTTACTACCGGAGCGGACTAACGGGGCGGTCCAGCCGGAATTTGTGGCTCTTTAGAATCAGTATGTTACGTGCCCATGGCTATTAGTAGAGCGCAAAGAAAATTTTGAGTCCAGGCCATCGGACTCACTCTCGCTGCGCGGACGGATCGGGCCGACTCGCTCCCGGCTCGCCGTCCCCAGCGAGAAGTTGGAGCATGGAGCAGATCACCAATGAGAGAAATTCCGCTGACACGCGGCTACGTCGCGCTGGTTGACGATGCCGATTACAAGCGCGTGATAGCCGCTGGCCCGTGGTGCGTGTGTCCGGGCGGCTTCACCATGTACGCGCAGCGCAGCGTCCGCAGCAAGCTTGGGAGATGGATTAAGAGAACGCGCACTTACAGTCGGCTTGGAAAATTGACCACACAAACGTACAGCGTCCGTGAGCCCGCAAGATGGATTACGCAATCCATGCACAGATTCATTCTTCGACTTCGTGATCCCAAGATGGCAGCGGACCACCGGGACCGAAACGGACTCCACAACTGGCGGAGCAACTTGCGGATAGCAACTAAATCACAGAACCGCGCGAACAGTCGCAAGCCACGTCACGGGGTAACTTCCCGCTTTCGTGGTGTCCATTGGGCCAAGTCGATGAAGAAATATTGTGCAAAGATTCGATTCCACGGATTGCAGACAAATCTCGGCTACTTCACCGACGAAGTAAAAGCCGCACTCCGCTACGATATGGCCGCACGGGAACTCTTTGGCGAATTCGCTTCATGCAACTTTTCGCTGCCCGAATCCGGCAGTCTCCCGGTGGCCACGTGAAAATACGCCGAAACACTGCCGATCCGAAAACCCACTACGACAAGTGGGCCGCCGTGTATCGCCGCTTCTGCGAGAGAGCGTGGCAAGAGTTGGAGTTGGTGATGGTATGAGACGGGGTTTTTGATTTTGACTTTCGAAAAGATTTCCATTTTGCTGTTGATTTTGACTTAACACTCCGGTGAACCCGGAAGAAAAGAGAGTAAACCATGAAAATGAGCAAGCAGTCCACATACGAATCGCCAGCAAGCGGTTCACATACAGCCATGCTAACCAAGATCGCCGATATTGGCGAGCAACCCACTAACTACGGGCCAAAGCCGCAAGTTCGTTTGCGCTACGAAGTCGCGGAGAAAGATTCGCACGGGCGCAGAAAGTTTGTTAGTCAGACGCTCACTAACTCGCTCCACGAAAAAAGCAACTTCGTGAAATTCTTTCGGGAGATTGGCAAGCCGCTCCCGGACGGCGACGATCTCAACACGGATTCTCTGCTCGGCGTGAAATTCACGCTCGTGCTGAAGCATGTCCAAGTGGACGGCAAGACGCGCGTCCGCATCGTAAGCGTTAGTCCGCTCGCGTAATTGAACGTGACATCGGCCCATGGCCGCAGAAACGGAGTTACTAACATGAGTACGTTTTTCGAGCGATATAACTTTGGCACGGCTGCTGAGAAGACCGTGTTTGGCGACTTGGAAGATCGCGGTTGGACTGTTGAGCCCGGCCCGCGTCACTATTTCTCGCCGGGATTGAACCAAGTTTTGAACGACTGGGAAGACTGCCACTCCGCGCCGTGTTACTTGCGTTGGTCGCCGGATTGGATAGTGTGGCGACCCGATTCGAGCGTACCATCGAAGAATTTGTTTGCCGTGGATGTCAAGTCCGGCGGTTACAACATCGAACGACGCGCACTGCTCACATATCAAGATTGCTGGGCGACAAAACTCAACATCCCGGTCATAGTGGTCTTTGAAGTCAACGGCAATCGGCTGGCATCTTCGCCGGGCAAACTCGCGTTGAACACTCTTCCGCGTCTCGGCTCGGACGCGGGCAGCGGGACGCCGTACTATGCGATTGATCCAAGCAAACTGTCTCCGTTGGAACGATGGTTCGGAGCAAAGAAGCCGTGACGCCATGGATGACGGCCATGGAAGCCGCCGCACACTTGCGCGTGGCGCACCGAACCGTGCTGCTTTGGGCAAAGACCGGGCGCATCCCCGCGCACCGGCTCAGCGGGACGCAACGGCGCACGTGGAGATTCTTAGCGACCGAGTTAGATGCATTCATCCGGGGAGAGAAGATGGAGCGGATAAAGTGAGCGTGGAAAGTGAGCTGAACTTCAGCGCGGGGGGTGTCCATGAAGTTGCCGCTTCGGTGGACGGTTTTATTCTTGCCGGTCATTATGACATTCCCGATCTGGCGGACGCGGCGATTGCCGCGCTCACGGACTATCGCGCCGTGTGGTCAACTCTGAACCCGCTCGCAACGCTGCCCGATGGCCGCGCACTCAACCCGCCCGTGTTGACTCGCGGCTCACGCTCCAAAGCGCAGCATATAGCGAAGCGCGCGTCTCTGATGTTGGACTTCGACCCGCCGCGCCCAGCGAACGCAATGTCCGCGAACGAAGAGCATGATGCTGCGCTCGCTCAAGCGCGGGAATGCCGAACATGGTTGCGCTCGCTTGGATGGCCGCTACTCCCGCTCTGCGACTCCGGCAGCGGGGCGCATCTTCGCCCGCGTGTGGAGATGACAAGCGACGGGGAAAGTAGCCGGCTTGTACAGCGACTACTTGAGTCACTCCATCACCGATACAGCTTCGTGGATCGCAAGATGTTCGATCTTCCCCGGCTGTGCCGCTACTGCGGGAGTTGGAATCGCAAGAGCCCGCATAACACTGTCGAGCGACCGTGGCGACAATCGGCAGTGATTGATTCCGGCGACGCCACGGGCGCGCTCGTGACGCGAGAGCAGATCGAATCCGTAATAAAGAAGATCGGACTTCCCACGCAACCGGCTTATCGCGGCGAAGAAACGCCCAACCCGGCGGCAGTCGAGCACACCATCCGCCAGCTTGCCGAATGGCTCGACAAACTCGGGGTCACGCTAAACGGGATTGCTCCACTGGAAGACGGGCGCACGATCTTGCGACTCTCGCATTGCCCGTTGAATTCGAGCCACAATCGAACATCGGCAGCAATCGGCGTATCGGTAAGTGGCCGCCCGCAAAACTTCTGCCGCCATACGAGCTGTGGGATGCCGTGGTCCGAATGGCTGTGCGCTGTGGAGTCTGCGACCGGCGTCAAGTTGAATCTTGGCCGCCGACTGATTTTTGGAAATGGGGTTACGAAGTAATGAGTCGAAAAAAGAAAGACGAATTCGAGTTAGCCGGGAAATACGATGATCCGCAAGCCATTCGAGACGCCGAAGAGTTTGAAGAGTCTGGCGGTCTGTCGAGTGAAGATGATTCTGCTGGGGATGCGCTCGGCGGTGGGGGCGGCGAGTGTGGACTCTCTGCAAGCCCGGTCGCGGACCGGCTCGTCGGCGAATGCGCTGATGACCATCGGTTTCTGAACGATTTGCTCAGCGGGTTTGTCTGTACTGACGGAATCTGGCAGCCAGACGTTAAAGACCACATTTTATTCCGGAAAGCCCGCCGGCTATGCTTGCGGATGTATGCCGAATCCGCCGCGCCGCATTTTGTCAAGTCTCACTTACTGAGCGTGGAGATGCCAACGGCGGTAACTAAGATCGCGCTCACCGAAATACTTCACATCAAATTCGCTGACGTGTTCGACGTGAATCCAGACACTATTGGACATCCCGGCGGTCGGTTAACCGATCTGAAAACCGGCATCGAACGCCAAGCGAAGCCAACCGACTACGTTAGCAAGATGACCACCGTCTCGCCCGGTGACGCAACCCATTGCACGCGCTTTCTGAAATTCTTGAATGAGATCACGAAAACGCACCCCGAGCTGGTTGCGTACTTACTGCGACTCATGGGCTACGGTTGCACCGGCCAGATGACGGAAGAGTTACTTAGTGTATGGCTGGGTGGGGGCGCGAACGGAAAAACTATCTTGGTCGATCTGCTCACCAAGACGTTGGGTGATTACGTCGCCATTCTATCAGTGAAGTTACTGGCGTCCGGCGCGCAAGACGGTTCAGATCAAGAGTTGCGGACCATCGGCCACTTATGCGGCGCACGCATGGCATTCGCAAGTGAGTCATCCAAGCGACTGAAGATGGACAATGGGCTTGCTAAGAAGATGGCCGCTCCCGAGAAGCTGCTGGGGCGCAAGTTATACTGCAACGCTTTCAGCTTTCACCCGACTCACAAGCTGGTCATCTCCGCGCAAGAGTTGGTATTTGAAGCGATTGATTATGCCATCCAACGCCGCTTGCACGTGGTCAACTTCCCGCAAAGATTCTGCCGCCCGGAAGACATTAAAGATTACCCCGGTGCGATGCTAATCGACAAAAACATCGGGCGCGACTTAGCCGCCGAACGTCCGGCTATTCTCGCGCTATTGCTCAACGAAGCGCGCGCGTGGTACACCGACGGACTCACCAAACCCGAGATAGTCCGCCAAACCACGGAATCTTTTTTCACCGATGCTGATGACTTTGGGCAGTGGTGTACGGAATGCATCATCCGCGACTCTGCGGCGTTCACCACTAACAATCTGTGGTATGTCAGTTACTCCCGGTTCATGGAAAGCGTGGGGCGCGAAGTTGAATATAAAGACGTGATAGCTAAGAAGTTGGTGGGCAGGGGGTTTAAGAGCGAACAGCGCAACATCGGGCGCGGCTACGTCGGTTTTCGGTTGAAAGACAATTCAGACGCCGAGTAACTCGGCAGAAAAGAGCAACTATGAAACAGCCCGTGGTCAGACTGACCCACGAAGGTGTGCGAGAAATATGCGCCGCGATACGCGACGGCTTTTCCAGCATCGCACTTGCTCTCTTTGAGTCGCGGATTCCCGTTGAACCGGACATTGATCCCGATCCGGCGTTGCCGAGCAAAAACCGGCTCGTATTCAACGTGGGCAAAAGCGAGAAATGACAGACGCTCCGAAAATCTGGCGCGGCGGCGTATCGGTTGGATCATCCCGCGTTTGCGACGAATGCAGCACGTCCGCCGATACGCTCTACGAGATCGGCATCTCCGCCCGTGGCGAACGCGGCCAGTGGGCATGTCGCGGTTGCGTAATTGATCCCGTCCGGCAGATCGGTGCGATTGATCGGCGCGGAGACACGCTCCGGGGCGCGCGAATTGCACGCGAGCTGGACGCGGCAATAGCCATCGCAACCCATTTGGAGATTGCGCGTCGCGCCAGTATGGCGGAGCAATGTCCGGGGATTGACTACGGCGAGCCGCTTGTGCCGCTCCCGCTGCCCGCGCCATATTGGCACGTTCTATCTGCGCTGGATCGCTGCCGTCGCGTGGACGCTGAATTCTCAACTGTGGTCACCGAACTGCGGGATCGCTACGAGCAAGCGGTGTTTTTCTCTCCGAAGCAAACGCTCTTGATCCAGTGGCGGCTATCTGAGAATGGAATCGCGCTCGATCCGGGCAACTTCGTAGTCAGCACGCGCAGTGAAAAAGAAATCGCGCAGCTTCGCGGCTTCGATGACTGGCGGCGAAAGAAGATCGCGTCGTTTCTCTCGTGGCAACAGCGTGGGCGGTTTGGATTTTGAATTAAAAAAAAGATTTTTTCCGATGGCTGTTGACTTTGACTTTCGCGGAGTGCGTTGTGGTACAGTGATCGCGCCGTCCGTGCGCGCTGGAAAGAGAACACCATGAGCGCAGCACGATACCAAACCGGGTCAGTTGTCTTTGACCGGAGACGCGGAACGTGGCATTTCATTTGGTGGGCCCGTGGCACGCGACACTCGCAGCGCATCGGGACACTGGCCGAGTTTCCAACACGAACAGCGGCTAAGATCGCCGCACAGCCGTTACGAGAGAAGCTGTGGAAGCCGGACGCTGCATCACCGCCGCGCCCGGCGACCGTGGGCGAACTTGTGACGCGATATCGAGCAGAGAGAATGCCGACACGATACAGCACGCGGCGCGGCTACGAAGTTTGGATCAAACTCTACGTAATCCCGCGCTGGGGCGAAGTGTCGATCACAGACGTACAGCCGAGAGAAGTCGAATTGTGGCTGGCGTCACTCGCCATGACTCCGAAGAGTCGAGCAGAAGTTCGCGCGATTCTAAGCCGACTGTGGGACTTTGCAATGTGGGCCGGTGACATTCCCACGCAACGAAACCCGATGTCGCTCGTGCGAGTACACGGCGCATCGAAGCGCACCAAGCAACCGCGCAGCTTGGCCGAAGAAGAGTTTCGGCGGTTCGTGATGCAGTTGCATGAGCCATTCCGCACCGTGGCGTTGCTCTGTGTATCGCTCGGGTTGCGAATCAGTGAGTGCATGGCTTTGAAGTGGTCGGACGTGAATTGGCTAGCGTCCACGCTGTCCGTTCAACGCGGCATTGTCAGCGGGAGAGTCGGAGATGTAAAAACACCCGGTTCACGCCGCGCTATGTTGCTTGCGCCGGAGATCGTCGCCATGCTGAAAGTATGGAAGTCCGCAACGCAATTCAGCTCAAGCGACGATTGGATGTTCGCCAGTCCGACTCAGCTTGGCCGCTTACCATGGTCTTACCCGAGAGTGTGGCGGGCGTTCCGGGATGCGGCGATAGCAGCCGGGCTCGTACCATTTGGCGCGCACTCATTGCGGCATACGTACAGATCATGGCTCGACTCCACCGGATCATCCATGACAATTCAGCAGAAGTTGATGCGGCACAGCAGCATCGTCACCACCGCGCGCTATGGAGATGCGGACGCGGCCGACATGGCTGCGGCCAGCGGCCAAATAGCTGATCGGGCTTTCAACGGATTGCGAGCGGATCGCAAGCCGAGCTAAATGACTGAAAAATCTGGCGGAGAGAGTGGGATTCGAACCCACGTTACCCTTTCGAGTAAACACGCTTTCCAAGCGTGCGCCTTCAGCCACTCGGCCATCTCTCCGGCGCCGTGCGAAGGGATTGTTTTGATTCTAACAGTGCCGCGGGACTGCCCGCGAACCGCGGATCCCTCCCCTTCGACTTCGCTCAGGGCCGAGATGACAACTGGGAGGACTGCCTGATGTTGCCAGCACTTGTTTCATAAACCGGTTTCAGAGGGGATGGGTAGTTCCCTCAGGGGCTAAAGCCCGGTGTTTATGCGGATCGTAGCGGCCCGGCTGAAGCCGGGCCCTTTCAAAGCCGTCCACTTTATGAATGAATTTCCGACTCAGGACGCTAGCTTTCCTCGGGCTTGTGCAACTGCTGGGCCAAGTAGTTCTCGTAGGTCATCTCTTTAATCGCGTGCAGTTGCCCTTCCAGCCAGTCGATGTGGTGTTCTTCATCAAGCAAGATCTTCTCCATCAGCTCGCGCGAACCGTTGTCGCCGACAGCCACGCTGGCCTTGATCCCGTCGTTCAGGCGTTTCACTGCCGTGTATTCGAGCTGCAGATCGTTCTCCAGTTGCTGCTTCAGGGTTTGTCCGATATTGATCTTGAAATAGTCGGTGATGTTGGGAGCGCCATCGAGCAGCAGGATACGTTCCATCAGCTTTTCGGCATGCTGCATTTCTTCGATGGATTCTTTGCGGGTATGCTTGGCCATGCGTTCATAACCCCAGTTCTCGCACATTTCGGCGTGGAGGAAATACTGGTTGATGGCGGTGAGTTCGGCTTTGAGCGCTTCGTTCAGAATGGCAATGACTTTTGCGTCGCCTTTCATAGTTTGCCTCTCTTGGGATGGGGACAGGTCTCAGGTCTCAGGTCTTAGTTGTCAGTTGTCAGTGAAAAGCTCAGCAGTTCTGACTGAGAACTGTCTGCAATAGAGAATTGTACTTGAAGGGAGAAATCAGGAGCGGGATCCCGAAGCAGCGGCCGTGGCGTTGGGCGTTTCCGTCGCCGCCGGAGCGTGGCCGTTGGTTGGTTGGACGGGTGGGGCAGGCGGGGCGGGCTTTGCCTGACTCACGCCCTCAAGTACGCGGTGATTCAGGCAGTACAGCGCGAGTTCCAGACGGTCGGCCACTCCCAGCTTGTCGTAAACTTTGCGGAGATAATTCTTGACCACCTGTTCGGTGGTGCCAACCCGTAGGGCAATCTCTTTGTTCTTCATCCCCTGGGTGACGCAAGAGACGATGAGGGACTCTTTGGGCGTGAGCGAAACTTTGGGACGCGACCCGGCCGGACGCACGCCTTGCGTGCGATAGGCCTGCATCACCCACCCGACGGCGCGGCGGTCGAGCCAGGGTTCACCCTGGGCGACTTTGCGCAGGCATTCCACCAGCATTTCCGGCTCAATCTCGCGCGAAACGATGGCGTGCGCGCCGCGCCGGAACAAGTCGAGCGTCATCTCCTCGTCGGGCTCCTGCAGCACGACGACCAAATGGCAGCTTGTACTTTGCCGGAGAAGATCGGCAACAGCGTCGGCTGGATTCGGCGCCAGGGCCGCCTCGAAGATCACAATGTCGGCGGAAAATTTTTGAATGGCGGTAACGGTCTGATCGAAGCTCTCGGCCTGGCCGACAACCCGTATGTCGTCCTCGAGGGCAAAGATCTTGCGCAGCCCGGCGCGGAAAATGGCCTGGGTGTCCGCCACAATCACGCGGATCGTGCCTTTGCCGTCCTCAGGCTGAAGACCGTCGCCTGGCTCAACGCTGACCGAAGTGCTGCCCATCCGTCCTCTTTTCGCGCCCTACCTGCGCGGCCGACCGGGGAGACGCGGCAAGCCGCGTCTCTACGGCAAAACTACTTGCGCTCAAAACGGTACTCGTCAATGACCACGCCGACTCCACGCCGGCCACCATCTTCAAAACTGCGCACCACTCGTCCGCGGCAATCCACCTGCACGTCAACTTCTGCGCCCACGACATCGGCGGGAAGAGAGAGCGTAAAATCGACAGCCGAACCTACGGGCACATCGGCATCCATGCGGAACAGGACGCCATTGGCGGAAATGTTCTCGGTCTCGACCGACTTTTCCGTGACTCCAGCCCCGGTGACACCAGACTGGTTGACTGCCGACTTCAATGCCACCGGCAGTTTTATGGGAAAGCGCGGCGCGGCTTGCACCTCCGTATAACCCCTTCGATTCTTGCTGACATCAGCAACGGTTCCCTTGGCGGCTTCAGACACGTTTGCGACGACCTTCCTTCCGGTTCGTGCCGTGCACCACTCCGAGTGAGCATGTGCACATTTCAGGGCGAGATTACACCCCAGCATCCGCAATGCAAAGTTACGGAAGTCATGGAACAAGGGCGGCGAAGTGCCACTGGTACAGGGACTTAGGGGCGTAGCAGAGAGGCTGTGTGCGCGGTCACTGCGGGGGCAGGACTTAGCAATTAGTTTTTAGCATTTAGCCCTGCCAGCTGCGGGGCGGCGGTGGCGCGGCGGGCGCCGAATGGCTAAAGACTTCTCGTGGCGTTGCGGCCTCATTGTTTTCGCAAAAGGGCCAAAATCCTGTGCTGCGTGTGAATTTCTTGAACTGCAACTCCCACGACCGTACTCCATCGGGTTCGGCCACAAGGACCCAGCGGCCAGTGAACACGTCCTTCCGCATCTGCGCCATGGATAACCTCCTGGCGTCATTGCCATCGTCATTCAGATGTGCGGAACCGTGTTCGACCTGGAAGCGGCTGAACCTTGCTATCCGCCCCAATTCGGTGCGGCCTAAGACCCCGTCAGCATGGCGGGAAGGATCGCGTGGAAGCTTTTGCAGAGCGACTTGCACCTACCGTAGTCATTAGTCCCCGAAGCGACAGCTCAACCCGGCTCGAAGCACCACCACCTGCGCTCCAAATTGACTCTGGAAAAATCCCGTGGCGGCAAAGCCGGTGCAGTGACATGGCGCAATGAGCTCGACGCCTAAATTCTTCAGCTGTTCCGCCGTAGCTTTGATGCGGTGTTCCGACGCGTTTGCCAAATGCATCCCGCCTACAACGGCGTGGATACGGTGTGTTCCCGTCAACTCCACGGCATACTTAACCGTGTTGACCACGCCCGCATGGCCGCATCCAGTGATAACGACCCAGCCGCGGGGAGTCTCGATCAAGAGCGCCTGGTCATCGAGCAAAGGATCCGGCTTGGTGCAGGTATGGTCGAGAAAGAAGGCCCCCCCAGTGTCTTCGAAATCGGTCCGGCGGGGTATGGCGCCGGTGACCATCATCCCCGGTGCGATTTTGGTGGGTGCTGATGAGTCGACAATCTCCGAAGCCCATCGGCGGAGTGCCTGTTCACATGCGTCCGGAATCCCTTTGCTTCGCACGGCAACGGAATTCGGCTCCCGTTGATACTTCTTCGCAAACGCCGCTGGGTGCGCATAGACCTTGCCCCGAAAACCAGCCGCCATGAGTTGTGCGATACCGCCCGTGTGATCACTGTGGCCGTGGCTGGTGACCAGAGCTTCGGCTGTCTTTAGATCGATTCTCAGCAGACGAGAATTCTCTAGGAGGCTGCGGCCCTGCCCCGTATCGTAAAGGATCCGGTGGCTGTCGGCTTCGATCCATAAAGAAAGTCCCCACTCTCCCAGGAAGTCGAATGCGCCCGCTGTATTTTCGACTACGGCGGTGATGCTGAGTGATCGAACCATGAGGGTGTTTGCGTTATGGTCTTAAATTCATGAGTTCAAGTATTTCGGGGCAGCACCATGGTCTGCCCCGAGGAGTAACTGAAGGTCGGTTGATATGGCGAATCCCATTTATTTTCCTACCATTGTCCCCGAAAGCAACCGCCCTGGGGCCCGCCGCACCCACCGGCACCAGATCCCATGCCACGGCAATACCCCCGCCTCGGTCGTCCCGCGGAGACCCACATTCCGGGGCCACCCTGAAGCTCGAGATGCTGATAACCGCTGACTATATCACGGGCGATGGAGACCTCTCCTGAGTCGCCCTTTACCTTGGATCCCGAAGGTGGAGGCTGATCGGCAGGGGAACTGAATGCTGAGTGCTGAGTGCTCAAAACTTTGTTGCTTCGGTGAAGTTAAACTCTTTCACCTTCATCGCCGGCACCACCATGTCGAACGATTCCTCTCCGCTGGCGCGAACCGGAGCGCTCATCGCCTCGACATTCGACAGCATCGAGATCAGGCTTTGGTTAAAGCGGAAATTGCGCAGACCGCACTGGATCTTGCCGTTCTCCACCAAGAACGTCCCGTCGCGGGTCATGCCGGTCACGATCTTCTCGTACGGATCGACTTCACGGATGTACCACAGGCGCGTGACCAGCACGCCGCGCTCGGTTGAGGCGATCATTTCCTCTACGCTTCGCGGCTTTTCTGCCGGGCCGAAAACAATGTTCATCGGCATCTCGCCCATCTCGTTCGGCAAGGGAAATCCGTGCCCGGTGGGTTCGACGGGGCCGACCTTGCCCGCATACTCCGAATTCTTCATCTTCTGTGCCGTGGCGCGCGCATACACCACGCGCTTGATTACGCCGTTCTCGACCAATGGCACGCGCTGGCGCCGCATGCCCTCGCCATCGAACGGCGAGCCCGCCTGCAGCGGATGCGCGGCGTCATCGCAGATGTTGATGTTCTCGCCAAAAAGTCTGGTGCCGATCCGATCATTGAGAAACGATCGCTGGTCCAGAATCGCGACGCCGCTGTAGTCCCAGAACATGAAGCCAACAATGTCGAGGACAGCGGCCGGTTCAAGAATTACCGTGTACTTTCCGGGCGCAATCTCCCGCGGATGGGCGGATTCGACAGCCTTTTGGGCAGCGGTCTCCGCCAGCCACGCAGGATTGAGGTTACTCACATCGGGGGAATTCGATTTCTGCCAGCCGGAAGAATCGTCGGCCAGCATGGTGATGGAAATCTCCGCCAACGTCTGCTGATGCCAATTCGCCAAGCCGCGCGAGTTGAAGATTCCTTCGCGGGATTCCGAGTTCGAGTAAATACCCGCCGTCGTCAGCTTGTGTTTCGCGGCAACGGAAACGATGCGCTTGACCACCTCGGCGCGATCGGCGGGAGTGATGTTGGCGGTCCGATCAAAAAAACGTGTCGCGCGGAGACTCTTTTGCCCGGACTCATCCCCGGAATTTGCCTCTTCTGCCGTAGGCATCGGCAGCAAGTCTGGATCTGGCGCCTGCACTCTCGCGAGATTCTCCGAAGCAGCCACTGCCCGCCGCAGACTCTCGTCGTCAAACTGATTGGCGGTGGCGCGCGCCGTGCGGCCCGCAAAATTCGTGCGGATCGAAACGATGGAGTTCTCTTCCTCCACATTCTGATGAATGGTGTTGTTGGCGAAGCGGGTCAGGGCGAAGCGGGAGCCGGTGAAGAGGACTTCGACCTCGTCGGCGGACGAGAAGCGGCGAATTCGGTCGAAGATGACGGCGGCTTGTTCTTTGGTCAGCATTGATGGAAATTGGTAATTGGGTAATTTGTAATTTGGTAATTTGAAATCGATCCCATGCCCCTTGATCTGAAGGTTTTAAATTGCCAAATTACCCGATTACCACATTACAAAATTTCTCTTCTCAACTTCCCTGGTACGCCGAGCCGACGCGAATATTGCGGAACCGGGCCGGGCTTGCGCCGTGTCCGGTACCCACTACTTGCTGCGGCTGGCCCTTGCCGCAGTTTGGAGTGCCCCATATAGCCCACTCGTCGCGCGAGCAGATTGCGTCCATTGAATTCCAAAACTCCGTCGTGATCCCGGAATACGAAGGATTTTTCAGCATCCGTACTCGCTTACCGTTCTTGATCTCCCACGCGATCTCGCACCCAAACTGAAAATTGTAACGCTTGTCGTCAATCGACCAGGACTTGTTGGTCTCCATGTAGATGCCCCGGTCAGTCGCGGCAATGAGCTGTTCCAAACTCAGCGGCTTCTCTCCCGGCAGAATGCTGACGTTGGTCATGCGAATCATGGGCAGCCGGTTCCAGCCTTCGGCGCGCAGCGTTCCGCCAGATCGTGCGGCGCCGATGGTGTGGGCGGTTTCGCGCGAACTCAGATATCCGGTAAAGCGTCCATTCGTAATAATTGGTGTCGATTGCGCGGCTACACCTTCGTCGTCATAGGCGAAGGTCCCCAGGCCCGGTCCGTGTTCCTGCCGAGCGTCGGCCACGACGTTGACCAGCTCGCTGCCGTAGCGCAGATTTCCCAGTTTTTCCAGCGTAAGGAACGATGTGCCCGCAAAATTTGCTTCCATGCCCAGCACACGATCCAGCTCAATCGGATGCCCGATGGATTCGTGAATCTGCAAACCCAGTTGCGATCCATCCAGAATAATTGTGGCCGCGCCCTCCGGGCACTGCTGCGCCTGGTGCAGCGCGACGGCTTCTTCGGCCACGCGCCGGGCATTCTCCGCCAATTTCATTTCTTCGATCTGTTCGTAGCCGCGGTTCTGCCATTGCCCGCCGAACGAGTTCGGATAGGACCGCTTTTGAATCTCGGAACCGGCAAACGCATACGCCGTATATCCTGCGCCGGTCGAATATTTTGTCTGATGGATGTCGGCGCCTTCGGAAGAAAGAAACCACGACTCTTCGCGCTGGAAGTTCATGCCGGTTTCGGCGAGTGTGACGCCTGCAACGGCGCGCATCTCCGCGTCAACCTTCAGCAACAGACCGAGATTCTGCTCGACCGACGTGGTGAACGGATCGACTCTGTAAGGTGTCGTCCACTCCGCCACCGCCGCAGGTTCGGGAGCCAGTCGAACATCTTCCCGCTTCACACGCGCCGAGGCTTTCGCGATTTCGACCGCCCGCGCGGCTGCCGCTTCCACCGCGGCGCGGCTCAAATCCGCAGACGCGGCAAACCCCCACGCGCCTTCCGCGATCACGCGCACGCCGATGCCGAGCGACTCGGACTCCGAGGCATGCCCCACCCGTCCGTTCTTGGTGGTCAACGAGCGGTTGCCGATCGACACCACGCGCGCGTCGGCATAAGTCACTCCGCGCACGAATGCGGCGTCCAGAGCCAGGCGGGCTGCAGTCTTCATTTCAGATTTAACGTATCACGAGCAGCGCTCACATCGGCTCTTAGCTCTTAGCTGTTAGCTCTTGACGATCAACTACTAACGATCAACTGAGGACTGCGGCCGCTGAAAGGCGTAAGTCAGTGCATGCCGGGCGCGGCAACCGCCAGCGGAGCCCTCTTGCGCGCAACTTCGACGAGGAAACGGCCGCCCTGCAGACGGTCTTCATTCGTGCCGTCTTCGCCGCCAGAATCGGTCCACAGGCTGCCGACTTCCACCTTGCCCGAGCCCGTCGCCATCTTGGTGGGCTGGCGCCGCTGCTTATCGACGTAAGCCTTGATCACCTGGGTCGCCAAACGCGCCGCCAGCCTCCCGTGCTCGCCGCCTTCGAACAGCACACACACAATGACGTCCGGATTGCGCCTGGGGGTGAATCCCACAAACCACCCGTTCTGCGCGAAATCTTCTTTGTTGGCATGCTTCGCGCGAGTGGCGAGCGAAACAATCTGCGCCGACCCGGTCTTGCCGGCGATGTCGATTCCTGGAATGTACGCCGAGGGAGCCGTGCCTCCCGGCAACAGGACCCGACCCAACGCATCGGTGATGGTGTTCCATCCCGTCGGGTCAAACGGAATGTTTTTTACTTCCGTATAGTGCGTGGCCTCAACGAACCCCGGCGGCAGGTTCGTGGGATTGATCACGTGCGGGACAACCATGCGGCCATCCATCGAGATGGCGCCAACTGCGCGCATCAGTTGCACGGGAGTGATCGCCACCGCGCCCTGACCGATGCCAACCGAAATCGTTTCCCCGGCGAACCACTTCTGCTTGAAATTGCGGATCTTCCATTCTTCCGAGGGCATCACTCCGCTCACTTCGTTGGGCAGGTCGATACCGGTCTTCTGCCCCAATCCAAAGGCGGTCGCGTATTTTGCGATGCGATCGATGCCGAGCTTTTCCGCCAGCGTGTAAAAGAAAACATCGCAGGACTGGTAGATCGCTTTCGGAAAATCGACCGGGCCGTGGCCGCCTTTCACCCAGCATCCGAAGCGCCGGCCATAAAACGTGGCGCCCCCGGTGCACTTTACGTGGAGGGTCTGGGCAATCCCTTCCTGCCATCCGGCGGTCGCCATGATGACCTTGAACGTCGAGCCGGGCGCGAGTTGGGCCTGAATCGCTTTGTTCAGCAGCGGCTTGTCGGGATCGTTGATCAGCTTGTTCCACTCGTCCCGTGAAACCTTCACCGCGAAATCGTTGGGATCGAACGTCGGACGGCTCACCATCGCCAGAATTTCTCCGGTGTGTGGATCCATCGCCACGATCGCGCCATTCTTTCCTTCGATTGCCTGTTCCGCCGCGATTTGCAAATCGAGGTCGACCGTAAGCTTGAGCTGCTTGCCCGGCTCCGCGGGCGTTTCGTCCAGGCGCCCGACCTCGCGCCCATGGCTATTCACAATCGCCCGCCGGAATCCGTTTTTGCCCATCAGGATGCTGTTGTATTGCTTCTCGACTCCGCTCACGCCGACCACGTCGCCGGGGTT